>JAAOED010000003.1 GCA_016466735.1 Weissella confusa | reverse complement strand
TTCAGCTTTTGTGACGCTGAAAGTTTTGCTCGTGGCATATAAAAAATCCCCTAGAGGTTGACTGGAAGAAATTATATTATTTCTTCCGTCAACCTCTAGGGGACTATAACATATATCTCTGGCCTTTTTTGTCGGCGTTTTGTTCAGAAAATCGTTACAGTTTCATCCTGAAAATATCGCACCTATCAGCGATACTATAAACATCGATCACCCGCTAGCGACGAAACAAACTCATGCGCATGGGTTTGTTTCACTTATTGTGATCACAATTTGCAAAAGGCTCAATTGTCGCGACGGTGATAATCGAGCCTTTTGTTTTAAAGAGATTTATCAGCACTCAACGATACTTTTGGTACGGATTGCTGGTAAGTCTTTTATTTTTTGAAAACGTTTTCAAAAATTCATAAATTAAGTGATTTACATTAACGCTTTAGAAAAGCAATCGTCGTTATCTAGTTGTAAACTAACTGTAATAAATAAAGTTAGGACATATCTAGGGGGAATACGATTATGGAAACACGTGTCACACATGCACGGCGTACGCGAACGATTGCTACGGCGCTAGTCTTGGTGTTTGGTTTGTTGCTATTTGCTGGTGTTGTAACAGCGTTGGAAACAACAGCTATTGCTGCACAACAAAGTAGTGATTTGGTTACATCTGAAGTATTAACGACAATGTCGACCTCAGAAGTAACAGCTGAACAAGTTATTGCAAAATAAGCTAGATAGGCTCAGGCGACTGAGCTTATTTTTTTGAAATGGTACGTGCGTATGAAACAAAAGATACAATTGAAGGAAGCAAGCAGGTGGTTTAGCATGGGGCTGCTTTTGGGGATGGTAGGCGTTGGACTGACAATTGGCGGGTTAGAAATTAAAGAGCGCCGTGCGGAGGCACAACGAGTAACTGTCACCCATGATGAAAAAAAGGATTTGCCGATTAAAATTGGTTCCGCGCAACCGCTAAAATTAGCCGATACACCAGTTAAAGTTGATCCAAATGTTCAACATTTGACGATGGAACAACGTATCGCCTTGATGATGTTATCTGCTGGGGTAACTGTGGGTGATGATACGAAGCTATATGCATCGCCCCAGGGGAATGGTGAGACTTGGCTGCTTGACGGCGACGGCAATAAACTCATCACCTTAAAATTTATTGACGGAACAAAACGATCGGTAACGTTTATGGATGGTCGAACGGTGGATGTCGACCTGAATCAAGCGTACACGTCGTTGCATGCGACGCAAGCTTATCGTGATTTAACTGATAATATTATCGTTGAATAGCTGAAAGTGGTTGTTTTCTATTTAAATTTTTCACAGAGTGCGCTAAAATATTAACTTATTGCAAGTGAAGTAGCGCCTCGAGACCGCCAAAACGTTGATTTTTGAAGAAATTTCAACGTGTAAAGGAAAAACACTTTACAGGCACTCGAGAAACTGTTATTATAATTCTTGTAGAAAAACAACTGGAGGAAAATAAACATGGCTGTTAAGATTCGTTTGAAGCGCATGGGTTCAAAGAAGCGCCCATTCTACCGTGTGGTAGTTGCTGACTCACGTTCACCACGTGATGGTCGATTCATCGAAACTGTTGGTACGTACAACCCATTGGTTGAGCCTGCCGAAGTTAAGTTGAACGAAGAATTGGTATTGTCATGGTTGAACAACGGTGCTCAACCATCAGATACTGTTAAGAACTTGTTGTCTAACGCAGGCATCATGAAGAAGTTCCACGAAGCTAAGTTCTCAAAGTAATTTGAGAGTTCAGTTTTGAACTTCTTAAAAGAGCTGATCCATTTGGGTCAGCTCTTTTTTCATATCTTAAAAATGTTTGGTGACCTCTGTTCAGAGTTTGTTATTTCCGGTAGACTGTTTATTGGAACTAAAAAAATATCTTTTTTAAGATAATATCAGGGGAGAAGTATGGGTAAACAGATTAAGGTGATTGCATGGGCAGTTGTGGTGGTTTTGCTAGCCATTGTTGGTGGGTTCAAGTTTTTTGAACGCGTCGATAATGGTAACGTTGGTATTCGTTATGCCATTTCAGGGGGCGTGCGTGATAAGGCGCTATCACAAGGAATTCGTTTTGTTGGGTTGGACTATGTGACACAATACCCAATCAAGACGCAATCTATCAAGCAAAAGGTTGCGGTTGCTACGTCGGATGGTAAGAAGACGGATGTGAAGATTAGCTATTCATACCACGTAGATCCATCAAAGGCAGTTTCAATCTACAAAAAGTTTGGTTCAGCTGACATTCACACAATTGAAACTGGCTGGTTGGCACAAAAGTTGCAAAAGGCAGCTCGTGAGTCAATGGCACAATTCACACTATTGGAAGTTGTGGGAACTGATTCGACAAAGGCGCAAGCAGGTATCCTGAAGGGCTTCCAAAAGTCTGCGGAACCATATGGCTTTGTGATTGAAGATTTGTCATTTGGAACACCTTCAATTGACGAGCAAACGCAAAAGTCAATTGATGACATCATCAAGGCTGGTCAAGACAACAAGAAGGCTGAATTGGAAGCCAAGACGAAGGAAACGCAAGCTAAGGCCGATGCCGACGCTAAGATTACAGCAGCGAACGCCGAAGCTGAAGCAAACAACAAGATAAACGCGTCAATTAACGACCAAACGATTGCTTACATGGAGGCGCAAGCTCGCTTGAAGCACGGTTGGGTCACGGTTCAAACGAATGATGCCATGGTTGATGCAACAGGTAACTAACGATGGGATTCTTTATTTTTAGAATTATTTTAGCGATTGCGATTATTGCAGCAGCATATATGGGGTACAAGGCCTATGAAGCATACAAGCATGATCAAAACCAAAAAGATAAGCACCATCACGAAGACGATATTTAAACGGAGATTGTTATTCGTCTTTTTAACAATGGGCATACTTATTGGTAGTGGCTATGTTTATAGCGCATTGCCACTTTCTGATAGGGCAAGTCATGCTTTTATAGCTGAACATGATGTGTTGATTGAACGTGAGCCGGGTGATAACTACGACGTGACTTGGCAAGAGGTGGTCTGGCAAGATCGTGCTCAGTTTGAGAAATTAAAAAATAGGCGCACTGTGGCAGTTCTTGATACAGGTATTGCGCAACGCAAGCAGTTTAACATTCTGGGTGAAAAGAACTTTGTCGATGAACAGAGGGGGCTTGCTGAGGATACGAATGGTCATGGGACTTGTGTGGCAAGCGTCATTGCAACAAAGGCATCAGATAATTATCGATCGTATTCGCCGGGGACTGGATTGTATATTGCTAAGGTGACGGATAACGATAGCGAGGTCGATACGCATCGTTTCAATAGTGCGTTACGCTGGGCGCTAGATAATAACGTGGCGATTGTTAGCATTACTGTACCAATTGGTAAAACTGATTCTGAGTCAGAAATACTTTTTCAAGAGGCGACTCAAAAGAAAACGTTGATTCTGGTATCGGCCGGTGAGGGCGCTTGGCATAAAATGGAAAGTGTTGTGTCGGTTGGATCTAGCGTCGAGACTGGACTGTTGTTACCAGTTGTGGTTTTGAACCAGCGACAGACGCAACGAGATGTTGATGTCTATACGCCAGGAGCGGTGTTGGGGATGACACACCAATCTAAAGAGCTTAGAACGTTGGTTGGAGCGGATGCTTCTGTTGCAACTGCGGCAGGCATTTTAGCCAGAACTACCGTCACTAATGCTCACGGTGCAACTAAGTCATTAGAAAAATTAATTGAACAGCCTTTGTTTAAATAACAAAGTAAGAAACAAAAAACGGCGATGTTGATCGCCGTTTTTTCGTTTACCATTCAGTTGTCGTGTCATTAAACGTTTCGATGTGTAGTCCGTCTTCGTCGAGTTGCCAAGTGGTAACCGAACCGTTTTCGGGCTCAACGCCTTTGTATTCAGACCCGGCGAAACGGTTGGTCAGGTTAATCAACAAAATACCGTGAACCACCAGCAAGATGTTATCGCCATCTTTGTGAGTTTGTAGTAGGGTATCAAGACCGTTATTAATTCGCGTCCAAAACATGTTGGCATCTTCAGCATCGCCGGCTGGGTCAGCCTCACGGAAAGCATTCATTAGTTCGTTGCTGTCCATGCTTTGAATCAAATCACCGTAAGTTGTATCAGCAGGCAAACCAAGTACGTTGGCTAACTCATGACCAGCTTCAACGCCAGATAGTCCGTCAAAAGAACCGAAAAATTGTTCACGGAAATCAGGTAGTTCAACCAAATCCTGGCTGTCACCAGTTAGATTGGCATCCATCACATAACGAGCGGTTTGTGCCGCACGGGCTAGGTCTGAAGAGTAGACGCCATCAAAGTGAACGTGACGCAGACGCTCGCCAGCAGCCTGTCCATCTGCAATCCCTTTCTCCGTTAGCGGTGCGTTGGTCCAGCCTTGCATACGACGATACTTGTTTAGATAAGTTTGGCCGTGACGAACCATATAGACATTAATACTCATAAAATTATCCCCCGTTTGTATGCCTCTAGTTTAGCAAATATGACAGGATTATTCTTGTTTAGTTGGGACAAAAATTAAGGTATACTAGAAGTTAGCAAATTAACCGAAAACTTTACTGTAATGAGTAAAGATGAAACTAACAGTAAGAGGAAGACTGATATTATGGCTTTGTACAAAGTAGGAACAATCGTTAATACACACGGTATCCGTGGTGAAGTCCGTGTGATTGCAACGACTGACTTTCCTGAAGAACGTTTCCAAAAGGGTAGCAAGCTAATCATCGATGGCAAGACACCAGTTGAAGTTGAGATTGCAACGGTTCGTAACCACAAGCAATTTGTCTTGTTGTCATTCAAGGATTTGCAAAACATTAACTTGGTTGAGCAATACAAGACGCATGACTTGATGGTGCCTGAAGAAGCGCTTCAAGATTTGGCAGATGATGAATACTACTACCACGAAATCGTTGGTTTGGATGTCGTGGATAATGCAACCGGTAAGACGCTTGGTAAGGTAGCTGAAATCATGGAGTTGCCAGCCAACGACGTATGGGTCGTGAAGGACAAGGGACAAGATGATATTTTCTTGCCATACATTGAAAACGTTGTGACTGAAATTGATCTTGATGCAGGTGTTGCTAAGGTCAACATGCTTGAGGAAATTTAATCATGCGCATTGATGTTTTAAGTTTATTCCCAAATATGTTTACGCCGATGCGTGAATCAATTATCGGTAAGACGATTGAGCGTGGCTTGGTGGACTTCAAAGTGACGGACTTCCGTGACTTTACGGACAACAAGCACAACAAGGTTGATGACGAAATTTATGGTGGTGGTCAAGGTATGTTGTTGATGCCACAGCCTATTTTCGACGCGATGGATGCCATTGAATCAGAGGCTGGTTCACGTGGCCGTGTTATTTTGATGGACCCAGCTGGTAAGACATTCAACCAAGAAATGGCTGAAGAACTTGCTAAGGAAGACCATTTAACCTTTATCGCTGGTCACTACGAAGGGTACGATGAACGTATTCGTGATTTGGTGACTGACGAAATTTCACTTGGTGACTTTGTGTTAACCGGTGGTGAACTTGGTGCGATGGTGGTCATCGATGCGACAGTTCGCTTGTTGGATGAAGCGTTGGGTGATCAAATGTCAGCCGTTGATGATTCATTCTCAACTGGCTTGCTTGAGTATCCGCAATACACACGTCCTGCCGATTTCCGTGGCATGAAGGTGCCTGATGTGTTGATGTCAGGTCACCACGCTAATATTGCAAAGTGGAAGAAGAAGGAGGCCTTGCGCCGCACGTACCTTCGTCGCCTAGATTTGCTTGAAAATTACGACTTTACGAAGGAAGAGCGCCAATTGCTCAACGAAGTAAAGGACGAAGAAGCGAATAAGTAGGATTAAGACTTGTTAAAGGACACCAGAGATGATATTATTATCTATGGTGTTTTATTCACCAAAAAATAAACCCGATAATCCGCTGGCCAGGTGGTGAAATGATTGTCGACTAGGAGATTTGATTATGCGTCAAAACGCTTTGCTAGAAAAGTTGGTTGCTGATCAATTGCGTACGGACATTCCTGAGTTCCGTGCCGGTGATTCAGTTCGTGTCCACGCTCGAATCGTTGAAGGTTCACGTGAGCGTGTGCAAATGTTCGAAGGTGTTGTTATCAAGCGTAAGGGTACTGGCATCCAAGCTACGTACACTGTTCGTAAGATTTCTAACGGTGTTGGTGTGGAGCGTACGTTCCCATTGCACTCACCACGTGTTGACAAGATCGAAGTGACTCGTCACGGTCGTGTACGTCGCGCTAAGTTGTACTACTTGCGTGCATTGCACGGTAAGGCTGCTCGTATCCGCGAAGCACGCCGTGCCTAATGACATTACGTCATTAAGCAATAAGAAAGCTGATTCCGTTTGGAATCAGCTTTTTTTGTTGCGCTTATGGATATTTAATTAGTAAAACGTTTAATGATAAAAATATAATTTTATTAGGGTTAATTTCATAATTTGTTATGAAAAAGGCGTGAAATAGTGTAAACTATAACGAGTGATATTTTCTATAAGGATTGGGTTTTCATATAATGAGCGAGCAAAAAACAAAGAAGCAAAAGCGAAGCATTGGGCTTGGCTGGCGCATTTTGTTAGGGCTGGTTGTCGGAATTATTTTGGGCGTTATTTTCTACCAAAATAAGACGGCGATTACGGCCATGCAAAACATCGGATCAATGTTTATTGGATTGATTCAAATGATTGTGTTGCCAATTGTTTTGTCTAGTTTGACAGCTGGTATTGCCAAGATGGGTGATATGCACAAGCTAGGTCGTATTGGTGGTAAGACAATTATCTACTTCGAAGTATTGTCAACGTTGGCAATTGTCATTGGTTTGCTGGCTGGAAATATTTTCCAACCAGGTGCCCATGTTGATATCCACAATTTGCAAGCATCAAACATCAGTTCATACTTGAGTTCCGCTAAGGAAGCTGGAGAACACGGTGTTTGGGCGACGTTGATGGACATTATTCCAACGAACTTCTTTGGCTCACTGGCTGAAGACAAGATGTTGCAAGTTATCTTCTTCGCTGTATTCTTTGGTCTGGGTACGGCGGCCATCGGTCCTAAGGGTCAAATTATTATTGATTTCTTGGATGCTGTTGCCGAGGTGATGTTTAAGGTGACAAACTGGGTCATGCAAGTTGCGCCAATTGGTGTTGGTGCCTTGATTGGGGCAACGGTTGCCCAAATGGGTGTTAGCTCATTGGGGTCACTCGGGTTCTTTATCTTCATCGCCTACATCACGATGATTTTCTTCATTTTGGTTGTTTTGGGTGGTGTTTTGCACTTCTTCGGTGTCAACATTTGGACATTGATCAAGGTGTTGAAGGAAGAAATTATTTTGGCCTTTACAACGGCATCTTCAGAAGCCACTTTGCCACGTATCGTGTCAAAGATGGAGAAGTTTGGGGTTAGCCAAGGTGTTGTCTCATTCGTTGTGCCAACTGGCTATACGTTTAACTTGGATGGATCAGCCATCTACCAAGCGTTGGGTGCATTGTTTATGGCCCAAGCATATGGTATTCACTTGTCTATTCAACACCAATTGACATTATTGGTCGTGTTGATGATTACCTCAAAGGGAATGGCAGGTGTGCCAGGAGCATCATTCGTGGTGTTGTTGGCAACTGTTTCAACGATTGGGGTGCCAGTACAAGGTTTGGCCTTTATAGCCGGTATTGATCGTTTGGTCGACATGGGTCGTACAGTGGTTAACGTTGTTGGTAACTCAGCTGCATCAATCGTTATTTCAAAGTCAGAAAAGGATTTTGATGAAGAAAAGAGCTTGCGCTATGTCGCAGCAATGAATGACTAAAAGTGATGACGGAATCTTGCAGATGCAAGGTTCCGTTTTTGCGATTTTGAAGTGTTTCAATATGTTGTCAAACCTGACATCTACTGTGGTCTAACCGTGAAAACTGTGTGATAATATAGGGACGATTAAAAAACGACGTAAGGAGGCGGCACTTGTGAACATTGCACGTGTACGTGAGTATGGACTAAAGGCAATTGTCTTCGTAACAGCATCAGTTTTGGTTGCTATTTCGATGAATAATTTCTTTATCCCAAATAATATCTTCTCCGGCGGATTTAACGGAGTTGCACAGCTGCTGAGTTTGTTCTTCAAAGCAGTATTTGGTATCCACGTTGAAGTTGGAGCCATTATCATGGCCGTTAATATCCCGTTAGCCATTGCTGGTTGGATTTACGCTGGACGAGAATTTACGATTCTATCATTTTTGAATAACTTCTTTGCGTCGTTCATGCAAATTATGTTGCCAAAGCAAACGCTGGTTGCACATGAGCCGATTTTGGCTGGTTTGTTTGGGGGGCTGCTACTAGGGGTGGCAATCGGTATCACATTTAAGTTGGGATTCTCAACCGGTGGTATGGATATTGTGGCGATGATTGTTCAAAAGACGACAGGAAAGTCAATTGGGTTCATCAACCTGTTTATTAACGGGTTTGTTGTTGTCATCGCGGGTTCATTTATTGGCTGGCAAAACGCGATGTACACGATTATTGGTATCTATGCGACGTCGGTTGCGGTTGATTCAATTCACACACGTCACCAAAAGTTGACGGCATTCATTGTCACGAAGCGTTCTGATGAAGTGGTCAAAGCGCTACAAGAAGATTTGATTCGTGGTATTACGATTTTGCCTTCAGTGGGGGCTTACACACGTGAACCAAACACAACGTTGATGATGGTTTTGTCACGTTATGAATTAACTGAGATGGAGCGTTTAACGAAGTCGGTTGATCCAGATGCCTTTATCAATATTGTTAATACCGTCAATGTTTCAAACAACTTCTGGAACGAGGATTTGCAAAGTCAAATTCGCCGTGAGCGACTAGCGGCACAAGCACAAATTACCGAGGCATTGAATTTGGATGCTGAGGCTGATAAGCTAATGAATAAGTAGAAAAGAAAGAGGACATAATAATGCCATTTGTACACGTAGAATTGGTTGAAGGTCGTTCAGACGAACAATTGAAGGCTATGATGGCCGACATCACAGCAGCTGTCGAAAAGAACACTGGGGCACCACGTGAGGCCATTAAGGTGATCGTTAACGAAATGCGCGCTGACCGTTTCATGGACGGCGGTACTTTGCGTTCTGAAAAGTAATTGCGTACAATAAGAGAGGTGGTTTTAAAAACCATCTCTCTTTTTTTACGCAGCGGGGATGCGTAAGTAATAAACGAATTATTAGGAGCTTTTATGGCTGATCAATTTATCATGGCCCTTGATCAAGGGACCACAAGTACGCGTGCCATTTTGTTTGACGAAACAGGTACGGCCATTGCAACGGCACAAAAAGAGTTGCCACAAATCTTTAAGCAACCAGGTTGGGTCGAACATGATGCAATGACTATCTGGGATGACGCTCGTCAAGTAATGGCCGAAGTTGTCATTAAGGCTAACATTCCGCCTTATAAGGTTGCTGGAATTGGTGTGACGAATCAACGTGAAACAACGGTGATTTGGGACCGTTTGACTGGTGAGCCAATTGCACCAGCTGTTGTTTGGCAGTCAAAGCAGAGTGACGCGATTGCTGAACAACTTAAGGCGGATGGTTTGACAGACTGGGTCTATGAGAAGACTGGTCTTTGGATTGATGCGTACTTCTCTGCAACGAAGATTATGTGGTTGCTTGATAATGTACCAGGTGCTCGTGAGCGTGCAGAACGTGGCGAATTGTTATTTGGTACGATTGATAGCTGGCTATTGTATAAGTTGACGAATGGTGCGGTCCACGCAACGGATTACTCAAACGCTTCACGTACAATGTTATTCAACATTCATACGTTGTCATGGGATCAAGACTTGTTGGACAAGTTCAATATTCCGGCAAGTATGTTGCCTGACGTCAAGGATTCATCTGGTGTATTCGGATACACGGCAGATTATGCTTTCTTTGGTATTCAAGTACCAGTTGCTGGAATTGCCGGTGACCAACAGGCCGCTTTATTTGGACACAAGGCGTTTGGAGCAGGTGATGTTAAGAATACTTTTGGGACGGGTTCATTCATTGTGATGAATACTGGGGATGATATTGCGACATCAAAGAATGGCTTGTTGACGACGATTGGGTATGGATTGGATGGTAAGGTAACGTACGCCTTGGAAGGATCGGTCTTTATTGCTGGGGCCGCTATTCAATGGCTTCGCGATGGCTTGGAATTGATTAAGAGCGCCAAGGAGACGGCTGACTTGGCCGAGGTAGCCCGCGAACAACATCCTGAACCAATTTACCTTGTGCCAGCTTTCAGTGGCCTAGGTGCGCCGTATTGGGACCAAAACGTCCGTGGCGCGATGTTTGGTTTGACGCGTGCAACGACAAAGGGAGATGTTGTTCGTGCGACGCTGGAGTCATTGGCCTACCAAACGCGTGATGTGCTAGATGCTATGCAAACTGATACTGGTTTGACCGTCGGTAGTTTGGTAATTGATGGTGGGGCAGCAGCAAATAACTACCTACAACAATTCCAAGCAGATTTGATTAACGTACCGGTTCGTCGTCCAAAGCAGCTTGAAACGACGGCCCTTGGTGCTGCATATCTTGCGGGCTTGGGCGTTGGTTACTGGGAATCAATGGATGCACTACCAGAACAAGCAGCAACCGAGATGAAAGAACCGCTTACAGAACGCCAAACTGAAATGGTGACCGCTTACGCGGGATGGCAACGAGCAGTCAAAGCCGCACGTATGTTCCCTTTGGACTAAACTAAATGCAACGTAAACTTGATAAGTTTGTAAATAAATAATTTCAAAGTATATATGCGTTGCAATACAAATGAAATAATGAAAATGACGATTAGGACAATCTGCCTGTGACACAGGTGATGTTCAAATCGTCATTTTTATTTGTATTAGTGTGGGTTTGCCTGTGACACATTTTGATCAGTGGCGGTTATCTTAAATTTTACTAAAACATAGATTTTGTATTTGACATGCTAAAGTGTGAATTTTTGCATCCGAACATAAGTTCCCCACATTTTGATGGGAAAATAGGGTATTATAGAGTAGTCGAGATATTATTTAAAACTTTCTTAACATTTTTTGTAGACAAGAGTATATAAAGCAGAGTGGGAATGTCGGAGGCCTTGACCTCAGACGTGACCAACAGCTGCTGTGATAAATCCTGAGAGGAGTAGTTCATATGGGACAAGTATCAACTAAAGCAATCGTTGCTGGTGTGGCAGGCGCTTTGGGCGTTGTTGCAACAACGCAAGTGCCAATGGTACAAGCAGCGGTTGATCAATTAGCGACCATCGCAACTGATTCAGAGCATGTTGCAACGACACATGAAGCATCAACAGTGGTGGACAATGATGATAAGCAAGTGACGACGAAGTCAGATGTTGTTCGTGACAAGGTATTGGCAACAGCGCCAAAGATTTCTTTGCGTGCAGTTGCCAACGTGGCACCGGTGGCGCCAGCAACTGACAAAGTGGGAGATGTCGAGTTGCTAGCTAATTCGGAGGCTGAAGCACCATCATCAGCGACGGCAGTTTACACGCCAGCCGAGTCTTCAGCTGCGACAAGTGCAGCGGTGACACCAGCTGAGCAAGCCGTTGTGTCAGAAGCTGAGGCAACGACGGAGAAGCCTGCTGATACAATCACGTACACGATTAAGGATGGCGACACGCTTGGACAATTGGCCGCCCAATATGGTGTTTCAGTAGCAGATATTCAAGCTTTGAACCCTGATGTTGATGTGACAATGTTGCAAATTGGGCAAACTGTCTACATTCCATCAGCCGGTACTGTAAGTGCCGCACCAGCCTCTGTTGCTGCATCTGAGGCACCATCTGTTGCTAGTGTAGCTCCGTCAGAAGCGCCGACTGTCGCTGAGTCATCAGTCGTTTCTCAAACGTCAGTTGCCTCAGAAGCCCCAGCGGTTTCAGAAGCCTCAGTCGCACCAGTTGAGTCATCAGTTGTAAGTGAAGCCCCCGTCATTGCCTCAGAGGCGCCGGTTGAAACACCAGCGACATCTGTCGCAACTTCAGAGACGTCGGCTGCACCATCAGAAGCAGCGTCGGTTACATCAGAAGTACCAGCTTCTGATTATGTGAACGCGCCAGCAACGGTTCAAGGTGGTTTGACGGCATCACAACGCACGGCAATTGTTAACGCCGCGTTGAAGTACGCTGGGCAAGATATTCCGTACGTATGGGGTGGAAAGACACCGGCCGGATTTGATTGCTCAGGTTTGGCGGCTTGGGTATTCAATGATGCGGGACTAAGCCTGCCATCATACACAGTATCAGAAGAAGCATACGTTTCAACGACTGATGTGAAGACACCAGCTGACGTCATGGCCACTGCACAACCAGGAGATTTGTTGTTCTGGGGTGATCACGGTTCTTCATGGCACGTGGCGATTTATATCGGTAATGGTCAATATGTTGCCGCACCGGCGCCTGGTTATAACGTCCGTGTTGAAAACGTGACGGCTGGATTCATGCCTGCCTTTGTTGGTTCATATAACGTTTAAATTTAAAAACACAGATGAGTATTAAGCATCTGTGTTTTTTTGTGCACCAAAAAAGCCGTTAGCGCAGCGCTAACGGCTTTTCAATCGTTACTTAACAGTTGCATCAAGTTCAGCCAAACGGGCGTCAATCGTCGCTAGGACTGCTTGACGGTTGGCCTCGTCCTCAAGGTCAAATTGTTGCAAGTCGATCTTAATCTTTGGTGAAGCGTCATATTCTTCATACCACTTTTGGTATGCGCTCCACATCTTGAAGTAGTAGCTACGCAATTCGTCGTTGTCTTCGAATTGCTCGTAGTCACGACCACGCTTCTTAATACGGTACAAAATCGTGTCAAAGTCAGCATCGGCGAAAACCATCAAGTCAGGGCGCCCCTTTTGCATCGTTTGAATTTCAGCCATCATGTTGTTCAACAACGTCATGTAAACATCAAGTTCGGCGTCTGAAATGTTACCTTCGCGGTGGTTCTCTTGTGTGAAGAGGGCGTCTTCATAAATTGAACGATCAAGGACATTGTTGTCGTCGGTCAAGGCCTTCTTAATCATCGCAAATCGCTTGTTCAAGAAGTAAATTTGCAATAGGAAACCGTATTGCTTTGGATCAGCGTAGTATAGGGGCAAAACCGGGTTTTCGCCAACTGGCTCGAAGAATGCTTGCGTCCCCAAATGCTTTGCAATCAAATCAGTCAATGTCGTCTTACCAACACCAATCATACCTGCCGTGATAATCACCATGGTAGTCCTTCTTCCTTCAGAATTTTGTTTCAAGAATCGTCAACTACAGCATAAGCTGCGTTGAATAACTGATAACTATCTTAGCCAAAATATGAATTTAATTCAACGTCTTGACAAATAAAAAAAGAATGCCAAGGCGGGACGAATCCCACCACTTAGGCATTCCTTGGAAAGTGAACAAAATATGTCTATTTTGTGTCGAAGATATCGTTCGGATTTAGTCCTTCTTTGCGGCCAAAGCATCACGGATTTCTTGCAAAACACCAAGCTCCGTTTCGATGGTTGCTTCTTCCTCTTCTTCAACTTCCTTAGACGTCAATGCTTGTGCCTTACGGATAGCCTTCAAAATCAAGAAGACGGCAAAACTAGTCAACAAGAACGTAATCAATGTTGAGATGAAAGCACCAATCTTGATGTCGGCAGATCCCACATGCCAAACAATGGCAGAAAATGAGATTGAACCCGTCACAATACCAACAAGTGGCATAATCAAATCATCAACAACTGACTTAACAACAGTTTGGAAAGCGGCACCCATGATGAAGGCGACAGCTAGGTCCATAACGTTTCCACGCATAATAAAGTCGCGGAACTCATTAATAAAATTACGCATCTGAATACTCTCCTATATTCCTTTTGTTACCTTGATTATAACTGTTTCGGAAATGTGACAGCAAGCAATAGCATTTGAAAAACAAAGTAAAAATCAGATAATTGTTCACGAATTCGCAATAAGCGGTTGCCTTTATTTGTTACAATAGGGGGTAAAGACACGGGGGGATAATATAAATGGTATATAAAATGTTAGTTTCAGACTTAGATGAGACGTTGTTGAATGATGATGGTACCGTCCATGAAGCCAATTTGGCAGCAATTAAGCAAGCTGTGGCGGCTGGATTTAAGTTTGTGCCCAACACGGGTCGTTCATTCAAGTCAGTCCAAGAATTACTCAAGACATTGGGACTTTACGACCAAGCCGGACAATATGTTATCTCTTACAACGGGGCGGCAATTGTTGAAAATAAGGACAATCAAGTCTTATTGACGCGTGGCATGGATCTTGCACTTGCTGAAAAGATTTTCAAGGCTGGCTTGGTGAATGAGACAGTCGATGTCCACGTTTACACGGTAGATACATTGTTCATTTACAACATCTCACCAACTGATAAGCAATACATGGCTGAGCGTGGTGTGCCGTACGAATTGATGGCAACGGATGACCTGTCATTCTTGGCGAATGAACAACCTGTGATGAAGGTGATTTTTGAGCACCCAGATGAGGCTGTGCGCGAGCAAATTCGTGATGCAGTGCTAGCGGCTGTTGGTGCTGACCAAGTTGAAGCCACTTTCTCATCATCACGTTATGTTGAATTCAACAAGAAGGGTGTTGATAAGGGATCGGCATCGTTGTTGTTGGGTGAGAAGCTAGGTATTGCTCGTGATGAAATTATCGCCGCTGGTGACAACAATAATGATTTGAAGATGCTGACAGCAGTTGGACTAGGTGTCAGTGTTGCGAATGGTATTCCAGCAATCAAGGAAGCCGCTGATGTTGTGACGACAAAGACGAACAACGAGGGTGCGATTGCTGAAATTCTTGAAAAATACGTACTGTAAGGATAGGTAAATAATGGGATTAGCGTTGCAGATTGGCACAAGCATAATTACGGTGCTACTTTTTGTCGGGCTGGCAGCAGTCGCGAAAATAATGGCGTGGCCCCTCTGGGTGTCGATCCCAGTATTCTTGCTCCTGTTCGTCTTAATGACAGTTGTGATGTCATGGTTGACGGTAACGTTGCGATTAAAGGCGGAAAAAAAGGAGGAAGAGGCGAATAATGACTAAAACACATAACTGGATTGGTGACATCATCACGGGCTTGATTTGGATTGTCGTGGGTATCTTGTTGGACTTCGCGATTCAGGTTGCAGGGATGTACAGTGCACGTAGTATGGCGAGTTTGCTGCACGTTTCGCCTAATAGTGCTGGACCAATTATGACGATGGTGCTGTTCTTGGCGGTGTTTACTACAATCGCTGTACTAGTCGTCGGCTACGGCGTTCGACAACGTTCACCGAAGCTAGGCCTGCACAAATTCAATGCGCATAAAGCGAATTGGATTTGGCGTGGCTATCTGATGATTATTGGTGCAGGAATACTGACGGTATTCTTACAATATATTTTTGCTGGTGGTTTCCAAACAGCAACGAATCAACAGGCACTTGAAAAAATGGCCAGCACAGGTGGCACGAATTTGGTGTTTGTCATTTTGTTGGCGGTAGTTGTGGCGCCTCTCGTAGAGGAATTAATCTTCCGTGGTATCGTTCTGAACTACTTCTTTAAGGACGGCCCTTGGTGGTTAAACGTGGTAATTTCAGGCGTGTTGTTCGGTTATTTCCACGTCTTCCAGGATTTCCAAATCTTTGCCCTCATTCAATATTCATTGATGGGAATTGCGTTAGCAGTGGTTTATAAGAAGACAAAACAGATTCAGTATTCGATGATGACGCACATGCTTAATAATGCGATTGCATCATTGTCATTAATCTCGATGGCGTTTCATTAATCGTTACACCGTGTGTTTCGAAATTGCAACATAAAAGGTGTCATGGGAGCTCCCTTAATCAGTGCATATCCGCTTGTTTTTCGATAAACTAATACTTGTAATTAGTAAGTACGCGAATATAAATAAGCACGGAAAGAGGATTTGGCACATGGCATTCATGGTTAACTTGAAGGAAGTTTACATCGACCCAGCAGACGTTGAGGCTTACTTGACGGAAATCGCTAACCTTTGGCAAGGTGAAGAAGACAACTACGAGAACGAAGCTGTAACGTCACAAATCATGGACTTTGTTTACAACAAGGACACGGATGACGCGCACTTTACGTTTGATAAGGCTGACAACGAGTTGGTTATGCGTAAGGGTAAGGACTTTTACCAATTGATTCGCCAAATTCGTACGAAGGTTGATTCAGAAGTGCCTGCCGATGTTACGCCATTGGTCGCACAAACAATCAACCAAAACGTTCAACAAAACTTGCGTATGCGTATGCAAATGCAATCTGGACCTTTTGCTCAAACGACGTCACGCGGTTACATCGCCCGTCAAGAAGCTGAAGGCAACAACTAATAGAAGAGGGACCGGCAGCTTTGTCGGCCCTTTTTTTGACCAATAAATCTGAAATTATTCTAAGATTAAATCAAAAGATGAGGTGATGAAGATGTATATTGAACTTGATGACTATGCAACGAACCGTGTGATGAACAATTTTGATCCGGAGACTCAAGTGATTTTGTTTGCGGTTGAAGACGGGATTAGCCCATACAATGACCCGCTAGATGTCACAATGGAAACAAGCTTTACAATCAATATCGTTAACAAGGATGTGCCATACCAACGCTGGTTTGATATGCCTTTGGAAACGAGCTTGGGTACTTGGTACATCAAGAGTACGTCAAAGTCTTTGCTGGCTGAAAACATGCAACTTCGGAAGAAGAACAACTTTGGTGGTTTGGCACTTGATTCAAATGAACAAGGTCGTTTGGTTGAAAGTGTGGCAGTTAAGGATGCAACTGGCGTTGATATTGCCGCATACGATGCTAATCAAAACGGACCAGAATATAAGTAAAGCGGATAGTTTTGACGGGTATTTTTGATATAAATTGGTTATAATGTTTTTAATCTAATTGGGGAATAATGTGGAGGAAAACATAATGACTGAATACTTACATGTCGCCTTTGGTTCAAAGGCAGTGTTGCAAAATGTGCGTAACGAACACTTGGATCACAAGTTGTTGATGATGGTTGATGACGAAGATAAGTCTCGCTATCAGCTGCTCGAAAAGACAACGAATAAGAAGTCAATTTTCGCAATGCCAACGACGTATGAAATCCTTGCTAGTCGTGGTGAAACGAGTGACATTCGTGGTTGGATGAATTTTACGTTCATCACATTAAATGACGCAGAGCGTGATAACTTCATTCGCCGTTATAACGCGTATGAAGAGGGGATGGATGAGCACGGTTTCATTAGCTCATTCTTGTTGCAACGTAACGATAATCAACATCAACTTGTGATGCTATCGACGTGGAATATGAAGTCTGACTGGGAGCTATGGCACGCCAAGAACGACTTCCCACTTCGTCAATATGAGAGCTCAAACAGTTTGTATGGTTTGATGCGTAAGCAATACAGCTTCGCGGCGTTCTCAAAGCAAAATATGTAAATAATCTATTCAATAACAGGATAATTTGATATAGTTATACTGTTATTGATATGCCGCCGTGGCGGAACTGGCAGACGCGCACCGTTCAGGTCGGTGTGAGAGCAATCTCGTGCAGGTTCGATTCCTGTCGGCGGCATCAAACCAACCCATGAAACCCTTTAAATAAAGGAGTTCGTGGGTTTTTATTTTGTGTTTGTAGCACTTTTGTAGCACTCATAGGTTATTTAGTAGGTTTACTGACCTTTGAGCTTCATCTTTTCGTTCATGATCTAGTAGATGAGTGTACGTTGATAAGGTGATTTCGATACCTGAGTGACCAAGTCTTTCGGATACATATTTCACATCAACTCCTTGAGACAACAACCAACTTGCATGAGTGTGTCGCAAACCGTGAAATGTAATAATCTTTTCGGCTTCAATTTGTTTCAAATTATTCTCTAATTGCTTGTTTGCTGCATTGTTTGTCGGAGGATAGGCATGTTTACCTTGAAATACAAAAACTGTTTCAGGGTGTACTTTACGCCACTCTAACAGTTGCTCAATTAAGATTGTTGGAACGTCAATAGTGCGATTAGAGCCTTTCGTCTTTGTTCCTTTGAATTCCTTGTTAACCATGTCCCAAGTCTTGTTTATTGATACTTGGCTGTTATCAAAGTCAATGTCAGTCCATGTTAACCCTGCTATTTCTGAATAACGTGCACCAGTGTGTAGAGCTGTTAGAATCATCATGTCGGTAACTGGTCGTGTTACAACTGGTCGCTCATTAATATGATCCACAAGTTTTTTCATATCGTCAGCCTCTAAGAACTTCATATCAGAAGACTTGCCATCTGATCCAGTCACTTTCGTACTAGCAGTAAAGTCTTTTGATAATTTTTCGTCAATAATTGCCGCTTCAGCCATTTGATGAACGTGCATTTTTATTTTGCGAGCTGTTTCAATTGCGTGTGTCTTTCCAAAATCATTTAAGAAACTCTGAAAACGTTGACGGTCCATTGATGATAGACGTACGTTATTAAAACGTTCATGTAATACGCCACTGGTGAACCTATACCAGCGCTTAGTAGCTGCCGAAAGTGTAGGCTCTTTGTATGTCTGGTACCAGTTATCAAAAGCGTCTGGAAACGAAATCTTATTAGGTAGTACCAGCGTTTGATTGACTTTATCGGCCTCTGTCTGCATTGCCCAGCCGTTTGCTTCAGCTTTTGTTCGGAAACCAGACTTTGTTTTGCGCCGTCGCTGGCCATCTTTCATGACGAAAACATTTGCAGTCCAAGTTGATCCGCGCTTGTAAATACTTGCCATTAGTTTAAACCTAACCTTTCTGTTAAATAATAGGACAGTTTAGAGACGTGTCCGGGTCTATCTGATATAATATTTATCGAAAACAAACTAAAAACGTTTCAAGACTGTTAGCTTGTTGAATAACTGATTAGCGTATCCCTGAGTTTAGCGATAAAGGGGATGCGCTTTTTTATTGTGCAATAACCGACATTTTTTCTATGAACGCTAGTTTTGTTTTAGCACTAGCGAATAGGTACTCACTGAATTTTCCGCGTTTGTTTGCTGTGTAGTTTAGGGAATAAGTATATTTTTGTGAAGCACTATGATAGATATCTGCAATTTGCGGAGCACTGTCATAAGTGGTGATCCAGAAGTAGTCGTCCATGGCCAAAATGTTTTTAGCTAAAATTGCATGCTGCGAATTGTTGATGAAGGAAAGATATAGATTTTTCCCTTGAACATAATAAGGCGGGTCGAAGAATATGAACGTGTTGTCAGGTTCATATTTCGGTTCATTACTAATGACCGTAATCAATTCATTTGCATCTAGCTTGTACAGGTCGATATCGGCAGACCTTGCAGCTATGGCCATAATTTTTTTGATGAGAGTATCTTTATTAAAACGGGAATCAAGCTTGTACTTTCCTTGCTGGGTTCTACCACCGATTGGGCCACCGCTTATGATACCGCTAACGTTCATTCGGTTCAGCATTAATGTGGTAAATGCATTCTGAATTGAATTAGGATCGTGGTCAAACTGATCATGTACCTCCTTAATATAGTTCCAATAATTAGCTAGGTCAGCTGGAGATGTATCACCACGAGTAGCATAGTCGAACGGCACTGAACTAAGTAGCTCAACTAATGCCTCCGCATGATTAATGATTGCGTACCACACAGAGTAAATGCTTGGATCGAAATCGTTAATGACAATCTTAGAAACTTTGTTTTTTAGAAGTAGTTCTATAGCAATGCCGGCGCCACCAGCGAATGGCTCAATGTATGTACCAGTTATTGAGTTTTTACTTAAGGTTCCTTCTACGAATTTGTACAATTGTGACTTGCCGCCAGGATATCTTAGCGGGGAAAATGTTGATACCATATTTGTTCACCTCCAGGAATTTTAGCAAATTTCGCAGTTCATGGACATCCTTTTAGAAAGGGTTATTGATGCCGAAATTCTGGTATAAATCTGAAATATGGTTATTCAGTTTTTGATTAAAATTAGTTACCATTTCCGAGTTTTCCGATTTGTAGCGTGTCAGTAACTTATTAAACAAAGCAAGGTTATGTTCTCGCCAATTTTTATAACGTTTAGTTGGTTGTTCCCTAAAGTCAGCCGCTCCTGGATTGGCATCGCTAAGAGCAAGCGTCTGAATAATTGATTCTCTTGATTGCTTTAACGACTGTCGAAACAATGGATCTGAAGCACCTTTTTCATACACCCAATAGGCTATTTCTTTTTCGAACGGAAGTCCGGGTTCTTGTAATGAAGGGAGTTTTAAAACATATCGATAATTATCTGTGAGAACTTCTTCCAAGTCGACGTCTGCATCGAAGACAACAATTGACCGTGTATCCGTTAACAATGCAGGATAATTCTTAATAACTTTCCTTAAGGTGCTTGCAGATGAACCAGAGTCATTATCGTTAGAAACTGACGATGAAATATCCAGCAGCTTCTGAATTTTTTTGGGTACAAGTTTCTTAAAATAACTTTCAGCAGCTTTATCTTCCAAACGAACTCTTAGTTTAAACGAAGGAGATTCTGATTGATTTTTCCGAAGAGAAATTTCTTCCATTGCTGTTTCGTAGGGAGGATTTTCTTGAATGGATAGCGTTTTACTGTCTTCATACAAAGTTGTGACAAAATTTATAGCAATATCCTCATATTTTAAATCTTGCTGAAGATTGTTATAAATGTAATCAATCAAACTAAGTTCGTGTGAGGTAAGAAACACTTGTACCCGACGCGTTTTAGCCCACTCCAAGATATATTTGAATAAATTTATAACCGTTGTTTCATGAAGTGTTGCGTCAAACTCATCAATTGCTAAAATGCCAGTTAATTTATTGCTTTTTTTATTTGCCTGAAAAATCCGTTCTAATGAAAGTATTTGAGAAAAAATAGCTCCCAAATTGTCCTCTCCGGCACTGATTGTTTGTCCGTCATACATGGCGTTGTCTCCAGCAGGGCCGAATGAGTGCTTTTCGATAGATGTTTTCTCCAATTTCGCACCAAAGGGAGTGGCAATATCGAAGTCATTACGGAATAAAGTTTTGAAAAAGAAATTGCTCCGCATTTTTTGTTCTTCCGGTGAAAAAGTTAATTCTTCGTCGGAAGATTGTGAATATTTCATGTGAACAGGTGGAAATAGACGGCGCAAATTTAAATACGCAACTGGTAAGTTAAAACGATCATCACCCTTTACATTCGCTTTACTTAGTGTGAAACGGAACCTAGTTGGTTTTTGCAGATTGTCCGGATAGACTCGAACGGGTTGAGAAATTTTTTGTCCATTGATGTCAGTTAGCATTAGGTTATAAAAATAACGTTTTGCATCCTTCTTTAAGGACAAGTTGAAAACGTCATTCATCTTTGATTGAAGTTGATTACCATAAATATCAAGACTTTCAGATTCAAAGGCGTGTATACCAAGCCCAAGCAAGGTGGACTTCATCGTTCCGTTTTTTCCTGCAAGCAGAGTAACGTAGTTTCCGAAGTTTAAGTGTTGTTTGTTAAACTTCCTAAATTGCTCAATATCTAGCCCATCTACAGATTTAATTTCAACACCACTGTTCGTGTCTATTCCATAATCATTTCGTTCTTTGTAAGTCTTTACGTCAAACATTTTCTACTCCTCAATGTACATAAGATTGCCAAGAATTATCTTTAAGCAGTGTTTCTTGCTATTCAGCAAAGCAAGCGGGAAGAGTTTTACTCAAAAAATTTAAATTTGCCAGGGTCTGAGACCTTACTTGTTGCAATAAACACACCAGTATTGTCTTGTACAGTTACGCGTGGGCGATCATATGAATCAGCCCACTTTTTATAATTATCTCCTAGAACCGTAAATGCTTCACTTTGCGCATAACGAAGGGCTTGTGTCTTATCTGACTTACTTAAATTATTAAACTGGTTGTTAACCCGAATGAGAAGTTCTCCATCCTTGCGGTAAGTAACAGTATCGATTGTTAGTGCCCAAGCATAATCTGGATTTGGTGTCCCATTGTCGACGGAATTACCATCTTCGTCTACTAATCCGTTAGCGATTCCCTGATCCTGCTTAATTACAGCATCAATTAACTTATTAACACGCTTTCGCTTAGCCGTAGCTTTTTTTGATTTCTTTGATGCAGCGCTAACAAATGTATCTTTTGAAAATGAAGATGTTGTTTCAAGTGCAACGCCCCCCAACATAATGCTTGTTAGCAAAATGGCTGATAACTTCATAAATTTACTCATGAATCCCACTCCAAGAGACCTTTTAACGTGAATGCCTTACTACACGTATATGTATGCCACCTTAACGGGTGGCTTTTTATGTATCCCCGCTTGCCATCGGGGATGTGCGTATTTTTTAGTTTTACATTTTTTCTGATTGATGATATTCAAATGCATCCGGTTCATCAGTAAATTCAGCGGAAACGTCTTCGTGGGCGCTGATAACGTCTTTGATTTCTTGTAGCGAAACGTGGAAGTATTCTTTGCGACCATTAACTTTATTAACTTTGTTTGCTTCGAACTTCTTGTGGAGTTCAGCTTCTAAGGCAAATGCATCTTCACTGAATACCAATGCATGCACATCAAACTTGAATGGGACGGATGCGCTACCTAATTCATGAATTCGATCCAATGGATCGAGACGACGAGTTACACCAATTTTATAAATATCAGGACCAAACGAGCCAATATTTGAGATAACGTAAACATAACCGGCCGTGGCATGGCCTTCTCGATAGTCAACATCTTCTTCTGCTTGGTTAATTTCATCCAGCTGGTCTTCATACTCATCAATCTGGTGCTTTAATTGAGCCAACTTATCGTCAGATGCATCAGATAACTTATTTCGCAAATCCGAAATAATATTTTCGTAGTGAGCACGCTCTTTTTTTAGTTTCTTACGCGTATTAGCAATTTCAGCTTGCAACTTTTTGTCTTCTCGCTCTTTTTCGCGTTGTTCACGTAATAATTCCTTTTCCCGTTCCTTTTCAAGTTCAAACTCAGCGGCTAGATAAAGTTCTTGACGCTTAAGGTCAACATAGTGGTCGGAAATCTGAATCTGATTATGAGCATACATTTTGTTTAATTGTTTGGCGGCTTTTTCAAGAGCCATAACTTTCTTATCAACATTAGAGACGCTAATTTTCGTAAGAAGTGCATCGGATTCACCGTTAAATCCACGAATAGCAGCCTTAATTAGCTGATTTTGCATTGTCTTACCTTTTGATAGGCTATTATCCAAAGTCATCGGAGAAACGATAATTCCAGCGATTCCTTCTTTAACTGCACTTTTTTCAGCATCACGAATTTTAATCAATGTATTTTTGTATTGTTGTGAGTCTGTGAATTTATACTGACGCTTGTAAAAGCCAAAATCTTGGATATCTAATTCATCATTAGCCAAAGAAATTTGTTTCTTCAAAGAGTCCAATTCTGACTGCTTTGAAGAAAGCATGTTTTTTAGCTCAGCCTCTCTTTTATTTACTTTTTCATCATATTCATTTTGAAGTGAAGAAATCTTATTTTCTAAATACGTAATTTTAGATTCCAGCAGTTCATCTTTTGGTTTAAAAATATCAAAAAGCCCCATAACCAAATTCTCCAAGACTAGCTTTTAACGTCAATCCTGTCTGGACGTTGTGTCACGCGTGACGTACGGACTCTTCGACAATTGCTTCAAAACCGCTAGGCAAGTTAAACCAATTCATAAAGTCGTAGTAATTGCGATTTTCTAAGGGGATGTCTTCATAAATAATTTTAGCCAAGCGCCAAACCATTCCTCGGTTAGCAATGCGCTCAGCATTGTTTTTAAAACCGATACTGAAGGTGTAGCTTCTGGCTGAACCATCTCCGTCTAATACGTGAGACAACTCGTGAGCTTTGCGGGCAACAACAGGGACGTCACTATCCGAAACAGTGTTAATCACTATTAGGGGGCGTTTACCTTCTCTAATGAAAACAACGTCTGGATCATACGTTTCGAACTCGTCATACATTAAGTTGATGCCAGCTGATCTAATTTGAGCGTCAATTCTCTCTTCTAAGTCTTTAAAATCCATATGGCCTAGTCCTCGTCACCATCTACAATCTTTAGGATGTCGAGGATTTTCTTTTTGGCTTTATCTGACAGTTCCTTGCCTTGGAACTCCATGACAACGCCTTGCTTGCTTAGTGCTTCATCTAGGTTGATGTGTTCAACTTTCTCACCATTAACATGACGCTCTACTAAGTCAGCTTTTGTTACGCCAAAATAGTCAGCCATAGCTTCTATTTTGTCTATGCGGGGGTATGAAACCCCGTTCAACCAGTTATACACAGTCGAACGCTTGATGTTTAGGTCCGAGATTAGGTTAGCCGGAGTTTTACCATTCTTATTTAGGTAGAACTTTATGTTCTCTGACATGATTTCAGTAGCTTCAGTAGCCATTTTGAGCCTCTTAATGTTTTCTTAATTTCTTATTTGATACGTTGATATTACTGCTTTACACGTGTGTTATCAAGCCATTAAATGGGACTTTCCCAGTAAAAAGTTGTTTTTGTGTTGCAATTTCCCATTTAATGGGTATATAATAATCACATCAAAAACAAGGAGGTTTAGTTATGGGCGTTAAAGTGACGTTGAAAGCACTCCGAGCAAATAACAATATGACACAACCACAATTAGCTGAAAAGCTAGGTGTATCAGTTAGTACTGTACAATCTTGGGAGAATAAGGGTGTTCAACCAAGGGCTGATCAAATCGCTAAATTGTTGAATTTGTTTCATGTTAATTTTGAGGATGTTATTTTTTTCTAGCAATTTCCCATTTAATGGGTATTGTTAAATGTTTTTAAAGGAGGCCAGATTATGGCAGACGAAGTACAAATCTTCAATGACTTGAAGGTTATGCAAGAAAACGGACAAGTAATGTTCGATGCAGAATCGGCGGCGATTGGATTAGGAATTTCACAAATTGCCAAGAGTGGCAACAAGGTTGTTCGCTGGGAACGCGTAAATAAGTATTTGGGTATCCCCACAAGTGGGGACGCAATCGAACGCGGTGATTTCATCACGGAACCACAATTCTACAAGTTGGCTATCAAGGCTAACAACGAAACGGCTGAGCGGTTCCAAGATTGGGTAACAACTGAAGTTTTGCCAAGTATTCGTAGGACTGGTGGTTATCAAGCGCAAACAATGACCGAAATGGAAATTGTGGCTGCAAGCGCGAACAAGCTTGTTCAACAAGAAAAGCAAATCGCGGAAATTGAGGAGCGTCAAACTTCAACTGAGAATGAAGTGGCAGAGCTAAAGGAACAGTTTGGTTTACCAAGTGACATGCGTAAGCGATTTACCAAAGCGCGGAACAAGCGAGTAGTTGAAGTTATGGGCGGTTACTACGGTACGGCCTACAACACAAAGAAGTTGCGGAATGCGGTATATCGACAACTTGGGAATGTCATTAAAGATCGTTTCGTCATTAGTGAATTTGCTAGCTTGCCAATGTCTAAATTTGATGAAGCTATGCGTATCGTTCAAAACTGGCAACCTGATGAAGTGTTGATGTTTGCAATCAATGGTGCGAATGAGCAAACACTTTTGGAGGCGTAAACATGACGACGACGGTAGTGATTGTTATTGCAATCGTGGCGGTAGTGATTGAGCACAAGCTTAGTGGTCGTGTGATTAATGAGCTAAACGCTGAAAATCATTCGCTTGTAGACAAGCATAACTCTCTTGTTGACGACTACAACGAAGAGCTTGCGTTAGTAAAAGAGTCGAACGAGTTAAATCGCGAACTCATGCTGCAGTTATATGCATATCTCGAAATGTTCGGTGTAACGGCTGAACCTGATGATCTATCCGCTTTTACAGAGCAAGTGAGATTAGCGGCGGTTGCAAATGGTTATAACCCGGACGGAATTGGACCTAAATTCTTTGAATGGATGTCATACAAGCATGACCACGGAACTATTAACGAAGCAACGTGGCAATCAGTATTGGCAATGCCAAGAAACTTTGAGAATGCTGAGGTTTAGGTCATGAATAACAAGTGGATTATCAAAAACCATCCGCTAGGCAAATTGTTAATCAGCCGAATTCCAAAAGGCGACAAGCAATATACAAAAGTGGAACGCAGGTACATCAACAAGTGGGTTGCTAAGAATAATCGTGAGTTTTTCAAAAATATTGAGCGAACAACTAGTTCTCGTTCGATTATCACGAAATCACGTTGGCGGTTGATTCGAAAGTTATCGCGTAAGGAGGGCTTATGACAGAGCAAGTATCACTTCAGCTGCCAACTGACATGTTGATGCAGCTTGGAGTTCAAGTGTTTGAACAGGCTGTTAAAACGGCTGAGCAGAACATTATTTATAGTCATCAATTCGTTCAGATGTATCGAACGAAGAGCACACCAGATGATCAACTAACTTTGGAAGATTATCTTGGTGCAATTAGTTTGAAAGATTTCAACACTTATTGGCGTACTCGAGTTGAGGCAGAACCTGGCTTGACGATTAAGAAAGGTCAAAGCCAGCGTTTGTATCACGGTTTCAAGATTGCTAAGTACATTGAAGAACATGCTGATGAGGTGATGGTTTGAGCGACATTGTAATTGGTTATGTAATAGCCGCGATTGTTGGCTTAATTGTATTCGCTGCTTGGTTAATAGACTTCTTCGAAGTCAACGAGATGCGACTACGTCCATATTGGGAAAAGGAGGTGATGAAAAATGAAGATCATTAAGATGATGTTTAAGTTGTTTGGCAAAGCTTTCGATAGCGTGGCTTTGATTGGTGTTGACAAGAAGTTTCTATCTGAAATTCGTAATGAAGCAATTGCTAATGGCGAAGATGGCGATAAGGCTGTTGATGAATACATCATTTGGCATAATGCCAACATCAACAGCTAGTTAATTAACTATCAGGCGCTCTGACAGGCGGTTTAGATTTCAAATGTAATCGGTATATATCCCTAAATGTACGGCTGTTATGAATCCCAGTATTTCCTAAACCGCCGGTGAGAGCGCCTGATATAAGTCGAGCGTCACAAAATGCATATCACTCCCTGAAAAATCTCCGAGAAAAGTATCTATAAGTCCCGGTGTGGTGTGCAGGTTGTGGCGTTCGACTGAAAGGAATGACACATGAAAATCGAAATAAAAGAGCCCTCAGTGAGTGCAATCACCAAGGGCTCGGGTAATGAATTTAGTAGGTTCATTTACCCTTCGATTGTATCACATGATAGGAGGCCAATAAATGGCTACCAAGTTTGAAACGTGGGCGGTGCTTGATACTGGTCGAGAAGTTCACTACTTCGAACCTAAGTATCACGAAGACTGGCAAAAGGTGCCGAACACAACGTATATCAAGTTTCAAGAACCAGTGACGGAGGAATAAGAAATGACAGAACAAAACTTTAATGTGACGACGACACAGACACAACAGTTGATTGCTTCGTCTGTTGCAAATGATTTCAAGGGATTGGTTGAAACGCAAGGTTTCAAGGTTCCAGAAAACTACCACGTTGCAAATGCATTGCAAGAAGCTGTGGCATTGTTACCAACAATCAAGGGAATTGAGAATGTGACACCTGATTCAATTAAGAAGTCACTATTCGACATGGTGGTTCAAGGATTGAGCCCAGCAAAGACGCAAGTTTACTTCATTGCTTATGGGCGTCAACTTCAGATGCAACGATCATACTTCGGAACTCAACAAGTGCTTAAGCGTTTGCCTGAAATTGAGAACATTGCAGCGTTCATTGTTCACGAAGGTGAAGACTTCCAAGTTGATTACAACGAAGATGGTGAGCTGATTGTTACTGAACACCACACGGACTTCATGAAGCTAGATAACCCCATTGTTGGTGCTTACGCTGTCATCACAAAGACGGACGGTACCAAGCAGTATGAGGTTATGACGAAGAAGCAAATCGACGCATCTTGGGGTCAATCACGTCAATTGAACGTACACAAGAAGTTTCCAGAAGAGATGGCTAAGCGAACAGTAATCAACCGTGCAGCGAAGAACATTATCAACACAACTGATGATGAGAGTGCGTTGGTATCTGCGATTAATGGCACTACCGCGAATGAATATGCTGAGGATCCACGTGATGTCACAGCAGAAGTTTTGGAGAAGCCAAAGGGTGCGTTTGCACGAATGGCTAAAAAGGAGGCTGTGAAGCCAATTGAGCAACATCACGAACAAGAACAAGTTGATGAGCCTGAGACGCGTACAGCAGAACCTGAAAAGGCTGTGGTAGAGCCTGAACGCGAAACTGAAGTTGTTATTCCTCAAGGACGATTGAGTGCAGCAAATACTGTTTCTGAAATCAAAGCTTGGTTGTCGTTCAATGGTGTTTCTTATCTTGCAACTGATACTAAGCCAGTGTTGCTTGCGAAAGTTCGAGATTACGAGTTGGAACAAGAGCGTGGTAATAGCGTTGATGAGGAATTTGACATGCCAGATGAAGAACCTGATTGGGCAGGAAGTCAACAGTCAGATGAACCGTTAGAGCCTGAACAAACGGGGTTTAGTCCTGAAGCTATGTATGGTGGAGGTGTTCGGTAATGGCTGAAGAATACGATTACTATGACCCACGTGATGCATTTGTTCATATGCACGCTTCAAACTTCAAAAACTTCTTGTTTTCTGGTGAAGCTGAAGCGCTTGCGCAAATGCGTGGCGAGTATGAAATCATTCCAAACAAGACAGCATTGTTAGTTGGAAACTACTTGCACTCATACTTTGAGTCACCAGAAGCACATCAACAATTCAAGGATGAACATCCTGAAATCATTTCGACCCGTGGTGCTTCGAAAGGTCAACTTAAGACCGAATACAAACTTGCACAAGCAATGATTGACCGTATTGAAGCTGACGACAGCATTATGGCATTGATCAATGAAGCTCCTGAAAAAGAATCTGTTATCGAAGGCTCGATTGATGGTGTTGAATGGCGTGGAAAGTTGGACGCAGTCAATTTTGAAGAAGGTTACTTCGTGGACTTTAAGACAGTTAAGTCATTGAAGGAATATCACGGGTTAATCGGTGGTGAGTGGTCTGAACATTACGGCGACTATGAGAATTTCTTTATTGGCCGTGGTTACCACATGCAAATGGCAGCATATCAAGAGATGTTGCGCCAAATGACTGGTAAGAACTTCGAAGTATATATCGTTGCGGTAAGCAAGGAAGACGAACCTATGGCTGACGTGTACCAGATTTCGCAAGATACCTTAGACGCGGGACTTGCTGAAATAAAGGTTCACCAGCCACGAATTGTACAGCTTATCAACGGTGAAGTTGAGCCGGACAATGCCAACACCTACAGTCGCCTGTATCGCACAAACTATCGCGTTGATCCAGAGCACGTAGTGACGTTGTAACGGAAAACGGACGTTGACCTAATCAACCGAACGGGGTGAGAAGCCCAGAAAGGAGCAGTCATGGGAAGTTTTGACATGACCGAAGATACAGCGGTTCGATTCGCTGAACTCATTGCAGCTAAATCCAATACGAAGTTTGATAAGCAAACGTTTTTAGAGAACTTCCGTAAGGGTGCTGCATCCAAAGCTGAAGATATTCCGGAAGTAAGTGGTGTGCTAGCAAAGAAGATTGCCAAGTTCAAGCGTGGTGAAACTCGTAAGTATTACCCAATGTCATTGTTCACGTCAGAAGACATCAAGCATTTTACCTTTGAGAAATGGAAAGCTAATACACCTGCTCGAAAGGCAGTTGGCGTATCGGCGTTTATGGCTAGTAAGCAATTGGCTCAACAAAATAGCAACTACGTGTTCGTTGGACCAGCTGGTACGGGTAAGACAGCACTAGCGGTGGCTGTAATGAACAAACTGGCTGATGTTAAGTCGATTATGTTCGTCAATCTGGTGGCATTGCGATCAACTATGTTGGCTTCAATTGATGATGAGCGAGCTAAGCAAGATTACAACTTGATTATCCGGGGCATGAAAGAAGTGGAACTACTGGTTATGGATGACTTTGGTAAGGAGTCCGGTGCCGGTGGTGCTACTGACAAGATGACTGAAATTCTGTATTCGATTGTGAATGCACGAATTGGCAAGTCAACGATTGTAACGACTAATGACAATCTAAGTCAGTTAATGAATAAGTACGACGAGAGTTTGACAAGTCGGCTTATTCCAAAGGATGGGCAAAAGATTGTTTTGTTTAAAGATATTGATGATTATCGGGAGGCTTAACAATGCAGGACACATTGAATAATGCGTTAGAGAGTAACTTCACACGAATTCCAAATTCGGTAATTGTGGACCCAGTATTCAATGGACGACGTGATGGTGCTTTTAGGGCTTGGGTTCTTATGGCTAGTAAGCCACAAGGATTTCAATTTTATACAGAAGTTTTAGCTCGTGAGCTTGATATTTCTCGGCAAGCTATGGCTGATCGAATGGACTACTTGGTTGAACATGATTATCTCATCAAACAACCATATCGCAGTTCAGGAGGTCAACGAGCAAATGCTTGGACAGTGGTTATTCCAGAAATAGCCATGTCAATTCGAACCAACATGGCTCAACCCAACATGGCTCGAACCAACATGGCTCAACTTGACACTAACAAGAAGGACCCTAAACAAGAAGTATTAATTAACAAGATAGATAAGTTAACAAATGGTGAACGTCGGACCGACGAGACAGACGATAACTATAGTAATAGCGTTGCAACAGCTGCAACGGTCATCAATCGGTCAATCACTGATAACGACTTAGACTTCGCTTTTGGACCAATTCAACGTCAGAAGCTGGTTGAGTACGTCACAGAAGATGGTATGGATGTTGATGTAATTGCTGATGCTATCAAGTTAACCAAGGATAGCAATCAGCCGTCGTTCAAATACACAGACGGTATTTTGAAGAATCGACTAGCGAAGCACTTGCTGACAATGAGTGCCGTGATTGATAACGAGAAGAAGCGTAACTACGCGTCTGATAAGTACGGTGACAAACAGAAAAAGGAGATTTGGTAATGGGTGACAAGAAGTTCCGAGTCGTTGCCAACGTGTATGGTGATCAACGATATTGGGGAAACTATTCGTTGAAGGCTGCCGGTAGTAAGTTAACCGAGTTAGCCAAGGCATTTGAGTTGAGTGACAACGATATTTGGCTAGAACAATCCATCTAAATTGAATGAGTGTGCCGGTAACGGCGGGTATGGGTGGGCTTAAAAGGAGCGGAGCATGACAAAAGAAAATAAATTGGCGCAAATTAAAAGCCTCATCAGCGAATATGCTAACGAGGCTTCCGAAAATGAACTATCAGTGTTGCTAGAGATTGCAGCTCTTGCCAACACTGAATACAACAAAATTCTTGGAATGAAAAAATCTACATCCGTCAATAACGGAACGCAAAGGCACTTGCCAGATGCTCAGCAACAATCAAGCGAGGGCGCTTCTATTGCTAGGTTGATTGCTGGAATTGATGAGATAGCAAAGGAAGAATACAACAAAACCACAAAACCTGATGGTCACGAAATCAACTTAGCTGATGATGTTAAAACGTTTGTTCATGCCGTGCTTACGGATGAGAAAACAAAAAGCAACCCACAACTGATTGCAGCAGTTGCTGAGTTGCTAGAATTTTTCCGCTAAATGTTAAGAAAGTTGGGTGTAAAAGATGTACGTTGATCAAGGTTTTGAAACTATTCACTCTAAAATTTCGCCAATTGATAAGTTGAGTGGTCTTGAAGAAGCAGCGGTAAAAAATATCGTTGATTCTGATTTATTGCACGGATTGAATTTTAACCAAAAAGAAAGAGTACTCCTTGTTGCGAAAGAAGTACTCTTCAAAGAACTAGTTACTAAGCAGTAACTTCAACGATGTGAGCTTTACCAATTAGGATTGTTTGTCCTTCTGGTGCATCACTGCGAATGATTTGAACGAATGAAGGCGACTCATTAACAACTTCACGCGCTCGGATGTATTCGCCGTTATCCATTAGGAACAAGACGTCTTGACCGCCGTTTGTTTGACGGATCAATAGGTAATCGTTATCCATAGCAGCATTCTCCTTTCATGCGTGTTGGGGAGAATTGCGACACTCACGAAATTAATTTTACTACCAAAGAAGAAGGTGCATAAATGGATGCTTCGAACATGATTGCGAAGTCATTGAAAAAGGCAAACAAGTCTGTTTACTGGCTTGCTAGTGAAACGGGAATTGGCACAAGTACTTTGTACGCTGTGCTCAACAAGCAAAATCGGACGCTTGGTTTAGAAAACATGGTGAAAGTGGCCATTGCGCTTGATATTGATTTGAACTCATTGAAGGAGATTTATGGTGAAAAATGAAGAACAAGCAAATGCCGGATTAGCAAGGCTTAGTTTGGCTGGTACTTCGGTCCTGGGGTCAGACGTTGAAGCTGATAACAGAGTACAAAGTGATCGATTCTTATTGAATACGATTGAGAGTGAGCGCGAGGAACGCATGGAAGCTACCAGGGATATGATCAACACACTTACTACGCTCGGTACAAATGACTTTGTCCTTTGGAAAGAGTTGCGCAAGCATGAAATTGTTTTGAGCGTGGTTATCGGTGTGGAAATAGGTTTACTAATTGCAATGATGCTAATCGTTTGGCAGACGTTGAGTTAATGGGGGTGTGACGACATGGGTAAGAAGACGCCAAAGTACATTGTTTTGAATAAGAATGTGGGTGGCAGGTTCCATAGGCCAGTTTCCGGTGGTGATGATTTGGGACTACTGCGAACTTATTACAGCGGAGACGCGTATGAAATTGTTCGCACAGCGGATTTAGTAGAACGTGAGGAATGGTAATGGGATTATACGATTTTTACTTCTTCGTATTTGGATTTTTCGCAGCAACGGCATTTTGGCGTTGGGTAACTGTTCGCCGACAAAACAAGCCTTACAAGTCGATTGATACTGAAACTTTGATGACATCTGCGGTTGCTAATGCAATTTATTGGGGACGCAGCCACTTAGGAAGTGACGCCATGAAGTTGCTGCCAGCCGAAAAGATTGCAGAGCAGTGGTGGGAAAGCGGTGAGGTGCGTAAATGAATGATCGATTAGTTATTCCAATGTCTGCCTTTCAGATTGCATGGCGTGAGAAGAAGCAAGCGCCGGTTAGATTATCACCTCTGACGTTGAACAAGTACGTCGATATCAGTGGTATGAACAGGGGTCGCATGATTCTTAACCGTCATAAGGCAATCATTCAAGCGAAGATTCGGCCAATCGTGTTGGAAGCCATCACTAATGGTGCCGCAATCGAATACCCTGCCGAATTTAAGTTCGAATGGTTCTTGAAGGATAGACGGACAGACTTGGACAACATAGCATTCATGCACAAGTTCATTTTTGACGCATTTCAGGGCGTTTCAGTACAAGGCAATAAATTTATGCCTGGCGACGGTTTGAAACACGTGGTGGGGCTGACAGACGTTTTTGCGGGTATTGATAAAGAGAATGAGCGATTGGAAATCACTTGGCAGCATGTAGATAAGAAATGAGGGGTTAAGTATGAATGACCCACGAGACACGCCTTGGTCGTCAGAAGATATCCGCAGGCTTCTTATTCTTAATGACCAGGGGCTTAGAAAGCGCGACATGGTGTTTTACCTTCTAAGAACAGAAAACGCCATACGCGCCAAACTGTGGCGAATTAGACGTGATGAAAAACGCAAACGTGAATTATTTGAAATGGACGGTAATGATCATGATGCGAATGACGCAAGCAGAGGCGGAGCGGTACAAGGAACTTGAAGGCGCTGATATGACGAATGTAAAGGTAGTTGGCCAACGTAAGCATGTTACTAAGCCTCGCAAGAAGTATGACGTATTGGATGCTGAATCGCAGTACATCCTTAAGGGACTTGATACTGAAAAAATCGCACAGATTGTTGGCAAGAGTGAATCGGCAGTTCGAAGTGCGTTACGAGTAATTAATAATGGCACTGCTGAGACGGTGTTCATGGGTCAATACGTTGTTCAACGTCCGAGGGAAAAGTAATGTGGAATGTTTACTGGCTTAGTCCATACGGAACTAGAGAACATATCGATACTGGCATTGATTATGACGCGTTGCTTCGTAAGTATGCTGGTGAAATGTTTGATATTACGGAGGTTTGGTGATGGATATACCAGAACGGCTGCTTCGTAAATGGTTCATTATTTTGAGCAGTAAGCCGTTGTTCACTCTTGAAGAGCGAGACGGATACAAAATCAAAATGATTGCGAAAAACATGATGACCGTCTACGGACATGATTCGAACGGCACTGAAATTGGTGAATGGTTCTTTAAAAGTGAAGTGATTGAAGACGATCCTCACCAAAATACCGAAATTATTCAAGATGAAAGGGACGAGCAAGTTCAGTTGGACTTGTTTTAGGCTGACAAATGAAAAAGTTGTACTGGAAAGATGACGTGTACCGTATGCCACCAACGACAAAGCTTGCCAAAGCACGTATCAAGGCAAAGGTAGCGCAAAATACGGCTTGGTATAAGTTGGGGTTATCTGGGTTAGCAGACCTCAAGCGCCTTGAACATGGCTTAGATAAGCCGAATAAGGAAATGCTGATGAAGATGGCAGAGCTTTATGGTGAGCGATACGAGAATTTGGTGGAGTAATTATGGTTGGATTGAATTACAGTTTTGCAAAGGAAGTGCAGTCTGCGGTGGTAAGCAATCACAAGACGACACTTGTTGATAAGACGCACGACATTATTTGGCAGAGAATAGTTCAGAAGCGTGAAGCGCATCCTGACTGGTCAGCGCGAAAGTTAGCGTATGTTGTTCACACCAGCGTAGAGACGGTGCAAGAGATTGCACGGTATTACGGTTGGACGTTCAAAAAGGTTCGTGATCCGTATGTCGTGGGATCTAAGAAAGCAAAATAAAAGCGCCAGACCATTAAGCCCAGCGCAATGTTTTCGTAGCAGATTTCATTGTATCAGAAGAATGGGGGCGACGGAATGGCACTTTTAAGGGCGGTTAACGAACGCGCAACAGAAGATAATGTTCGAGATTTTTTTGAACGAGAATTTAAACATATCAAAGCACAAGCTCGGATGAGTTACGTTGATTTGAAGTCGCCGGTTATTACAGATATGCCGGGATCACCAAAATATGAAAATTCTGTTGATGAGAAGCTTAGCAACCACACACGGGCACAGGTTTACATTGAATTGGTTAGACAAGCAATTAATGCAATGCCAGAACCAGAGAAGTTTTTCTTTAAATATCGCTATATTGACGATATGGAATGGATCGATATTTCTGAATTAATGAATATGACCCCAAGGATGGGACAAAAGTATATTCAACGTGCGTTTCGCTATTTTGCGGATGCGTTCGTTGATACATACGATTTCCACGTATACCGCAGTATTGATGAGGATTGATTTAGTTCGCATATCGTTCGTATGAGCTTCGTTTTGAAGTCGCACATGGTTCGTGCTTTCCGTTGTATTATGTTAGGGTCGAAAGATTTGGAGATGTGGTCCTTCAATCAAGTAGACGCCAAGGCTAAAGTCATATGGATTAACTCCTTAATTCAAAATTGGCAGCGACAACAGTATCCAAGCTGTTCGTTATGGCACTCGTTGGGTGTCGGTCGGGTCGGTTCCGGCAGTCGCTATTGCCGTTAGTTCGGCTAGTAAATGTGTGTTATATAGCATGTGTGGCGGAATAGGTAGACGCTTAGACAATAAGATGTGTTACGCCTAGGTTTGAAAATGGCTGGAATAATAAGCGAAGCCATGATGCCCCAGTGAGTGTGGCAACCCTTTGGAAGAGAATACACATTATGTCAGGTGCAAATCCTGACCACATGCATACATATCAATAAGCATAAGGATATGCTTTCTCGAATCTAATAATCGTGCCGTGATCCCTGATATGTGGATGCACGGTTTTTTATTTGCAACTTTGGAGGTTTCGATATGGGTTATGCAGCTGTTGAAAATCATTATGGGGATAATTACGTAGCCCGTGTTGATAGTGAACAAGATATTGAAGACATCGAGGCAACCTGTGAAGTGTGCTTAGATTCCGACTGGGTGATTGGTGTATACGACACTATGGAAGAAGCGCAACAACATATCAACGATTCATTATTTGATTAAATCAGTTATTAAGTAATCCTTAATAGCCGGTTTTTATTTTGGAGTAAATATCATGGGTAATCCAAGTTATAGAAGTATTGAGGCTCAAATTATTGGCTCAATCGACAAGGCTGATAAGCGTAAGCAGCAACCAAAGAAAGTAGTAAAGAAGGATAAGTCACCAAAACCAATTCGCACTCAGGTAGTTCACTATTAGTGCCGCTCGGTAGCGGTGTGAGAGGTGGTGAAGAGAGTGGCCGACAAATGGGTAGAGGCGGAGCAAGACTACCTGGCTGGTATGAAGTACAAGGATATTGCAGCCAAGTATGATGTTGCGCTAAGCACAGTTAAGAGCTGGAAACAGCGTTACGGTTGGTCGCGAAATAAGGATGCGCCACCTAAAAAAAGTACGCGTACAAAATCAAAAAGTACGCGTACAAAAAATATTGTTGAAGAAGCGATTGATGAAGTTGATGGCAGTAGATTAACCGATAAGCAGAAGGCTTTTGTCATTGAATATGTGAGAACGTTTAACGCAACTCAGTCGTATATGAATGTTTATGAAGTTGATTACAAGACAGCAAGCGCTGCAGGACCTAGATTGTTAGGAAATGTTAGGGTGAAACACGAAATCGAACGAGTGCGCAAAGCAAGACTTCAAGAGATTGGTGCCGACAAAAACGACGTACTTGCCGACTTAATGAAACAAGCATTCTCAGATATTGGTAGCTACCTTGATTTTGGTGGATATGATGAGTTTGCTATTGATTATCAAGGTGAGCCTTTGGTTGATGTAGATGGTAATCCAGTCATTAATCATCGTTCATGGGTGCAGTTGAAAGACAAATCACTGGTTGACACAAGCTTGATTAAGAAAGTTTCAATTGGTCGAGATGGTGTTGTACTCGATTTGTACGACAAGCAGAAAGCCCAAGAGCGTCTGTTAGCTGAGATAAACAAATCACAGCAAGTTGAGCTAGAAAGCGCCCGTGTACGCCGTGTAATCGCTGACGCAATCATTGCAGAAGCTAAGGCGGCAGCAATTCAAACAACTGGTGCTGAACAAGAGCGTCAAGATGAACAAATTGATCGATTGCTTGCTGGTATCAACATAATCGCACAAGAAGAACTGAGAAAGGCGGATGAAGGCAATGGCTGATACGGTTAAGAACCCAATGTTTCTGACTAAGAAGCAAATTCAAACAATCGGCTTTCTTGCCAGGGACGATTGGAACATGATGATTAATCATGGCGGTGTCCGTGCTGGTAAGACCTTCATTGATAATCTTATGTTCTTGTATGAGATTGAGCGTGTTCGTAAGTTGGCTAATGCGCAAGGTATTAGTACGCCGATGTACATCATGTCAGGTGCAACTGCTAAGACTATTGAAAACAACATTATCCAACCGTTAGGTGAAGTGTTTGGTATTTATCCAACGGCTGATAAGTACAATAACCTATATATCCGGGGCGTGAAGATTGTTCTTGCATATCATGGGTCAATCAGTGGTTTGCAGTCTATTCGTGGTATGACGGCCTATGGCGCTTATATCAACGAGGCTTCATTGGCTAACCCGGAAGTGTTTTCCGAAATTCTTAAGCGTATTTCTGCTATTGATACGGCCCGCGTCTTGGTAGATACCAACCCGGATATTCCGTCGCATTGGTTGAAGACTGACTATATTGATAAGGCAATCAACTCAGATAGCTTGCGATATACGCCAGCCGAAAAAAAGCGCAGCCACATCATTCAGAATCAGTTCATTTTGGACGATAACACGTCACTAAGTAAGAAGTCCCGCGAAAACATCAAGGCACTGACACCTAGTGGAATGCTATACGATCGTGCAATCTATGGGCGCTGGGTTTCTGGTGAAGGTGCCGTGTATGCCGACTTTGACGAAGAGAAGCACTTTATCAACAAAGAAGACCTACCAGAAATGGACCGCTATATTGCCGGTGTTGACTGGGGATATGAACACACTGGTGTTATTCAAGTGTGGGGTGTTAAGGGTGAAGATTATTACCTAATCGAAGAGCGGGCAAAGCGACACGCTGAAATTGATTACTGGGTTGAAGTTGCCAAGGATGTCGTTGACCGATACGGTGATATTCCATTTTGGGCTGATTCCGCACGACCTGAACACGTTGCGCGTTTTGCTAACGAAGATATTGATGTTCGCAATGCTGATAAGCGCATCCTTAAGGGTATTGAAGACGTAGCCAAGCTAATCAAGGCAGATAAGCTTCATGTTGTACGTGAGGATGCGCCTGAGTTCGAAACGGAAATTTTCGCCTATGTGTGGGATGAGAAGAAAGGCGTGCCAGTTAAGGATAACGACCACGCAATGGATACAATGCGATACGTCATTCACAATGACAAGTCGACTGACAACCAAATTGTCGTAATGGAGGGTATTTTCTAATGGCGTTTAGATTCAATAGCGACAGATTATCGTCTGATGATAATAATGTCTTCTACTTCGACCAGGGCGTCGGGGATGAAATGCTGGCTCCTGATGAATTGAGCCAACTATTAAGCAAGCACAACCGTGCAATGCATAACTGGTTCAACAAGCTTATGAAGTATTACTTGGGTAAGCATTCAATCTTAGAGAAGATGTCTAAAGCACCCGGTAAGCCTGATAATCGCTTGATTGTTAATTTCGCCAAGGAATTGGTTGATACAGAAGTCGGATACTTTGCTGGTACACCGGTTAAGTTCGATTACAACGACAACGGCAAGCCCAATGATGAGCTTGATCAAGCAATCAACAAGTTTGTTGATATTAATGATTTGACTGACATTGTTGCTGAATTAGCAAAGCAAGTTGATATCTTTGGCCGTTCGTACGTTCTTGTTTACCAAAACGAGGAGAAAGAGACGCGTGTCGCACCGGTTGACCCACGCAACGGCTTTATCGTATATGACAGCTCAATTGAGAGGCGTCCGGTGTTTGGTATCTACTACACACAAAAGCAACGTAATGGTGAGTTATCTGGCACGTTGTACACTAAGACGGCTGCATATTCATTCACTGGTACGCCTGGCGCTGAAATGACCATTGCTGAAGAAGTGGTGGATAACCAATTCATGAATGTGCCAATGGTCGAGTTCTACGCATCAACAGAGCGTCAGGGACTGTTTGAGCAGGTGATTAGCTTGATTGATGCGGTTGAAGTTGCGTTGAGTAACAAGGGAAATGACATTGATTATTTCTCAAACACCATCATGAAGGTGATTAACGCCAAGCTTAAGCCTGAAATCATCAAAGACATGATTGATAAGCGTGTTATTAACGTTGCGTCAGTAGATACTGAACGTGATGTGACGATTGACTTTATGAACAAGCCAGACGCTGATGGTATTCAAGAGAACTTCTTGGACCGCGTTATCGACATGATTTACAACAAGTCAAACGTCGCCAACTTCAATGATGATGTGTTTGGTAATGCGTCAGGTACTTCGCTTGAATTTAAGCTGCAGTCAATGAGTACGGCAGCAAACATGAAGGAGCGCAAGTTCAAAATGTCGTTGCGCCAAATGTGGCGCTTGGCATTCACGATTGGGGCAACATTGCCGCTTGATACTGGTGATAAGGACTATGCAAACAACGTCAAAATGACGTTCAAACGAACTGTGCCACACAACGTGCAAGACGAAGCCAACACAGCCAAGGTAATGCTTGACGCTGGTGTTGACCGTAAGACCGCGTTGTCAGAGATTTCAACGATTGAAGACCCTGATGCAGTTATCAAGGCCAAGGAACAAGAGCAAAAGGACGCTGCTAAGAGCATGATGGGCTCACTCAGTGATGAGACGGATGCCGATTTTGATAAGCAAGAGGCTAAGTAATGCAACTATCACAGGAAAAGCAACACATGCTTGCCACAATGAAGCATGACTACGACATCAACGTGAAGCTTGATGAGAAAGCTGATCAACATACTGACAAGATGAGCGCCGAATTGAGCGCTTTTTTTGTTGCACATAGTGTTGATGACCACATTGACAGCGGAATACTAACCAAGGCGCCAAATGCTGCTGATATTAGCCGTTTGAAGAAGTTAGCCGAACAATTACCCAGAACGTCTGAAATTAACGCTAAGAAGCGCAAAATGGCGTTTTTGACTATGGGTGTTTCGGATATGGAAATGTATGTTCAGTCAATGCTGGGTTTGCTGATGTTGCCGTTCGCAATTGATTCATACAAGTTGTTTGAGTCGGCGCTTAACGACGAGTTCAAGGACGAGTACCAGCGACAAGCAAAGGACACGGGCATTAAATCCACGTTGCCTGATAGTAAAGTTCAGGAATTGTCCCACGCTCCTTTCGACAAGAAAACGCCCTCACAAGCCTATTGGACGTCGTTTGACAAGACCCTTGCTAGTTTATCAATTGAGATTAGCAAAGCTATCCAGCAGGGCGTGAGCGCTAAGCAATGGGCGATTATCACTGGAGGAATGTAGTATGGCTGACAATGATTACGAAAACTACAGTGATGATGATTACTTGGCTGAGTTGAAAGACTATGTTGACGCGGCTAAGAAAGAGAAAGAGCAAGACGAAGCAGAGCGACGTAAGCAACTAGCCGAAATGGTTGGTGGTTATATGGGCTTGTGGTGGTATTTACGCTCATTCAGTGCTTCTGCTGCCCGTAATATCCGAACGTATGCAGCAATTGCTGACCGTGAAGCTAAGGTAGCTGCTTGGAAGTCTGCAAATGACCGCGAAAGAGAGTTATCGCAATATCGTGATTTGCCGGGTAGCAAGGACCAGCAAGTGATGATTATCAACGAATTTGGCGCTTGCCAATATTGCTTGCCGTACGTTGGTAAGACGTATTCGCTTGGGGATGCGCAAGAGTTGGTTCCTTTCCATCCTAACTGCCGTTGCACATTGGTTCGTGTGGAAGATGATTCTAAACCAGACCTTTCTTTTTTTGGTGGCATACTGGCTGGAACTCAAATCGGCAATGATGATAATTCTGATGATGATTATGAAAACATTGATCAAGAGCCAGAAGAACCAATAGAAATTAAATCGTTGAAAGATGTCCCTGAAGAGTGGTTTGCGCTTCGAGGAATTAAGGCAGTTGACGGTACAATCATTAAGCAAGTTAATTTCCATGCTATTCAACGGGCCTATGAGCGTGATATTACAGTAGAAGATTTCAAAAAGACACTAGTGTCAGACAGCACCTTAATCACGGAAGCGCCCGGTGATGATGTGTTTTGGTATAATGGTGACAACGACGTGCTTCTGGTTGTAAATAAAAAAGAAGGGAAAATTATTACGGTGTATCATGTTGACGAAGTCGAATAAAATAGTTCAGTTTGAACTGCCTAACAATGATGTAGATTTCATTAAAAATAGTGCGTCTGAGTATTTGCTAAAAGCCACTAAAATTGAACGCGGTAATGATGTTACCCGATTTGAATTTAGGGCTAATGATTATTTAGAACTAAAGAAGTTTTTGTCTATTGCTGGGTACAAGCAAGCTGACGGTAGTTGGGATTACGATAACCCTGATTGGGATATTGTTAATCGATATGAAGATTTGATTGATGATTTGTACAATCAAGTCATGAAGAATAAATAATTGTTAATAAGCGCTTAGCTAGAAATGGCTGGGCGCTTTTATTGTGCCCAAAACGTGCTGATTGGCCCTAAAAGCTGCAAGGAAATGATAGTCGACGGACTGTAAACGGAGGTATGTAACATGGCTGATGAACCTATTGGCGCACAAGGCGCTAACGGAAACGAAAACAGCAACGGCGTTCAAGAGGGCGGTGTGCAATTCACACCAGAACAACAAGCGCACATTAATGCATTGCTAACTGAAAGAGTATCGCGCGCTAACAAGACCAATGAAGCAAAGTTCGCTAAGGACCTTGCTGATGCTCGTGCTAAGTGGGAAGCAGACCAAGAGGAAGCCGCAAAGGTAGCCAAAATGTCTGACGACCAACGCAAGGAGCACGAAGCTCAAAAGGCAAGTGAAGAATTGTTAGCAGCTCAAAAGCGCGCTGATGATTTGCAAGCCCAACTTAATCACACAAACATGGTGTCTGAAGCAAGTAAGATGCTTGCTGATAAGGGCATGGTTGCTGATGAGGATACTTTGGCGTTCGTTGTACGTGACACGGCTGATGAAACGACTGCGGCAGTGGCAGCATTCGCCAAGTTGGTGGATGAAAAGGTTGAAGCAAAGCGCCAAGAGTCATTGCGTGGTACTACGCCACGTAATCCAGGCGCTTCTACTTCAATTGGTAAGTCTCGTGGACAATTGGCAGCTGAGCGCGCTAATAGCACATCATCAAACCATGTTGCTGACAGCTTCTTTGGCATTAAATAATTAGGAGGATGTACGAATGAAGTACACGACGACAAAGGTTGATCAACTAAATTGGTTGGCCTCATCACGTTTCCAAGCATTCACTGAAGCGGCTGACGCTGAATATGAGTCAGGAGCCGTATTCATGAAGAATGGTGCAGTTGCCGGGTTGGTAGTTAATCATGTTGTTGGTTCGACTGATGACCCAATGCCCGTATCCGTAATGGTTGAGGGATATGTTTTGCCTGACCGTCTACCAGTAGCGTTGACTGACGCTCAAAAGACGGCGTTGAAGGCAATCGGTATTAAGTTCCGCGGTGAAGCTCCAGCACCATCTACTGCGGGTGGTTCAGGAACCACTACTAACTAAGAAGGAGAAATAAAAAATGGCAACAGATATTTTGGATTTGTTTCCACACCAAGATGTGTTGGACTATACCAAGACCGTTGAAACACCAAACCTATTGGGAGCTGCATTGTTCCCAGCACGCAAGGTGCAATCAAACGACATCAAGGTGTTGACGTCAGGTACTAACGTGCCAGTTATCGCTCACGTGCACGCTTTCGATACGGAAGCTGAAATTGGCGACCGTACTGCACAAGTATCAGAGACTAAACCATTCTTCATCAAGAAGAAGATGATTCTTAAGGAAGATGATTTGGTTAAGTTGCGTACGCCACGTACGCCGGAAGAGCAAAGCTACATCATGAACACTGTTTATGACGACTTGGGAAATGTTGTGCGTTCAATTGATGCCGCAACTGAATTGATGCGTATGCAAGCGTTGATGACCGGTGTAATTACTGTAAAGGACCAAAATGGTGGTGCATACAAGGTTGATTACGGTATTGATAAGGCACAAAAGGGAACGGCAGATTTCGCAGACGATAGTAAGGATCCAATCGAGCAAATTTTGGAATGGTCTCAATCAGTTTCAGTTACCCCAACCCGCGCAATCATGTCCCAAAAGGCATTGTACGCATTGCGAAAGAACAAGAATGTTGTTGCTAACATTTTCGGCTCAAACAACGGTCGTACGGTTATGCAATCTGATTTGGATGAGTTTATGCAAGCTAACGGTTTGCCTGTTTTGCGCGCCTACACTGGTAAGTACGCTGACGTCGACAAAAAGGGTAATCAAACGGTGACGAACTACATTGCTGACAACCAATTCGCTATGTTTGCGGACAATGCTGTCGGTGAAACGGTTTACGGTTTGACACCTGAAGAAGCTCGTGCAGTTGCATCGGGTGATGTTGAATCATCACAAATCGGTAACATGTTTGCTGACCGCTACGAAGAGACGCACGACCCTATCCGTTCTGTCATCAAGGTTTCAACAATGGTTGTTCCTACGTTGGCACAAGCAGGTAACATCTTCCAAGCAACTGTTTTGTAAGGGGGTGACTTAAATGGATATTGTTACTGATAAGAATACTGTTACCGAAATTAAGTCTTGGCTTGATTCACACGGTATTGACTATCCATCAAATGCACAAAAGGCCGACTTGTTGAAGTTGGTTCCTGGTGAGTCACAAGATGATATTGATCAAGCTGAGAGTGAAGCGACGATTGTCGGACAAAGTGAGGCTACATCTTCTGTAGCTGATTCAGCTTCATCCGCTTCAGATTCGTCATCAATGGCTTCATCAAGTGCAGCGGTTGATGTGCAACCTGCTCAACCAGATTCATCATCATCAGCTGTTCAACCAGAAGCGCCGGTAGAGACTGCGCCAGTTGACCCGCAACGGGTCACGCCAGAAGTACCAGTTACGCCGACTGAACCGGAGGCATCAGCTGCTTCAGACGACTGGGCAAGTATCTTCATGCCAAAGCCAGTAGAGATTGCGCCGGTACCTGAAACACGCCCAGAGAACACATACACGGTACAAGACGGCGACACGCTGGCATCTATTGCTAATAGCTTCTACATGAGCGTTGGAAATTTGAAGCGCCTCAATGGGCTTACGTCTAATGTGTTGTTTGTTGGACGAGTATTGACAATTAAGTAGGTGCTGATATGGCAGACGTAGCAAAAGTAGTTACAAGAATTAAGATGTTAGCGCCACAATTAGCGTCTGTTCCTGCTAACACGCTAGAGGTATTGGCAGCGGATGCGATTACGGTCGCTACGCAGGACGGATTCAAGGACCCCAAGCTAGAAATGGCTGCCGGTTACTTGGGTGCTCACTATGCAAGCGTTGTGAACAATCAGAACAGCAACGTTAAGAAGCAAACCTTGTCTGTAATGTCTATCGAATACAAGGATACCGGCGGAATGAGTGATTATTTGCGTCAGTATCAAGATTTGTTGGACAGTTTGCAAGGTGGAGCTAATGTTGCTGTATTCATCTAGGTGATCATCATGGAAATAACATTTGACACGTCTGTTGAATCTAATTTCGATTTAGATGAAATGATTGCTCTATTAGAAGCCGTTGACGGGCGAGAAGCTGAAGCGGGTATATTTGGTGGCTTCGCTGCTAAAAAAGCAATGTGGAATGAATACGGGACAAGTCGGGGTATTCCAGCCCGCCCATTCCTACGTAATACTCAATATGAGAATGAACGTAAGTGGGCGAATGATGTCGGTGGTGATGTTCTGAAGGTATTTACTGGAAATCTCTCAACAACCGCCTTGATGTCACAACTCGGCAGTAAAATGGCTGATGATATTCAAAAGACTATTCGTGCCGGTAATTTCGCACCGCTTGCACCAGCTACGGTGTCACGTAAGGGTTCTAGTCAGCCATTGATTGATACCGGAGATATGATCGGCGCAGTCACACACAAGGAGAGTTAGTAATATGGCTTTTTATCTTGATATGAGCTCGCTTATTCAAATGTTTGGAACTAATCTGATGGTGCATCCGCAATCTACTGGTGAGTGGGTAGACGGTCAGTGGGAAGCAACTGATAGTGACGCTGTCGAATTGTACGAACCATTTCTGACGTTCTCAATTACAAGTTCTATTCTTGCTGGTCAGCTAATTAGTACCGAACAGGGTGATGATGCTGAAGGAACGGTGGCATGGTTTTCGAAGCATGACTTTCCTGAAGGAACGTTAGTAGAACACAATGATGTGAGGTATCGAGTGACAGGTAAGCAGTCATACAAGGACTACTCAAATGTCATCCAATACGAATTGAAGACTGAGGAGGCGTTGAATGGCAATACAGACGTATGATTATTCGGTGCTGTACAAGGTATTCAGCACAATCATTAAGGACACGCAGGGACTGACCATGATTGAACTAGGCGGTGCTGGAGAAATTCCGGCAGCGCCTTTTGTTGTATTCGACATTATTAGTCCTCGTATCGACATCTATGAACACTACGACGTTACTGAACGTGTTCCCTTTGAAGCGGTGGTTAGTTTTACTCACTACGCTTTGAAAAAATTAGAAGCTCTCAATTTGTCGGAAAACTTACGTAATCAGTTTGTGACTGATGCATCATTAACTCAGTTACGACAAGCTGATATCGTGATTGCGGAAGTTATGCCGACAAATATTCGTTCAATTCAAAATTCGACGGCTGACAAGTTCATGGTCGGCTTTGATATGCGCTTGCGGTTGCGGGATCCATTCGTTGATGAACAGATACCACAAATTGCCAGCGTTGATGTACAAGAAAAATAGGAGAAATAAGTAATGGCGAATGATTTGCTAGACGTACACGTTATTTTGGACGTGGCGTCACCAGCACAACCAGTAAATCTTGGTAACTTGGCCATCTTTATCGTACAAAATGGTACGAATGAAGTGATTGCTGATACGACTGTATCAACGTTCCAAGAGATTACTGATCGTGGTTTAAATTTGGGAGCCGAAGCAACGCAAATTGCTAAGGGGTTCTTTGCACAAGAAGCACACGGACAAACATTGTTTATCTATGGTGTGCCTAATTCAACTGATGGTTCAGCAACTACCACGAAGCTTGAAACGGCTCTGGGTGATGGCTGGGAGTTCGGTGCTATTGTGCCTTCAACGCAAAATGACATTGTTGCAATGTCTAACGCGATTGAGGCATATGGTCGTAAGTTCCTGGTTGTATCAGGAACTGGCTTTGACGGTGCACCAGCTGATGCAATTACCGCATTGGAAGCTGTCAAGAATGCACCGTTCTACGGTAATGCCCGCACGTTTATGATTGGCGGTGTTGACGCTGAACAAAGCTACAATATCGGAGCCTTCGTCGGGGCGGTTGGTAACAAGACGCCAGGTTCTACAACTTGGAAGTTTAAGTCGTTGACTGGTTCAACGGCGATTAAGGCTAATGGTTCTGTAGTTTCTATTGCCACTAAGAACAACGTCAACTTGTATGTTGTTAAGGCAGGCAAGGACCAAACATCAGAAGGTTTGACGCTGGGCGGAGATTATATCGACGCATTGCTTGGTGATGATTGGGTACGAGCAACTTTGGAAACGAATATCCAAAACTTGTTGCAATCAGTGGATAAGTTGTCATACGACATGACTGGTATCGCTCAACTTGAAGCTGCTGTTACGACGGTACTTCGTCAAGCAACTGATAACGGCATTATCTTGGTTAACCCTGAGACTGGTGCCGGTCAATTCACAGTCACTGCTCAAACGCGTGATCAACAAGCTGCAGCGGATATCTCGTCACGTAAGTACAATGGATTGTCATTCACTTACACGCGTGCTGGTGCTATCCATGACGTTACAATTCACGGAACTATTGGCGATATTTAAGGGGTGATATAGATGGCTGAAGATATGAAGGCTTATGACGCCAAGTCGGTCACGTTGACCGTTGACGGCAAGGTCATTATTGGGTTCCAAGACGGTGATATGATTTCATACACCAACAAGGAAGATATGATTACAACGGAAGTTGATGCGCAAGGGTTCGCCTCATTCGCGGTTAACAACTCACGATTGGGACAAATCACGATTAACTTGTCAGGCAATTCCGCTTCTCACAAGTATTTGAACACCTTGGCAAATGCTCACAAGCAATTCCCGGTCGTTATCTTGTCAGATACTGAGAAGATTTCTGCTACGCGTGCGTTTATCGCGAAGCCGGCTGACGGTGCTTATGGTAAGCAAACGCCTAAGCGAACTTACACAATCGAAACATTGGATATGGCTATTGAAGTTCGATAAGTAATCGAATTTTGATAGCTTTTTTTGATGGCACAGGTTCGACTCCTGTGTCATTACTAGTGGCGATTGGCCACAAATTACTAAGGGCCGGTGCCCGTCTATATTTGGAGGATATTAACATGTCAGAAGAAGTAAAGAACCAACAAGTTGAAGCAAAGCCAGAGAATAAGTTTGGTAAGCAAAAGACGGTGGTAATCACGGACAAGAATGGTAAGGACTGGACGTACAAGTTGCAATACCCAGGAATGCGTGCAGCAATGGAAATCTTGGACAACTCACGCATGCCTAATGGTTTGATTGCACGTTCTGTATTTGCTGACCAATTGTTGGAGCAAGTTGTTGTTGAACCAGCTGGTTTGGATGTTGATTCATTCGACGAGCGCCCAGGACTATCAAAATTGATTGACGAGGCAGACTTGTTTCTTGGTGAGTTTGACGACTAATCACTATCCAAGTGAATACTTTACTAACAAGGATGTTGAAGATAATTGGATATATGAATGGCCGGTAATTGCGGGTGTTGCATCACGAGAAGAAATTGATCATGCGACTTTAAAAGAGCTGCAATACCTAAATGCGCTGGCTGATAAGAAACAAGCTTATGTGAGCGGTCCTTTTGGTTTGGGTGGTGAAGAGTAATGGGTGAATATTCAACAACAATCAAGACGGAGATGAACGTCTCTGGTATTGATGACTTGAAGAAAGCCAGTGCTGCCATACGAGAGCTGAAAGAAGCTGCTCAAGGTTTGTCTGGCTTTTCTGGCAAGGTGTCTGGTAACTCATTCAACGGTTATTCAGATGGTGCTAAGCGTGCAACTGATTCATTAGAGAAGTTGCGCGCTATGAGTGAAAAAACAGAAGCGGCAATGAAGACGTCGACTTCTGGTGGTAACCAATTCAAGGGGCAGATTGATGACATTAATCGGGCAACCGAGTCATACAAGAAACTTGAATCGGCTGCTAAAAGCGCAGCCAATGCGCAAAAACAGTCTGCTTCGAGTGGCGCACAAGCTGCACAGAAACAGGCTGCCGAAATGAGTAAAACCGGTCAAAAGCTGAAAGACTCATTCAAAGAAGCAACTGCCATGTTCTCAGTTGGTATGTTGGGCGCAACTGCCGTTATGGGGCTTGCTGATGGTGTTAAGGGCATGGTCAACACTGGTTGGGAAACGTTGAAAGAACGTCAATCAGGCCAAGCTATGTGGGCGACTTCTATCCAAGACGCACACAAGAATGTTAAGGGTGCTGAACTGACCGCGCAGGCTAAGCGTGCAAGTGATGCTACCATGCGTACGGCAATTCTTGCAGGTAATGACTACACAGAAGCTAATGGTTTCGCCAAGCAAATTTATTCTTCAGATGCTGGTGAGTATTCTGGAAGTGTTGGTAAGACGCAAAAGTTGTTGAAGGGTGTGTTCAACATCCAAGACGCCAATGCGCTTAACCAACGCGAAATGGAAATGCTTAAGACAGCTATCGGTAATACCGGTGATATGGGTAAAATGAACGGGGCAATTGCCAAGTCATTGAACCTGGTCGACGGTAAAATTACCCGTGCTATTCGTAAGGAGTATAAGCGCGAAACTGGTCATGAACTTGGTTTGAACAAAACTGGTACGGGCTATGATTGGGGCGCTGTATCTGCGCAAACCGCATACCGTGGAATTGATCGATATGGTAATTCTGGTGGTATCTCTAAGGCGTCAGAACGCTTCAATTCAACGCTACCTGGTGTCTTGCGTTCTGGTAAGGCTGCTGGTGGCTACATGCTGTCTGAAATCATGCAAGGTTTCTCTGACGGTATTGCTAAGGGTGGCGCATTCAAGAATATTCTAGGAAAACTTTCAGGTAGTTTCACGGATATTGACAAGCTGAAGTCTAATTCAAAGCGCATAACGGATTCGCTGGTTGGCGTAGCTAATGGAATTGGTGAAGGTGCCAGAATTATTGCGCCTTACGTCAAAGCGTTTAGCGGCGGTGCTTGGGGCGGTGTCAAAGATACCTTTGCGGTGATCAAAAAGGGGATTGATGGCATTAAGAGCGTTGGGTCAAGCATTGGCAAAATGCTTCCTGAAGGTTCGCAGAAAAAACTTTCTGATGTGATCAGCACAGTTGGTCGCTTTGTAGGTGTTGCGCTAACAGCGGGTGCTGCGTTTAAGGTGCTCAAAGGTGGCGCAGGGCTGATTGGTGATAGTATCAAGGGCCTTTCTAGCATAATTCCTGGATTATCAAAGGCACGCAGTTCTAGCGATAGCGTATTTAGCAAGGCTACGAGCGTGTTTAGCAGTGCAGTTGGTCGGTTTACTGGTACCAGTGGAATGAATGGTGCTGGTGGCGTAGGCGGTGCCTCAGCAAACGGTGCTGGACAATTTAATACACGTTCAGAACGCTTGGCAGCTCAAGCTGAAGCAAAAGCGGCTGGAGGGCTGTTTTCTCGCTTGAGCGCAAAGGGCGCATCACTACAAGGATTGACCGCAGCTGGTGAGGCCGGACGATTAGCTCGTAATACAGGTTTCTTTAAGTCAACAGCTGGAAAGTTGCTATCTGGTATCGGCTCAGCTGGAACCGCAGTACAGGCTACGAAGTTTGGCGGAACACTAGCTACAGCAACCAAAGGACTTTCATCAGTTGGTAAGTTCTTAGGCAAGGGTATGCCTTTAATGAACGGTTTGTTTGCTGGCGTTGATGTTATGACAACAATGGCAAGCACAAAGGCCGGATCGTTAGCCCGTCACAAGGGTGTTGGTCAAGGTATTGGAACTGGTGTCGGTGCAACTGTTGGTGGTGCATTAGGTTCATTCTTAGGCCCTCTTGGCACGATTGGTGGTTCAATGGCTGGCGGTTGGCTAGGTGGTAAGGCTGGCTCTTGGGTTGGCTCACTGTTCGGGGGAACGAAGTCTAAGTCAGAAAAGGCGACAGCTAATGCTAAGGCCGTGGCCAAGGCACAGTCTTGGGCGCAATCACAGCACGATAAGGAACAATTTGTTTCTAATTTGGGTGAAATGGGGCTTGGGGCTGCTGATGCGAAGTCTACTTACTCAGTAATGGGTAAGGCATCCAAGTCTAAGTCTAAGAAGCAACAAAAGGCATTGCTTGATTTGCAAGACGCTATCGATAGCGGTAATGCAGATGAAATCAGAAAGCTATCTAGTCAACTTAAGTCGGACCAAAAGAAGACTAACAAGAAGTTCGGTGGCAAAAAAGCGTCAGGAAATAAGAAGAAGTCAACTTCAAATGTGAAGTCTGCTGTTGATAAGCTCAACAAGCAAGACAAAGCAGATAGCAAGAAGAATGCCAAGGCACTCAATGACTTGAACAAGAAAGCCAAGTCAGGAATGAGCAAGGCGGAAAAGTCTACAAAGTCCGGTGCTAAAAAGGTTCAAAAGGCGGGTTCTGATGCCTTTAAGTTCAAGACCAGCAAGTCAGGTTTCAATAAGTTAAACTCTGATGCAAAGTCTGGTATTAACAAAGTCAACCGGACAGTGAAGTCAGGTTCTAAGAAGATTCAGAACACTGGTAAAAACATGTTCAAGTTTAAGCCAAGTAAGTCTGGGTTTAATAAGTTGAATTCCCAGGCTAAGTCTGGAACTAACAAGGTCAATAAAACCATTAAGTCAGGTTCTAAGAAAATCCAGAACTCTGGCAAGAATATGTTCAAGTTTAAGAGTTCTGCATCAGGTTTTAGCAAGCTTAACTCACAAGCAAAATCTGGTATGAACAAGGTGAATTCAACAGTGAAGTCTGGATCTAAGAAGATTCAGACTTCAGCTAAGAATGCATTCCAGTTTAAGGGTGCTGAGTCAGGATTTAATTCTCTTAATTCACAAGCCAAGTCTGGAATGAACCGTGTAAACAGCACGATTAAGTCAGGTGCAAGCAAGTGGAGTTCAACGATTAAGTCAGGTATCTCAAAGGCCGCTTCTTCATTCTCTAGTCAAATGAGCAAGATGGTATCAACGGCGTCTTCAAAGGCGTCAGCTATTTCATCATCATTGGCTAAGATTGGTACGGCTGCTTCTTCAGCTGCTTCAAAGGTCAAAACGCTTCAATCTGCAATTAATTCTTTGAAGTCTAAGACTGTTACTATTACGGCTAACGTCAAGGGGAAGGGTGCTGACAAGCTAGCAACTGGTACTCCAGGGGCTAAGCGTGCGTTCTCACAGGCCTTTGTCCCACATTATGCAAATGGAACTACTGCCGGCGGACACCGTGGTGGTATGGCGCTTGTTAATGATGCTGGCGGTTCAAACTGGCGTGAAGCGTTCATGTTGCCAAACGGTTTGATGGGCTTGTTCCCAAATCAACGCAATTTGAACACGGTTTTGCCAGCTGGTACGCAAGTCCTAGATGGTAATTCGACTAAGAAGCTGTTCCCACGATATGCCAATGGTACTGATGGTGCTAAAAATGCGTTTGCCCCACAAAAGAGCAGTAGCAACCCGACTATTCAAATTAACGTTACCATTCAAGGAAACGCGAGTGCTGCTGACGCTAACGCGATTGCCAATACAATTGGTGAAAAGATGATCGCGATTATGCCACAAGCGACGATTTAAGGAGGTGCTTAGATGGCTAAATTCAATGACAGTAATGGTCATTCTGTTGACGTGTTTTCATTAACAGAGCATGAAGACGTGAATATTGATGTCGCAACACATCCGGTCGAAGATGGTTCGCCGATTACTGACCATTCACAGATGCAGAGCAAGAACTTCAGGTTCAGTGGGTGGATAAATGGTAATAATCAGTCAGACATTGATGCGAAGTATCAACAGTTGCTTGATTGGTCGCAGAACGGTACGTTGCTCAGCTATTCTGGTGCTATTCGGCATAACAGTATGCTGATGAGTAATCTGACCAAAGACTACGAAGATGGTGGATATCAGAACGCTATCAAGTTTTCTGTGGACTTGACTTGGGTCAGAACGGTTAAGGTTACCTGGAATAAGAATGTTAATGCCGGTAAGAAGCAAGCAACGCCACCGCCTGGTGTGTACGTTACGGTTGTTGCTGGTAATACTTATTGGGGCTGGTGGGTTCAATATGGTACGTCTATTGATCAGCTAAGAGCTTGGAATGGTTGGCCCGACCGTTTCATCCCAATTGGAGCAAGGGCAAGGGTGAAGTAATGGCATTACGAGCATATATTGACGTAAACGTTGCACAGCTGCCTGAGATTTTTGAAATTGAATTAGGTGGTGGCAACGTCTATCTACAATTTAATTACAATGATTATGGTGAATTCTACACAGTCGATTTGTATGACAATTCAATGGTGCCAATTGTTTTGGGCGAGAAGTTAGTTTATGGGCGTCGCTTGTGGGCTGACTATACTAACCCAGCAATACCGGCAGTCGATATCATGCCGTTTGATGAATCACAGAAAGAAACAACGGTCTCTCCGGATAATTTCGGAAAGACCGTTTTTCTGTATCTGATGACTTTAGAAGATGATGGGGAGCTGATGTAATGGCAAATGCAGTGCAATACAATTTTGAAATTCAATTGAGTATCTGGACTGACTCCGGACAACTCATATACCATCACCAAAAATCAAACGACAGCATGGACATTGAATTTACTATTCCATTTGATAACACCAATGACCAGAGTGTCGGTGAAATCGTTATTTGGAATATGTCACAAATTAGTTTCAATCGTGTTCACGAAGGTGACCGTGTCCAAGTGATTGCTGGTTATAGCGGTGACACCGGTATTTTGTTTGATGGATTTATCTATAAAACGACGGTGCCAACGATTGAAGGCGGCGACCATAAGTACACATTACGAGTCGTAGAAGGAACTGATTATCGCAAGCTACCAGATGTATCACTGACGTTTGGTGAAGGAACGGCGGCTTCAACAATAATCGACAAGATTGTCAGTGTTTCTGGTATTAATCTGAACAAAGTTTCAATGCGTGAGGATCATGTCTATTCAGAAGGATATACCGTCGACGGCTCACCGTTAGATGCACTAGCAGAGATTGCTGGCGACACGCATTCAGCTTTGTTCTATCGACGTGGACAATTGACATTGCGTTACATGTACGACGACAACAACACCGGTACTGCTGAGTTAAACAATGGTTCTGGTTTGATTTCGTCACCAACAATGGAGCGACGAGATGAAGACTGGGTTAAGGATGAAGATGATGACGGCATGGGTCGCTACCAATATTCAGCGGAGAGTCTGTTAAATTATCGAATTACTACTGGTGAGTATGTCCACATTCAAAGTACGTTCGTTAACATTACGGGAACTGTGATTAGTGGCGAACATGCATTTGACGGTACCAGTCCGACTACATCAATTGAAATTGGGGTGAAGTAATGGCTAAAAAAGCTAAGAAAAACAACAATGACGTGGAGTTCTTCACGCATATTTTGCCTGACAATATTTCTGCTAATATCAACGTCGCCCAGTTGGGTCGTGTGGACCGTATCTATGCTGACGGCAAAAAGGCTCAAGTCCAGCCATTAGCTATGAAGAGTGACGGAAATAGCCGCGCACCACTTGTTGGTGTGCATATTGGGCGAATGTTGCGTGATGAAGTCCATGTTGGTGACGTGGTCGTGATACTGTTCATTGACAGATCGATTGCCGCTTTCAACGGCAGCAATGATGAGTTCCCGTTGTCAAATACTAGAATGCACAGTCTTAATGATGCATTCATTATCGAGGTGTACTAATGCGAGATATTTTGTTAGCTGATGATGGCGATATCGACTTTGCACACGCCATTGACGCTGATCAAGAAGTTATGCAATCAATCAGGATTATTTTGGAAACAAGCTTAGGCTCATTCATTGGCGACGCTGAAATGGGGCTTGATACCAGTGACTTGATTGGTAAGCAATACAATGAACGCTATGCTGTCACGGCTATTCGTGATGCTTTGACACAAGAGCCACGAATTAATGCAGTGAACGATGTAGTAATTACAGCTGATTTATCAGCACGAGTTGCAAACATCAAACTTGATTTAGTTATTGATGGTGAACAAAAAACTACGGAGGTGATTTTGGATGTTGGATAGTAATGGCTTCACACGGCCACAATACGAAACAATCGTTGTTGATTTGACTGCCAAGTGGCAAGAGCTGTTTGGTTCTGATTCCGACACATCTGCGCACTCCGTCGCTGGTGTCTTAATCCGTCTGATGGCGTTCTTTTTGGACTTGATTTATAAGCTTGCTGAAAAGGTCTATAACAGTCAGTATTTGAGCACAGCAACCGGTGTTTCGTTGGATAAGATTGCTTCTAACTTTGGCTTGTATCGCAATCCAGCCGAGCAAGCAATTGTTGACTTGTCGTTTACTGGTACGCCTGGTTTTGTCATTCTGGCTGGGAAAATGTTCAAAACGACTGACGGAAAAATCTACCAGTTAGGTTCTGATGTACTGTTATCTGCGTCAGGAACAGGGGCTGGAACGGCGTATGCAATGGAAACTGGGGCGCAATACAACGTACCGGCCAATGCAATCACTTCTCAGGTTGAACCAACGTCTGATATTTTCACTGTTACCAACCCACAAGCCGTGGAAAATGGTGCAAATATCGAAACGGATGCTGAACTGGCGCATCGTGTTCGATTGGCCAATGATACCAAGCCATCTAGCCCAGTCAATGGTGTAATTTCCGCCGTTATGGAAGTTCCAGGGGTTAAGAGTGTTCAAGTTGTTACGAACAATACAATGGCAGTCGATTCATACGGCAACCCAGCTAAGACAATTCACGTCTATGTTGATGGTGGTGAAGAAATGAAGATTGCAGATGCACTGTTCAATTCCGTTTCGGCGGGTATATTAATGGTCGGCAGCCATACAGAGACGATGACTGACGCTGCTGGCTTTTCCGGTAATGTAGTCGCGTTCGATTATGCTACTAAGGAAACGATTTTCGTGACTGTTGACGTTACGACTAACAACGACTTCGAAATTGACGGTGTTGATCAAGTTAAGAAGGCTGTGAACGACTATCTTGGTAGCGTTCCCATGGGTGGAACTGTTCGCTTCTCATACTTGTACAAGTACATTTATGACAACGTGAACGGTATTGTTGTGGCAACGGTCAAGATTGGAACCAAAGCAGCTTCCCAGTCAATGACCGATATTCCATTGACGCAGTTCAGTATTGCGACGACGACAGCTGATAGTTTGGTGGTGACCAAGAATGGCAAATAGTTTTAAAGAGCAGTTTCTAGCTATGCTACCGGCGCCAATTAGCCGGTATGGTCGTCAAACAATGTTGTTCGCTGAATGGTTGCAATGGCAATTTAAACAGCTACAAGACTTGTTTACGACGATTGAAGATTTTCGAGAGTTGGATAATGCCAACGGTGAAGTGCTGGATGCAATCGGTGCTCAATATAATCAATTGCGCGGTGAGGCTGACGATAGTTTCTATCGCATTATGATTCGTTCAAAAATGGCAATCAATTCCGGTATCTCAACGGTGAATGGCCTGTTGGACATCATTGCAAGGTCATTGAATATTCCTAAGAAGGGCATTGAGATAGAACCGTTGCGTAAGTGGAATGGAACGACTGTTGATAACGGTGAGCCATTAGCAATTGCAATCCGTAATATTCCGCTGCAATGGGCCAATACCGAATGGGAACAGAACTACATCATTGATCGAATTCGAAGTGGTGTTGCAGCTGGCGTGCGTGTTGATGAAGTAACATTCGTTGATAATTCAAATGCCGTGTTAGCTGTGCGTGGTATCAGCAGTAATACGTTGACGTATCAAATCTATGAAAGCGAGGATAAGTGATGGCTAATAAATTTTCTAGCCTAATCTTTACTGAAGAAGGTAAGGATGTCATGACAAAGGCGCTGGCTGATAAAGGACAAATGTCTATTATCAATGCCTACACCTTTACGGTCTCTCTTACCAAAGACTTAACCTACTCACAAATTAGTGGTCTGAATCCTAAGCAAACAAAGCCAATGGGTACGGTTACGACGGATTTAACGACTAATACTGTTGAATCTCGTCTGATTATTGATAATCGTGATGTTACAGCTGACTATAATTTGAAGGGAATTGCAATTACCGGTGTCTACGGTACTGATAATTATGTCCTTGGAATTATCAATACGAATGAGACCACGTTGGTTCCTGCGTATAATGGACAATCAGCGCAGACAATTAATTTGGACGTTTCATTTGCAATCAGCGATACGTCAATCGTAACTGTTAACACTCAGTATGCTGGAATGCTGACGGTTGCTGATTACATTGCTTTGCAGAAGTATATCGACCAACGTGACGCAAAGAAGGCTGACGATACTGCCGCCGTCCACAAGACAGGCAATGAGACGATTAACGACATCAAAACTTTCTTGAAGACAATTGTTGGTTCGGTTAGTGGAAATTCAGGAACAAGTGATCGTGTGAATACGCTGGCTATCAATGCTGACGTTGCACTGTCAAGTTTGAGTAACGGCGTTTACATTTCAACAAATGCTTCAAAGACAACGTCTGACAAGCCGAATGGCGCAGCTGAAACGTATGTGTTCGTTAAAGAAAGCAACGTTGAGCGATTTACTGACATTTCTAATGGTCAATCATATTTCCGTGTAAAGAACGGTTCTACGTATACAGCGTGGAACCGTTTTTCTACTGCAGCGGAACTTTCAAACGTGGATGCTTCTGCCGTCCACAAGACAGGCAATGAGACGATTGGTGGGTCTAAGACATTTAGTTCTGCTATTATTGCTAACTTGCAAGGAAATGCTGACACCGCAACAAAGCTAAAGACAGCGCGCACAATTTCGTTTAGTGGCGCTGCAACTGGTACTGGTACGTTTGATGGCTCAGGTAATGTTGACATTGCGCTAACAGAATCTGCAACTACACGTACGAATACTTCATCAGCACAATCGCTTGCTGTTGGTGGAACTGTGACAATCATTGATAGCATTACGACTAATACATCCGGTGAAATTACTGGTGTTAATGTCAAGACGGCTACAATGCCATCAGTTTACCCACCAAATAACGACAGTAACTTAGTTCATAAGTCAGGAGCTGAAGCGATTGGCGGGTCTAAGACGTTCACTGATGGTCTTAGCGGTGCATTGACTGGCAATGCCACAAGTGCTACAAAACTAGCCAATGCACGCAAGATTAATGGTGCAAACTTTGATGGGACGACTGATATTAACGTCGACCCGGTTGTGCAACTAATTAGCACTAACAAAGATGTCTTCACGTTGGATAACGGCTTTTATTACTATGCAAATATTGAAGCAACCAATAAGCCCAGTGGATCATCAAATTATTTCGTTGTTGAAGTTATTCAATCAACTAAAAATGGTTTCATGCAGCTGGTCGACTCTAACAACAATGCTTGGTGGACGACTAAGACTGGTGGTGCGTGGTCATCATGGAAGGCGGTTGCTAATGATGCGCTGGTTGCGCACTTGGATACTGCCGAGACGTTTACGGGCAAGAAGACGTTTTCAGCTGGTCTTGCTGGTGAATTGACCGGTAACGCAGCTACGGCAACTACGCTAAAGACCGCCCGTAAAATTGGTGGTGTTAGCTTTGATGGCTCAGCTGATATCAACCTACCCGGCGTTAATGCTGCTGGAAATCAATCAACGAGTGGTAACGCGGCGACAGCTACAAAGTGGCAAACAGCTCGCACTCTTGCATTGACTGGTGATGTAGCTGGTTCTGTAAGCATGGATGGTTCTGGCAATGTAACTATGTCCACAAGTGGCGCAAACCTCGTGCACCGTTCTGGTAGTGAAACAATTGCCGGCGTAAAAAGCTTTTCTGATGCGATTGTGGCAACTAATGCGGATAACTCAAATTCTGGGTACTACTTCTCATCTAGTGATGTATCAGGAAATACGCGATTCATTGAAACTCGTGCAGATATTGGTAACACGTCAGGCAACATGGGATTTTCTCTCGGTGCAGGTGGTTTGACCATCGTTGGTGGTGGTGAGTCAGGGCGTGCGTTCCTTGCGGCTCTTGCTACGGGTAAGACGCCCACTGCAATGAATATTAACGGCGCTGGAACGGAACATGCTGTGTTGGTTGGTGATAATGAAGTTTATATTGGTACCGGCTACCAAGACGGCGGAACGAGCGGTAAGTGGTGGAACTTCAAGACTGACGGAACAATTGTTAATCCAGCTGGCCATGAGTTATTGGCTAACAACGAGGCCGCAACTGTCAGCCGTCTTACGGTAAGCGGGGCCACGGATATGCCCGTTCTCATGAAAGAAGTCACTGCTTCTGGTCTGACGTTCAAGTTTCGTCGCACGGGTAATTTCGTTGATTTGGAAATTTCAGGGACGTATACGGGCATCTTGAATACAAGTTGGGACGCTGACGTAACGTCTATTACAACGCCGGCAGGGTTCACGCCAGATAATTGGCGTATCAATTTTCCGGCAACATACGGTTCGGGAACTGGATTCTTGTCGTATTACTCACCAAATGGGTCGCGTTCGGCAAAGATTACGAATCGCAATCTCCCTGACAATCGCACTAATAAATTTATCACAGCAAATGCGTCATGGATAACATCTGACCTATGGCCAAATTAATACTATACGCGAAGGAATAGAGAGTAGATGGAGAAGTTGATAAATTTAATTCAGCAGTCAACCGCTTTGTTCGCCGCTATGGGCACGGCGGCGGCAGCCTTTGCTGGAATCCCGATTTTTAAACACGTCAAGGGGAAACGAGACGAACGGACAACGGCATTGGAAAAACGTACAGCCGAGTTATCAGATACGGTAGTTTCGTTTATGGCTGTGCAAGATAAGTTAGTGAAGGCTCAATTAGCAGCGTTACATGATCGGGTTTATGCAGAAGGTGAGCGACTAATCAAGCAAGGATTCGCGACCATTGATGAGTTGAATAACTTTCAGTATTTATATGAGGGATATAGCAATTTAGGCGGTAATGGAACAGGTGAAGTGATTTATAACCATGTTTCAAATTTACAAATTTTAGATGGTAAAACGGCATACGTGAAAGAAGCCGAGAAAATGCATAAGGAGCGTGAGAATAATGGATAAGGTAATTAGTATCCTCGTGTTGGTAATCAATACGGGGATTTTTGGTGTGGTCGCTACGGTTTTAGTGGACTGGCTTAAGAGTCATACTAAAAATGAAAACCTGTCTATGTTTTATGACTGGATTAATCAAGGTATTGCAATTGCTGAGAAGACTTGGGGGTCTGGTCAAGGAAGTGCAAAGCAACGAGACGCGGTTCAATTTGTTAAGGACCGGATTGAGGCGAACGGTTTGACCGGACGTTTCTCTGATTCACAGATTGAAGGAGCTATTGAGCAAGAGTTGAAAGCCAACAAAGGAGTTGACAATAATGGGTAAGATTAAGACAATCCTGGTCGCCGGAATGGCGGCCTTTTTATTTGCCGGAGCAACACCAACGGCGTTCGCTGCAAAGGGTGACCAAGGAGTTGACTGGTCAATCTATCAAGGCTCACAAGGTAAGTTTGGTTATGGCCACGATAAGTTTGCAATTGCGCAGATTGGCGGGTACTACGCTGGACATGGCTACGTTGATCAATACACGTATCCAACGCAAGTTCAGTATGCAATTGCCCAGGGCAAGCGTGCGCACGATTATATTTTCGTTGATGGCGTTACTGACCGCGCGACTATGAAGGCAGTGATTGATCACTATCTGGCAAAAAGCCAAACGCCACAAGGCGCAATCTTTGCTTTGGATATTGAGCAAGGCGCAACTAATACAGATGTCGTTATGTACGGATTGGATTATATTCAATCGAAAGGAAAGACGGCTATGTTATATGGTTACAAGAATTTCTTGATGGCAAACCTTGATTTGCAAACCATTGCAAATAAGTACCCACTTTGGCTGGCTGAGTATCCTAACTATGAGGTTACACCAAATCCAAATTACAATTACTTCCCTTCGTTTGATAACGTGCAACTATTTCAATTCACTGCATCATACATTGCTGGTGGATTGGACGGTAACGTTGATTTAACGGGTATCACTGATAATGGGTACAAGAACGGTAATCCTAGCAAGCCAAACACGGACACGCCAGCTGTGGACGCCGGTAAGGAAGCCGACAACACTCCGAAGTCAGATATTGCAGCAGGAATGACCGTAAAGGTTAACTTCAGCGCAAACAACTACGCAACTGGTGAAAACATTCCTTACTTTATCAAGGGTGTGCCACACAAGGTATTAGAAGTCGATGGAGACCGTGTATTATTGGACAATATCTATTCTTGGGTAAACAAGAAGAATGTTGAAATTTTGGACGCTAACACGCAATCTGACATGGCAGAATTCAATGGCGTATTCGTTTTGGATAGCTGGCAATATGAATTTGGTGGTGTATACGCACGTAATGATGACATGTCAATTCCGGTCGCTGATTATCACAACGATATGCCAGCCGCACCAATTACGTTAACTGACCGCTTTGGAAATGCTTTGGCTGACCAAAACGGCCTTGGTAATAATGGAGTGACTGAATACTTCACTTTGAATGGTAAGTACAAGGTGCTTCAACGCGTTGGATCATCAATTGAAGTAGAGATGAATGGTGAATCGGTTTGGTTGCAAGCTGCATTTGCTAACTAGAATTTAAACTGGTCGAATTCGACCAGTTTAGCGACCCTAATCTTTGATGGTCGCAAATATATAAAGCCCGTCTGGACTAGGTACAAAGGTACTTAATCCAGACGGGCTTTTTTGTTATTTAGTTGGAACATCCCATTCCCAGTTATGTTCAACTGCGTGCCAGTTTCCTGTTGCCGCAGATGGACCTATCTTTGTAGCAAGCTCGATCCATACCTTAACATCATATAATGTAGGACGCTTCATAGCCTTAGCAGTTGCTTCGGTATATTCTTCCCATGTTAGGTCAGCATTCTCAAGCAATGGCTCTACAATCTCACGGTGCAGATTGATATATGCCTGTCGTTCAGTGAAACCATTGCCGATTAGCTCGTTGAACTTCCCTACATATAAAATACGGTCGTCTTCAGTTTCTGATGCCAAAAATTGGAGGACTCTTTGTGTCCAATGAGTTAATTTAGTCATGTAAGTTTCTCCTTATGTGGTTAAGTTAAAATTAATTATACAATACACAACAAAAATTGAAAATGTAGCACAATTTGTAGCACTCTCCAAAAACACATAAACAGATAAATGAAAATACAACGTGTGATTTTATTAGCTATGAAACAAATAATCACCCAATATTTGTATTGTTTTTACGCTGTTTGTCTGTCGGCGGCATACAAAAAGGATGATTCTCATACCCGAGAATCATCCTTTTTTCGTTAATTAGTTGAGGCCTTCAGCGTGCTTGCTGGTTAACTTGAAATTACCTGATGCGCTTTTCGCAAAAGTAAGCGTCACAGATTTCGTGTTCTTATCATTATGCCAAGTTGCCACGCGCGTCGTTGGCGATGTAGTCGTGTCATCTTTTTGTTCGTTTGGTTTGCCGAGCATGTCGCGAATGTCTTGATAAGTGTCACCGCCACGACCAGTTTTGCTATCGCCAACCGTTAGATTATCAAAGTCGATGCGCGTCCAATCAAATCCATCAGCCTGTTTATCGTTAATGTGTACAGACAAATGCTTGCTTTCGTGGCTGATTGAATTGCCATAATAGTTTTGGTTAATGCTGACCAATCCGATGCCTAATAGGCTCAGTAATGCCGTAATAATAGGCAATGTCTTATCGCCATGCCGATCCAGCCAAAGGACAAATAATGCGAATGCAAATGCAATAATATCAATAACTAAGCCAACATGGTTGATAACTGGAATCCACGACAGCAATATGCCAATGAATGCAAGCGTTAATGCGGCGATTTTTGTTTTAAAGTAAGGTTGTTTCCCTGTCATAAAAATGAAGTCTCCTTTTCTAACTACGTTAGCGTAGTTGCCGATTGATTACCGACGTAATTTTTTCGTGCTAATTAGGAACTGGCGACTACTCGAAGTTTGTTTCAAGGCGTTTGTCTGATATGATTAAGAAAAGAAGCGAGGGTGGGCTATGAATCGTAAAATAATTGAAAAAGGGTACGCCATCATCCTTGACTTAGCGATGTTGGTGCTAGGTATTGTGATGATTGGGTTCTTTATGAAGGAGCTCTGGGAATTAGTCACGATGCTGATGCATGTGGATTTGGCCACAGATTTCTTCGGTGTGGCAGAACGCATCTTGGAGACATTCTTGTTCTTCGAGTTTGTGGTGTTAACCCGTGAGTACTTTATCCAAGATCGGATTTCTTTGCAGAACTTCATGTATATTGGGATTACCGCGTTGCTTCGAAATCTCTTGGTTTACCATGCCGATACGATCGGCATTTTGATTCAAGCAGCAGCGATTGCGATTTTGATTCTAGTGTTAGTTGTCTACCGCTGGTCGCGTCGTTATTTGGCAGATTTAGAACATCGTGAGGAGCGCGAAGAACTGATGTTTGCTGAAGAGCATCCCGACGCAACGAAGTAGGTCTATGACCTACTTTTTTTGTCATGACAAGAGTTGTCGATTGCACGTATAATAGGATAAGGTGCTTTCGAGAGGATGAGAAAAATGCTGGATTTAGATAAAATTCCAAAAAAGACTTTAAGAAGAAGCAAGTGGATAACGGTTTTGATACTGTTCTTGGCGATTGGGTTTACGCCAACCTATCTAGACAGTATTTCGAACGTGTTAGTCTTCGCGTTCTTGGTAAGCATGGTTACTAAGCCGGCCTTTGTGTTTCGTTGGCTACTACCACTAATGCTAATTGGTGTTGTTTGGGCCATTCCGGGAATTGGCTGGCCAGTACAACTTGTGCTATCAGGTGTTGTTTTGGGTGCCCGTCAAGTCGTGTTTATGCCAATGAAACAAACAAAGGAACGAATTACGTCAGCCAAGCAAAAGTTAACAATCAATACTGATAACTTGTCGAAGCGTGACGTCAGTGTATTTAAAGCAACGTTCAATCGAACGTTGGCCAGTGTCGATCACGTGGAAGAATTGTTGCAGTTAACAACGGGATTGCGTAAAATTGCGGTTGAAACTGATGTGATGCGGTTTGCACGCGGTATTCTGAAAGAATTAGCTGACGATCCGACGCAATTAACGGAAGCAGATGAGTTTGTGTATACCCATTTGCCAAACATGGAACAAATTCTGGTCACGTATCAAGAAATTGCGAACCATGAAATGATTGACGAGTCGGACAAAGCACACTTGAAAGCGGCGCGTGAAGTGTTGCGCCAACTTGCTGACCAAATTCAACAAGACTACCGTTTAATCACACGAGATGACTTAAATTCACTTCGCGATCAAATCGATGTGGCGAAGCGAACGATGGGGGATAAAAAATGACAGAAGAAGTAATGACAAAAGAGACGGTGGCAACACCGGAGTTAACGGATACGTTGACTTCTGAAGAGAAATCAAAGGCCTTGCAATTGGCCCAAACATTGGACGTTGCAACAAGTGATTCAGTGTTAACCTATGGTGCGGATGCACAAAAGAATCTATCAGCCTTCTCACAAGGGGTATTGGATAAGGTTCAAAATCAAGACGTGGGACCAATTGGTGACTCACTCACTGAGTTGATGAATACATTGAACCAAGCCAGTCCAGATGATTTGCGTCCTGAAAAGCAAGGATTCTTTGCTCGTATCTTTAACCGCGTCCAAAAGTCAGTCTATGAGATGACGGCTAAGTACCAACGGATTGGTGCCCAAGTTGATAATGTGGCTGCCCGTTTGGATCGCCACAAGGATTCGTTGTTGGCTGATAACAAGATGTTGGATGGCTTGTTCCAAGAAAATCTTGATTTCTTTAACCAATTGAATGTTTATATTGGTGGTGCGGAGATGAAGTTGAGCGATGTGCGACAACGTGAATTGCCAGCTGCTCAAGAAAAGGCACGCCAAACGAACAACCAACTTGATGTTCAAAAGGTGCAAGATTTAGTGCAATTTGAGCAACGTTTGGAAAAGCGTACCAATGATTTGAAGTTGACCCGCCAAATTGCGTTGCAACAGGCACCACAAATTCGATTAATCCAATCAACGAATCAAGTATTGGCAGAAAAGATTCAAGCGTCTGTTTCGACGGCTATTCCATTGTGGAAGAATCAAGTTGCAATTGCTTTGACGTTGTTGAAGCAAAAGAATGCGGTTATTGCACAACGCGCTGTGGCGGATACGACCAACGAATTGTTGCGTGCCAATGCTGATATGCTCCACCAAAGTGCGGTTGAAACGGCAAAGGAGAACGAGCGTGGTGTTGTTGATATCGAAACACTCCAAGAAACGCAAAACAGCTTGATTGCAACGATTCAAGAGACAATGCAAATTCAACGTGACGGCCGTGCTAAGCGTGCCGATGCTGAGCAACAAATGCAAGTGATGGAGAATGAGTTGAAGGAAAAGTTGTTGGGGATGGCCGAAAACCAAGGTCGTAAAGACATTAATTAAAAAATTTTTTCGCGGGCATTTTTTATAAATGTCCGCGTTTTTTGTCATGATAAATTCACGTTTTCAGCTGAATTTCGGGCGTTAGGAAATATATACAAAAAGATTTGATAACTGTATTGTTTCGCGCATTAACCCCATTAAATCAATAGCGAACATGTAAACTCGGCCTTAATCATTTTTTAATAAATTGTGGCCGTAAGCGCCGGTTTGACTGTCATATTTCTGTAATTTATTCGCAATTTTTCGTAAAAATGGGGGTTACATGTTCACATATTCGCGGTTATAATAGGAGCCATAGGTAGCAGTAACACCGTAGAAGCCGGAAGGAGGCACATATGGTCACGTTATACACATCACCTAGTTGCACATCATGCCGCAAAGCGCGTGCATGGCTCGAAGAAAACGCCATTCCCTATACTGAGCGTAATGTCTTCAAGGAGCCATTGAGCCGAGATGAGATTAAGAACATCCTTCGCATGACGGAAGATGGCACTGAAGAAATCATCTCAACCCGATCAAAGCTATTTGCTGAATTGGATGTGAAGCTAGATGACTTGTCATTGAGTCAATTAATTGAAATGATTCAACAGCAACCTGCGCTATTGAAGCGCCCATTAATGATTGATGAAAAGCGTATGCAGGTTGGTTACAACGAAGATGAGATTCGTCGCTTCTTGCCACACGAGGTTCGCCAACAAGAACTTAAGCGAGCAACCCTTATGGTGGATTTGTAACATCCTAACCCATACATAGAAAATGAGGCTGCTGGATGTGGCCTCTTTTTTAGCCCAAATTGGTGGTTAAAACACTAATATATCGACTATTAATCAGTAACTTTGTTATAATGGTTTACAAAGATAAGTTCCCGAATAACGGGAAGGGAAGGGGTGCCCAATTATGGAAATGGAACGCATTAATGAGGATACAATTCGAGTTGTGGTGACGAACGACGATCTCGCAGAACGCAGTATCTCAGTGATCGATTTGCTGGGCAACCAGGAAGAAATTGAACGTTTCTTCTACAATATCTTGGAAGAAGTTGATGTTGAGCATGATTTTGAAAATAATGAGGCTGTCACTTTCCAAGTATTGCCAAACCGAAATGGCTTGGAGTTGTTTATTTCTAAGAACATTGGTGATAAGGCCATGATGGATGGGGTTATCAACTCAATGTTTGGAAATCGCGATGCGGGCGATGTAAACGATGATGTTTCAGACAGTTTGTTGGAGCAACTACTTGATAACGATGGTACAAGCGATCGTAAGCCAAAGGCTAACAGCCGTGCCCGTGCTGAAGAACAAGCTGCCAACCAAATGGTTAATGCAGCTCGTGAATTGGCACGTGACAAACAAGGTCGTCGTCAAGTTATCTTGAAGTTCAACGACTTTGAAGCTATTATCCAATTCGCTAAGATGATGCAAGAAGAAGTCGGTGATTCAAAGGTTATCGAATACAACAAGGCATATTACCTTGAGTTGTCATTCGATGATTCAGTTTCACAAACTGGTCTGCAAGACATCACCGCGGTAGCACGTGAGTATGGTGAAGTAACGCCGGTAGCAGCCGAAGTGCTTGCAGAACACGGACGTACGATCTTCGCTGAAAACGCATTGACGCAAGTGTTGTCATACTTTAACTAGAATAGAGTCCAAAAGCACACAATCGATTTTTCGGTTGTGTGCTTTTTTGTCGTGCGCTGGGGTTTGTGGTTAGTGTCGACGCGTTGCGTCGAGTGGCTGGGGGCTTCTTTTGGCCCGCTAAACCGGACATGTCAAAACCGTGGGAGGCGGAGTCCACTGCGTTGCAGCGTACACCTTTACCCTCCGTAATACTAAGGGGTAAAACCCCTAAGTATTACCCCCACAGGTTTAGCCATGTCCGGTTCTATACGCGGGGCGCCCCCAGCCACAGCAGACGAGATGTACTATTCTGTTACGGATTTACATCCACCGGAAAACCAATGGGTGAACAGTTCACCCTGTTATCTTGTGGTTGATGAAAATCAAACCAATAGAGTATTGCTTGGCTGCTGTGACCTGCCCCGCCGAGCGTATAGACCCAAGTGGACCTTGACCCGTGGGTGTGGCCTCTTAGCGGTTTTACCGCTTAGAGCCACGAGGAGGTAAAGGTGTACGCGCCATCGGCGTGGACTCCGCTCCCCACAGGTCATGGTCCACTTGGGTTAGCGAGCCTAAAGAAGGGGCAGGTCACTCCGGCCGTCAGGACGGACACTTACCACCAAATAAAACGCCACAAACCAAAACCATTGACCATATACAAATCTTATAAATTAACGAAAAAGAATTACGTCAAAAAACTAGTTTGTTGCAAAAGTTTTACAAATTAAAAGGTGGTCAATGTATCAAATGATTATGTGCTCTATTTGGCAGAAAACGCTTTCATTGTTGCTGTTTTGGGATTGTTAATAAAAAAACTTACAACTTAATCACAGACTATAACCGTCAGAATTCATACTTTAGTCTTTTTGTTCGAAACTTTTACAAAATATATCTGTAATATAGTTGTTACAACGAAGCAGTAAATTGTGAATGTAAACGCTTACATAAATTTATTTGCGACGTTGGGTTTTCACTTTATGTAACCGACTAGGGGGATATTATGGGACTAAAGTTGAATGATGATTTCTTGTGGGGTGGCGCAATTGCTGCCCACCAAGCCGAGGGTGCTTGGAACGTTGGTGGTAAGGGTGTCTCAATTGCAGACATCTTGACTGCCGGCGCTCACGGGAAGCCACGTGAAATCACAGATGGTGTGATTGAGGGATTGAATTATCCTAACCATCACGGTATCTACTTCTATGATACTTACAAGGCGGACTTGGCTTTGATGGCCGAGATGGGCTTTAAGGCATTCCGTACTTCGATTGCTTGGACGCGTATTTTCCCAAATGGTGATGACGCAACGCCAAACGAAGAAGGATTGCAATTCTACGATGATATGTTTGATGAAATGAATCGTCTTGGAATTGAGCCAGTTATCACATTGAATCACTTTGAGATGCCATATCACTTGGTAACGGAATACGGTGGTTGGTCTGATCGTCGTTTGATTGATTTCTTCGTAAAGTATGCCGAGACAGTTTTCACTCGTTATAAGGACAAGGTGAAGTACTGGATGACGCACAACGAAATTTCAAATCAAGCTAACTTGACTGACGAAACGATGGGCGAATTCATGATCTGGACGAATTCAGGTTTGAAGTTCCCAGAAGGTACGCCAGCCGAAGAAAAGTTGGCAGCGATGGTTCAAGCCGGTCACTACGAATTGGTAGCCAGTGCTAAGGCTGTTCAAATCGGACATGCAATCAATCCTGATTTCGTAATCGGCGGTATGTTGAACGTTGCACCGTTGTACCCAGCCTCATCAAAGCCAGCTGATATGTTGGCGGTACAAAAGGCCCGTCAAGCACGTGACTGGTTCTCAGATGTTCACGTTCGTGGTGAGTATCCAGCCGAATTTGAAACCTTTGCAAAGCGTACGGGGATGCGCCCTGATATCACTGAAGAAGATCGCGAAGCACTTCGCGCCGGAACGGTTGATTACTTGGCCATTTCTTACTACAACTCATTTGTGATTAAGGCGACATCAGATGACGATGCCGAATTCGATAACCTGCATGGTTACGAAATCGTGCCAAATCCTGAAGTACAAGTTTCAGATTGGGGTTGGGCAATTGACCCACAAGGTTTGCGTTACACGTTGAACGAATTAAACGACTTGTACCCAGGTTTGCCAATCATGATTGTCGAAAACGGCTTTGGGGCTTACGACGAAGTAGTTGATGGTAAGGTTCATGACCAATACCGTATTGATTACTTGAAGGCGCACGTTGCTGAAGTTGAAAAGGCAGTTGTGATGGATGGTATCCCAGTAATCGGTTACCTATCATGGGGACCAATTGACATTGTGTCAGCAGGTACTGGTGAAATGAGTAAGCGTTACGGTTACATTTATGTTGACTTGGATGACATGGGCGAAGGTTCGGGTGAGCGTTTGCGCAAGGATTCATTTGATTGGTATAAGCAAGTAATCGCCTCACATGGTGTGGACTTGTAATTTAATTCTAAAAAATTTTTATTAAAGGTATTTCTGGAGGAAATAATTATGGCAGACAAGACAATTATGTTGGCATGTGCGGCAGGAATGTCAACTTCAATGTTGGTTAAGCGTATGCAAGATGCAGCTAAGGCTGAAGGTAAGGACTACGAGATTTTTGCAAAGTCAACGTCAGATATTGACGCAGAATTGGCATCAGATCACAAGCCTGACGTATTGTTGCTTGGACCTCAAGTTGGTTACTTGAAGAACGATGTTAAGAAGAAGACTGACGAAGCTGGTATTCCAATGGATGTTATCAACATGATGGACTACGGCATGATGAAGGGCGATAAGGTTTTGGCAGCAGCTGAAGCAATGATGTAACACGATTTGAGCAGTAACAAATGGCGGTTTGACTGGCTGGTAGCGTAATGACCAGTCAGTCATTAGCATATGGGGGAATAATTATGGATGACGCACGTATGGAAGTCGTAATGGGCTTGATCATGCACGGTGGAAACGCTAAGGGACAAGCATACCAAGCGATTCAATTTGCGAAGGAACACAAGTACGACGAAGCGGAAGAAGCTTTGAAGGCAGCTAACGAAGAATTGAAGGCTGCCCACGACGTTCAAACTGACATGTTGACTAAGGAAGCACAAGGGGAGCACACCGAAGTTGACTTGTACATGGTTCACGGACAAGACCACTTGATGAATGCAATTACGTTCCGTGACATGGCTGTTGAGTTGATTGAATTGATGAAGCGCGTCGATGCTTTGGAGGGTAAGTAATGGTCAAAGGCTATAAAATGCCTGACGGGTTCCTGTGGGGAGCGGCTGTTGCGGCTCACCAACTAGAAGGTGCCTGGGATGTGGATGATAAAGGAGTGTCAATCGCGGACGTTATGCTGGCTGGTAAGCACGGTGTGGCACGTGAGGTGACGGATGAAGTATTGCCAGATGGTAACTATCCAAACCACCGCGGCATTGACTTCTACCACACGTACCCAGAAGACTTTAAGTTGATGAAGGAACTTGGGTTGAAGGCATTCCGTACGTCAATTGCTTGGACACGTATCTACCCAAATGGTGATGATGTGTTGCCTAGCGAAGAAGGATTGCGTTACTACGACAAGATGATTGATGCGATGATCGAAAATGATATCGTGCCTGTCTTGACGTTGAGTCACTTTGAAATGCCACTTCACTTGGTAACGGAGTACGGTGGTTTCCGTAACCGTCAAGTAATCGACTTCTTTGTGAAGTTTGCGGACACGGTTATTCGTCGTTATGGCGACCGTGTTAAGTACTGGATGACGTTTAACGAAATCAACAACCAAACATCATGGATGGATCCACACCCAATGTTGCAAAACTCAGGGTTGAAGGATTACAGCGAAGATGAAGCGCAAGAGTTGATGTATCAAGCATCACACTACGAATTGTTGGCATCAGCTTTGGTAACGAAGCGCGCCCACGAAATCGCCCGTGAAAAGGGTTGCGAGTTGTTGGTTGGGGACATGATTGCCATGAACCCAGTTTATCCAGCGTCATCCAAGCCAGAAGATATTTTGATGGCTGAGCGTGCGATGCAAACCCGTTATTTCTGGGGTGATGTGCACGCCAACGGAAAGTATCCAAACTGGTTGAAGAAGTTCTGGGCGCACAAGGGTTTCAAGATTGATATTACGCCAGAAGACGAAAAGATTTTGGCAGAGAATACAGTCGATTATGTTGCTTTCTCATACTACATGTCATGGACGGTTTCAGATACCGGTGATGAGTGGTTGGAATACGATGAAGAAGCAAACCACGGCGACAACCCATTCTTGCAAAAGTCAGATTGGGGTTGGCAAATCGACCCAGTTGGTGTCCGTTGGGCCATGAACTGGATGTGGGATCGTTGGCAAAAGCCAATGTTCATCGTTGAAAACGGTTTTGGTGCTTATGACAAGTTGGAAGAGAACGGCGAAGTCCACGACGACTACCGTACTGCCTACTTCCAAGGTCACATTGAATCAATGGAACGAGCTGTTGTCTTAGACGGTATTCCGTTGATTGGTTACTTGCCATGGTCAGGAATCGATATCGTCTCAGCCTCAACGGGTGAAATGTTGAAGCGTTATGGCTTCATCTACGTTGATTTGGATGACATGGGTCAAGGATCAGGTAAGCGATACCGCAAGGATTCGTTCAAGTGGTATCAACAAGTGATTGCCTCAAATGGAGAGGATTTGGGGTAATCCTTAAAGAGGATTGGTGTTAACTATCGGTTTTAAAAATTTAACTATATTATTCATAGAATGAGGATAACAACATGAATACATTTATTAATGAAAAGTTGTTGCCGCTGGTAATGAAATTCGTTAACACGAAGGCGGTTACAGCGATTAAGAATGGTATGCTTTACCCAATTCCATTCATCGTTATTGGAGCTATTTTCTTGATTTTGGGTCAATTCCCATATCAACCAATTGCAGATTACTTGGATAAGATTGGTCTAGGCCCAGTCTTCATGCAAGCAAACAACGCATCATTCCAAATCATGGCTTTGTTCGCCGTATTTGGAATTGCCTACTCATGGGTTCGTGACGAAGGTTATGATGGTGTGTCAGCCGGTTTGTTGGCCATCGTTGTTGACGTTTTGTTGCAACCCGACACAATCAAGTCAGTAACGAACATTGCTGACCCAGATAAGACATCAACTGCATGGCAAGTATCAGGTGTTATCGACCGTGCTTGGCTTGGTGGTAAGGGAATGATCGTTGCCATCATCGTTGGTTTGCTTGTTGGATGGGCCTACTCATGGTTCATGAAGAAGGGCTTCACAATCAAGTTGCCTGAGCAAGTGCCAGCTAACGTTGCGGCATCATTTACGGCTTTGTTGCCAGGTGCTGCTATTGTAACGATTGCAACTGTTGTTTACGGAATCTTCAAGTTGGGATTCAACACAACTTTGGTAGAGTGGATTTACACGACTATTCAAACGCCTTTGCAACACGCAACTGACGGACCTTTGGGTGTTGTGGTTGTTGCCTTCTTGCCAGTGTTCTTGTGGTTCTTCGGTGTCCACGGTGCAACCATCGTTGGTGGTATCATGACACCATTGCTATTGGCTAACAACGCCGACAACTTGGCTTTGTACAAGGCTGGTAACTTGACGTTGGACGGCGGTGCCCACATCGTTACGCAAGCCTTCATGGACCAATTCATCACGGTTACCGGTTCAGGTATGACGATTGGTTTGGTTATCTTCATGTTGGTACGTGCTAAGTCAGTTCAAATGAAGACATTGGGTAAGTTGGAAATCGTTCCGGCTTTGTTCAACATCAACGAGCCAATTTTGTTCGGTTTGCCATTGGTATTGAACCCATTGCTAGCCGTACCATTTATCTTGACGCCGCTTATCTCAGGATTCGCTACTTACTTTGCAATTTACTTCGGTATCATCCCACCATTTAACGGAATGTATGTTCCTTGGACGACGCCAGCCATTATTTCTGGTTTGATCGTCGGTGGATGGCAAGGTGCTTTGTGGCAAGCTTTGATGCTTGTGATGACTGGATTCACTTACTTGCCATTTGCTCGTAAGTACGACAAGGTCTTGCTTGCTGAAGAGCAAGGTGATGCAGAGCCATCAGCTGAAGACATTGAGAAGTTGGAAGAAGCAACTAACTAATCAAATGTTGATTAAAGATTTAGACTTGTAGGTCAGCTGACTTACAGGTCTTTTCTTTTTGAAAAAAATTAATTGGAAAAAGTGGGCAGTTGCGCCTCTTTATTATTGGGAGGATTGTGCAAATGTTTATAGCAAAGAAACGAGGGTCGACCGAGCTCGTGAAAGCCAATTTGGCGGAAAAGACGGCCGTTTATGTTTGTCCTGGTTGCGACGGCGAGGTACATGTCAAACAAGGGACAATTAAAACGCCTCATTTTTCACACGTGACTTTACGTGATTGCCAATCGTTGGCCGAAGGCGAGTCTAGTGAGCATTTATTAGGAAAATTACAGTTGGCTGACTTTTTCGAAAATCTTGGTGGCGTGGTTGAAATGGAAGTGTGGTTACCCGAGATTAAGCAACGGCCGGATTTGGTCGTGAGTTTCGATAATGTGAAAATTGCAGTTGAGTTTCAGTGTGCACCAATCACGGCACAACGTGTTTCGGAACGAACGCGTGGATTTGAGACGTTAGGTATGGATGTCGTATGGGTATTAGGCCCCACGTATCAACGGAAGAAACTGCAACAGGCGACTTGGGCGAAGTTTGCGCGTATGCGTGGTGGCCGCTTACAAGTGGCATTTTGGCGGCCGAAAAAACAATGGGTTGAATGGCAGGAATGGTGGCGTCTTGATTGTCGTAATCGGGTGCGTGAGCAAGATGTTGGTGATCCGTATCGCCAACTTTTGAAATTGCAGCAACTAGTGACGCAGCGTTCCGAAGTTAGTCGGCGTTGGCAAAAACAGTTATATCGCCAAGGTCGGAGTCTAGTGGGTATGCCATGGATTTGTCATCGATTGCAGGCAATGCCAGGTGGCGCGCGGGCATCGCAGTGGGAACTATCATTGGGAGTGCTGTTGGCATTGGAAAAGGGGGCACAAACTGTTGAACAATTACAATCAGTGTTAATTAAACAGGTTTGGTTTGAATTTGGTGCTACTGAACAAACAGTGGCGGTTAATTTATGGCTGAGTCGATTGCTTGCCGAGTGGCAGGATGAAAATGTAATTACGCAACGTGATGACAGGGTATGGTTGAATCAACCTCCTGAATGGTATTCAGATTATCAACACAAATTAACGGTATTGAATTAGCATCTCTATTACCACGTGCAACTTTGGAACCCAAAGTGTAGAATAACAACTATAAACTGGAAATGAGGTTAGCTATTATGGCAAAAGAATTACCATTGCGCGAAGAGTTGCCTGAGTCAATGACCTGGGACCTATCAACAATCTTTGCCTCTGACGAAGCGTGGGAAGATGCCTTCGCAGATTTGGAAGACCGTCTTGAATCAGCGGAGTTCTTTGCAGCGAACGTGACGAATTCTGCAACGGACTTGTACAATGCGTTGCAATACGGCTTGGGCTTGATGCAAGATTTGGAAAAGTTGTACGTATATGCCTCAATGAAGTCTGACCAAGACACGGCTAACACGTTCTATCAAGGTTTGAACAACATGGCTGAGTCGTTGGCTGCCCGCGTGTCAGCTGCGATTGCCTTTTTTGACCCAGCCGTTTTGAGCTTGTCAGAAGAGGAATTGTCAGAGTTCTTTGTAGCTGAACCTAAGTTACAAGCCTACAAGCACTACTTTGACAGCATTTTGACGCAACAAGGTCACGTTTTGCCAACTGAACAAGAGTCACTTTTGGCAGCTGCAGGTGATGTCTTTGGTGCATCGCAACGTACCTTCGGTGTGTTGGATAACGCAGATATTTCATTCGAAGCCGTTGAAAATGAAGACGGTGAAATGGAAACATTGTCTAATGGTGTTTACTCACGTTTGTTGGAATCAACGAAGCCCGAAATCCGTAAGAATGCGTTCCAAACATTCTACAAGTCATACATGGCTTTGGAGAATACATTTGCTTCATTGATTGGTAACCACGTAAAGGGTCAAAACTTCATGGCAGCTGCACACCATTATGACAATGCGCGTGAAGCAGCGTTGGCTGGTAACCACGTGCCTGAAGTGGTATATGATACGTTGGTTGCTGAGGTTAATAAGGCATTGCCATTGCTCCACCGCTATGTTGGCTTGCGTAAGAAGTTGTTGGGCTTGGACGAGCTACACTCATATGATCTTTACACACCAATTTTGGGTGAGCCAGATTATGATATTGACTATGAGTCAGCTAAGGCTGAGGCGTTGCAAGCCTTGGCACCATTGGGGGATGATTACCTTGATATTGTGAACAAGGCCTTTGATAGTCGCTGGATTGATGTGATTGAAAACAAGGGTAAGCGTTCTGGTGCTTATTCAGGTGGGTCATACGACACAAACCCATTCATTTTGTTGAACTGGGTCGACAATTTGAGTAACTTGAGCACGCTTGTTCACGAAATGGGCCACTCAGTGCACTCATACTACACGCGTCAAAACCAACCATATCACTATGGTGACTACCCAATTTTCTTGGCTGAAATTGCGTCAACGACGAATGAGAATTTGTTGACGGATTACTTGTTGAAGACGATTGATGACAAGAAGCTACGTGCATACATTTTGAACCAATACTTGGATGGCGTGAAGGGAACAGTCTTCCGTCAAACCCAATTTGCTGAATTTGAGCAATGGATGCACGTAACCGATGCCGAAGGAACACCTTTGACAGCTGATGTTTTGGACGAAGCATATGGTGAAATGAACCGTCGATACTATGGTCCAGAATTGACGTTTGATGAAGAGATTGCCCACGAGTGGGAACGTATTCCACACTTCTACTACAACTTCTACGTCTTCCAATATGCAACTGGCTTTGCAGCTGCAACGGCCATGGCAGACAAGATTTTGACTGAAGGTGAGCCTGCAGTCGCGGCTTACAAGGAATACTTGCAAGCTGGTTCATCAGCATTCCCAATTGATGTGATGAAGAAGGCTGGTTTGGACATGACCAAGCCAGATTACCTCCGTGATACATTCAAGGTCTTCGAAGAACGCTTGAACGAGTTCGAAGCGCTAGTTAATGAATTGGCATAAGAAGTAAAAAAGACGCTGACTTCAAATTTATGAAGTCAGCGTCTTTTAATTAACTGTTCTTACTTAAACAATGTCCACCACAAAGTTGAGGCAAGGATACCACCGGCGATAGGTGCCAAAACGGCAACCCATGCGTACTCCCAGTGTGATGATCCCTTAAACTTCAATGGCAACAAGGCGTGAACCAAACGGGGACCAAAGTCACGTGCAGGGTTCAAACCAGGACCGGTTGCACCACCCAATGACGTAACCAACGTTGCAACGAGGACACCCAATGCCAAACCGGCAATGCCCTTGTATTCAGCTGATGACGTAATTCCCAAAGCAGCGAAGACCAAAACGAATGTTCCAACAAATTCGTTGATGAATCCGTTGAAGCGTGAGTTAGCAGCGTCAGTCGTTGAGAATGGGGCGAAGACCGCGTCAACGTTTGTCGTCAAATCGAAGTATGGCTTGTAGGCAGCAACAACCAATAGTTGACCGAACATAGCACCCAAAATTTGGGCGATGATGTAAGGCAAAACTTCTGACCATGGGAAGTCACCAACAACAGCCAATGCCAACGTAAAGGCAGGGTTGATTTGAGCTGAGAAAGCACCGAAAGCCATAGCTGGGATGGCAACACCGGCTCCGTAACCAACGGCGATGTTCAACCAACCAGTTTCAGCTCCCTTTGTATTCTTCAACTCAGTATTGGCAACTGATCCGTTGCCCAACAAAACCAAGAACGCTGTTCCGAAGAACTCGGCGAACAAACGTACGACTAATGAGTGGTCCATAATTCCTCCAAATGTGAAAATAATTTTTAACTGTTTAACCAGAACAAATGTTTGCACATTTCTGCGCACAAACGAACGCTTACCAATTTATCAAAAAAAACTGTTCAGTTCAATGTTTTTTAAGGGTTTTTAACTCGTTTGTAACGTTTTTATGCCGTATGTGAGAGAGTCTATGAACAATATAAGAAACATTTTGATTAGAAGCGTAATCCATACACAATACAGCCGTATATCATTAAAATCAGTTTCATTGAAAGAAAGCGCTTAAACAGTTAGAATAAGACCTATAAAGGAACTTGGAGGAATAACTATGACAGCAGGTCAAATCGCATTGATTATCATTGCGGTGGCGGTAATGTTGTTGGTCTTGTTTATCGGGCTATTCTTGGTGCGATTGACACGAACTTTGGGGGTCATCACGCGTGATGTGGATATCATTGCACGTGAGGCAAACGACATTTTAGCTAACGCAAATACATTGTTGAACGATGTTAATGGCAAGGTAGCGACAATTGATCCGGCTTTCCAAGCGGTAGCAGATTTGGGGACGTCTGTGTCTGAGTTGAATGCGGCAACGCACAACTTGACGGGGAAGGTTAAGTCAACGGCTGCTTCACGTGGGGCCGGTGTTGCGTCAGCGTTTTCAGCGGTTAATGGATTCCGCAGGGCGCGTAAGGCACAATCATCAACGACAAAGTAATCATATATAAACCAGGAGGGTATTAACCATGTCTAAGGGAAAAGGATTTTTGGCAGGATTGTTGTTTAGTGGTGTAGCAGCTGCGGCTGGATATGCCTACTTCAAGAGCTTGTCACCAGCAGAACAAGAAAAGTTGAAGGCTAAGGTTGACGACATCGTTGTTGATGTTCGCGACAAGGCTGTTGATTACACATATGCAGCAACTGATGCGGTGGCATCAGTTCGTGATCGCGCTGACGATTTCGTTGCCGAGAAGGGCTTGGATGGCAAGGTTGCTGACTTGAAGGCGCAAGCTGATGAGAAGACGGCTGGCTTGCGTGCAAAGGCCGATGAGCTTAAGGCCCAAGCAGATGAAAAGACAGCAGGTTTGCGTGCGAAGGCTGATGATTTGAAGGCCCAAGCACAAGACTTGGCTGACCAAGCAAAGTCAAAGGCTAGCGAAGTGAAGGACCAAGTGCGTGCTAAGGTAGCGCCTGAACTTGAAGATGAAGACATTGATATCGTCTTGGATCCAACAGCACCTTCATTGTCAGAGGCATTTGAAGATTTGGAAGAACCAGTTGCGGTTGAAGAAGCAAAGCAAGTAACAGCTGAAGTTTTGGAACCCGAAGGTGGTTTGTCTGAAACAAACAAGAAGGGCTTGTCAGAAGAAGCTTAATCATATGAAAAAAGAGGAACGACTGTTGAGTCGTTCCTCTTTTTTGTAGTCATTATTGCTTCGTTGAATCACGATCAACGTAACCGTGTGGCAAGATGATGTTCTTAACAGCCAATTCTTCACGGTTCATCAACTTCGTCAACATACGCATAGCAACGGCACCAAGGTCGTAGATGGGTTGCGTGATTGAAGACATTTGTGGACGCGTCATAACGGCCAACTTTGAGTTGTTGTTTGTAATCAACTCAAAGTCTTCAGGCATCTTAACACCAGCATCAGTCATTGCGTTCAACAAGCCGGCAGCCATTTCGTCGTTAACAACGACAGCGGCTGTTGCCTTGGCATCGCGAACCATTTCGGCCATTTGGTAACCTGATTGATAGTCATAATCACCTTGGATAACAAGTGATTCGTCGTAGTCGACCCCAGCGACAGCCAGAGCATTCATGTAACCCTTCAACTTGTACTCGCGGTTGATGCCGTGATCCAAACTTCCAGTTACAAAGGCAACCCGCTTGTGGCCGTTCTTCAACAACTTGGTCGTTGCTTCGCCGATGGCACTTGTGTAGTCAATGTTGACAGAAGGTTGAGCAGTCACGTCGTCAACTGAACCGGCCAAGACAATTGGCACATCAGCCTTAGCAAATTCCTTGCGGATATCATCGTCAATCAAGTTACCCATGAAGATAATACCGTCAACTTGCTTACTCAATAGGTTTTCCAAAACTTGCAATTCCTTGGTATCAGATTCATCTGAGTTAGCCAAGATGATTTGGTAGTGGTACATGGCAGCAACGTCATCGATTCCACGGGCCAATTCGGCGAAGTAGTGGTCGGTCACGTCGGGAATTACGACACCGATTGTGGTCGTACGACGTGAGGCCAAACCACGAGCAACGGCGTTTGGTCGGTAACCAAGTCGTTCGATAACGGCTTCAACCTTTTCTTTCGTTTCTTGCTTAACGTTGGCATTGCCATTGACAACACGTGAAACGGTTGCCATTGAGACTTTCGCTTCGCGGGCCACGTCATAAATCGTGATGGTCTGCTTTTCCATGCTGATGCTCCTTTATAGTTCTCTCATACAGAATTTTTGTCGTTTTCATAACTTTTCAGTCGTTTACCGAATTGCATATCTGCAACCGGTTACAAGGTTATTGTACCATGCTTTCATAAAATGTTTTCATGAGAACATTCAATATATCACAAGTTAATAGTTTAGCATAAATAATCGGTCTGTTGCGTCATTTTCTGAAAATGAGTGTACAATGATAGAAAAGTGAAACAAGAGGGGATTTCAGATGACTGAACAACTTACAAAAATCCAATCATGGTTGAATGACAATGAATTGGACGTCGCCTACTTCTCAGATTTTCATTCAATTGCCTATTTGACGGGCTTTGAATCTGACCCAATCGAACGTGTTTTGGCGTTGGTTGTCTTTCCACAAGATGAGCCATTTATTTTTGCGCCAGCACTTGAAGTCGAGGCGGTTAAGGGGGCTGGTTGGACGCATCCGGTTTATGGTTACCAAGACCACGAGCAACCATACCAAATGATTGCCAACTATGTTAAGCAACACACAACGCATGCAACGAATTGGGCCGTTGAAAAGGCCCAAATGACGTTGGACCGTGCTGCTTTGTTACAAACTGCTGTACCAGAAGCTAAGTTTGTGGCTGATTTGTCACCATTGATGACTGAAATGCACTTGATTAAGACACCAGACGAAATTGCTAAGATGCACAAGGCTGGTGATGATGCGGATCGTGCCTTTGAATTCGCCTTTGCTGCTTTGCAGGAAGGTGTGTCAGAGCTTCAAGTGATGGCCAAGTTGGAATATGACTTGAAGTCAATGGGGGTTGTGGGGATGTCATTTGAGACGTTGGTTCAATTCGGTGCGCACGCAGCCGAACCACACGGTGACACTGGTTCAACCTTGTTGAAGGCTGGCGATTTGGCTTTGTTTGACTTGGGTACGATTTACCAAGGTTATGTGTCGGATGCCACGCGTACAGTGGCTTACAAGTCAGTTTCTGATCACCAACGCGATGTTTATAACGTTGTTTTGGAGGCCCAATTGGCTGCCCAATCACAAGCGAAGCCTGGTATGACTGCCGGTGAGTTGGATGCGATTGCCCGTGACATTATTACCAAGGCTGGTTATGGTGAGTACTTCGTGCACCGTCTTGGTCACGGAATTGGCTCATCAGTCCACGAGTCAATCCAGATTGCGACGGGCAATGACTTGATTTTGCAACCAGGTATGGCCTTCTCAATTGAACCGGGTATCTACATCCCTGGCGACTTGGGAATTCGTATCGAAGACTCAGTTGTCATGACGGAGACCGGTGCTGATTCATTCACGCACTCATCAAAGGAATTGCGTATTATTGATTAAACAAAATAGGATGGTATCTCGATTTTCTCAAGATACCATCCTATTTTTTAGTGCCAGTTATTAATGATTGCTTCGGCGTTTTCTTCAGTGTCGGCAACTTCAGAACGTGTCTTTTCAGCCTTCAACAAAGGTAGCAAAGCTTCTTGGCGAGCGCTGTGCTTAATCACCCAAACCAAGAAAAGGGGTTGTTCGAACAGCCAAACGATGTGACGGGCTGAGTAAGTGGTCGTTTGACCAGTTACTGGGTTTGGCTTAACCGGTGCGGCTAGTTCTGGTGTGACAGCTGCTAAAGCATCAGCCTCAGTATCGAATGTTTCCTCAATCTTCTTACGGAGATCCTTCTTGAATGCGTCGTACTTTACGCGGTTCTTTTGCTTGTTTGGGTAATCAACACCCCACAACTTTACGATGTCGAGGATGTCTGTCAAATTATACGTGGCCATGTATTTGCTCACTCTCTATTAATTAGTAAACTAAGCATACCACATTAGGCAGCGTCTAGTTTGATAATCATCTTATGAATTTTGTGACCAGTAGTGGCTAATTCAATTGTTGCATCGACATCTCCGTCAGGTGCAAAACTGTCGGAAAAATCACCATGGAAGGTGACATGTGCTAGGACTTCATCGTTTAAAGGTTCGACGGAGTGAATACTTGTTTGGACGTTATGTGCAAAGAAGTATTGCTTAAAATAGCTTTGAATGTCAGGCAACCCGACACTGATTTGCTTTGAAGCAACATCAGAGACAATGGCGTCTGGCGCAAATAGGGAGACATAGCTCCCGTCCAAATCATTCAGATAACTGATGACTTGGTACATAGGTGTAGATGCTGACATGAAGGTGCTTCTTTCTAATTAGACTATAACTCATTATCTGCTTATAAAATGTGGGCGTCAAACGGAATGACCACTAAAATTTGCTACTTCCAAAAAATAAGCGTAAAGTGGATAAGTCGTCTTTCTTAGGCGACACTTTTGTTAATGACAACAAAAGGGCACTTATTTGTTTAATTTTGAAAGTAGAGGTTTTTATGAATTCCGGAAAAACCAAGATCTTTAACCAGTCATTTCTTGAAATTGCGCTGATTAACTTCCTAGTTTTGATGACGTTTTACAGTTTGATTGTTGCCGTTGGGCCATATGCAGTCGATGTGCTCCATCTATCAACAGCAAGTAGTGGTTTGCTAGTCGGTATCGTGGTTATTGGCTCACTCGTCATGCGTATGATGTCTGGTGCGGTGCTCGCACGCTTTTCAACCAAGACGATGATGATGGTCGGCGCGTTTGTGCTGATTCCTAGTATGCTGGCTTATCATGTCGCAACGTCAATGATTTCATTGTTGGTACTACGTTTTGTTCAAGGAATGATGATTGGACTCATTGGGACGGTTACGAATACAGCAGTTGTGTTTGTTGTACCGGAAGAGCGTCGCAGTGAAGGGATTTCATATTTCTCATTGAGCACAGTTATTGCCACGGCAATGGGCCCATTCTTGGGATTGGCCTTAAGCAATATCGGTTATGGCTTCTTGTTTAACATTGAAACTGTAATTGCTGTGTTAGCTTTTTTGGCAACGATTTTGATTCACAAAGAAGCCGTTGATATTAAGGCTCACACGGTTAAAAAGGTTGAAACGGCTGATAAGCCAACTGGCCTTAAGAAGTTTTTAGAGCCTAAGGCAGTGCCATTGGCAATCGCGCTATTCATTGCCACGTTGACGTATTCAGCCATTCAAAGTTACTTGAGTTTCTTTATGAAGGCGCAACATATGTCTTCCGTGACTGAGTACTTCTTCTTGATTTACGCGGCGGTGATTTTCATTAGCCGACCATTTACGGGCCGTTTGGCTGATGAGAAGAACGAAAACTACATCATCTACCCAGGCTTGATTTTGCTAGCAATCGGTTTTGTACTATTGAGTCATGTCACAAATGTTTGGGTATTCGTATTGGCTGCGATTTTCATCGGGGTTGGTTTTGGAAACTTCCAATCAGCCGCTCAAGCAACAATTGCGAAGATTGTGCCACCTGAGCGTATGTCATATGCAACGTCGACCTACTTTATTTTCTTTGATTTGGCTTTTGGTGTTGGACCCTACTTGCTTGGTTTGATTGAACCCAGCATTGGCTTTGTCGGCTTGTATGAGTTGATGATTGCCTTTGCGATTATCGCCTTGGTTTGGTACTTCTTGGTGCACGGGCGCCACGTTAAGCAGTAATCACTATTAAAACATTAGCGAAAACTTGAAAAATCTGCTACATTAGATAGAGATAAGATTCGAGTTTATAACGACAAAAAAGACGCACCACGCAGATCACTTCCGGTCTGTGTGGTGCGTCTTTTTGTATGGTTTTGACGTTTTTGTGAATTAAGTGAACGTTTTGTGAATTTAAGGGCTGTCACGTGAATTAAGGAACTAATCGCCGTATTCTATTGTTACAAATTAGTTACGGAGCAATTTTTAGAAGAGGTGGGGACAATGGAAAAAGTGACTAGGTTATTTAGAGGGGCAATGTTAGCGACTGTGATCGTACCCTTTGCCGGTCTACTTACATTACCAACAACACAAAGCGTTTCAGCTGCAGATTATGGGGTAAAAATCTCAAATGGGGCGCAAGTACTATCAAACATTGACGGCACAGTAACGTTTGCAGGTGGGACTGTAAAACAAACCAAAACAGCAGATGGCCAAGTCAATCTCTATTTGAATGGCGTGACCTTGAATCAAAATGGCGATGGAACGTCGATTGCTTCAACTGGCAATCAACAAACACACCTTTACTTCCAAGGTGATAAACCTTCAGTTGTAGAAGGAGCGTTGCAAGGGATCACCGCAGTAACTGGAACGGCCAGCTTGTTAGGTGGTTCTCGTGATGCATTGGCTGTCTACGCAGAAGACATGCCGGGCATGTCTAGTGTGATGCAACTTGAAGGTAATTTTGCTAAGCCAGTGACCTTGACACACAAGGAGGGTAGCAAGACTGTACCAACTATCACGCTTGGAAAAGACGATGGCACCCGTTTGAATCAATTGATTTTGGCGGGCAAGGCGACTGATAGCGCTATTGGTGGAGATGCCATCATTTATAATCCTGAACGCGTTTTGTCAGGCAATTTGGATAAAATTGTTGGGGGAACATCATGGCGTGTCGACTACGATCAAAACGATACAGACTGGAGCGATGCAGCAAATTACAGCACCCGCCCATTGTCTTTGAAGGGGCCAAATGGTGAAACGGCAACCCGAATTGAAGTTTCAAGTCTGCCATTGTCATTTAAGGCAAACAATTTGGCTGTGGTGAATGCGACTAAGTTAGCAACTGATACGATTAACCCAACCGATTTGTACACCGCAGGTAATGGGCAACCGGTGACAGTATCACTTAGCCAAAACGGGACAGATTATACGAACTTTAACGGTGGCCAATTGGCCGCGGGTGAGTATGACGTGAAGGTTAGCCAACCAGCAAACGTTGATAAGGGTGTGTTTGGTAGTGAAGCGACTGGCCAATTGGTCGTACAAACGGCGCCAACACCAGCACCAAATAATGGTGGCGGAACTACGCCAACACCAACACCTGCGCCAAGTACACCGGTGACACCAACAGTTGTGGCACCGACTGCAACGCCGGTGACGCCAGTTGTACCGACGGTCGTGTTCGTATCAACACCGGCAGCAACCACAACGGCTACGCAAACAGCAACGCCAGCAAAGCAAGTACCGGCGGCTGCTAATGCAACGTTGCATCACGGATCAGTTAACGATCCGCTACACGGGCCATTGGAAGTGGACATGCCAGTGAAGTCAAAGACGACAGCTAAGGCACCAGCTAAGGAAGCTAAGCATGAAAACGCCTTTCTAAAGCGGGCAGCGGGCTTGAGTACGCAAGCAGTAGTGGCTATTTGGTCAGTCGCAGTATTGGTATTTGTCGGATTGGTTTATCTTGGTATGCGTTGGGCTAAGCAAGCGCAGGTTGTCGAAGTAAACGACGACACGGAAGAGAAGTAAAATGAACTAACTTGTAGAAAACAAAAAGCACGTTTCGGATTAATTCCGAAGCGTGCTTTTTTGAAGGAGCCAACGGGATTTGAACCCGTGCGCCGGCTCAACACCGGTTCGGCGGATTTCGAGTCCGCTGCATTACCACTCTGCCATAGCTCCATAACAATATTTAATATTATAAACATGATTTTTGATTGTTTCAAGTTGAATAAATGAAACAAAAAAGACACCCAGTAAACTGGATGTCTTTCAAGATAGCCCATCAGGGAGTCGAACCCTGGATGCCGGTGTGAAAAACCGGAGTCTTAACCGCTTGACCAATGGGCCATGAAAATGTTGAATGCCTAATCGACAAAGGCAATAGCTCATCAGGGAGTCGAACCCTGGATGCCGGTGTGAAAAACCGGAGTCTTAACCGCTTGACCAATGAGCCATGAAATTGTTTGATGATTACTTCGTTAAAAGTAATAGCCCATCAGGGAGTCGAACCCTGGATGCCGGTGTGAAAAACCGGAGTCTTAACCGCTTGACCAATGGGCCATGAAACTTTGTTAATTGCTTACCGCTCTTAACAACAGATAATAATATACCAGATGGATATTTATCATGCAACACCTAATTTTAAAAAAAGTCGACTTTTCTTCAAAAAGTGTCTCCCCTTGCACTAAATTCGTGTGTTCCGTACACTAAAAACAACGATTGGGGGCATGTGGGGATGGATGAATTATCGTGGGTGTTAGAAAAGAAAGAACAAGATAAATTAACATTACTGAATTATTTGGCGACGCGATCAGATAGTTTTTTACCAATTAAGCGTATCATGACTTCGTTGGGGTGGTCGCGGTATCGCACGCTGTCGACGATTGCGATGCTCTTCGATGATTTAGTGACCTATTTTCCGAATGAACCGACGGCATACCGGTATGATGACAAGCAAAAAGCAGTTATCGTTGATCGAATGGTGTTGGTGGATGTCAAAACGGTGGCATTTGATTATCGGCAGAAATCAGTGGTTTGGCAATTGTTGGGGGTCATATTCACGGGAACGTTTGATTCCTATGAACAGTTTGCTGAAACGTATCACACGAGTGTGCCAGTTGCGCGGGCTGCCAAAAGTAAAATTGCGACGGCCTTAAAGAAAGCAGATATCAGATTGACGTTGCATAATGGGTTAGTTGGTAATGAAATAACAATCCGCATCTTTTTCTTTGGGCTGATGCGACAAGCTTACGGTAATCATGAAATTCCGTTCCCGCCTGAAATGCGTGAGCGAACGGAACAATCAGTCTTGGCGATTGCTAATTTGTTTAATATCCCATTACGTGAAACGACGAAGCAGGCGATGCGAATGCAATTTACGGTCTGGTATTACCGTTTAGTTAATGATCACCATCTGATACCGGAAGAGATTCCAGCATTGTTAACAGATTCGGCAAAATGGGACGATGAACATCAAGCGACGCGCGCGGGCTTGATTGAGTTGATGCGTTCATTTGTCATTTTGCCAGAAGTTGTGTTGGAACGTGAAGCTGAGTTCGCAATCGCCAGTTTATATTCAACTGGGTTTGCGACGAGTGTACCGCTGTCGTTATTGACAGAAATGGCACAGAAAAAGTTAGCACGATTTAAAACGATTATGAAGTCAGAATACCAGGCGCTATTTAACCGGGAACTTTCGGAACGTATTTTGAATCGCGTGACATCGCAACTGTCGGCGACAAATATGCGCACGGCTTACTTTAGTGTGTATGGGTACCGGCCAACACCTGATTTAGATGTTGCACGCCGTGATTTTCCGATTCATACGGCCTTTGTGTTGCAAGTGTTGCACCGTCTTGCTGAGAAAATGGGGTTTGACGAGGTCGTCTTGGTTAATTCATTATTTGAAGAATACTTAGATGCGATGATTCGCAATTTATCAAAACACTCAATCTTGCCGACAATCGTTGTGGTGATTGATATGACAAATTTGCCGGCCCTTGAGGAGTTGATTGAAGACCGACTGAAGCGTTCGCCAATGATTAACGTGATTTTAGCGCATGAGTTTCGTCCAGATGCCGATTTTTACATATCAGATGTTGAAATATCGCAATTCGGGGTAACACCAGGCTTCATTTGGACGCGCTTTCCTGATGAAACCATGTTTGCACAATTTATCGAACAAGCTGTATTACTCACAAAAGATAGATTTGAAGGTCAGTGATTATGTCACTGGCCTTTTTAGTATTCATAGGGGCTTACAAAGAAAAAGTAGATTTTTTTGAAAAAAACAGAAAAAGACGACGTGGTGAAGTTTGTTGTCATCCGATAAAGTTAAGCCCGTAAACGATTCCTATTTGTTGGACGGGAGGAGTGAGATGAGAATTGGAAGACTGATATTCGGCGTTATGCTGGGTGTCATAAGTATGTGGTTTAGTCATGATTTGCACGCTGCTGAGCATCAAGTGGAAACGATGCGCGAATTTGAGCAAGCTTGGCATTTGGATGAACCGGATCAAACAATCCGGTTGGAAGCGGATATTGTTGACGACCTTGCGACGGGATTAGAACCGCGGACACAGGATGTCACATTAATAGGCGATGGGTATGAATTAGCTTTTGCGCCTGAACAGAACAAGCAGCCGGTTAGCCTAACGAGTTTGGGAGAGATTAAGTTAGCCGGGGAACTGTGGCTGTCAGGTGCCGATGAAATACCTTTAATTAACGCACGGCGGGTCCAGGCATTGCCTGACAGTAATGTGTCCATGAGTCCTGGTTACCAGGGTCGCATGGTAGTGGCTGACGAGGTCATTATCAACGGTCAATTTGTCTTACACGGGTCACATGGTGACATGATTACCGCACCAAATATTCAAATTGCATCAGATGGATTTGTCGAAGCCTTTGGTCAAACGGGCGGTCACGTTTTTGCGACAGACAGTGGGGGACAGTTAAGTGTAGCTTCGGGGGCGCACGTTTCTGTATCTGTTCTACAGCAAAGCGATGGCCCAATTGTCGGTCCAATTGACATGGGCTTTGAACAAGTCGTTATTCAAGATGGTGCACAAGTTGATATTGCGAGTATCCAGCCAGCTTTACTTTGGCAACACGCGGATGCTGCAATGGTGACGGTTGAATCGGGTGGTCGACTACAATTGACCGGGTTGCAACAACAAGCCGTCGTTTATAAAAATCAAAACGGTGTGAGCGGTGGCGGATTGCAGGTAAAAAAGGCAGGACGATTATCTGTCACAGGATCGAACACCACCGCTTTAATTGAATTTTGCCAGCCGACGGTGCTTAAAATCGTCGCACCAGCTGAATTGGCTTTCGTTAATACACAGGAGAGGGGACTTGTGTATCAACGAAATCGCGGCACATTCGAACTACAACAGCTTATCGCACACAGTACAACGACTAGTTCGGTCGTAGCAGAATTTTCAATCCAATCATTGCGTGTGAAAGGACGAGGTAATGGCCAAACCGTTAGCGATCTACCATATGCGGTCTCGACGTGGGTAGACAGTCTAAACAAACTAAAGGCGCGGCCATTACCGGCTGAAGAACCAATGTCGATGTCAATGACACCAGTCTCGTTTGGTAGTGTGTCAAAGTCATACGGTCAGACAAGTCGAACAGCAGCACTGCCCGGCACAGGCATTTTGACAGTACAGGGGAGTATTTTGAAATCCTTGGCGGTGCAGCTTCGACTGGCGCGACCGTTTACAAATCGGTTAACCGGACAAGTCATTTCACCGCAGTTGATGGCGAATCAACAAATCATAACGGAATCGTTTCAAGAGATATTGAGTGGCAATGTGGGGCAGACGCATGCAACGCGTTTTGAGATGCAAATCGGTGACCACGATGTGATACCGATCGGCGACTATGACGCCGAGCTTGAGATTAAATTGGTCGCAGGACCGTAGAGATATAAGATGGGGGAATGTTACATGATGATGTTTAAGTGCCGGGCAACGTTGGCAGTGCTGACGGTTGGGGTCACGATGCTGACTGGTGGATCGGTCTTTTCGGCTGAAAAGGATCAAACGGCAACTGTGCCGGCGACGGTTAGTTTTGCTGGGGCTGAAGAGCCGATCGCAATCAATCGCGTGAATCCAGCTGATGCGACAACCAAAGATCCGGCTGCACCGGCAAATATGCGCAAGGCGGGGATGCCGCTGACGATTGATTATGCGTCACCTTGGCGTTTCAAGACCCAGAAAGTGAGTTTGGTGGATCGCACTTATTTGGCCGAACGCGATTTGTTTGCTGGTAAAGAAGTTGCCAATCACGTGCAGGTTACTGATCAACGCGAGAAACTAGATGGCTGGGAATTGCAGATTCGCCAAGCGAAGCCGTTCACCCATACATCGGGTGCTGAGTTGAAGGGCGCAAAGCTGCATGTGGGGGCAACATCTGTGAAGTCAGCGGTTGAAGGGACTTTAGTAATGCCGTCAAAGGGCGCAATTACGTTGAATGGTGAGTTTGCCCGTTTGGCCAGTGCGAAGGCTGGGGATGGTTACGGGACGTCATCTTTGTCAATGGCGGATGTTAAGTTAACGGTACCGGGTCAGGTAAAAAAGTTGGCCGGTAATTATTCAAGCGAGGTAGTTTATAAGCTCCTTGCAGCACCAACAGGAGCATAGAATAAAATGAAATTGGTTTGGGGAGTAGTTGTAATGATGTTGGCGGTGATGTTTGGGGAAACACCAGCGTCAGCGAATGAAATGCCGTTCGGCGTTCGCGTGATGGCAGTTGCTGAACAGCGTCCAGAAACGACGGGGTATTTCGATTTAGTTTTGGCACCTAATCAAGTGAAGGAAGCCCAAGTTTTATTGACGAACGAAACGGAGAAGCCACTCACGGTTGATATCACATCAGCCCAGGCAACAACTAATCGCAATGGGGTAGTCGATTATGAAACGGCGCAGTCAAAAACTTGGCAACAACTGGTTTCGGTGCCTAAAAGCATTACACTACCACCGCATGGCCAAGAATTGGTAACAAGTACGATTCGTATGCCAGCAAACCAATTTGATGGGATAAAAGCAGGGGGCTTAACATTTGCTGAACGTAAAACACCAAATGATTCGGGGGAATCTGGTGTTCAAATTAAGCAGTCATATGCTTATACAGTTGCGGTCTTAGTTCGTAATCACGAGGGGGATGTACCAGCTAAGATGCGTTCTGTGGGGGCGCAAACCAAAACGGTTGCTGGTGAGAATGTGTTGCAAACGACACTTGTGAATCCGATGCCGGCATTTCAACATGATATGCAGGTGCGGACACGCTTGTATCGGGGCGACAAGTTGATTTTGGATAAAACGCAAGCGGGGTTGCGTTTTGCGCCAGATAGCCAGTATCAACACATGGCAGTGCTTGATCAGTCATTAGCAGCCGGTCGGTATCGGGTAGTAACGGACGTGAAGACGGATCAAGGTAAATGGCATTTTAATGATGGGCTGACTGTGACTGCTAAGCAACAGGTCGGTGGGGCGGTTGCTGAAGCGACACGGCTGCCAATTTGGCTAAAGATTATGTTGGGCATTATCGGGGTATTGCTCATGATTATTATTTGGCTCATCGTATTGATGCGACGACGTCAGCAAAAATAGTAGACCGTAGCGGTCGGGACAATCTCTGTCTCGGTCGCTTTTTTGTTCACACAAATGAAATATTTGCCGTATTCTGTTCAGACTTTTCGTGGCATTTTGGCTTTGTTTTATTGCGGTCACATCATATTCGTTTTTTATACTGGCGGTATAGCAAGAAAATTAGAGTATTGATGAGGAAAATAACATGAAATCTCAAGTTACGGGAGATCTTCAGTTACATAAAATAGCTGAAGATGGTGGCCAGAAAAAATGGCTGGTTAAAGGCGTCGCTACTTTGGCAATGCTTGGGGGAATTGCGGCCGCCCCAGATGTGTTGGAACAAATTGAGCCAATCTCAGATAAGTTTGCTAGTGTGCTGCACATGAAGGGCGTTTCGGCTGCATCGGTTGCAAAGACGATTAATGAAGTGACTGATGCAAACGAGGATGCACCACGTACGACGGCCGCAAATTCATCAACCGGGACGGCCAACTTTACTGGCTATGGCACGTCTGGGGATGCGAATAATCCAAATAAAGTGACTCAGAAAGGAACAACGTCTTGGTGGACTATGACGACTGGTGGTAATCAGTCTGGTAAGTTGGTCTACAACACGGCGTTGGACACCGATGAGGATTTCACGGTCACTGGTAGTATTTACGCCAGAGATAATTTCTGGCAAGGAGACTTCGTCGGAATCTTCGTTGCGCCACAATTGCCTGCCACGATTGGTAACAATGGTGGCCCAGGTTCTGGATTAGGAATCTATGGTAACAGTGGTGTCGCGGGAATCAAGAACGCCACGGCGCTTGGTTGGGATATGAATAAATCAGGTGATTCGTATTATGGAGATCCGGATGGTTCGTATCCAGCCATGGTGTTGCGTCAAACAGATGCCAATGCTGGTGTTGTTAAACTTAGTACAGCTTATACTTCTGCATGGCAACCGGGTCAGGGAACTGCCACAAATGCCACTACTCAAGGAACCGGAACGCCATATACGCTTACGTATGATGCCGATGGTGGAGATGGTACTAATGGGAGATTGACGTTGACGATGGCTGGCAAGACTGTTTTCGTTCAAATTAACAAAACCCAAATGCCTTACTTATCAGTCGGTGTCGACACGACCGGTGGAAGTGGGTCTTGGACATTGTGGGAAGCAACCATGGATGTTAAGGGACAACGTGAAGCAATTCCGGTGAACGTTACCTATAAGGACACGGCAGGTAACCAATTGTTAGCCCCGACTAGCATTACAATTGGAGACGGGCAATCATTGGGAATTACCGGTGTGTCAACTGGTACAACGTCGGATACGATTACGTATAATGCACCAGTTATTCCGGGCTATTATGCAAGTACTGCTAATACAGTTTCAGCGCACGTTAACGATGAAAATACGTACAACTATTCATTGAATGTTGTTTACACGAAGTCGCCACAACAAGCGACGGTTACTAAGACTGGTTTGAATGCATCAAATGCTGTTAGAAATGAGACAGTGACGGCAGCGACAGGTTCTACCGGTGGCACGATTGCGATTGCAGATGCCAGTTTGGCTGTTTCAGGATATAGCTATGTTGTCACGGCGCCGGATGGTAGCCAGTATAGTACGATGAGCGAAGCACTGGCAGCAGGTTCTAATGGTGTGTTTGACAGTACGACGAATAGCTCGGGCGCTTCGGATGCGGCAATCCAAAACTTTGGCGTTTCATACTCAGCGTTGTCACAAAAGGCCAACTCTAGTTATTCAGGTGGGACGCCACTTTCTGGTGCGCCAACTGTTGTCTCAGGTGTGACGGATGACCGTTTGCCAGGGTCGTTATACGTCTACACACCATCCGGATATCGTCTGGACAGTGCTAATACATCATTTGCTTCAGGTATTGGTATGACGTACGCCACAACGATGCGTAGCGCAACGATTACCGGTACATTCGATGCTGACACGGCAACGGATCAGAACTCGACAATTGTTTTAAAGGCTGATAAGCAAACAGCGACGTTGAAGCAGGTTATTAATGCAACGACCTCGGATGTGGAATCAGTAACTGGTGGTACTGACAGTAAAATTGCATTTGCAGCAACCGATAGTACCTTGGCTAAGACCGGTTATACCTACAACGTTACCGGTCCTGACGGCGCAACCTATGACACGCTAACAGCGGCTTTGGCAGCGACGCCGAACTATGACAAAGATAATAATGACGGGGATACTGATGCTAATGCTCAGGTGTTCACGGTTAACTATACGGATACGCAGGCCCCTACCATTTCGACAGGTAAGGATAGCTATCAAGTGACGACTGGCGCCGGTACGACGGCCGATAGTTTCTTGACGGCGATTAATGCACAAGTATCTGATAATCAAGTGGACGGTAACGCAACGTTGACATCTGACTATGCCGATGTGGTGAAGGATGAACCGGGGACGTATACAGTTACGTTGACGGCGACGGATGCAACTGGCTTGAAGACGACGAAAACAATTACAGTTGTTGTGACGGAAACATCCCCATACGACCAAGAATCAGCTGTGTCGTCAGCAGCCTCAAACTTGGAAACGATTTCTAATGACCCGACCAAGACGACGGCTGATGTACAAGCAGCGCAACAGGCGCTTGATGATGCGCTTGCAACGGCTAAGAGCGGTCGTGAAACTGCTAAGACAAACGCAGAAACAGCCGAGAAGAATGCGACTGATCAAGGTGTCGCTGACGATAGCACTGTTGTCGACGCACAAAAAGCCTTGGATGATGCGATTGCGGCAGCCGACAACAATACTGGGACAACCCAGGCAATTGTTGATGCGACAAATGCGTTGGATCGCGCAGTAGCAGTTGCCACGGCAAATGCAGTGGCAACTAATCCGGTTAGTCAGGAGACGGCCGTTGCGTCAGCCAAGGATAATTTGGACAAGGTGTTGGCGGATTCAGCATCGACAACCGATCAAATTATTGCGGCCCGTGATGCATTGAAAGACGCGGTAAATGATGCGCTTGAAGCTCGAAACGACGCCTTATCAGGTGCTGATACGGCGTTGGACAAGGCTTCGCAATCAGTAGCGGCGCTTGATCCAGACGTCATCGCCGCACAACAGGCGTTGCAAGATGCTGTTGCAAATGCGAATGCTGACACAGGCACGACAGCTGCTGTGACACAGGCGACAGAAGCTTTGAATAAGGCTATTTCTGACGCTGAGTCCGAGCAAGAAACTGCCCGCGCAGCAGCCGCAGCGGCGATTGCGGCGATGACGCCGGTTTCTAACGAAGCAAACATTTTGGCTGCGTATAAGTCGTTGCAAGACATTTTGGATAATCAAAATGCGACAGCTGACGAAATTACCAATGCGACAACTGCTTTGACGAATGAAACGGCGACTGAAAAGGCCGCACGTGAGGATACGGTATCTGCTGCTGACACCGCTGTTACGAATGCCCAAGCAGGGGATAACGCTAATGACGAAGGTGTAAAGGCTGCCATCGAAAACTTGCAAAATGTCATTGCCAATGCAACGTCTGAAACTGCGGATACCGTTGATGGGAAGGTGCCGCTGACGGCTGACATTGAAGCGGCAACGCAAGCGCTTGCGCAAGCAATCGCTGATGCGGCGTCTGCTCGTGAAGATGCAGTGACGGCAGCACAAGACATGATGAGTGATACGGCGCCAATTTCATTGGAGCCCGAGACGACAACGGCTAAGAACGCATTACAAAGTGTTTTGGATAATCCAAAGGCGACAGCAACGGACATTGAAGAAGCCATGCAAGACTTTAAGGATGCCATCGATGCTGTGCGCGAGGAACGTTCAACGACGGATGAAGCTGCGAGTGATGCCCTTGCTACAGCTCAGGATTCAGATTATGCCGATGAGAAGGGCGTTCAAGATGCGATTGCGGCCCTAAAGGAAGCGCAAGAAAATGCAGCCGGCGATACAGGAACGACCGCTCAAGTTGAAGAAGCAATGACAGCGCTACAAGATGCGTTGGATGCAGCTGAGTCTGAGCAACAAAAGGCTATTGCCGATGCGCAAGCTGTGGCGACGTCACCAGTTAGTCATGAAGCTGATGTTGTTGATGCGCAAAAGGCATTGGATGACTTGATTGCCTCGGCTGAATCTGGTGGGGATGTGTCAATTGCTGCCATCGACCAAGCTGCACAAGCGTTGCAAGATGCCGTTGATGCAGCTTCCGATGCACGTGACGATGCTAATGACGCGGCTGACCAATCGGTGACTGACGCCGAAGCAACTAACCAAGCTGATGAGCAAAGTGTGCAAGATGCTATTCAAGCATTGCGTGACCTGCAAGATGCGGCGAGTCAAGATGATGAAAACGCACTTACGGCGGACATTGAGGCAGCAACCAAGGCTGTGGCCGATGCTGTTGAAAACGCCGCAGCTGCCCAAGAAGCTGCCCGTGATGCTGCCGGTAAGGTAGAAACGGCGCCGGTTTCAAATGAACAAGGTGTTAAGGACGCGCAACAAGCGTTGAATGATGTGCTTGATGATCCGGCATCGACAGTTGCGGAAATTGAAGCGGCCCAACAAGCGCTTGAGGATGCCGTGAAAACAGCGCAGGATAATCGTGACACGGCCAATGATACAGCTGATGATGTGATCGCCGATGCGCAAAGTGGCGATCAAGCTGGTGAACCAGGCGTTCAGGATGCCATCACGGCCTTGCAAGAATTGCAAAACAAAGCGGCCACTGATGATGCTGGCGCATTAACGGCCGATATCGACGCAGCAACTAAGGCCGTTACGCAAGCGATTGCCGACGCTAAGGCTGCGCAAGACGCTGCCCGTGATGCTGCCGGTAAGGTAGAGACGGCACCGGTGTCAAATGAATCGGATGTTAAGGATGCCCAAGCTGCCTTGGATAAGGTACTCAACGATCCGAGTGCGACAGTCGCGGAAATTGAAGACGCAACAACGGCATTAGAAAATGCAGTAGATGCAGCAAACACAGCCCGTGACTCTGCAAATAGCAATGCTGACACAGCCATTTCAAAGGCCCAAGGTACGCCACAAATTAACGAGCCAGCTGTACAAATGGCGGTCGAAAAGTTGCAAACGCTACAAAAGAATGCCGCGAACGATTCAGCTTCTGCTTTGACTCAAGACATTTTGGACGCCATCCAGAACCTTGCTGACACAGTTGCCGAAGCAGCGGCTGATAAGCAAGAAGCTGTTCTAGCTGCTGAAAATGCGTTGAGTCAAACAAAGCCAGTTTCCACCGAAGCAGCGACCGCGCAAGCTATTTCAGATTTGCAAGCGTTACTCGCAGATGAAAATTCAACTGCTGAAGCGGTTCGTGAAGCAACTAAGGCGCTAACTGCGGCAACTGCAAGTGACACGACCGAACGTAATGCGACAAATTCTGATGCTGCCGGTGCGATTTCTGATGCACAAGCATCAACGGTCGCAACCGACGAATCAGTACTAACCGCCATTCAGAATTTGAAGGATGCGCAGACCAAGGCAGCCAATGAAACCGTTGATGATGCCGGGCATGCTTGGGTATCACAAGATATTGTTGATGCGATGACGGCTTTGCAAGATGCAGTTACCGCAGCTGAGCAAGCACAAGACACAGCGCGTGACGAAGCGACGGCATTGATACAGGACGACAGCCAGACTAGTCCGGTGACGAATGAACCGGCCATCACGGATGCAAAATCAGCGTTGCAAGATGTGATTAATGATCCAAACGCGACAGCAGCCGACTTGAACGATGCTATGGCGGCTTACCAAGATGTTATCGATCAAACGAAGACGCAACGTGATAACGCGGAGGCCACTGCGACGGATGCCATTACGGCAGCGCAGAACAGCGATTTGTCAGCTGATCAAGGCGTGCAAGATGCGATTACCGCATTGCAGGACGTTATGAATCAAGCTGACGCAGATAGCGCTGATGCGTTGACAAGTGATATTCAAGACGCGATGAAGGCATTGCAAGATGCGCAAATTGCAGCGGTTGAATCACGCAATCAAGCAGCTGAACTTGCAGATCGGGTGAAGGGTCAAACGGCGCCGGTTTCACAAGAACCAGGTGTGCAACAGGCGGTAAGTGATTTGGATACATTGCTTAACGATTCAACTGCAACTGCGGACCAAATTAATAATGCCATTAAGTCATTGCAAGACGCCGTTGCGGAAGCGAACGATGAGCGCGATACAGTGAACCAGGCGGCAAATGATGCCGCCACAGCTGCTGCGAATAGTGATTAGAGTCAATCTCAGGCAGTGAAGGATGCGATTACTGCGTTGCAAGAGGCGCAGAAGAATGCTGCAGATGATCAAGGTACAAGCGAAGCGATTGCGACTGCAACGAAGCAACTGCAAGATGCGGTTGCACAAGAAGCAGCCGACCAAGCAACTGAACGCGACAATGCTGCAGCTGCAATGGATGCGATAGCACCGGTTTCAAATGAAACGGCTGTGGCCACGGCAAAGAATGCATTGGAAGCAGTTTTGGGTGACCCTAAGTCGACGGCTGATGAGATTGCTGATGCCGTGAAGGCGCTGACTGATGCAACGACGAGCGAAAAGGCGAACCGTGATACAGCTAACACAACAGCAAACGACGCCATTGCGAACGTACCAACTGAAGTGGCAAACGAGCCACAAGTTGCTGAAGCGGTCGCTAATTTGCAACGTTTGATGAATGATGCAGCTAATGATTCAAGTGACGCTTTGACAAAGGACATTGTTGCAGCCACTGAGGCACTTACTAAGGCACAAAATGATGTTGTCGGATATCGTGAGCAAGCCCGTGACGCGGCGGCAGATGCATTGACTAAGACAGCGCCAGTCAGTCACGAGCCGGGGACAGCGGCAGCTATTGATGCGCTGAATGCTTTGGTTAATGACCCGAATGCAAATTACGCGGATATAAAGCAAGCGACGGAAGATTTGCTGAACCAAGTTGCTACGGATACACAAGAACGTGACGCAACGAGTGCGGATGGTAATACGTTGTTAGACCAAGCTGCGCAATCAGACTTGGCAAATGCTCCATCGGTAGTTGAAGCTATGCATACGTTGCGTGATGCGATTGCAAATGCCGCGACCGATAGTAGCGATGACTTGACGGCTGATATTAAGGCAGCGATGCAAGCGTTAACTGATGCAATGACGTCACTAATTGATGACGCACGCGAGCAAGCGCAACAAGCCATTGCAGATGCGAATCCGGTTTCAAATGAGAAGGGTGTGGCTGATGCGATTAAGAAGTTGCAAACATTGATTAACGATCCAAATGCTACGCGAACGGCAATTGAAGCAGCAATGGACGCACTTCAAAATGCGGTTGAACCAGCCAAGGAAAGCCGAGAGAGTGCGAATAATCAAGCTAATCAAGCCATCCAAGCGGCAGAAAATAGTGCGGTTAGTGATGATCCAGCTGTACAAGCAGCGATGCAACGTTTGCAAGATATTCTTGCAGCAGCAGCGGCAGATGATCCAGATAACCTAACGATTGATATTAAGGCAGCAATGCAGGCGTTACAATCGGCGGTCGCAAAAGCGGAGGCGGACCAAGCGACAACTAGTGCTGTGACAACCCAAACACTGGCACCGACGGTAGGTAGACAAGCAGATGCGTCTGCCCCAGTCGCGGTTGTCTCGACGGTAGCAGGTGAGACACCGGCTATGGCAACGCAAATGCTTTATGGTACAACGCCAATTTACATGAACGGTGGTTACCCAATCATTGTCCCTGGTGTGTTGCCATACACAGGTTATGAGTCAGGTGTTGCATGGGTAACTAGTGTCGGAACGCCAACAGCTGGTGGATTTTTGCCATACCAAGCGACTGCGCCACGTACGTTGGCTGGCGATACTGAAGGGCGTCGAATTTTTGATCAAATTCGTCAGCTAGATGGTCAACGAGTAAGTCGTGCTGGTCTGGATACAGCGATTGCCCATGAAAACAGGTGGCTGCCAATTGGTATCTTCCTATTCTCATCAATCTTGCTGTTGCTTATCGCAAAGCGACGTAAGCAAGACGACAAGTAAGGTGTAAATTTTAGGAGAGTGATGTTTCTGAAAAATCAGAGATATCACTCTCTTTTTATTTGTGGTGGTCCTTCATGGTAAACTTAAATCAGATGACTTTTAACTAGATGCAAAAGGAGTGTCGACGAAATGTTTACTGATAAAAACATTGTGCTCATCGTCAGTGGGGGCGTTGCAGCATATAAGTCAGCCATTTTTGCCCGCTTGTTAATGAAGCAAGGGGCAAATGTAAAGGTCGTGATGACCCAGGCGGCAACTGAATTTGTAACCCCAAAAACATTTGAGGCACTAACACAACACCCGGTTGTGACCGATTTGTTTGATGACCACAACGAAAGTATGATTGCACACGTTAGCTTGGCTGACTGGGCGGATTATATTTTTGTCGTGCCGGCGACTGCGAACATTTTGGCAAAGATGGCTGCGGGTATTGGGGATGACGCGGCAACGTCAGTGTTGTTGGCCCGCCACACGCCAGTGATTGTTGCACCGGCAATGAATGTCAATATGTATGAGAATCCAGCAACGCAACGTAACCTAGAGACGTTGCGTGAAGATGGTGTCATCATCATTGAACCGGCTGAGGGGATGCTTGCTGAAGGATATGCCGGCAAGGGACGTTTGCCTGAACCAGATGAAATTTTGGCGCTTGCTGATTTGAAGCTCCGTCAACAAACTGGTCGTTTGGCTGGTAAGAAGGTTGTTGTGTCGGCTGGTGGTACGGTGGAGCCGATTGATCCAGTTCGATTCATTACGAATCGTTCATCAGGTAAGATGGGTTACGCGTTGGCACAGGCAGCGGCTGAACAAGGTGCAGATGTGACACTTGTATCATCATCTGAGTTGCCAGCGCCGGTTGGCGTGGCGATGGTACCGGTGCAATCCGCCCGCGACTTGTTGGCAGCAATGACGGAGCGCTTTGAAGACACGGATGTTGCGATTATGGCGGCAGCGGTGTCTGACTACCGTGTTGCGACACCTGCCGATCAAAAGATGAAGAAAAACGCTGACCACGCTGGTTTGACGATAGATTTAGTTGAAAATCCAGATATTTTGGCGACTTTGGGACAACAAAAAACGACGCAATATTTGGTTGGCTTTGCCGCCGAAACGCAAGATTTGTTGACGTATGCGCAAAACAAGTTGGAAAAGAAGAATGCCGACATGTTGGTTGCGAACGACGTGTCTAAGGCACAAGTTGGCTTCGGACATGACACAAACGAAGTGACGTTGTTGCAACGTGATGCTGCACCAGAAAAGCTACCGCTACAATCTAAGTTAGCTTTGGCCCGAGATATTATGAGTCGCATTGCAACGCAAGTGGAAGGAAAATAAGAAATGGCAGTAATTGGAATTGATAAGATGAGCTTTTTCTCACCCCACCAATACATCGATATGGTGGATTTGGCAAATGCTCGCAATGAAGAACCGGATAAGTACTTGATTGGTATTGGTGAAACTGAACAAGCGGTTGTGCCGCCAACTCAAGACGTGGTAACGATGGCAGCTAATGCGGCTGACCAATTGTTGACGGCGGAAGAGCGTACGGAAATTGACACGATTATTTTTGCTACTGAATCAGGAATTGATAATTCAAAGTCAGCCGCTGTTTATGTACAACGCCTGTTGGGTTTGAATGAATATGCACGCACGATTGAAATGAAGCAAGCTTGCTACGCTGGTACGTATGGCTTGATGCAAGCCCGTGACTACGTGGCCTTGCACCCAGGTTCAAAGGTGTTGGTCATGGCATCTGATATTGCCCGTTACGGTTTGCACACACCAGGTGAAGTCACGCAAGGTGCTGGTGCGGTGGCCATGTTGGTCTCTGAAAACCCACGGATTCTTGAATTGAATCGTGACAACCAATTCATGTCACGCGACGTGATGGATTTCTGGCGTCCAGTTTATGCTGAAGAAGCCTTAGTTGATGGTAAGTATTCAGCTGAAGTTTACCGTGAGTTCTTCCGTGATTTGTGGTCACGTTACAAGGAGAAGACGGGTCGTTCAATTAACGACTTTAAGGCATACGCATTCCACTTGCCATTCACGAAGATGGGCTTAAAGGCATTGCGCGACATTTTGCCTGAGGCGGATGAAGCCAAGCAAGCCGACTTGTTGAATGAATTCGAAGCAAGTCGTGTGTACAACAAACGCATTGGTAACTTGTACACGGGTTCAGTTTACTTGAGCTTGTATTCGTTGTTGGCCAATTCAGAAGACTTGGCTGCGGGAGACCGTTTAGGAATCTTCTCATACGGTTCTGGTGCTGAAGGTGAGTTCTATTCAGCTATCTTGCAACCTAACTTCCGTGATGGCTTGATCGCCGGTCAAATGGATGCTTTGTTTGAGAATCGTGAGTATTTGACGATTCCAGCATACGAAGAAGTCTTTATGGCTGGTTTGCACGGTTCAGAAAATCGTGAGTTTGATATCACGGCTGACCCAGCCAAGTTTGTGTTGGCTGGTTTGAAGGATCAACAGCGCCAATACGTGGCACACTAACTCCGAGAAAAAATCAATAATTATGCGTGGCTTCATCAAACGCGCTGGGTACACTAATCGCAAAGACTAGTACAGGGGGAAGTGCCTATGCAAGATTATGAGTTACAAGTTGGCGACTTGGCCCATTGCGATGAAGCAAAGGGCATTGACCGGCCATTCATTGGGAAAGTGGTACGCTGTGAGGGGCAGACGTATGACATGGAAGTGGTGTATATTCCGGATTTGACGCACGCCAATGCATCGTTGCTACACACGCAAGTTCAGGTGGCCAAAACGGCGTCAGCGCCGTTTGCTAATAAGGCAGACGCACCATTTATGTAGTTGTTGCTTGTTCGCTATTCGTCAGGTAAAATTATTTGGTAAGACTAAATAATAAAAGTTAGATGAAGAGGGAATTTTATGAAGCGCGTCTACCTAGCCGGTCCATTTTTTGATGATGACCAAATTGATCGTATTGAACGTATGGAAAAGGCTTTAGCAGCCAATCCAACGGTTTCAGAGTTCTTCAGTCCACGTACTGAGCAACACGATGAATTTGAATTTGGTTCAAAGGAATGGGCAAAGGCAATTTACAAGGGTGATAAGGATCACTTGGATCCAGCCGAAGTTGTAATTGCTGTGATTGACTATGAGGGTGAGCACGTTGATCCAGGTACTGCCTGGGAGATTGGTTACTCAGAAGCAACGAAGAAGCCAGTTATCTTGGTCAAGGAAAAGGAAGGCGGCATCAACTTGATGATGTCAGTGCCAGCTCATGCCTTCATCACGGATGTTGCGGACGTTGCCACGTATGACTTTGATGCATTGCCATCAAACGAATGGGAAGGTAAGACTTTCTAATTCGGGTTTTACCTAAATAGAAGACCTAAATAAAACGGCACTCACAAAAAGTGGGTGCCGTTTTTTGCTCGAAATAAGGTAAACTGTTTTAAGACATTAAAAAGAGAAAGGACATGACAACATGCAAAAACTAGGCCGGTTAATGTTGGCATGGTTTACAAAGTTCTGGGTGCCGTTGGCGATCACCGTCGGGATGTTGGCGGTTGCGGTTTCCGTCACGACGGTGATGCTCTATAAGCAACAAATTACGGTGCAGATTCCAAACCTAACGCTGCGTGAAAATCGCGGGGTAACGAGTACGCCAATTTCAGTACTTAAGCAGGGTGAACACTTGCAGATTTTGCAAGAAAACGACGGTTGGTATCAAGTGCGTCGTGAAGATGAATCAACCGGTTGGGTAGCTAGTTGGTTGCTGGAACGCACCAAGCCGTTAGATAAGGTGACACCGTTGTCAGAGGCCACAATTGTTTTGGACCCTGGTCACGGAGGAAATGACCCTGGTGCGGAATCAAATAGTGGTAAGTTTGAAAAGACATATACATTGCTGTTAGCTCAGCAAGTGGCGAAAACGCTACGTGCAACTGGTGCGCGTGTCATCATGACGCGTGATAGCGATAAACTAGTGTATTTGTCACAGATTCCAAAGGTAGCTGAAAATGCGAATGCGGATGCATTTATCTCATTCCACTTCGACTCTGTCACTGAGGCAAATGGTGCAAGCGGTTATACAGCTTACTATTACCATAAGGAAAACGGATCGAAAGATTTGGCGCAAGCGCTTAATGATGCGATGAAACCGAACATGCCATTGGAAAACCGTGGTGTTGAGAAGGCGGAATACGTTGTTTTGATTGATAATAAAGTACCTGCTGCGTTGCTCGAGAATGGGTACATCAACTCAGACCGTGATTTCAAGAAAATCAAGAGTCCGGCTTATCGCAAGTTAATTGCGCAAGACGTTGCGCAAGGTTTGGAAACGTATTTTGACAATCGGGTAAAAACCGTTAATTAATCACAGGTTCTTAGGGGTTATTGATAGAATTATTCGCGAAATTTCGATACCATTTCTTTGATGGGGAATGTGTTTAGAAATGAGGCATTTAATATGACAGCGATCAATACTGATAACGAGATTGCAATGGAAGTCATGCGTCTAGCTGGCGTTGTGGATGAAATTGCTTATCATCTAACGAATGTGATGTTTGGGGATGACCCAGTGAATTTCGATAAGGCGGCAGTTACAGCAGCCTTAGGTGATCTAGGCATTCAATTGCGTAATTTTGTGGACGCTGAAGTTGGACAGACGCAAGAACATAGTTTAACCACGTTGAAAAATCAAATTAATGATATGAGTGCTGCGTTCTTGCAATTTGATAATGCAGCTGACTGGCAGGCCGTTCCGGCAGTATCCAATCGCGTGACTGAAATGGAGCGTTTATATGCCCGTCTAATGTGCTATACGGTGGCACCATAGACCTTGACGCAATTTACTTTCTATTGGATAATAAATCCCATAGATAAACCGATGAGAAAGCAAACTTGTGGTTGGTAGAAGAAAGCGAGCAGGGTCTGGTGCAAGCCTGTGGTTACTGAAGCAAGGGGACACTTTTTAGGTCGCAGCAATGCGCGTGTTGCCACGTTACGGCATGAGACCAAATTCAAGGTGGTACCGCGCTAAAAGGCGCCCTTGACGATACATGAAGTGTCGTTGAGGGTGCCTTTTCGTTTTGCACCATCGGAAACATGAGAGGAATTTTAAACATGGCTAAGCAATCATTCCAAAAGCCAAAGGGAACTGCTGATTTGCTCCCTGGTGAATCATTGAAGTGGCACTACGTTGAAGAAACGGCGCGCCTTTTGTTCGGCGACTACCAATACTCAGAAGTGCGTACGCCGATTTTTGAAAGCTTTGATGTTTTTGCCCGTTCTGCTGGTGATACATCAGACGTTGTGACAAAGGAAATGTATGACTTCAAGGACAAGGGTGACCGTCACGTTGCTTTGCGTCCAGAAGGGACTGCCGGAGTTGTTCGTGCGTTTGTTGAAAACAAGTTGTTTGGACCTGAGCACCAAAAGCCATACAAGATGTTCTACATCGGACCAATGTTCCGTTACGAGCGTCCACAAGCTGGCCGTATGCGTCAATTCCACCAAATCGGTGTTGAAGCATTGGGTTCAGATTCACCTGCTTTGGATGCTGAAGTTATCGCAATGGCAGTTGATTTGTTCCAAACGTTGGGTGTGACAAACTTGAAGGTTAAGATTAACTCTTTGGGTGACAAGGAATCACGTGAAAACTACCGTAATGCTTTGATTGACTTCTTGAAGCCACACTTTGACGAGTTGTCTGCTGACTCACAAACGCGTTTGGAGAAGAACCCATTGCGTGTCTTGGATTCAAAGGATGAAAAGGATCAAGCAATTGTTGCTGATGCGCCATCAATCTTGGATTACTTGACGGCAGATGCCCAAGCGCACTGGGAAAAGGTGCAAGCCTACCTTGAAGCAATGGGAATCGATTACGAAGTTGATGCCAACGTTGTCCGTGGTTTGGACTACTATAATCACACGATTTTCGAGGTTATGACACAATCAGCTGCGCTAGGTCGTGGTTGGACGACAATCACTGGTGGTGGCCGTTACAACGGTTTGGTTGAAGAGTTCGGCGGACCTGAAATGCCAGGTGTTGGATTTGGTATCGGACTTGAGCGTTTGATGTTGTTGCTTGAAGCCGAGGGTGCAACGTTACCTGAACAAGCACCATTGGATGTTTACGTTGCAAACATGGGTGAAGGGACTGATGTTGCGGCTATGCAAATGGTTCAAGCAGTTCGTTCATTTGGTTACAGCGCAGAACGCGATTACCAAGATCGTAAGTTAAAGGCGCAATTTAAGACAGCCGACAAGCTTGGTGCCCGCTTCATTATCACGATTGGTGAACGTGAATTGGCTGAGCAAACGGCAAACTTGAAGAACATGACGACTGGTGAAGAAATCACGGTAAAGTTGGCTGAACTTTACACGGGTCTCCCAGAGTTTATTGAAGTTGAAGAAGACGTAGAAGAGGAAAACTAATTATGAAGCGTACTAACTATGCTGGCTTGATTGATGAAGCCTACCTTGATCAAACTGTCACGCTACAAGGATGGGTGCAAAAGCGCCGTGACTTGGGTGGTTTGATTTTCGTTGATTTGCGTGACCGTGAAGGTATTGTTCAACTGGCCTTCTCAGAAGAATTTGGTGCAGATGCTTTGGCGGTTGCTGAAAAGATGCGTTCAGAATTCGTTATCGAAGTTGAAGGTGTTGTTCGTTCACGTGCTGAAGGTGCGGTTAACGACAACTTGAAGTCAGGTAAGATTGAAGTGCAAGTTGCTAAGGCAACGATTTTGTCAGAAGCTAAGACGACGCCATTCTACATTGAAGACGACATCAACGTTTCAGACGAATTGCGTTTGAAGTACCGTTACTTGGATTTGCGTCGTCCAGAGATGCAAAAGAACTTGCGCATCCGTTCAAAGATTACGGCTGCTACACACGAGTTCTTGGATGCCAACGGTTTCATCGACATCGAGACGCCATACTTGGCTAAGTCAACGCCAGAAGGAGCTCGTGACTACCTAGTCCCATCACGTGTTTACCCTGGTTCATTCTACGCTTTGCCACAATCACCACAATTGTTTAAGCAATTGTTGATGGGGGCCGGCTTTGACCGTTACTACCAAGTTGCACGTGCCTTCCGTGACGAAGATTTGCGTGGTGACCGTCAACCAGAATTTACGCAATTGGACGTTGAAACGTCATTTATGACGCAAGACGAAATCATGGCATTGGTTAACGAATGGGTTGCCGCTATCATGAAGAAGACGGTTGATGTTGATTTGGATACGGCGCAAATTCCAGTATTGGATTACGCTGATTCAATGAAGCGTTTCGGAACTGACAAGCCTGATATGCGTTTCGGTATGGAATTGCAAGATTTGTCAGAATTGATGGCTGATTCAGAATTTGGTGTCTTTGCGAATGCGGTCAAGGACGGTGGCCAAGTAAAGGCAATCGTTGTCCCTGGTGGTGCTGATCACTACTCACGTAAGGACATTGATAAGATGGCCCAATACATCGAGCGTTTCGGTGCCAAGGGATTGGCTTGGTTGAAGGTGACTGATGAAGGCATCACTGGCCCAATTGCTAAGTTCTTGACGACGAAGGGTGACGACTTGTTGGCCCAAACTGAAGCTAAGGCTGGCGACTTGATTTTGTTCGCGGCTGATTCAGAAGGCGTTGTTTCAGCAACGCTGGATGCTTTGCGTCGTATGACGGCTAAGGAAATGGACTTGATTGACAACAGCAAGTGGGCCTTCGCTTGGGTTGTTAACTGGCCATTGTTTGAGCACCAAGCAGAAGAAGATCGTTGGATTGCAGCACACCACCCATTCACAATGCCAAACGAAGAAGATTTGCCATTGTTGGAGACGACGGAAGGTGCTCACCAAGCACACGCCCAATCATATGACCTTGTTTTGAATGGATACGAGTTGGGTTCAGGCTCAATCCGTATTCACCGCATGGACATTCAAGAAAAGATGTTGTCAGCACTTGGTTTCACCAAGGAAGCAGCGCACGACGCATTCGGCTTCTTGCTTGAAGGTATGGAATACGGCTTCCCACCAATGGGTGGAATCGCCCTAGGATTGGATCGTTTGGCTATGTTGTTGGCCGGACGTGACAACATCCGTGAAGTGATTGCGTTCCCTAAGAACTCAAAGGCGACTGAGCCAATGACGGAAGCACCAACGCCTGTTGCTAAGGCACAAATCGTTGATGACTTGGGCTTGACGGCACCGGTTTACGCCGATATCGAAGCGCCAAACATGTCAGAAGAATAATCGATACTTAATCGAGCGAGATTGCAGTTTTCTGTAAGCTCGCTCTTTTTTGTTCATAAACCTTCTTTATAATTTATTTACGCTGGCATTTTCGTGATAAAATCATAAAGTACAAATTGAAAGAAGCGAGAAAATGGACCAGATAGAACAGTATTTTAATCGACACCAGTACTCAAGTCGCATTGGTAGTGCGATGGTATATGCAGTCGCATCAGCGATTGCGTTGAACTTTTTTTGGACGCCCGGACACATTTATTCTTCTGGATTTACAGGGCTAGCCCAGTTACTAAACACATTGCTTGAACGTTTTGTGGGCTGGCATGTGCCGGTTGGTGTCTTATTGGTGCTGATTAACGTGCCATTGATGATTACTGCCTACCGCGCAATTGGTAAGCGATTCGCGATGTTTACGGCATTAGCTTTGTTGCTGGCCGCAATTGCCATGCGTTTAGTTTCGCAACCAGAGCAATTGTGGACGCACGATCCACTTGTCATGGCCATCTTTGGTGGTGCTGTTAACGGATTCGGAACGGGATTAGCGCTACGTAATGGACTCTCAACTGGTGGGTTAGATATTATTGGGATTTTGGTTCGTCGCAAGACTGGCATGAAGATGGGAGCGGTGAACTTAACGTTTAACTTCTTCATCTTGTTGGCCTCAGGATTCTTGTTTGGTCCACAATATGCGTTGTATACCGGTATTGGTCTGGTTATCAACGCCCGCGTCATCGATTTGGTTTATACACGTCAACAAAAGATGCAAGTGATGATTGTGACAGAAAAGCCTGATTTGGTTATCGAAGCCATTCAGCGTGATATTCGTCGTGGTATTACGATTGTGCACCACGCTGAGGGTGGATATAACCATCACCACAAGGAAGTGCTGTTCACGGTTATCTCGATGTATGAACAATACGACCTGCGCGATGCCATTTACGAAGTTGATCCCCAAGCGTGGGCATCGCTTTGGCGCATCGATCGCACGTTCGGCCGTTTCTACGAACCAAAGTTGTAAACTAACAGTTTGTTAGGTGCAAAAAGCTTAGGGACAAACATTTTAGGTGCGACTAAGTGAAGAGTGATAACAAATCGTCAGCAGTTTTGTATAAAGCGTTGACAACAGGTTCAATTCTGGTAAACTATTAAAGAACAAAAGTGTGCGACATATATAAAAGTTGGAAACTTCACACGGGAAGGGAGGGTAAACATTATGGCAAAGACTGTTGTTCGTAAGAATGAGTCTCTTGATGATGCTCTCCGTCGCTTCAAGCGTGGTGTATCAAAGGATGGTACCTTGCAAGAGTACCGTAAGCGTGAGTTCTACATCAAGCCATCAGTACAACGTAAGTTGAAGGCTGAGGCCGCTCGTAAGCGCAAGAACAAGAAGAGCCGTTAATTCGACTCTTGCCGGGCTACCTGCTGGTGGTCCGGTTTTGTTTTATATTCAAGTAATTAAAGGAGATTATGATTATGAGTTTGTTGGAACAATTGACTAACGACATGAAGGAAGCAATGAAGGCTAAGGACAAGGTGACTTTGGGCGTTGTTCGTATGGTAAAGTCTTCTGTTTCTAACGAGCAAATCAAGTTGGGTCACGACTTGACTGCTGACGAAGAATTGGCTGTTTTGTCACGTGAGATGAAGCAACGTGTCGAAGAGTTGGAATCATACAAGGATGCTGATCGTGAAGATTTGGCTGAAGAAATCCAAGGTCAAATCGACGTTTTGAAGCGTTACATGCCTGAGCAAATGTCTGAAGAAGAAGTCGTTGCTGTTGTTAAGGAAACGATTGCTGAAGTCGGTGCATCATCAAAGGCTGATTTGGGTAAGGTAATGGGCGCTTTGATGCCTAAGGTTAAGGGTAAGGCTGACGGTAAGTTGGTTAACCAAACTGTTCAATCATTGTTGGGCTAATTTAGGTCGAACTCTGATACGGGGGATGCCCCCGATACATATATATTTGCGGTATAATAGTAACCGTAAGAGAATAATTCGAATTAGAGGGATTACATTTTTGGCAGCACAAGTTGAAAAAGTTTATCGTTTTGAAAATGCTGAGCAAGAAATTGGTTTGGTCGGCGCACAAGACAGTAATTTGAAGTTAATTGAAGAAGGCATGCATGTTGCATTGTCTGTGTTTGGGGACCAACTAACGATTAAGGGTGAAGCTGACGCCGTTGATGCTGCTGAGGCAATCGTTGCTGAATTGGCCGCTTTGATTAAAAAGGGTGTGAAGCTAAACGCAACTGATATCGTGTCAGCAATGAAGATGTCAGAACGTGGCACATTGGAATACTTTGGCGATATGTATACGGAAACGTTGATTCGTGATGCCAAAGGACACCCAGTTCGTGTTAAGAACTATGGTCAACGTCGCTACATTCAAGCCATTCGCAGTAATGATATTACGTTTGGTATTGGACCAGCTGGTACTGGAAAGACGTATTTGGCTGTTGTCATGGCCGTGGCTGCTTTGAAGCGCGGTGATGTGGAGAAAATTATCATTACGCGTCCGGCTGTTGAAGCCGGTGAAAGCCTTGGATTTTTGCCGGGTGATTTGAAGGAAAAGGTTGATCCTTACCTACGACCAATTTATGATGCGTTGCATGCTATTCTAGGTGCGGAGCACACGGAACGTTTGATGGATCGTGGTACGATTGAAATTGCCCCATTGGCCTACATGCGTGGTCGTACGTTGGATAATGCCTTTATCATCTTGGATGAAGCGCAAAATACAACACCACAACAAATGAAGATGTTCCTAACCCGTTTGGGATTCGGATCACACATGGTGGTTAACGGTGACGTGTCACAAATTGATTTGCCAAGTAAGGTGCGTTCAGGTTTGATTCAAGCTCGTCGTGTGTTGGTAAATGTGTCACATATCGAATTTATTGAGTTCGCGGCAGATGACGTTGTGCGTCACCCAGTTGTCGGAGCGATTATTAATGCATACGACGCCTTTGATGCAGCGCAAGAAAAGGCAAAAGAAGCAAAAGAGAAGAAGGATTAAGATTATGGATTTGGCAATTATTGACCAATCAAAGCCCGGCGTTCCTGCCGAGCAAATTGAACTCGTTGAAAAGGTGTTGGACTATGCTGGTGAGTATATGAAGCTACCAGCAGATACCGAGATGTCAGTAACATTCGTTAACAATGACGAAATTCAACGTTACAACCGCGAATACCGTGGTTTGGACAAGCCGACTGACGTCATTTCATTCGCTATTGAAGAAGATGGTGATGACTTGCCATTGATGATGGATGAAGAAATGGCTGAAGATTTGGCTAAGAACATTGGTGACATTATCGTTTCTGTCGATAAGATTGGTGAACAAGCTGAATACTTGGAACACTCATATGAGCGTGAACTAGGATTCTTGGTTGTGCACGGATTCTTGCACTTGAATGGTTACGACCACATGCGCAGTGATGAAGACGAAAAGATTATGTTTGATTTGCAACGTGAGATTTTAGATAGTTATGGACTTACACGATAAGAAAAAGGCTGCTACACCAGAGCCACAAATTGAAAAAAATACGCACTTCCTCCAAGCCCTTGGTCATGCCTTAGAAGGTATTGGTCAACTTTTGGTTCGTGAACGAAACATGCGTTTTCATATTGTTGCGGCGATTGTAGTCTTACTTGTCGGCATCTATGTTAAACTAGGACGTTCAGATTGGTTGTGGATTTCAGTTGCCGTCTTTACGGTTATCATGGCTGAGTTCGTGAATACCATGGTCGAAGCAATCGTTGATTTGATTGTGGGTGAACAATATCACCCGCTAGCTAAGGTGGCAAAGGACGTGGCGTCCGGTGCCGTATTGGCGGCGGTGGCTTTTGCCATTGTGATTGGTGTTTTGATTTTCCAACCCTACATCTTGCCAAACTTGCAGATGATTATTAAATAAGTTAGTTGTACGCGCGATGCGTGGATTATAGAAAGAATAGAGAATAATATACATGAGTGAACAAGGATTTAAGTCAGGTTTCGTTGCCCTAGTTGGTCGTCCAAACGTTGGTAAGTCAACGCTTTTGAACAAGATGATTGGTGAAAAGATTGCCATTATGTCACCAAAGGCACAAACGACACGTAACAAGATCCAAGGAATTTACACGACTGATGAAGGTCAAATTGTGTTCATGGACACGCCAGGAATTCACAAGCCACACAACTCATTGGGTGACTTTATGGTGAAGACAGCGATGTCAGCTTTGCGTGAAGCTGACATGGTGTGGTTCTTGGTTAACGCCGACGAGCCACGTGGTGCCGGTGATGACTTCATTATCAACCGTTTGAAGGATACAAACACACCAGTTTACTTGATTATCAACAAGATTGATTTGGTAAACCCATCAGATTTGTTGGCAATCATTGCTGATTACAGCCAACAAATGGAATTTGCTGAAATCTTCCCAATTTCAGCTTTGAAGGGTGATGGTGTGCCTGAGTTGTTGGACTTCGCCATGGACAAGATGGAAGAAGGACCACAATACTACCCAGCTGACCAAATTACGGACCACCCAGAGCGTTTCATCATGAGTGAGTTGATTCGTGAGAAGGTCCTACAATTGACGCGTCAAGAAGTGCCACACTCAGTTGCCGTTGTGATCGATAAGATTGAACGTCAAGATGAGAACCACTTGCACGTGCAAGCCACGATTGTTGTTGAGCGTCCAACGCAAAAGAACATCGTTATCGGTAAGCAAGGTGCGATGATTAAGGAAATCGGAGTTCGTGCCCGTAAGGATATCGAACGTTTGCTTGGAGACAAGATTTTCTTGGAGACGTGGGTTAAGGTTGAAGAACGTTGGCGTGATAAGCCACAAGCCTTGCAAACTTATGGTTACAAGGAAGATTCAGATATTTAATGATGTGAAAAAGAGACTGACTAGTCTCTTTTTTATTAGGAGGCGGCATGGCGGAAGTATTTGAAGCGATTGTCATGTATCAACGTGACCACAAAGAAAAAGATTTGATGGTTAAAATGCTGACTAAAACAGCCGGCAAGCGCATGTTTTACATCAAAAATGGTAAATCAAAGCGCTATCAGTTTGCGGCAGATGTTCAACCGATGACGATTGCAACCTTCGAAGGCACCCTGAACCAAACGGGGTTGAGTTTCATCAATTCGGTGAAAGAGAGTCACCATTCGCGTGAGTTGATGATGGATGTCGAAAAGAATGCCTACATGACATACATTTTGGGATTGATTGACGCGGCCTTTGTGGACAATCAGCCAATCGAAAAATGGTTTAACTGGGCGAAACTGGCGTTGGAAAAGCTAGAAGAAGGACTCGACCCACAAGGCTTAGCGAATTACTTTGAAGTCCAGCTACTACCCGCATTTGGTCTAAATCCAACTTGGGGTGAATGCGCAGTCTGCGGTCGTCGTGATTTGCCACTTGATTTTTCCGAGAAGCTAAACGGCACAATTTGCCAGATTCACTGGGACCAAGATGAAAATCGCATGAACGCAAATCCGCGCTCAGTCCGTATTTTGTCACAACTTGCGAAGGTAGATTTGAAGCAACTTGGCACGTTGAGTCTTAAGGACGAAACAAAGCAAGATATGGCCCGTGTGATGGATAAGTTGTATGACGATCAGGTTGGTGTTCATTTGCGTGCAAAATCATTTATTCAACAGTTATCGGGCTGGCAAGCGCGGTTGGCAACTCGCAATAATTCTGAGGGCAAAAACGAGACTTCTACGGATTAATCACTTATAATAAATATGTAGAAGAAAACGTTTTCAGACGGGAGATGAAGTTATGGCATTTGATTTGGATGATTTGAAGGACAAGGCAGCAGACGTACTAGAAGGAGCTGACTTGAACGAGTTGAAAGAAAAGGCCGGTGAGTTGCTTGGTGACAAGGCTGACATGCTTGATAACGTCGATTTGGATGACGTGAAAGACAAGTTGTCAGGATTGCTTGGCAAAGACTAAATAACGGCTAATGGACGACATGCCCGGTTGGGTGTGTCGTCTTTTTTCGCATCCCGAACACCAACTAATTACAGTCCTGTGACATTATGCACAAATGATTAGTTAATGTGGTAATCTATTTCTTAGTGTTTTAGTTTTAGGGAGTAGTAGAAAGATGCAGAATTTGAAGCGAGCTTTGCGCGAGGCAACGTCACCAGCTAATATCCGGCGCGACTTGGCGCTAATGAATCGATTCCAGCGTGTGTACATGGTTGTCATCATGGCGGTCACGATTTGGGCGTTTGTTTACACGGGTGACTATTCATCATCAGGTTGGACGAGTTTGATTACCGGCCTTGTGTTGGCATTCTATCTAATTATGCTAGCTAGTGGGCGTTTGACAAATTTCTTCTGGGGTTTGTTGACGAATGGTATTTGGCTGTTGATGTCAATTCACAATCACTTGGTTGGGGATATCTTGAACCAAGGATTCTTCTTTGTGATGCAATTCGTGGGGATGGCTGCTTGGTACAAGCAACTGTCACAACAAGCTGATCACAGCCAAATTCAAGCCAAGCGCATTGGTCCGAAGATGATGGGGTGCCTAGTCGCAGGGGCAGTCGTCGTCTATGGCATTGTATTGACGGTTGCGAAGACAGCCCATGGTAATCAAGTTTACCTGGACTCATCACAACTACCACTTGGTATGCTGGCTCAAATTTTGGCAACGTATGGTTATTTGTCACAATGGATTGTCTGGTTGTTCGTTGATGCCGTGGGTTTGTTACTTTGGTGGAATCAAATTCAAGCCGGTGGTTCAGGTGCATTGGGGATGTTTGTCCTCATGATTGTGAAAACATTTAATGCGTTCTACGGCATGTACTTGTGGTCAAAGACTACTGAATATAAAGATTAATCGGCTCTACGATTTTTGGCGGTGTGAGAAATCATAACCGCTTTTTACGTTTTTTTCACCATAGCCTGTTTATATTACGCAATGAAATTTGCGGACGTTTTGTAACGATGATAAACTTAAAGTGTGGTCTATTAAAATACGAAAGCAGGTATTAATCACATGTTTTACATTGGACCAATCATCGGAATAATCGGCGTATTGTTGGCCGTTACACTTAAAAACCAAAACAAACAGCTTGGTCTAAAAGCACAAAGTGCCATCAGCTTTGTTGGTGGAGTTGTCATGCTTGGAATCGATTATGTGATTAATCCAGTTTTAACTAACGTCGATTTTGTTTTTCCTACCTTGTTCTTTGTAGGGGGCCTTACCTTGTTGGTTATCTCAATTGTCAAACCTAACAAAGGTTAGAAAGGGAGAACGTCAAACAAACGAACTCCCGATGATTTTATTAAAAATCAACTATTAATCATGACCGACTGGCAACATTTTGTTGTCAGTCTTTTTTTGATTTGGTCGGCGTCTGTTCACAATGACTAGCTATCATTATGTAAAATTAGGGATGCTAGTGGGAAAATGTGATGACAGAAAAATTTGATTTGAAGAAAGCCGAACAGGCGAAGTTGCAGTTGAGTGATCGCTACTACGCACAGCCAACAATCAATCGACTGAACGGCTTAATTGATGCCGTTTTGGCGATTATAGCAACCATCATGGTGTTGGCACTGAAGTTGCCAATTAAAGGGGCACATGATTGGACGACGATTCAACCCGTTCTGATTGGGATTGCGATATTTGTGGTGAGTTTTATCGTGGTGGTGAATCAATACGTGACGAACATGCGCATGTTCAATTTGATTCACAAAATTAATCCGGTGGGGATGCTGTTAGTCTTTAGTTGGCTAGCTGTGTTGGCGCTTTTGCCATTTTTTACACGTTGGATGTTTGAGGATTGGCATAATCGGTATGCGGTACTGGGATATGGCGTTATTTACGTCTTAGCAAGTGTGCTACAGCAGGCGTTATTGCTAAATTTGGTGAAGACGAATTTTAACCCAGATGAAATGTCGACGGTAGCGAATAATTCATTGGCCCAGGTGTACTATTTCGCATTTAATAATCAAGCGCGCGTTACTGGCATCAGTGCGATTGTCTTGCTAGTTGTCGCAACTATCTGGCCAACGTGGGGGTTCTGGTTGTTTATCTTGGTTCCGATAATTAGTTTCGTCCAGACAGTGTTCGAAGGTGAACTGAAGGACCGCATCAATGATCAAGCGGCGCGTTGGCAACCTGAAGAACAAGCCCACATGCAAGATATGTTGAACGCGACTGACGAATCAATCAATGAAAAGTCGATGGCGATGCAAGAAAAAGTTTTGCAACGTTTATTCTGGCGTCACATGTCACCAGAAAGGCGCGCTGACGCCCAAAAACGCTTTGATGATTGGCGCACCGAACAAAGACGTGAACAAGCTCAAGAACAAGCCCAAGAAGTTGCTGAACAAGCCCGTGAGCGCGCTCGAAAAGAAGCACATCATCGTGGTAATTAATCAGTCATGCGCGTTGACTTTTAAACGCTGAGTGATAAACTTATTACATGTAATAAGCGATGAAAGCAGAAGAATTGCGTGAACTCAGTCCAGCAAGTCACCGGTGATGTGAGGGTGACCTGAAAACACGCAAGGGGCACTGCCGGAGCACAATTTAATCCAATGAAGCTGCTAGGAGTTTTCCTAGAAGTAGGGTGGAACCGCGAATTATCGTCCCTACATCAATCATTTTTAAAGGTGATTGGTGTAGGGCTTTTTATTTGCTCGAAGCCAACCACGAGAAAGGAATTTGTCAACATGAGTGCAAAAATGAGTGTGCAAGACATTATTTTGACGTTGCAAAAGTTCTGGGCTGATCAAGGCGCAATGCTAATGGAAGCCTACGATACAGAAAAGGGTGCTGGTACGATGAGCCCCTACACGTTCCTACGTGCCAATGGTCCTGAGCCATGGAACGCAGCTTACGTAGAGCCATCACGTCGTCCAGCCGATGGACGTTACGGGGATAACCCAAACCGTTTGTACCAACACCACCAATTCCAAGTGGTTATGAAGCCATCACCTGACAACATCCAAGAGTTGTACTTGGATTCTTTGAAGGCCTTGGGTATTGATCCTTTGGAACACGATATCCGTTTCGTTGAAGATAACTGGGAGAACCCTTCAATGGGTGCTGCTGGTATCGGTTGGGAAATCTGGTTGGATGGTATGGAAGTGACGCAATTTACGTACTTCCAACAAGTTGGTGGAATCCAAGTTGATGCCGTAACATCAGAAATCACGTATGGTTTGGAGCGTTTGGCTTCATACATCCAAGACGTGCCAACGGTTTACGATTTGGAATGGGGTAACGGTGTCTTGTACGGAGATATCTTCAAGGAGCCTGAGTACGAGCACTCAGTTTACTCATTCGAAGAGTCAGACCAAGAAATGTTGTTGCGTCACTTTAACGAGTACGAAGCTGAAGCCAAGAAGGCCTTGGAAAAGGGCTTGGTTCACCCAGCATACGACTACATTTTGAAGTCATCACACACGTTTAACTTGTTGGACGCGCGTGGAACGGTTTCAGTTACTGAGCGTGCAAAGTACCTTTCACGTATCCGTAACATGGCTCGTTCAGTTGCGCGTGCCTTCATTGATGAGCGTAAGAAGCTTGGTTTCCCATTGTTGAAGGACGAAGCTTTGCGTGCGAAGTACTTGCCTGCAGATGAGGAGGAGAACTAAGATGGCTAACTTTTTGCTAGAAATTGGTTTGGAAGAAGTTCCTGCCCACTTGGTTACGCCCGCAATTAACCAATTGGTTGAGCGTGCCGAAAACTTTATGAAGGATGAGCGTTTGGCTTACGAGTCAATTAAGCCATTCTCAACGCCACGTCGTTTGGCAGTTTTGATTTCAGGTGTGGCCGAAAAGGCTGAAGACTTTACTGAAGAAGTAAAGGGACCTGCTAAGAAGGCCGCTTTGGACGCTGAAGGTAACTACTCAAAGGCTGCCCAAGGATTCGTACGTGGTCAAGGCATGACGACAGACGACATCACGTTCAAGGAATTTAACGGTAACGAATACGTTTACGTGACGAAGTTCGAAGCTGGTCAACCAGCTGCTGCTGTTTTGGCAGGCTTCAAGTCAGTTGTTGAGGCAATGACGTTCTCAACGACGATGAAGTGGGGCCGTCACACGTTCGAATACGTTCGTCCAATTCGTTGGATGGTTGCATTGTTGGATGATCAAGTTGTGCCATTCGATATTTTGGGTGTTGCAACGGGTCGTTCATCACGTGGACACCGCTTCTTGGGTCACGATGTTGAAATCGCATCTGCTGACAAGTACGAAGAAGCGTTGACGTCTGTTTTCGTGCAAGCTGATGCTGAAGCACGTAAGGAAAACATCCGTGCACAAGTGCGCCAAATTGCCGCTGACAACAACTGGCAAGTGGTTGTTGACGATGATTTGCTTGAAGAAGTTAACAACATCGTTGAATACCCAACGGCCTTTGCTGGCGGCTTCGACGAAGGTTACTTGGAAGTTCCTGACGAAGTTTTGATTACGTCAATGAAGGAACACCAACGTTTCTTCCACGTAGTTGACGCTAACGGTGCTTTGTTGCCACACTTTATCTCAGTTCGTAACGGAAACGCTGAACACATCGACAACGTGATTGCCGGTAACGAGAAGGTGTTGGTTGCCCGTTTGGAAGACGCTAAGTTCTTCTACCACGAGGACCAAAAGCACGATATCGACTTCTACAACAACAAGTTGGAAGTTGTTTCATTCCACGCTAAGTTGGGATCAGTTGCTGCGCACACGCGTCGTGCCAAGGCATTGGCTGCCATCATCGCTGGTCGCTTGAACTTCTCAGCTGACCAACAAACGAAGTTGGCTCGCGCTGGTGAGATTTACAAGTTCGACTTGATGACTGGTATGGTCGGTGAGTTCGACGAATTGCAAGGTATCATGGGTGAGAAGTACGCCAACTTGTTTGGTGAAGACGCTGTTGTTGCCCAAGCAATCCGTGAGCACTACATGCCAATCTCAGCTGATGGTGAATTGCCAGCATCAGATTTGGGTAAGGTTTTGGCTTTGGCTGACAAGTTGGATAGCTTGTTGTCATTCTTCGCTGGCGGCATGGTACCATCAGGTTCAAACGACCCATACGCTTTGCGTCGTGCCGCTTCAGGTGTTGTGAACATCTTGGCTGACAACAAGTGGGAGTTGGACATTGATGGTATCTTGTCAGACTTGATTGATGACATCAACGCTGATGCTGCTAAGTTCGGCTTGCCAGAAGATGTGATGGCTGAGTTGCAAAACAATGTGGCTGCCGTTGTGAACTTCTTGACGGACCGTGTTGTGAAGGCATTGCAAGATGATGGTGTTCGTCGTGACATCATCAACGCGGTAACGAAGAACGACTTTGCTGATACGACACAAATGTTCGAATCAGCCCAAGTTTTGGCAACTCACGTGGCTGACGATAACTTCCGTGAAGGTGTTGAAGCTTTGACGCGTGTCATGCGCTTGACGACGAAGAACGCGACTGACGCTGTTGTTGATGTGACGTTGTTCGAGAACGATGCTGAAAAGGCTTTGTTCGAAGCTGTTTCACCAGTTGCTGAAGTTGCAGAAACGGATGCCAAGTTGGTTGCATTGTTGAACTTGCAACCAGCCGTTGCAGCTTACTTCGACGAGACGATGGTCATGGTCGAAGATGAAGCGGTTAAGAACAACCGTTTGGCTACGTTGCACGCCGTTGCTAACGAAGCGACTAAGGTAGCTAACTTCTTGGAGCTTGATGTCAAGTCGAACTAAGTATTGATTAATATGAAGACCAGGCGCATTTTGTTGCCTGGTCTTTTTTCATTTATCAAAGTGGTTAGGGGCGTTTGAAACACATTATCAAAATGTTAGTAATAGTATTACGATGAGAATTCGGTTAAAATATCTTTATAGTCATCGCGGACCAAATTGGTGGCCCGAGACGTATCTATTTATAAGAAAGTTGAGAAATACATGGAAGTTGGTATAGGTTATTGGATTGGTTTCTTCGCCTTTGTTTTGGTGATGTTGGCGCTTGATTTGGGTGTCTTCCACAAGAACAACGAGGCACCAACCATGAAAGAATCATTGTTGTGGAGTGCCTTTTGGATTGGGCTTGCCTTCATTTTTGCAGGAGGCCTTTGGTTCTTCACCGGTGGTGATCATGCGCTTGATTTCGTGACGGCATATTTGCTTGAAAAGTCATTGAGTATTGATAACTTGTTTATCTTCATTTTGGTATTTGGTTTCTTCGGTATTGAATTGAAGTATCAACACCGTTTGCTATTCTGGGGTGTCTTTGGTGCCCTAGTGATGCGTGTGATTTTCATTTTTGGTGGCGCAGCCTTGCTACACCATTTTGCCTGGTTGATGTACATCTTCGGCGCGTTTTTGATTGTCACTGGTGTGAAGATGCTCTTCGAAAAGGAAGAAGCGCAAGATTTGAATGATAGTTTCATTATCAAGAGTTTGCGTAAGATTTTGCCATTGAAGGAAGATGTGGCCGAACCACATTTCTTGGTTAAGGAAAATGGTAAGCGCTACGCAACGCAATTCTTGTTGGCATTGTTGTTCATTGAAGCATCAGATTTGCTATTTGCCGTTGACTCAATTCCAGCTGTTTTGGCCGTTACGCAAGATACATTTATCGTCGTGACGTCAAACATTTTTGCGATTATGGGATTGCGTTCTTTGTACTTTGCGTTGTCTGGTATTTTGCCAATGTTCCGTTACATCAAGTACGCGTTGGCGGTCATCTTGGCCTTTATTGGTGTCAAGATGGTCTTGAACGAATCAGCGAAGGCGTTCGATTGGCATTTCCACATCTCAAATGTGGTGTCATTGACGGTTATCGTTGGATTGTTAACACTATCAATTATTGCCTCAGTGATTGTATCGCGTGTACAAGAACGTCGTAAGTTTAAGGCTGAATAACAGCTTCTGGATCTACCTTTCGAGGTAGGTCCTTTTTTAATTCCACGAGCGATTTTTGCGCGTATACTGACGATATTAAATTTGTAGGGGATAGAAAAATGACAAAGCAAATTATCACAACGACTAATGCACCAGCTGCAATCGGCCCATATTCACAAGCTGTTTTAACGAACGGAACGTTGTACGCTTCAGGACAAATCGGTTTGATTCCTAGCACCGGTGAATTTGCCGGGGAGACGACTTTGGCTCAAGCAACGCAAGTTTTTGAGAACATTGATGGTTTGTTGGCTGCGGCCGATATGACGCGAGCAGACATTGTTAAGGTAAGTGTTTACCTTGCTGATATGGCTGATTTTGCACCGGTGAATGAGTTGTACGCCGACTACTTTAGTGATGTTGACGCATTCCCAGCTCGTTCAGCTGTGGCCGTGGCAACGTTGCCAAAGGATGCCCGCATTGAAATTGAAGTAATTGCGAATAAATAGGTAACGAAAGCGTATGTGTCTGTTGATGCATACGCTTTTATCACAGCAGCTGTTGGTCTAGAACACCTGACTTCAGTCAGGCGTAAGACCAAAGACGCACCTGATAAGGGCGACTTGGTCACGTCGGAGGTCTAAAACCTCCGACATTCTCAGTCTACTTTATGTTATAATGAAAGCGTTTACTAAAAAGATATATAATGAATGAAAGCGAGATCAACCATGGCATTGGAAAAGATTTTATTTGGTACTTATACGCGACGTGTTTCAAAGGGGATTTACGAAGCAGCATTGAACACGGAGACTGGTGAGTTGCAAGATGCCAAGTTGGTTGCTGAAGTTGGTTCACCAACATACCTTGCTTTGAGCAAGGCTAACAAGTTGTACGCGGTTGACAAGAACGGCGACCAAGGTGGTGTTGGTGTATTCGACTTTGCCAATGACGAAGCAACATTGACACAAGAGGTTTTGGCTGAAGGCGCTTCACCTGCGTACGTCGCTGTTGATGAAGCTCGTCAATTGTTGTACTCAGGTAACTACCACAAGGGTACGTTGGAAGTCTTCGCGATTGCAGCTGATGGGTCATTGACGTTGACTGATTCATTCCAATCAGAAGGATCAGGTCCGCGCCCAGAGCAAGGCTCATCACACGTCCACTGGAACAACTTGACGCCAGACAACCGTGTGGCAGTCGTTGATTTGGGTGCCGACAAGGTGTTGACGTTTGATGTGTCTGACGAAGGTAAGTTGACGTTGGTTGCAACGCTTGAGACGGAAGCTGGCTTCGGTCCACGTCACTTGCGCTTTAGCCCAGACGGTCAATACGCATACTTGTTGGGTGAATTGTCATCAAAGTTGTCAGTTTTGAAGTACAACGCTGACGGATCATTCACATTGTTGCAAACTGTTTCAACGATTCCTGCTGATTGGACTGAGCACAACGGTGGTGCAGCTATCTACTTGTCAAACGATGGTAAGTTTGTGTACACGTCAAACCGTGGACACAACTCAATTGCGGTCTTTGCGGTTAAGGACGGCGGCGCATCAGTTGAACACATTCAATGGATTTCAACTGAGGGTGACTTCCCACGTGATTTCGCCTTGAACCCAAGCAACGAGTTCTTGGTTGCAGCCAACCAAAACACAGATAACGTGACGGTTTACCGTCGCGATGCTGAGACTGGTGAATTGACGTTGTCACAAAAGGACTACGAAATTCCTGAATCAGTGCGTGTATTGTTCATCTAAGCTTGATACAATAAAGTCAGTTGCCAGCTGGTAACTGGCTTTTTATTTTTTGGGGGATAGACTATATGAGCAACAACCAAAAACACCGGTCGATTTTGTATCGCTGGCTGTTAGATAATAAAATCATTTCAACGATGCTGGTAATTTTGCTGACGTTGGCCATTATTTATATGTTAAAGAAGGTTGATTTCATCTTTGCGCCAGTCGCTGGTTTGTTCGGCGCAGTGGGGGCACCGATTATTATCGCAGGTGTCTTTTACTACTTACTAAATCCAATGGTTGATTGGGCCGAACGACGCTTTAAGTTACATCGCGCTGTGACAATTACGATTCAATTCGTTGTCTTGGCGCTGTTGATTATTTGGGGATTGGCCGTATTCATCCCGTGGATTACGGATCAGATTGCTGGATTGATTAAACACTGGCCAGAATACTGGCGCAGCATTGTTAAGACTGTTGATCATTTAACGTCAGATAAGCGATTCATGTCGGTCAATAAGTGGTTTAACGAGACGAATAATGACTTGACGACTTGGTTCAAAAACTATTCAGCTGAGTATGCAAGTAAGGGAATCAAGGGTGTTTCTTCAGTTGTTGGGACAGTAACAACGGTTGTCATCACCTTGTTAACGTTCCCATTCATGCTATTCTACTTGTTGAAGGATGGCCACCAAATGCCAGGCTACATGGCGAAGTTTTTGCCACCACAGGCACGACCATCTTTCCTGGAAACAATTGGTGAGATTAACAACCAAATTTCAAATTACATTCGTGGTCAATTGTCAGTTGCTTTTGCCGTTATGGTGATGTTTGCGATAGGCTATACGATTATTGGTTTGCCCTACGGCTGGTTAATTGCGATTGTTGCCGGCGTACTAAACTTGATTCCGTTCCTGGGATCATTTTTGGCGATGGTACCAGCAATTGTCGTTGGACTATTCGTTTCACCGATGATGTTAGTTTCAGTCCTAGTGGTCTTTATGATTGAACAGACTTTGGAAGGTCGACTCATTACGCCAAAACTGCTCGGCAATTCGTTGCAGATTCACCCAGTAACGGTGTTGGTTATCCTGTTATCAGCCGGAAATATTTTCGGTTTGGTCGGTGTTATCTTCGGAATTCCGGGTTACGCCATTATGAAGGTGTTGTTGTACCGCTTGTACAAGTGGTGGCAAGAAAACTCCGGTCTATTTACGGAAGAAAACGAGTAAAGCATTTAATAAGGTTTACTAAGTATAGCGTGGTCATTTATCAGACCATGCTATACTTATTTTTGTATGCAATTAAACGCGTTGGGGGAGGGGAGCCTCCCCAGAATAGGAGATAATCATGAGCACGAATCACATCGTATTATTTGAGCCATTGATGCCAGCGAATACTGGAAACATTGCCCGTACCGCAACGGGAACTAACACAAAGCTTCACTTGATTGAACCTTTGGGATTCAAGTTGGACGACAAGCACGTTAAGCGCGCTGGATTGGACTACTGGGATACAGTTGATATTACAATCCACGAAAACTTGCCAGCCTTTATGGCTAGTTTGAAGGAGACGGACGAATTGTTCTTGATTTCAAAGTTCGCACCACGTGCTTATCACGAGGCTGATTACACAAACCCAGATCACGATTACTACTTCTTGTTTGGTAAGGAAACAACTGGTTTGCCAGAGCCATTTATGAAGCAACATCCTGAAAAGGCATTGCGTATCCCACAAAACGATGACCACATTCGTTCATTGAACTTGTCAAACACAGCCGCTATCGTTATCTATGAAACATTGCGCCAACAAGGGTTCCCAAACCTAGATTTGACGCACGAATACGACTACGACAAGTTGAAGTAAAAATAAATGAGTGTTTATTCACTTAAGAAGGGAGACTAATATGGCGGCGACAGCAAAAAAGCGTCCGACTACCAAGCGTAAAACAACGCCGAAAAAGTCGACGTCTGCCAAAAAGAAAAAAGCAACCCAACAGAATTGGTGGCTGGAACGAGGACCACAACTCATTGGTCTGTTTGCAACAATTCTGACAGTGATTGCCATTGCCAAGGTTGGTTTAGTTGGTAAGTTTTTGGCCAATATTATTCGCCTTGTAGTAGGTGGTTCTTACCAGTTCCTGTTACTGGTGCTTTTAATTCCGCTCCTCGTGGTTGTGGCTTATGGCCAGTGGCCAAAGCGTTTTAAGTGGCAACAATATGTTGGTTTTACCCTCTTTTATGTTGGTATCATGCTGGTTGGTTCAATCCTGCTGTTCGATAAAATGAATGTGCATGAAGCGTATGCACAAACCATTCAAACATTAATCAACCAAGATATGAACAATAAGGCAGTCACAACCCCGGTTGGTGGTGGTTTAATTGGTGCCATGATTTATAGTGGCACATACATGGCGATGGCCGATTTTGGGTCATGGCTAGTGGCAGTCATTCTATTGATTGCTGGACCAGTGATGTTCTTCAATTTGCCAATTCGTGATGTTTTCGATAACTTCTTTAATCTGGCTGAAGGTGCGGGTGATTTGGTTCAAACGCAAGCTTCGACCGCCCATGAAAAGGTGACCGAATCAATTGAAAGTTTCCGCACACGTCAAAAGACGGCGATGCAAGAATTTTTCAATGAAGATCCATTTGCGCCAGAGGGTGACCGAGCGGCAAAGATAGCAGATGTCTTACCGGATGCATCTGCGTCGAATGAAGCGCCGATTAAGGCGAAGAAGGCTAAGACACCTACGACAGTTGTGGATGATGAACCTGAAATTGACGCAACGGCTACTGAATTTGTCATGCCAGAAATTGTAGCACCGGCGCCATTTAAGCCGGAAGCACCGGTCGATGAGGCGACATTTGCGGCATCAGAGCCAGTGACGAATGAGTTCACACCGCTTCCAAGTGAAGATGATGCGCCAGTTGAAATGGCGTATGATCCAAGCTTTAATCCAGATGCCGTTATTCAAGCCCAAGACGCAGCGATTGAGCCGGTAATTTATGGCGAGGACTTGCCAGATGATGAACTGTTGCCTGGTCAAGATGTGCCGTTGACGCACGCTGATATTCTTGGTCACAATGACGCGCAAACGTCACCAAAGACAACGGCACACCAATCAAATGTTGGCCACGTTGAACCGTCAACGATTTCAGAACCAACGTCCGACGTGGATGCGTCTGGCTTGGGTACCTTGATTGATGATAAGGATTACGTGTTGCCAACGACTGATTTGTTGCAACACATTGGTTCAACTGACCAGTCAGCTGAACGTGATGCGTTGAACGATAAGGCCCGTATCCTGCACGAAACGTTGAAGAGCTTTAACATTAATGCGACGGTCGAAAAGGTGGTCCTCGGACCAACAGTTACGCAATACGAAATCAAGCCAGCAGTTGGGGTGAAGGTGTCAAAGATTCAAAATCTTGCGGACGACTTGGCTTTGGCTTTGGCTGCTAAGTCATTACGTATTGAAGCACCGATTCCTGGTAAAAACGTCGTCGGAATCGAAGTCGCCAACGATCAACAAGCAACAGTTGGCTTCCGCGACATGGTGGAAGAGGCTGGCATCGATACGACGAAGCCATTGGTTGTCCCAATTGGTCGTGGTGTCACAAGTGGGGTTATGAAACTTGATTTGACCAAGATGCCACACTTGCTGATTGCCGGTTCAACTGGTTCAGGTAAGTCGGTGGCCATTAACGGTATTTTGGCGTCAATTCTTTTGCAGGCCAAGCCATCACAAGTTCGTTTGATGTTGGTTGACCCAAAGAAGGTGGAATTGTCAGTGTATAACGACATTCCACACTTGATTACGCCGGTTATCTCAGACCCTAAGAAGGCGTCACTTGGCTTGAAGAAGGTTGTCGCTGAAATGGATCGTCGTTTCAAGTTGCTGGCCGAAGAAGGGGTGCGTAACATCGATGGTTACAACCGCTTAGTCGAAAAGCGTAATGCAGCTGATTCAAGCACAGTCTTGCAAAAGATGCCTTACTTGGTTGTCATTATTGACGAGTTGGCCGACTTGATGATGACGTCGGCCGTTTCTGGTGATGTTGAAAACTCAATTGTGCGTATTGCACAGTTGGGTCGCGCCGCTGGTATTCACATGATTGTTGCGACACAGCGTCCATCAGTTGATATCATCACCGGTTTGATTAAGGCGAACGTGCCATCTCGAATGGCGTTTGCCGTCTCGTCTGGTGTTGATTCACGTACGATTTTGGACAGTAACGGTGCCGAAAAGCTATTGGGTCGTGGTGATATGCTGTTTGCCCCAATTGGTTCAAACGGTCCACAACGTGTCCAAGGTGCCTTTTTGACTGACGAAGATGTTGAGTCATTGACGGACTTCATCAAGAATCAAGGAGAAGCCCAATATGATAAGAGCATGGAAGTGTCTGACGAAGAAGTGAACGCGATTGATAATCCTGGTTCAGAAGGTGATGAGCTAGATGAACGTTGGGATGACGTGCTTGAATTTATCTTGCGCGCTGGTGGCGCTTCAACGTCATCAATTCAACGCCACTTTGGCATGGGTTATAACCGTGCTGGTCGTATCATGGATGCGCTCACGGATCGTGGTTTGATTGGTGAGCAAAACGGGTCTAAGCCACGCGAGTTGAAGTTTACACCCGAAATGCTTGACCGCTTCCGCCGTGAAGCACTAAAATAACGCATACGATTAAATGAGATGGAGGCCGTCAGATGATTCGTTATGATTTAACAAATCCAGCAACGGACGTCGAATTGGTAGCAATGTACCGCGCTGATTTTGATGTCGATGTTGGTCGTCTATACACGTATGTGCCAGAGCTCAAGGGATTCCAATTGCACTATGACCACGACGTTGTGTTGTCACCTGCAGAGATGCGTGATGACGCTGACGTTCGTTTCTACTTGCAAGTTCATGGGCAAAACCCAACCGGACGCGCACGTATGGCAAATATTGATTTCCAACTTGTGCAACGAGATGAAATTAACTGGGCATAATGTCTAATGCAGGTCGCATTCCTTTCGGGGGATGCGACCTTTTTTATTTGAACTGTGACAGTATTTTTCTAACAAAAGAATAAAGTTAATACAATTATTCATAGGGCTTGGGTACAATGGTGTTAACATGTCAGACAAATAGGGAGTAGTTTACATGATTGAATTAAAAAAACTGAACAAGCAGTTTGGTGACAAATTAGCAGTTCGGGATATGAATATGGTAATCAAGCCGGGTGAAGTTATGGGCTTGATTGGCCAAAATGGGGCGGGAAAAACAACCACGTTCCGCATGGTCTTGGATTTTATTGAGCCGACGAGTGGTGAAATCACTTGGGATGGTCACAAGATTACGTCAGCTGATAAGCAACGCATCGGTTTTTTGCCGGAAGAACGTGGCTTGTATCAAAAGTTAACGATTGAAGAACAAGTGATGTACTTTGCTGAGCTACACGGCATGAAACGTGCTGATGCGAAGGCATCTTTGCAAGACTGGATGAAGCGTTTGGATGTCGTTGGTAAGACGACTGACAAAGTCCAAAAGCTCTCTAAGGGTAATGCGCAAAAGGTCCAGTTAATTTCGACCGTTATTTTCCACCCAGAATTTTTGATTTTGGATGAGCCGTTCACAGGGCTAGATCCGGTGAACACGGAATTGATGATGAACGAGATTAAGCACTTGAAGCAAGACGGCGCAATGATTATTTTCAGTTCGCACAATATGTCCGGAGTTGAAAAGTTATCTGACCACCTCACAATGTTGCGTCATGGCGAAACGGTTTTGAGTGGTGCAACAAATGAGATTCGTGAATCATTTGGGCGTACAGAAATCTATATTGAGTCACCAGTGTCAGATGCGGATTTGTTAGCAATTGATGGTGTGGTGTCAGTGGAGCCGCAAGGTATTGGTCGTCAGGTACTTTTGACGGACGCTGAAGTTGGTCGCCAAGTGTTTAGCACAGTGGCACAAGATGGTTATGTACCGGTGTTTGCCCAAACGGCGCCAACCCTTGATGAGATTTTCCGTCGTGAAGTGCAAGGAGGTGGCGTAAATGACTAGTCGACAATTATTCTTAGTAGCTCGCCAAACCTACCTAACGCGTATTAAGTCATTTGGTTATTGGGCATTAGTCTTGGCGCCAGTATTGATTGTGGGTGTTATCGCAGGAATCACATTTATCATTACGGCTACGCAAAGTCACAAGACACCGGTTGTTGGGGTGGTCAATCAACCGGCACTAACGACTTATTTGAAAAAAACAGATGGTCTGGGTGCAAAGGTAAAGTCAGTGGCTTCTGAGAAACAAGCTAAGACTGACTTACGCAAAGGTAAGCTTGATGCGTACTTGAAGGAGACTGGCGAGACAAAGTTCCAATTGGTTGCGTCAGCGGACGGTGAATCAGTTTCAGAAACGAAGTTGAAAGCTAACTTGACGAGCTTTTCAATGTTGAACACAGCAGCTGAAATCAACTTGTCAGGCGCAGATTTGCAAAAGTTGATGACGCCACCGGTGTTGAAGACCACGACGCAAAGTGACAAGGGGCAATCAGCTGGTGGTGCGGTTGCCAATTCTGCCAACACGGCTTTAGCCTCGGCCATTGGTATTTTGATTTTCGTGTTCTTGACGTCATACATTAGTATGATTGCGCAAGAAATTGCCAATGAAAAGTCATCACGTATCATGGAAATCTTGTTGGCTGCGACATCGCCAGCCGTGCAATTCTTCGGTAAGTTGAGTGGTATTGCTGGTTTGGCGTTGACACACGGTTTGTTGTATGTGATTGCCGGTTTGCTAGTTAACGTCTTTGCACCACACTACAAGTACTTGAAGATGATCAAGGAATTGTTGGCCGGCGTTGATGCTGGCTTTGCCATTATGACCTTGCTAATCGCACTGGTTGCCATCTTTATGTACATGGTGCTTACAGCGATTGTTGCAGCAATGGTAAATGACTTGAGCCAGGTGCAACAAGCGGTCGCACCAATCACCTACTTGGCGATGATTGGTTATGTGCTAACGTTTACGTTGTCAGGTCAACCAAACAATACGTTCTTGAACATCTTGTCATACGTGCCATTCATTTCACAAACGCTGATGCCAGCTCGTCTCGGTTTGCAATATGCGACGATGGGGGATGCCGCGATTGCGTTGGTACTTGAGGTGATTGTGTTGGTATTCATCAGCATGTTTGGCTTGCGTGTCTACAAGCGCAATGTGTTGACTTACAACGATGGTAATATCACGAAGGCGGCTTTGGCTAGTCTGAAGGGCTTGTTCGTTAAAACAAAAGACTAAACAAAAAACGTCGATGACCGATTATGGTCATCGACGTTTTTTCGTGAGCAGATTATTGCTTCAATTGCTCTTCTTCCTTCTTACCCAAGAAACGATCCTTTTGATCATCCTTAACTTCGGGCATAACGAACAAGTCATCAAATTGCTTGCTCAATTCATCTGTACGCTTAGTTTGCAATGGCATTTAGCTTTCCCCCATCAAATATCGTTGCCAATAGTATACCACGTTTACCTGGGGGCTTGTCGTCAAAATAACTTCATTTTTTTGCCGTTAGATAGGCGTCACTTTTGTTTATGATGGAGGGGCAAAAGTGATTTCATGGGGGTAGGAAAAATGCAGATTCACGTTGCAAAAACAGGAAATAATCATCACGACGGGACAGCAGAACGTCCGTTGTTGACGATTAATCACGCTGCGCAAATTGCGCAACCAGGTGACACGGTCATCGTTCACGAGGGGGAATACCGTGAATGGGTGAATCCAAAGAATGCTGGGTTAAGCGACCGACGCCGCATTGTTTATCAAGCAGCGCCACGCGAAAAGGTGGTTATCAAGGGCTCAGAAGTGGTTACTGAGTGGGAAGAGAATGCTGGTTCGGTCTATAAGGCGATCGTGGATAACAAGGTGTTTGGCGAGTTCAATCCGTTTGACGATGAGCTAAATGGGGATTGGCTCATTTCAAACTTGAACCGCAAGACGCACACGGCGGACATTTATATTGATGGGGTTTCAATGTACGAAGCGCAATCATTGGCTGAGGTTGATGCTGGTGAAGAGCGTAATCACGTGCATGATTTTATGACCGATGAGGAAATTGCGGAACCGTACCCAGCCCGTACTAAGTACAAGTGGTTCGCCGAGGTGACGGATGACGTGACGACGATTTATGCTAATTTTCATGACATCAAGCCGTCAGAGCATTTGATTGAAATGAACGTGCGTCCATATGTGTTCTATCCAAGCCAAATTGGCCGTAATTACATCACGGTGCGTGGTTTCGAAATGGCTCAAGCGGCAACACCTTGGACGCCACCGACTGCAGAGCAACCTGGCTTGATTGGTGCGCATTGGAGCAAGGGTTGGATTATCGAGAATAATCGCTTCCACGATGCTAAGACCAGTGGTATTTCGCTTGGTAAGGAACGTGCATCAGGCGATAACTACTACACGCATCGTCGCGATAAGCCAGGCTACCAATATCAACTGGAAACGGTGTTTGAAGCAATTAATAATCATGGTTGGCGCAAGGAAACAATTGGGTCACACATTGTCCGAAACAATGAGATTTATGACTGTGGTCAAAATGGTATCGTGGGCCACTTAGGTTGTGTCTTCTCAACGATTGCAGATAATCATATCTACAACATTGGCTTGAAGCGTGAATACCACGGCTGGGAAGTTGCTGGCATTAAGTTGCACGCTGCGATTGATGTGCAACTGACGCATAATCACATTCACAATACGGTTTTGGGAACGTGGTTGGATTGGCAGACGCAAGGTACGCGCATTAACCGTAACGTTTATCACCACAATAATCGTGACTTCTTCGTTGAAGTGAGCCACGGACCATTCATGGTTGATCATAATGTCTTCGGTTCTGAAAATGCGGTTGATGAATTTGCCCAAGGTGGCGCGTTCGTCAATAACTTGATTGCTGGTGCGATGAAGCGTCAAAAGGTGCTTAACCGAACAACGCCATATCACACGCCACACTCAACTCAGATTGCTGGTTATGCTTGTGTTTATGGTGGGGATGACCGTTTTTACAACAATGTGTTTATTGGCGCGCCAAACAAGGCGTGGGAAGTGCAAGGAACAGCCCAATTCGCCGAAGCGCCAACAACGCTTGAGGCGTACATTGATGCGGTACACATGACGCGCCCAACCGATATTGAGCAATTCGAAACGGTTGAGCAACCGATGTATGTGTCACATAACGTTTATTTGAACGGTGCCCGTGCAACGACTGCGGAAAAGACAAACGTGATTGACGAAATGAACCTACACTTTGATGTGGTGAAGCAAGGTGAGGCTTATTACCTAGAATTGTCGGTACCAGAGTCAGTGACGAATTTTGTCGCGCCAACCCAGACATCAGAAACGTTGGGCAAGGTACGCTTGGTAGATGCTGAGTTTGAGCAACCGGATGGATCGGACTATGTGTTGAATGAGGATTTGGTTGGTGACAAGATTGAACGCGAATTGGCGGGGCCGGTTGGTAGCTTGGTCGTCGGTGAAAACCGCATTCGCATTTGGTAATAATGAGAACGTTTTCAAGTTCATAAATAATTCAAAAACGAACCGTAATATACAACTTCGGAAGCAATTATTTATTTAAAGGGGAAAGAACAGATGAAGTTCGCACAACAAGCATCACTTGCGATTGCAGGTACGGTATCAGGATTGTGGTTGATGGCCGAAGAGGGATTGGCTGCAACGACAGCAACAACAATGGCACCATCTTCAACCGAGACAGTCGAAGTGATTGCAGGATTGTTGATGACGTCACTAGCCGTAATGATTTACGTCTACAAGACAAAGTAAACCCTTAAGCCACTAGGAAGTGAGAGATTTCCTAGTGGCTTTTTTTGCGCTGTTTTTTAGTTGGTGGTTAGGGTCGACGCGTTGCGCCGAAGCATGGGTGCGCGGGACTATCTCCGGCAAAGTTCAAATTGGGGCAACCGAATGGCGCGGACGCCATTCAGCGGGGCAAATAATTCCCCCTAATCCTTTAGTCCTGTGGGGCTTCTCTGAATAGCGCCGGCCATGCGGCATGTTGCCCCAATTTGAACGCTCCGATAGTCCCGCGCACCCATGCCAGCAGCCAAGATATACTAGTCTGTTTGTGATTTACATCTACCGGAAAACAAATGGGTGAACAGTTCACCTTGAAATAACACGGTGGATGAAAATCAAACAATCAAAGTATTACTCGGCTGCTGTGACCTGCCCCGCCGAGCGTATAGACCCAAGTGGACCTTGACCCGTGGGTGTGGGTTCTTAGCGGGTTTCCCGCTTAGAGCCACGAGGAGGTAAAGGTGTCCGCTGCAACGCAGTGGACTCCGCTCTCCACAGGTCATGGTCCGCTTGGGTTAGCGAGCCTACAGAAGGGGCAGGTCACTCCGGCCGATAGGACGGACACAGACCACAAACTACTTAACCGAACCCAATCTCCGGGGTTAAATTAAACCGAATTTCGGCGTATAATGAAGTAAATACTATTTGAAAGGAAAAGCGGATGGCGTCAGAACATATTGAACAAAAACTTGCGCTGTTACCAGATTTGCCCGGCTCATACCAAATGAAGGATGTGAACGGGAAAATCATTTATGTTGGTAAGGCCAAGAACCTAAAAAACCGTGTGCGTTCTTACTTTAAAAGTGAACACACTGGTAAGACAGCCCAGCTGGTTGAGAATATTGCGGACTTTGATTTCATTGTCACGAGTTCTGAAAAGGAATCATTGTTGCTTGAAATCACGCTGATTCAAAAATACCAGCCGTACTATAACATTCGCTTGAAGCGTGGAACTGGCTACCCCTACATCAAGATTACCCACGAATCAGATCCAAAGCTTGAATTGGCCAACGACGTCAAAGAAGACGGTGCCCAATACTTTGGCCCTTATCCAAACGTTTACGCCGCGCAGGAAACCTTGCATTTCTTGCAAAAGGTTTATCCATTACGTCGTTGTAACGGATACCAAGGACGTCCATGTTTGTATGCCAACATGGGACAATGCTTGGGACCTTGCTATCGTAAAGTGCCATTCACGGAGTACTTGGATCAAATCAAGAAGATTCAACGTTTCTTGGATGGGGATACAAAGGAAGTGACGAAGGTCTTGCAAGGCAAGATGGCTGACGCGGCTGAAAAGCTTGAGTTTGAGCGTGCCGCCGATTTGCGTGATCAATTGAAGTTCATTGAGACAACTGTTGAAAAGCAAAAGATTATCTCAAAGGATGGTACACCACGTGACTTGTTCAATTTCTATATGGACAAGGGTTGGCTATCTGTACAAGTCTTCTTTATTCGCCAAGCGCGTTTGATGAAACGTGAGAAGCGCACTTTTGCCATCGTTGATTCCGCTGAAGAAGAATTGACGAGTTTTATTTTGCAGTTCTACAACCGTAAGAATGCCGTGTTGCCAAAGGAAATTTTGGTGCCGGCGGGGGTGGATAAGCAAATTATCTCTGAAGTGTTGAACGTGCCCGTGCGCACACCGCAACGTGGGGAAAAGCGTGACTTGCTTGATTTGGCGGAAAAGAATGCCAAAATCGTGTTGGATGAAAAGTTCCGTTTGATGGAGATGAATGAGTCGAAGACGAACGGGGCGATGCAAGAAATTGCGGACGCGTTGGGCCTTGACCACGTTCACCGCATTGAGGCGTTTGACCACTCACACACCCAAGGTGAAGAAATGGTTTCGGCCATGGTTGTCTTTGAAGACGGGGTGCCAAACAAGAATAAGTACCGCAAGTACAAGACCAAGACGGTTGATCACGCGGATGAACGCGCCGAAACGATGGAAGTTATTCGTCGTCGCTACACGCGCTTGCTTAAGGAACATGCTGAGATGCCAGATTTGATTTTGATGGATGGTGGCGTTATTCAGTTGAATGCGGCCCGTGAAGTCATTGAAGATGAACTTGGTTTGGCGATTCCGGTTGCAGCGATGGTTAAGAATGACCAACACAAGACGGCTGACTTGTTGCGTGAAGAGGGTGAGCCACACGTTAACTTGGATCCAAAATCGCAAGGATTCTTCCTACTGCAACGTATTCAAGATGAAGTGCACCGCTTTGCCATCACGTTCCACCGTCAACTCCGCTCAAAGAGTTCTTTGGGATCGAAGTTGGATGAAATTGCCGGTGTGGGACCAAAGACACGTCAGAAGTTGTTGACTAAGTTTGGGTCACTCAAGAAGATTGCCAATGCGTCGATTGAAGAACTGCGCGAAGTCGGTGTTTCCGAGAAGGTAGCCAACGCTATTAAGATTTCACTGCAAGCAATTCAACACAGTGATGATTAAAGGTGGTCAAACTGAGCTAAGTACTGTAAAATGATAAGCGTCAAATTGCTCTTATATTTTAAGAGCTTTAATAAAGAAAGTGAGGTCATAAACGATGGCGTTTGTCGACCAAGTTAAAATTTTTGTAAAGGCCGGTAAGGGTGGCGATGGTGCCGTTTCTTTCCGACACGAAAAGTACATCAACATGGGTGGTCCTTTTGGAGGTGACGGTGGTCACGGTGGATCTGTTGTGATGGAAGTGGATGAAGGACTACGTACCTTGATGGATTTCCGTTACAAGCGCCACTTTAAGGCCACGCCAGGTGGTAACGGTGCCACAAAGGGAATGACTGGAAAGTCAGCTGAAGATTTGATTATCAAGGTCCCACAAGGTACAACGATTACTGATGCTGAGACAGGTCGCGTTATTGGTGACTTGACTGAGCAAGGTCAACGATTGGTTGTGGCCCAAGGTGGACGTGGCGGACGTGGTAACATGCGTTTCGCTTCATCAACGAACCCTGCTCCTGAAATTGCCGAAAATGGTGAGCCAGGAGAAGAATTGGACATTGCCCTTGAATTGAAGGTTTTGGCCGATGTTGGGTTGGTTGGTTTCCCATCTGTTGGAAAGTCAACGTTGTTGTCAGTTGTAACGGCTGCTAAGCCAAAGGTTGCGGCTTACCACTTTACGACGCTGGTTCCTAACTTGGGAATGGTGCGTTTGGAAGATGGTCGTGATTTTGTTATGGCTGACTTGCCTGGATTGATTGAAGGTGCCTCACAAGGTGTCGGTTTGGGAATCCAATTCCTTCGCCACGTTGAGCGTACACGTGTTATCTTGCACATGATTGATATGTCAGGTATCGATCCAGAAGAAGATCCATACGAAAACTACGTTAAGATTAATACTGAGTTGGCCGAGTACGATCCAGCATTGTTGGAGCGTCCACAAATCATCGTGCCAACGAAGATGGATATGCCAGACGCCGAAGAGACGTTGGCAGAATTCAAGAAGAAGTTGGCTGCTGATCCAGATGTCCCAGAAGATGTCGAGATTATGCCAATTTCATCATTGACGCGTCAAGGTTTGGAACCATTGATGCAACGTACAGCCGACTTGTTGGATGAGACACCTGCCTTTATTCCTAAGGGTATGGAACCTGATGAAAACGAGACTGCTTTGTACGAGTTCACCGAAGACCGTACGCCATTTGAAATCGATCGTGATGAAGATGGTACTTGGATTCTTTACGGTGATGAAATCGAACGTTTGTTCAAGCGTACGAACACGAACTACACGGAATCAATGATGCGTTTTGCACGTCAATTGCGCTTCATGGGTGTCGACGAAGCCTTGCGTGATGCAGGTGCTCGTGGTGGTGACACGGTTCAAATTTTGGACTTTGCTTTCGAATTCGAAGAGTAAAATCAAAAGTCAGATGCTTGCATCTGGCTTTTTGTGTGAAAAGGAGAAAATGATGGCCGGAAATCAAACTGAACACGTCAGCAATCCAGATCAGTATGTCACGATTGCGGCGGATGAATATACTTGGGAACAAGTCATTAAAAAGTCTCGTTTTATCGTTAATATGGCGCGTGTGACTTCTGAAGAAGAGGCGCGTGAATTTATTGACCGCATTAACAAAGAGCACAACAAAGCCACTCACAACGTTTGGTCATACATGTTGGGTGACCGTGACCAAGTGCAACGTTATTCTGATGATGGTGAACCAGCTGGTACTGCCGGAGTCCCAATGCTAGAAGTGTTGAAGAACAACGAAGTGCACGACGTCGCAGCTGTCGTGACGCGTTACTTTGGTGGTATTAAGTTGGGCGCCGGTGGTTTGGTACGTGCGTATGCGGGTACGGTTGCTGGTGGCATTGCAGAACTTGGCTTGGTGCAACGTATTCAACGTCACAAGATGTCGTTGCGCATTGATTATAAGAATTATGAGCCGCTAAAATATTGGCTCGAGCAACATGAATATGTTATTTTGGATACACAATATGATACTGGTGTGACGTTGGTCGTGCCGGTATCTGATGAAGATATGACGAGTTTCGAGACTAACGTGACTGATTTGCTATCAGGTCAAGTGACGGTTGAAGTCGGGGATGTCGATTTGTTTGAGGTGCCGTACGAAAAGCGTGTCACTGCACAAACGTCGTCACTAAAGTGAACGTTAAAGTTTGGCTAGCTTTAATGTTGACGTCGTATACTTAAAAATATGATGTTTTAAAGGATTGGTGAGAAATGTGAAGCGGGGCATAGTTGAAATTCATATATTGGTGGCACTGTTCATGCTGACAGTGTGGCTGTTTCCGACGAATTTCATGTTTTTAATATGGAATGTCTTTTTAGCGTTAATCCCGTTTGATTTATCGCTGTTAATTAAAAATCGCCAACTAAAGCGTTGGATGGTGGTTGTGCTAACGTTGGTTTGGCTAATTTTCTTTCCAAATACCATGTATATGCTGACGGACTTCAGTCATTTGTCATCGATCGGGACGGGATTGATGACCGAGACACAGTTCTTCAACTATGCGCTGTTGGCTAGTGGTGTGATGATTGGTACGCTATTGGGTGTTTCATCTGCACATATCATGGCGGTACGTTTTCTTGGTGAAGATGCCAGAATTGAGGCGGTGGCATTTTATGCCGTGTTATCACTGGTATCGGCATTTGGAATTTATCTTGGCCGATTCTTGCGTCTGAACTCATGGGATCTTGTGACTAATGGTCACTCAGTTATCCAGGAAGTCACACAAGCCTTTACCATGCACAGTTTTGTGTTTGTGATGTCATTCGGGGCTTTGCAGTTGGCGTTGTTGTTGATGTACCACATTCTTAGAAAAATGAAGTAAAAAATAAGGTCGATGATACTCAATATTGAGTATCATCGACCTTTATTTTTTAGTCGTTGACGTCATCATCGTGACGCAAGAAACGTGTATTGGTACCGAAGATAATGGCGTTAACCACAATCAAAGCGGCGCTAACCATGAAAATACCGTTGTAATCAAAGTATGTTGCAACTAGCGTACCAAGCATTGGTCCGGCAACCGCACCAAGTGATTGGAATGACTGGTTGTACGCAAAGATACGTGAGGTGATTTCACGTGGTGTTGACTTCGACAGCATCGTTTGCACGGCAGGCAACATCGTCGCATCAGAAATACCAATCATGAAACGCAGGATGACCAATTGCCATACTGCTGTCACAAAGCCGGTTGGTAGCATAAAGATGAACGCTAATGCAAAACCAATCATAATCATGCGATTTGTCCCAATTCGATCCCCGATGCGACCGAAGCGCGGTGCGGCAATCATCGTCGCAATTCCAGGCATCGCCGCAACCAAGCCGGCTAAGAAGGTTGTGCTTGATGCACCGTGGTTAAGTTCGCGGACGAACAAGGCCACAATTGGACTGATTGATTGGTTGACCATTTGAATAATCAACGTGGTGGTGAATAGGACAATGGTAAGCTTTGGAAACTTCAACATTTGGAAGACTTCCTTACGAGATGGCGAAGCGCCACGCTCGATTGGTGTGAATTCTTCCTTGACCATTGTCAGCGTTAGGGTGAAAACAAGTAGGAAAATAATACCAGTAATAACAAATGAAAGTCGGTAGCTAACCAATGAAGCTAGCACACCCCCGAGGAACGGTCCTAACAAGTTTCCACCGGTCACACCAGTAACCAGCAGACCCAAAGCATAGCCGGAGCGTTCCTTTGGTGTTTGTGTGGCAATCATGGCGTTTGCATTTGAAATGAAACCACCAAACAATCCTTGCAAGGCTCGCAAGAAAATCAATTGCCAAATATTCTGTGCTGCTCCCATGAGCAAGAACACAATCGCCATTCCTAATGAAGCACGGAGCAACATTAGCTTACGGCCTTTACTGTCAGCGAGCTTACCCCAAAATGGTGAGACGATGGCCGTCATCAAAAAGGTAATCGCAAAGGCGGCACCACTGTAGAACGTCAATTGGTTCTTAGTGAAGTGCCCCAACGTGTCGACGTAAAGGGAGAGGAATGGCATGACTTCACTGAAGCCAATTCCGGTCATGAAAACCCCAAACCAAAGGACGTACAAATTACGTTGCCAGGTAGGGAGACCAGAAAGTCGTCGCTGAATCATGATGACCTCCTCAATCGCTATTTATTTTTTACAAGTAACTATTGTACGCTCATTTTTCGGAATAATCACGCGGTTTGCTGGCCGTTAAACTGTTAACCGAACGTAAAATCATATTAAAACTATTTTATTCGTATCTAGGGCTTGCAATCTGTCATAAGTCGTGTAGTATATTCAACAATAACTTTTTCAAAAAAGACATTTTTGTCCTTGCAGATTTAATTGCTGGAAAATGGCCAGCGAGTTTCTACCGCCTACCTAAAGTGGCGACAATCCGCAAATGACTAACAAGAGAAAACCCTCTTCGTAAGCATTTGTGGATCACTGTATCCAGAAATGCTTTTTTGTTACACAAAATTCGGAGGTTCTCATGTCACACTTTTCAGCCACAAATAAGTTCGTTCCTATGGGATTGACGTTTGATGACGTTCAATTGGTAAACAACGCCACTAACGGTTTATCACAAAGCGATATTTCTTTGGCAACGACGCTAACACCAACTTTGCACCTCAACATCCCCATGTTGTCAGCGGCAATGGATACGGTAACTGAAGCCCGTTTGGCAACACAATTGGCTTTGCTTGGTGGTATGGGTGTCGTTCACAAGAACATGTTGATTGCTGACCAAGCAGCTGAAGTTGCTAAGGTCAAGGCAGCCGAAATCGATGCAGCCCGTTACCCACAAGCAGCGGTTGATTATAACGGTCGCTTGTTAGTGGCTGGTGCGGTTGGTGTGACGTCAGACACAGTGACGCGTGTTGGTGCCTTGGTCGAAGCTGGCGTCGATGCAATCGTGCTTGATTCTGCTCACGGTCACTCAGAAGGTGTGTTGCGTAAGGTTAGCGAAGTGCGTGCTGCATTCCCAGAATTGAACATCATCGCTGGAAATATCGCAACTAAGGCTGGCGCCGCTGCCTTGTACGATGCGGGTGCCGACGTCGTTAAGGTTGGTATTGGACCTGGTTCAATTTGCACGACCCGTGTTGTGGCTGGTGTAGGCGTGCCTCAGATTTCAGCTATTGCTGATGCCGCTGAAGTGGCCAAGCGATACGGCAAGACAATCATCGCTGACGGTGGTATCAAGGATGCTGGTGATGTTGTAAAGGCTTTGGCGTCTGGTGGTAACGCGGTAATGCTTGGTTCAATGCTTGCCGGTACCTTGGAAGCGCCTGGGGAAGTCTTTACTGATGAACAAACAGGTCACCAATACAAGTCATACCGAGGCATGGGTTCAATTGCTGCGATGGAAAACGGTTCAAAGGATCGTTACTTCCAAGGTGAAGTTAATGAAGCCAACAAGATGGTGCCAGAGGGTATCGAAGCACGTACAGCGTACAAGGGTGCGTTGACGGATGTCTTGAACAACGTGCTGGTTGGCGTTCGACGTGGCATGGTAAATGCTGGTGCAACAACGATTGATGAAATGGTCAACCAAGGACACTTGGCTAATATGAAGGAAGCGGTTGATTACACGCACTTGCCACAAGTGCCACGCATCGTTGTCGCACAAGCCTAGGGGGAGAGTTTAAACATGATGGAAACAGAAGTAGCTGGATTGAGTTTGGATCAAGTATTGTTGGTACCAAGTGAATCAAACGTTTTGCCAAACGCCGTGTCATTGGCGACGAATTTGTCAGCTGATGTGCAAGAGGCTTTGCCGGTGATTGGGGCGCCAGCAATGACTGATTTGGGGATGGCACAAGCGTTTGCTGCAAACGGTGCACTGGCAGTCTTGCCAGCTGGGGGAACGCAATTACAAGATGTACAAGCGATGGTCGCTGATGATGAAGCGACACTTGTTGGGGTCGAAGTTTTAAATGAAGTTGATGCGTTTGAGACGGCCGTTATGCTCCACGCAGCTGGTGCAAAGCTAATTGATTTCTTATTGGATGACAATCTTGACCAAGCAATCGACACATTGCGTTTGTTGGCGCAACAAGTCCCACCATTGACGATTATGGCTGGACCAGTTGCTGATGCCGAGACAGCCCGCCAATTGTTTGAAACAGGCATCGATTTGGTTAAGGTTGCACCTTTGCCAGGTCAACCAGTTTATACGGTCACGACAACGATGACAGTTGCTGAAGTTGCGAGCGAATTTGATGCTGGCGTTGTTTTGGGCGCTGGTATTCGCTACTCAGGTGATATCGTAAAGGCCTTGGCTGCTGGTGCAGTGGCTGTTATGGTCGACGCAGATATTATTGGTGACACACCTGCTGATGATTTGTTCCAAATTGCTGGTGGTCTCCGTTCAGGCATGGGCTACACTGGTTCAGCAACGATTGATGATTTGCATCTTAACGCACAATTTGTCCAAATTACAGCGGCCGGTTTGGCTGAAAGTCACCCACACGATGTGGAGTTGACAAAGTCAGCACCGAACTACGCCAAGCAATAGAACAGTTAAACCGAAAGTGCGGCTTGCCGCACTTTTCTTGTATACATAGGGGTGATGAAATGACAGTAACGGCAGATTGGCATATCACGAATGCCAAAGTCCTTGATGTTTTTAATCAAAAATTTGTTGAGACAGATCTTTGGGTAACTGGTGACAAAATTGTTTTCTTGGGTACACCAATTGACGGTATTGCAACTCAAACGTATGATGCGCAAGGTCAGTACCTGATTCCAGGCTTGATTGATGCACACATGCACGTTGAAAGTACGACTTTGGCACCGACAACTTTGGCGAGCGTCTTTATGGACCGCGGCATTACCCGGGCTTTCATTGATCCGCATGAGATTGCAAGTGTTGCTGGTGCACCAGCTATTCAATACATGTTGGATGAAGCTGGTCGTACACCGTTTCACTACCATGTGATGCTGCCGTCATCAGTGCCGGCCACCAATTTCGAACGAACTGGGGCAGCATTGCATGCGGCTGACTTGAAGCCGTTTTATGATCATCCAGATGTCGGCGGGTTGGCCGAGGTGATGGATTATCCAGCAGTTGCGAATGGAGATCCAGATATGATGCAGAAAATTGCCGATGCGTTGGCTGCACATAAAACGGTTGATGGACACGGCGCTGGTCTAACATCTGAGCAAATTGCGGATTACCGTAATGTAGGTATTGATACTGATCACGAAGCAGTTAATGCACAAGAAGCTGCTGAACGAGCAGCACTAGGCATGCATATCTTGATTCGCGAGGGAACGGTCGAACAAGATGAATTGGCAATTTTGCCGGCGATTAATGCACAAAATCAACGGCAATTCTCATTTGCAACTGACGACAAGACAGCAGTGGATATTGCAGAAAATGGTGGGGTTGATCACAGTGTACGTGTTGCGATGAACGCGGGGATGGCACCAGAGTTAGCCTTAACCATGGCGACATTGAATGCTGCTGAAGCACATCACCTCACTAATGTTGGTGCGTTGACCGCAGGGTATGTGGCTGACTTAGTTGTGGTGAGTGACTTAAAGACGCTGAAGCCAACGCGTACGATGGTCAGTGGTGAATGGATCGATGAGCATGAACCGGTGCTACCACGACCATTCGCAACTAACTTGATGAATGTTTCATTGGTTGAAGCTGATTTGGTATTGCCACTAAAGACGGGCCGTGCTCACGTTATAGATGTGAAGCCTTTTCATATTGATACAGAACACAGCATTGTTGATGTACCAATGAATGAGGCGCATGAATTTGTCCCAAATGCAGAATTTGCAAAGATTACGGTGGCAGAACGTTACCATGATTTAGGTAATGGGGTTGGCATCATCCGTGGTTTGGGCATTCGCGAAGGTGCCGTTGGGACAACCTTCTCAAACGATTCACACAATGTGGTAATTGCTGGGGCCAGTGATGAAGCGATTGTGCAAGCAGCGGATGCCTTACGTGAAATTGGTGGGGGTATGGTCGTTGTTGACGGTCAAGGTGGTGTAACGGCGTTGCCGCTTGAAATTGGTGGTTTGATGACAACGGCATCAGTTGAAACGACAGTTGCCAAGACCCGCGAACTACATACTAAGATTTCGCAACTTTGCAATGTTGACTTTGACGTTTTCCAAACATTGTCATTTATGGCATTGCCAGTTATTCCAAGTTTGAAGATTACGGATCAAGGATTGTTTGATTTTGACACATGGTCATTCATCGGTATTGATGCTGAATAGAAAATGATGGTAAACAAAAATGGACCGAGTCGGGAAGACTTGGTCCATTTTTGCTGTAGGTTTATAAGAGATATGTTAATTGAGTAGATTCGCTTGGGAAAGCAAAATCAATCGCCATGTGGGTGACGAATCAACTTGCAGAATTACATGGGTTTGTAATTCGGTTAACATCAAGTCGATATACTTATAATAGCCACCACTTGTGAACGAATTGTGAAAGAAAACTAGGAATAATAGTTTTGACTAACTAAAAGTATTTTCGGTGTGTCATATTTGATACAAAAAGATTCGGATTATGATGCCAAGTTGGCGCAACCCCTTTAAACTGTTGGATTTGTATCTTCTTGTTCGGGAAAACTTAATTTCTGGTACAATATGAATTAAGTAAATGAACAGGGAGAAGATAGATGTACGAGTATTTGAATGGTGTTATTACTGATATTGCACCAAATTACATCGTTGTGGAAGTTGGTGGCGTTGGCTATCGCGTCTTAGTTGCCAATCCATACGCTTTTCCATTGAATGAGTTAGAACGCGTTTATGTTGAACAAATTATTCGTGAGAATGAGCAATCATTATATGGCTTTATTACGGCTGATGAAAAATTGCTGTTCCAAAAGCTACTCAACGTGTCTGGTATCGGACCAAAGTCAGCCTTGGCCATTTTGGCGAATGCTGATCACAGTGGGCTGGTGAGTGCAATTGCTAATAACGATGTGAACTTCTTGATTAAGTTCCCAGGTATTGGTAAGAAGACGGCCCAACAAATTATTCTGGATTTGCAAAACAAGCTTGGCGATTTGCCATTTAATAATGATGCTGATCTTGGTTTGATTTTGCCAACGCAACCAGCTAATGATGATAACCCAGAGTTGACGGATGCTTTGTTGGCGCTTGAAGCGCTTGGTTATGCGAAGAAAGATGTTAATAAGGTTGAAAAGGCACTGGCTAAGGAAGCGCCAATGGATACGGCGGCGTATGTCAGTGCTGGTTTGAAGTTACTACAATAGTAAGCCGAAAGGAGGCTGTTAGATGGCTGACGATATTTTACGTGACACGGCGGCTGATTTCGGTGAGGAATTGATTGAAAAGTCGCTTCGCCCATCAACGTTAAGTCAATATATTGGTCAAGAACCATTGAAAGCCCGTTTGCAAGTTTATATTCAAGCGGCGCGCCAACGTGAAGAGCCACTTGACCACGTTTTGCTATATGGGCCACCCGGACTAGGTAAGACGACATTGGCGATGGTAATTGCGAATGAAATGGGCGTGGGTTTGCGTACCACGTCAGGACCGGCGATTGAAAAGTCGGGTGATTTGTTGGCCTTGCTAAACGAATTACAACCGGGCGATGTGTTGTTTATTGATGAAATTCACCGTATGCCTAAGACAGTTGAGGAAATGCTTTATTCAGCGATGGAAGATTTCTACGTCGACATTATTGCTGGTGAAGGACCAACTGCCCGACCAATTCACTTCCCATTGCCACCATTTACATTGATTGGTGCAACAACGCGTGCTGGTATGTTGTCACAACCGTTGCGTGATCGCTTTGGTATTGTGGAACACATGGCGTATTACACAACAAGTGAGTTAGCAGAGATTATTCAACGATCAGCTGATATCTTTAATACGACGATTAAAGAGTCGGGTGCGATTGAATTGGCACGCCGATCACGTGGTACGCCACGTGTCGCAAATCGTTTGCTTCGTCGTGTGCGTGACTTCGCAATGGTGAAGCAACGTGATGACATCGATGACGCAATGGTTAACTTCTCGTTGGATTTGTTGAAGGTTGATAGTGCCGGATTAGATGAAGTTGACCACAAGATTTTGCGCACAATGATTGAGTACTATCAAGGTGGCCCGGTGGGTGTGAATACCATTGCAGCTAATATTGGTGAAGAAGTTGATACGATTGAATCAATGTATGAGCCGTACTTGCTGCAAATTGGTTTCTTGCAACGTACACCGCGCGGACGTGTGGTGACGCAAGCAGCGTATGAACACTTAGGACTACCGTTTGTTGAGAAGAAGGGTTAATTGAGATGACAGAACAACACTATACACTTGAAGATTTTGATTATGATTTGCCACATGAGTTGATTGCACAAACGCCATTGAAGCAACGCGATGGGTCACGTTTGTTGGAATTGAATGCAGAAACGGGTGAAGTACACGATCGACACTTCTATGATATTTTGGATTACTTAAATCCTGGGGATGCGTTGGTTATGAATAACTCACGTGTTTTGCCAGCACGTCTTTATGGTGAGCGCCGAGGAACTGGTGGTCACGTAGAAGTTTTGTTGTTGCGCCAAGATCATGGTGATGTCTGGGAGACGTTGGTAAAGCCAGCTAAGAAGTACCCAGTCGGTCAGGAAATTGTCTTTGGTGACGGTGCGTTGAAGGCAGTGGTTACTGAAGAACTCGAACACGGTGGCCGTATGATTGAGTTCAAGTACGATGGTATCTTCTTGGAGATTTTGGAATCACTTGGTGAAATGCCCTTGCCACCATATATTAAAGAGAAGCTAGATGATAAGGAACGTTATCAAACGGTCTACTCAAAGGTTAATGGATCAGCTGCAGCACCAACGGCTGGATTGCACTGGACACCAGAGCTATTGCAAAAGGCTGCTGATAAGGGTGTTAAGTTAGTTGAATTGACGTTGCACGTTGGTTTGGGAACGTTCCGTCCAGTTGAAGAGGAGAACATCGAGGATCACAAGATGCACTCAGAGTTCTACCAATTGTCAGCTGAGGCAGCCCAAACGCTGAACGACGTGAAGGCCAATGGTGGGCGTATTGTGGCAACCGGTACGACATCTATCCGTACTCTTGAGACAATCGGTTCAAAGTTTAATGGTGAACTACGCGAAGATTCAGGTTGGACGGATATCTTTATCAAGCCTGGTTATAAGTGGACGGTTGTTGATGCGTTCATTACAAACTTCCACTTGCCAAAGTCAACTTTGGTGATGTTGGTTGCAGCATTTACGGGTCGTGAGAACATCTTGAATGCCTACCAACACGCTATTTCTGAAGGATATCGCTTCTTTAGTTTTGGGGATGCGATGTACGTTCACAAGTAGAAAATAAAACGAATTCAAACTTCTTTTAAAAAAGGGGTTGACGATTCATGAATGGATGTGTAATATATATTATGTTGTTGAGGCAACGAGTTATATAAAAGCATTCATGCGGATGTAGTACAATGGCTAGTGCTCCAGCCTTCCAAGCTGGGAATGCGGGTTCGATTCCCGTCGTCCGCTTTGTAGATCATTGAAAACTGAATATCGTTTCGATGAAACAAATGTGTAGGGTCATCAAGCTAAGCTTGATGCAAAAACATTTGCGAAGTCAATTCGCTAGTAAATTCGTTTAACTTCT
>JAAOED010000002.1 GCA_016466735.1 Weissella confusa | reverse complement strand
ACTGGTTGCAGCTGGTCTGTCCTTTTTTATTTTTACACCCAAAAACAAAAAAAAGGTACCAACAACCAATCGCGTGAGCGAGTGGTCATCAGTACCAAATATTTTAGAACCAATTTATTTCCTGGCCGTTTTCTTTATTTACTGTACTGGTGCGCTGGTGTGTGACAGAACGGTCTTGCAATCACGGCTAACGACAACCGTGTGCGTTAATTCGCCGTCTTCAAATGTCACTTCAACTGTTCGATCAGTTGGGTTATAAACCTCATTCGTTGCGGAAACTGAGTCTGGATTTACCTTGGCAGCCGTTGCAGCTGTCTTTAAGGCTTTCTCCAACATGGCGCTACTGTCTGACTTTTTTGTTCCAGATGATTGCACCGTCAAAGCTTCTTCAGCGCCATGTAACACCCCACGTTGATAACCGGTTGAATGTCCCAGGAAATAAGCTGCCGTGATAATCGCTCCCATCATTAAGACGAGGCAAAAGATAACAACAGCAGGTAACCGGTTTGTTCGTTTGTGGGGTTCAATAGGACGCATACTACTTTCTCCTAAATTGTTAATACTTAATATCGTTAACTATACCCGCAAAAAGTTGGGCATTCATGCCAGAAATGACATGTAAACACGAACTTTGAATAGCGATTTTCTGAAAAACGCTTGCAAATTTGCGTGTTTTTGGTATATTTGATGAAACAAATGAGAACGTAATCACTATCGGTATAATTGCTGGAGAATGGCCGGCGAGTTCCTACCCGTTTCCCAAGAGACGGACTACCGATAGTGTTTTGAGATATCTAATGCACCCATTCTGCATGCTTTTTCGCATGTGAATGGGTGTTTTTTAGCTCTATCGAATCACCTAATTGGGGTAGTGGTTACACAGAAGAGATGGAGGGGTTTGTTTATTATGGAAGCCGTCACGGAAGTTGGGGTTACAACACACGCTAAGACATCAAGATTGCAGGACGCGGTTTTAGGATTGCAACACGTCTTAGCGATGTATTCAGGTGGTATTTTGGTGCCACTGCTGATCGGAACGGCTTTACATTTTTCGCCACAACAAATGGCGTATCTGATTTCGGCAGATATCTTTATGACAGGAATTGGAACGTTGCTTCAACTTAAGAGCACGCGATTGACAGGGATTGCGATGCCAGTGGTGCTGGGGTCAGCAATCCAGTCCGTGACACCATTGATTAATATTGGTGGAACGTTGGGGATTGGTGCCATGTACGGTGCCACGATTTCGGCAGGAGTCTTTGTGTTCTTGATTGCTGGTTTGTTTGCGCGCTTGCGTGAATATTTCCCGCCAGTTGTGACGGGGTCATTAATTACGGTTATTGGGTTTGCGTTAATTCCAGTTGGGATTCAAAACCTTGGTGGTGGTGATGTGGCCGCAAAGTCATTTGGAAGCGCCGGGAATCTGGCGGTTGGTGTGTTTACCATGGCCGTCATTATCTTGGTCAGTTTGTTGGCAAAGGGCTTTACGAAAGCTATTTCGATTCTGCTCGGTATTATCTTAGGCACAATTTTTGCTGGATTACTCGGTATGGTCTCATTGGCACCGGTTGCGGAAGCATCTTGGTTCCACTTGCCAACACCATTTTTCTTAGGGACGCCAACTTTTCACTCATCAGCCGTTGTCACAATGATTATCATTGCGCTAACGTCGATGATTGAATCGACTGGTGTGTACTTCGCCTTGGCTGACCTAACGGGTCGCAAACTAACGAATAACGACATGGCGAAGGGATACCGTGCCGAAGGATTGGCTGTTATTTTGTCAGGTTTGTTTAATACCTTCCCATACTCAACGTTCTCACAAAACGTTGGGGTAGTGCGTTTGTCTGGCGTGAAATCAAAGGCGCCAATTTACTACGCTGCCGGCATTCTGTTGTTGATTGGGTTGTTGCCAAAGTTTGGTGCTTTAGCAACAATCATCCCAACGTCAGTGTTGGGTGGTGCGATGGTGATTTTGTTCGGTACGATTGGTGTGCAAGGAACGACAATCTTGCGCAAGGTGGATTTTGCCAAGGAACGTAATTTAATGATTGCCGCCATCTCAATTGGATCTGGTATTGGGGTAACGGTTTACCCACAAATTTTCCAACACTTGCCTGAGTTGGTTCGATTGGTTATCGAAAATGCAGTGGTTGTAACGTCAGTGTTAGCAGTGTTCTTAAACATTGTTTTGCCGGGACGTGAAAAAGAAACAGGGGTTGAATAATGAAGTTGCTAGAGGAACGAATTAAGCAAGACGGACGTGTGATTGGAACAGAAGTGTTGAAGGTTGATAACTTCTTAAACCATCAAGTTGATCCGGCTTTGATGAAGGCGATGGGGGATGAATTCGCCCGTTTGTTTGCAGATGCCAAGGTAGATAAGGTACTCACAGTTGAGTCATCAGGGATTGCACCAGCTGTCTTTGCGGCATTGGCCTTGAACGTGCCGATGGTGTTTGCGCGTAAGAAGAAGTCACTCACGTTGTCTGAGGACCACTACACAGCGGATGTGTACTCATTTACCAAGCAAGAAACAAACCATGTCATTGTTGATAAGCGCTTCATTCAACCAGGCGAACGCTTGTTGTTGATTGATGATTTCTTGGCAAACGGTCAAGCGGTTGAAGGCATGATGCAAATTGCCGAAGCAGCTGGTGCCGAGGTTGTCGGTGTCGGCATCGTGATTGAAAAGACGTTCCAAAAGGGCCGTGCCTTGTTGGATGAGCGTGACGTCCGTGTTGAATCATTGGCCCGCATTGCTGCCTTTGAAAATGGTGAAGTTGTCTTTGCAGATTAATTCAAGATGAATATTCACCAGATGTTCATGGCCTTTTTTAAAGAAGAAGAGTAGACTGGGGGCATACACATGGAGGTGAGTATCAATGGCAAAAATTGATTTGGGTGGCTCAGGACTAATCGTTCCTGACGTTGCCTTGGGAGTAATGCGCATCGCTGACAAGTCTGCTGCTGAAGCACAAGCTTTGGTTGAGAAGGCTTTGGAAAAGGATGTGAACTTCTTCGATACAGCTGACATTTACGCCGCAGGTAAAAGTTCAGTTGTTTTGGGACAAGCGTTGAAGGATGCCGGTGTAAACCGTGAGGACATCTTCTTGCAATCAAAGGGTGGCATCATCCTTGAAGACGGCCAAATTTCAGGTGACGGCTGGAAGGGACCTCGTTATGACTTCTCAAAGTCACACTTGATCTCAGCTGTTGATGAAGAATTGAAGCGTCTTCAAACGGATTACTTGGATGTCTTCTTGTTGCACCGTCCAGACACGTTGATGGACCCTGAGCAAGTTGCTGAAGCTTTTGATGAGTTGCAAGCATCTGGTAAGGTTAAGCACTTTGGAACATCAAACATGAACCCATGGCAAGTTGAGTTGGTCCAAGCTTCATTGAAGCAAAAGTTGGTTGCCAACCAATTGCAATTCGGTATCATGCACACGGGAATGATTGATTCAGATATTCACGTGAATATGTCAGACGAGCGTTCATTTGATCACGACGGTGGCATCTTGGCCTACTCACGCTTGAAGAACATGACAATTCAAGCATGGTCACCATTCCAATACGGCTTCTTTGAGGGACCATTTATCGACAACGATAAGTTCCCAGTATTGAACGCAAAGTTGCAAGAATTGGCTGACAAGTATGGTGTAACGAAGAACACGATTGCCGTGGCCTTCATTTTGCACCACCCAGCTAAGATGCAAGTTGTTTTGGGTTCAATGAACGTGAACCGTTTGGACGAAATGATGGACGGCGACAAGGTAACGTTGACGAACCAAGAGTGGTACGACATTTACTTTGCAGCTGGAAATGATTTGCCATAATAAGAGCATAGAGCAACGTTTTTTGGCTGAAAGCCAAAAATCAGGTATCCGGAGATAAGTGAATAAATTCTTGGTGCGCTGTAAGCGTGCCAAAATTTGTTTGCTTAATGGAGAGATGCCTGAAGTTGCGCCAGGCGTTTAATAAGATCATAGAGCACTGACGAATCGGTTTGATTTGTCGGTGCTTTTTATTTTGGCAAATTAAAAAGCCCATTGCACAAGGCAACGGACTTTCATTAACTATTAAAATACTAGCATCACAGCACCGGCGATTCCAATCAATAGACCGTAAACGACGGCCGGAATGGCTGTCTTGCGCAAGATTGCGCCTTCCTTACCAGCTAAACCAACAACGGCGCTGGCCGCCACGATGTTGTGGACACAAATCATGTTACCAGCAGCGGCACCGATAACTTGCAAGGCCAAGATGATTGGCGCTGACAAGTGAGCAGTTGCCGCAACGTCGGCTTGGATAGGTGAGAACGTCAATGTTGAAACCGTGGCACTTCCAGTAATGAAAGCACCAAGTTCACCCAAGAATGGGGCAACGAACACCCAAACGCCAGCCATGTGTTCAGACACAGTCTTGGCGATGTAAGTTGGCATTGATGGCATGTCGATGGTGTTCATCCCTGAGTTAGAGAAGACTTGCACCATGATCAACGTCACCATCAGTGTGATTCCCGTGCTGACCATTGAGGCAGACACAGTCTTTGCGGCTGGCACGAATGGCTTGATTGTACGTGCTTGGACGATTAACGCAATCAAAGCAGCTAGCGTTAAGATAAATCCTGGTGAATACAAAACTGGCCAATCCGAGCTGATCCCCTTGATACCAAGAATGTTTACCCAACCCAAATCAATGGCGTGGTTCATGAAATCCTTCAACCAGCCAATTGTTCGTGATAGCAACAAGAGCACTACCACGATGAGGTAAGGTGACCAGGCCGTCAACAATGACATGTTTCCTGAAGCGTGTTGATTAACTTCTTCGTCGTTTTGCACACCATCGCCAGCAAAGTTTGCACCCTTCCAAGGGTTCGTGAACGCTGTCTTTGGTAACAAGAAACGTGTCTTAAGCGTGATAACGGCAATGATTAGCAATGTTAGTGGCGTCAAAATTGACACGAACTCATAACCAATTAGGTGTGCGTACACCCAAGCGAAGCCATTGTATGCAATACCGATGAACAAAGCCCATGGTGTCATCTCCAACCAGTCACGGGCTGATTTCTTGCCACGATTGAAGAATGTAACTAGCAAGATAACCAACATGAGTGGCATGAATGTACCACCGAACAAATCAATTGTGGTCATTGAACGAGCGATTTCGTTCATAAAATCAGTGGCATTTGACGGTGCCACGTTACTTAACCCAACGGTTAGTGGCGTTCCCACAGCGCCGTAAGCAGCTGAAGTTGAGTCAGCAACCAAGGCCAACGTAACGGCGGCCATTGGTGTGAACCCTAAGGCAATCAACAACGGTGCCGTCACCATGGCTGGCGTTCCAAACCCAGAAACACCTTCAATCAGACCACCAAATAGGTAAGCAATCAAAACCGCCAGGATTCGCATGTCGGCTGATAGTGATTCGAAACCAGCGTTAATACGTGTAATAGCGCCGGTATGACGTAAGACGTGCAAGACCATCAATGCCCCAAACAAAATCCATAGAATTGGAAATGTTTTGTGAATACCTTGCAGAATCGACGCCGCCATGACGTTGGTTGGAATGTGCCATAAGAACCAGCCGGCTAGTGAAACAACCGCGGCACTGATGGCCATTCCTTTCATAGCTGGCATATTGAAAACCGCCAACAAAATCAGCGGCAAAACAACTGCCAGAAGTGCAATAATTAGCATGTAACCCCCAAGAAAACTCGTTTTTTCAGTCCTCTTAATTGTACAGTAAATCACAACTTAATTGGATAGCTGTCCGATTTTTATACGATATTTAATGAGTTGTCAGGATTTAAATAAGGCGCAAATATAATATAAATGTTAGTATCTTCTCATTGAGAGTACGTTTGGTTAATGTGGGTTGTGGTGAGAAAAATGAAATGGATGCATGAAAAGCAAGACCGTAATAAGTTGAAGATGTTTCGCTACCTTAAGGAAATCGGGGCAGCGCCAATAACACAAATTATGACAGATTTAGATTTGTCACGTTATTTGGTGACGACAACGGTTGAGCAATTAGTGGTTGATATTGAGATTCTCACGGGTGTATCTGACAGCATTGTGATTGAAGATGGCTCGGATGTTATCTTCGAATTGCCAATTCAATTGCTGGATTGGGAGGCGCTAGGCCTACATTACCTGCAAATATCAATTCGCGGACAGATGATTGAGGATCTGTTCCACGAACGCATTACGTCTTGGGAAGACTTTGCTTTCAAAGTCGATGTCTCAGTACCAAAGATGTATAAAGAGCGTGCAGCTGTTATCGAAGAGCTTGCTCGTGAAGGAATTGAAATTTCCAAGGATTATCAACTAATCGGGAACGAAGCACACATTCGGCTGTTTAAGTTGCAACTATTGTCTTACTACAATGGTCGTCGTGAATCGCCGTTCCCAGAAGAAGTGCGTGAACAAGCAAGTGAATCGATTAAGCAGTTGATTGAACCTGAGTGCCCATACTTACGTGAGACACAATTAGTGAGCTTGCGTCATTTGTATGCAATTTGGTGGTTACGTTTGAAGGGTGGACACTACGTTGATGCATCTTTGGCAAATCGCTTTTTGAAGCCAACTGAACAACTCTCTTCAAGTAGCCAACGTATCATTTTGGCTTTGAGTGGTGAGTTACGTGAGTTGCCGGAGATCACAGAAGCGCAAGTGCAGGCGGAAGCACGATTCGTTATTTTGGTGCTACACACGCTATCAATTTTCCCACACGAAACGGAATTTGAAGATGCGAGTGAGGAATCAATTGCGCACTGGCGACTGTTTGAAAAGGCCCTCCATGAATCCTGCTTGTGCTTGTTTAAGAATCGTGGACGTCAAGAATCAATTCGTGCGGTGACGCGTTCAATGCAACCTATGTTGTTGCGTTACTTAGTTTATCCATATACTGGTGATGATGACTTCGATTACATGATGGATCGTGAGCAATTGGCATCAGAGTTCCCACTGGCCTACGAGTTTTCTGAGGATGTGTTGGAGCGCTTTGCGATGGCGACAGATGATAATGATGTTGATTACAAAAATTTCGTATTGCCAGATTTAATGGCGGTCATTATGATGTCGCAAGACTTTTATGATCGTTTGCCGATTGTTAATTTGACGATTGATTTTGGGGCCCACCAAAGCCTTGAAAAGGTTGTGGCGCAATCGTTGCGGATGTTCCCGGGCTACAAAGTTCAAATTAATCATCTATTGACGGAGCATACCGATATTCTGCTGACGGATACACCGCAGCCAGTTGATTTGGACTGTACGGTGTTCATTTGGCATGGCATGGGTACGCCCAATGAAGTGAGTCAATTGCGCGATGAAATAAATCGTGTGAAGATGAAAAAATTCTCAGATTGGCGTAGTGAACAACCTGAACAAGAATAATGATTAATCAGACCAAGGGCGCAAGTTCTTGGTCTTTTTTGATGGCGGTGTACAATAGACAGTACGAATAGAAGTGAGGTAACGCGAGATGAAGATTGGATTTATCGGAACGGGTGTGATGGGCCGAGGCATCATCAATAACTTGTTGAAAGCAAACTACGACGTGGTGGTGTACAACCGTACGAAGGCCCACGCCCAATCCGTGTTGGATAATGGCGCAACATGGGCTGATGGTCCAAAGGCGATTGCAGAAGCAGCCGACTTGGTCATCACGATGGTTGGTTACCCAAAGGATGTTGAAGAACAATACTATGGTGACAACGGGCTGTTTGCTGGCGCGCACGCTGGGCAAATTTTCGTTGATATGACGACGTCAACGCCGACTTTGGCTGAACAATTAGCCGTTGATGGTGAAAAGTATGGGGTTAAGATCTTGGACGCCCCAGTTTCTGGTGGTGATGTTGGTGCCAAGAATGGTACGTTGACGATTATGGCGGGTGGTGACCAGGCTGCCTATGATAGCTTGCAACCAATTTTTGATGTTATTTCAAAAGCAGCGAACCGTTTTGGTGTCGCTGGTCGCGGTCAACACACGAAGATGGCTAACCAAATTATGATTGCCGCCACGATGTTGGGAATGTCAGAAATGATGGTTTACACTAAGGCGGCTGATTTGGATGTTGCCAAGGTGATGGAAACTTTGGCTGCTGGTGGCGCGCAAAACTGGTCATTGGATAACTATGGCCCACGTGTTTTGGCAGGTGACTTTGAACCTGGTTTCTATGCAAAGCACTTGTTGAAGGATTTGCGCATCGCGTTGGATGAGGCTGCCAAGATGGAATTGGCTTTGCCGGCTACTGACTTAGCGGAGGCTTTGTATACGAAGTTGGTTGAACAAAAGAATCTCGGTGACGAAGGAACGCAAGCATTGGTAAAGCTTTGGGCACAGTATGCATAGTAACGAAGAAAGGCGACTGAAAGGTTGCCTTTTTTTCATACAAAATACGCAACAAGATAATACGGTTTGTTTAATATGATAACTGTTACAATAGGGATAATAATATTTAATTACTAATGAAAAGCTCATGAGAGGGCAGTACTATGAATTTCTTCGTTAATGCGACGATGCCAAACCAGAAATCTGGTATTGAGCACGCGCAATTAAAGCGTTTTGAATTATTTAATAATCATCATGAAGATTCACGTGTCGTTTTGCGCGATTGGGATCCAGTTGCTCACATTAATGCAAATGCAGCTGGGATTCCGGATGAACAACTTATCAACATGTTTGATTACTTCCAAGAGGCAATGGCTGTAACACCTAAGACGTTGCATGCTGAGGACCTTGATTTTGGTGTGCCGGGAACGGTGTTGGTTGATGAACCAGAGAATAACCGTTACTTGGTGAATGCGCAAAATGGTCAATTGGTGGCGCGTGTTAATTATGATGCAACCGCTGATCGTCGTGTGCGTTCAACGGAATTGTTTGACGGTTATAACAACTTGTTCCGTGTTGATCACTATGACTCACGTGGTTTCGCCTCATTGTTGCAATGGTACACACCGGACAACAAGATTGGGACAGAAACTTGGGTGACGCCTGAAGGGCGCACGGTTATCGAGACATTCAACAAGAACACGATGGCTGGTGAGTTTGTTAAGTCTGGTTGGCGTTTGATTGAACATGATGGCCATGTTTTGCAATTCGATACAATTGAAGAATTGACGAAACACTTCTTTGACCGTTTGAATGATGACTTCTGGCAGGATGAGAAGCCAAACGTGTTTGTCTTGGACCGTTCACACTTGGGTGATTGGGGACTTTTGCGTTTGCGTAAGCCGGCTTATATCGCCATGCACTTGCACAATTCCCACGCTGGGGATGCGCAAGACCCAATGCATTCAATTTTGAACAACCACTATGAGTTTGCGATGAATGCCTTGGATGAATACGATGCCGTCGTTTCAGCGACGCACAAGCAAACGCATGATGTGAATGAGCGTTTCCAACCTAAGACGAAGCTCTTCACGATTCCGGTCGGGGTTGTGCCTGATGAATTATTGAACGCACCACGTGTGCCAGTTGCACAACGTGAATTCGGTAAGGTCATCGCCTTTGCCCGTATTGCCTGGGAGAAGCACTTGGATGACTTGGTACGTGCCGTTGGTATCGTGCACAAGGAATTCCCACAAGTCACGTTGGACTTGTACGGTTATGCTGATCCAACTGATAACTACAAGGCCCGTACTGCGGTTGAAGAAGCAATTCGCGAGTACAACTTAGATGGCGTTGTAACGATGAAGGGTTATACGACGGATATCGATGCTGTTGAAAACAATGCCATGATGTACGGTTTGACGTCACGCATGGAAGGGTTTAACTTGGCCATCATGGAAGCTATTTCACACGGTTTGATTGCCTTTTCATATGATGTGAATTACGGGCCAAACGAAATCGTTGAAGATGGTGTTAACGGAAACGTTGTCCCATACGAAGACTATCAAGCGATGGCCGATGCGATGTTGAAGGTGTTGCGTGACCCTGAGTTGGCCCAACAATATTCAACTGGCGCATACGATTCTTCAGAACGTTACTCAGAAGAAAACGTCTGGCAAGCATGGCGTGGCTTGTTGGATGATGCTGAGCGCGTTTGGCCGGCCAAGTTGGCAGCCATACCAGCACATGCCCATGATGCAAAGTAGGAGTGTGAACAATGAATTATTTTATTAGTGAAAATGTTTTTACATTTAATTCAGGGACTGAGCACTCACAAGTGAAGCGAGTGAAGTTGTTCAATGCCCAAGGACAACCGGCACTATATGTGACGCGTAATTACAATCGCTTTTTGGCGCGTGATGCGGCATCAATCGGTTTGAACCAAGATGAAGTGCTTAATATGTATGATTTCTTCCAAGGCACGACGGCCGTTGAACGCAAGGAACAACCTTTGCGTTTGTTGGACCAAATTCCATTGGATGAGTATCACATTGAGGGTCACGGTCCAAATTACTCAACAATTAATCGTGCTGGTCGTGAATTGGCCCGCATTAATGTCATGCCAGCAACGGTTGGTCTAGTGAATGATATTCTCTACTACGACCGCTTTGGTAACACGACGGCGCGTGAAAACTATGATTGGCGTGGCTTTAAGTCATCTGTTGATTACTTCCATCCAAATGGGGCACTTGCGGTTCAAAAGTTCTTGAATCAAGATGGCGTGCCGGTGATTGAAGTGATGCACATGAACGTGAATGGCAACATTTTGCCAACGATGTACAAGTTGTTGAACTACAAGGGGCGTGATTGGCGCTTCAATACGGAAGACCAAATGTTCTTGTTCTTCTTGAATGAGCTAACGAATGAAAACCCAGGTTCTGTCTTGGTTTCAGACCGTCGCAGTTTGGACCACGTGGTAGCGGATGTGCAATTTGCAGCTAAGAAGTTTGCGGTTTTGCACGACATTCACACACCTGACATCAAGAACCCAGTACGCGGTAAGCTTTATGATGCCTATTTGAACGTTTTGGAACGTCGTGTAAAGGATTTTGATGCTATCTTGGTCCCAACCGTTGAACAACAACAAGATTTGCAAAAGCGTTATCCAGGTGTGACGTTCCGCGTTGCGCCAGATACCTTTGTAGATGATGCCCACTTGGCTGCCGAGCACGTGAAGTTGCCAGAGCGCATTTCACACCGTATTGCTTATGTTGGCCGTCTCTCACCTGAGAAGCGTCCTGATCAAGCGATTCGTGCGTTGGCTCGCGTGGTCAAGTCAATTCCAGACGCAACGTTGGCATTCCACGGTTATCCATCAAACGTCGACATTTTGAACGAATTGAAGGCATTGGCCAAGCAATTGGATGTTGAGCAAAATGTTATCTTCGGTGACTATGTGACTGGTGAAAACTTAGCCAAGGCCTACACTGAGGCACAAGCAATTGTCCAAACGTCAGTTGCTGAAGGCTTCGGTATGAACTTGGTTGAGGCAATGAGTTACGGTGTGCCGGTGGTATCTTATGATATTACGTACGGTACGAAGGAACTGGTTGATGACGGCATGAATGGTTATGTTGTACCAGCTGGTGCGCATGGTGATATGGCGGATCGCTTAACGGCAATTTTGTCAGATACTGGTTTGTGGGCAGCCCTTTCTGAAGGTGCTTACCGCAAGGCACAAACCTTCTCAGCTGCTGAGATGATGCCACTTTGGCAAGCCGCATTACAATAATGAAGACGAAAGATTCAGACCTACGGGTTTGAATCTTTTTTTATTGCCGTCATTTCCGAAACTTTGTAAGCGCTTTATTCATAACTATCAACTAAAATTGAACAAAGTACGATTAATCGGAATGTCGATTAACGTGTTTAATCGCGAGTTATTCATAAAATCTTGGGGCGGATGATGGCAGAACGACCATATCTTTTTGAGAAACTGGCGATGCAGGGTGAAAAAGTGAATTTTCATCATGAAATCGATTATATAGAGGGGATGAAGATATGAGTCGAGAAGATTATCAACAAAAGTTGGCCGACGAAGCGCGTGTACAACCGCAGACACACAAAAAGATGTACAAGTCTAAAAAGCGCTGGGTTATCGCCGGCATGACTGCGTTGGCCGTTGGTGGTGCCACGGCGATGGCGCCCGAAGAGGTCACGACGTTAATGTCGGACGTTTATCAAACCGCGGAGGAAGTGTTTGATGGCGGAGTGGCGTATGCTGCCTCGGCCGCAAGCGCTGCAGTTAATACGACGACTGCTGTAACAGTGACCGATTCCGGGGTTGCATCAGTGACGAGCGCAGCCACATACGGCACGTTGACTGGAGCGTCAGCAAATGCAAATATGCGCATTGCCGGCGGAACGGCAGCTGCAAGCGGTTCGGGTTACCGAATCATGAATGGTTCTAGTGGTGCCGTGCAATATAACACCACCATCGCTGCCACAAGTGCTTTTGCTATGAGTGGGGCATTTTCAACGACCAATTATGCAGCCGGTAACTTTATTGGGTTGATGTTTGCACCTACCTACGCAGCCGGTAATTCGTATGGCGCGAACGGAGGCAATGTCGGTATTAATGGTATTGCCAATGCCACGACGGTCGGTGTCGATTTGTGGTACGACAGTGGCGTTGATCCAAGCACGGCCTTTGTTATTGCGAATAATGGAACCGGTCAAATTAACCAGGTTGGTATCCGACAAACGAATTCAGCTGGATCATTTATCGCGAATACAAATGCCAGTTCAGTTCAATCGTTGTTCTCAGGTATGACGAACTTTAATTCAGCTACTTCTTATTCAGCCACTATTTCATATGCTGTTAGTTGGACACCGGTTTCAGTTTCGGGTGCCTTTGTGACTGGAAGTATGACGATTACGATGAACGGTGGTCAGGGAGCGAAGACGGTTACGCAAACAATTGCACTACCAAGTAACGTTGTGATGGAGTTGGTTGGAAACAACGGTGGAACATCAACGCCGGCAACGGTGACGGGCTCTTTGGCGGGCGTATCAGCAACTGCCGCCCGAACACCAGTTAATGTGACGTATGTCGATGGTGCCGGATCAGCATTGCTATCAGCAACGAGTTTTACAGCGGATAACTGGACAGCTGTCGGAATTACAGGTGCCACGACTGCCGTAGCCTCAAATGCTAAAAACACATTTGCGGCACCAAGTATTTCTGGTTATTCAGCTGTTGCGGTTTCATACGCGGCAAATACAAATACCGGGGGTCCAGTTGCATCGACGACTAACTTGTTAGTAACATCAGTTGCCGCAAGTAACAATATTCAAATTCAATATAAGGATATTGAAGCGCCAAAGATGTCACTTACCAACACGGTCACTTACCAACAAAATGACACGATTAATAGTTCTGATATGGTTAACCGTCTAGTGACGTCTTTGGGTGATAACTCACCAAAGGCGGTAACGACGAGTTTGACTAGCGGTAGCATCAATACAGCATCTGCCGGTACGTACCAAGTTCAGATTACGGCAACTGATGCAGCTGGCAATACGACAAGTTCAATGACAACTGTGACCGTCTTGCCAAAGTCAGTTAGTGCAGCTTCAAGTGTTGCAAGTTCAGCGTCGGCCGATGCATCATCAGCCAGTTCAATGATTTCGTCAGCAACGAGTGCGGCGAAGTCTTCTTCAGCAAGCGTTGAAGCATCATCAGCAATTCAAACGGCGTCATCAGCCAGCTCACTAGCTTCAAAGTACAGTAGCAACTCATCAGTCGCTTCTGTTGCATCAAGCATCGGCTCGATTGCAGCCATTGCAAGTAGCGCAAATGTCGTAGCATCAACGAATACGTCGATTGCCAAGTCGGCTGCATCGACTGCTTCAAACATGTATACCCAAACGTCTTCAGTTGAATCTGCGGCGGCAATTACGTCAGCCTCAGCGTCATCTTATTTAGCTGCCGCTTCAAGCATGGCCGCAGCAGGACAAGTGTCATCAGCAGCTGATGCGATTGCATCATTCAGCATGGCTTCAGCATCATACAGTCAACAAGTGTCATTTGCACAAAGTTATGCGAGCGCAGCCAAGAGTTTGATGGTCGTGACAAGTTCAGCGATTGCAGCGGTTTCAGCTGCGCAATTACAGACGTTGAGTGCCCAATCAGCAACGACGAGCTTGTATAGCACAATTGCTGAACGCTCATTGATAGTACAACTTTTGTTTGAGAACAATTCAGGAACGGCGACCTCTCAATCTTCAGCTGTTGTTTATGGCGTTGCTGGTAGTGCATACAGTTATGCGGTGCCATCAGTGTCTGGATATAACGCGAATTACACCGTTATAAAGGGCACATTCGGTGCGACAGACAGTGCGTCGAATGTGGATTATACGCCCGCACTTTCAGCCAGCGGTATTGCCAGCTCTCTAGCTGGGGACATGAGTTCGACGGCAACGGTGTTGAGTTCGCTAGCTTTGGCGACATCATATGAACAGGCTGGAGCATCAGCTGCGCAATCTTATGCAAATCTGATTTCATCACTTGCACAACAAAGCATTTATGCAAGTGATGCTACGATTTCTCAAGCAAACCAGAATACAAAAGCCAATCTTGCACAGGCTTCGAAAGCTGCTAAGGCAGCGGATTTGGCATTATCAAACGCATCCCAAACTGTGGCGGCAAGTGGATCTGTAATCTCGCAAACGAGTACGACTGATAGCATGTTGGCCAGTGCGGCATCAGCATATAATTCATACGCGTATTTGTATGCGTCGGCTAATACGGCTAATGATGCAAGCGCTTTGTCATCTGCCGCAAATATGATGGCATCAGCAAGTGCGGCGTTTGCATCACTTTCAAACTCACAGTCAGCTTATCTTTCGGCGTTGAATGCAGTGTTAGATGGTGATCCGCTGACTCAAACGGCTAAGTATGTCGATAATGCGCAGGGTGAAGGAAGTTATTACGCGAGCGTGACAAGTTCTGCAGCTGCAAGAGCATTTTCTGCGGCAACTAGCATCACGATGTCGACCGCAAGTGCAGCAAACAGCGCCACACAAACGGCAACGACAAATATGTCGACCGATTCAATCACGGCGTCTAATGCAGCGAAGGCGACATCAACGGCCAACGTTAGTGCGATTGCAGCTGATAGCACGACTGATTCAGCTTTGCTAGCTACGAGTTCAGCAGCTGACGTAACGTCGAAGGCTGCTGGTAGCTCGTATGCATCAAATGCAGCCGTTTCAAGTGCCGCTGGTGCTGCATCAACGGCGATGAGTTTGGTAACCTCTGCTAACGCGGCAGCCGGTCTGCAAGCAAGCGTGGCCTCTGCACAGGACGCAACAGCTTCAAGTGCTGCCTCAGTCGTCGCGAGTGCGGCTGGCGTGGCAAGTTCTGCCGCATTGGCAGCCTCAAGTTTGGCGACGGTAGCAGCTGGTATTTCAGCTAACGCGTCATTAACATCTTCAGCAGCATTGAGTTCACAACAATCATTGATGAGTCAAATTTCAACACTAGCTTCAATGGCTTCATCAGCATCAGCGGCAGCAAGTGCAGCCGCTATTCAAGCTAGTTCGGCAGCTTCTGCGGGATCGACGGCTGCGTCAACCGCTAGCTCATTGGCAACAGTCGCAACGACACAACTTTCTAGCGCGAATGCAGAAGCTGATTCATTGACTGCATTGATGTCAGCGATTGATGTTGTTAACGCTGCCTCAAGTGCCGCGAGCGTGGCGATGGATTCAGCATCAGCCGCTAGCGCAAATGCGGATTTGGCCGCTAGTGATGCCCAATCAGCAGCTTCAATGGCTAGTGATGCCCAAACGAACACGACTAGTGCAACGGACGCTGCAAATAGCGCTGCAAGCAATGCATCAGCCGCATTGGATTATGCCAAGGTTGGATCTGAAGCTGGTAATTCGGCGGTCGCTAAGGCTGCTTTGGATGCTGACAGTGCTGCTGCAACGGCTGCAAATGCTGCCAGTGTGGCGGCTAAGGCTTCAAGTGCCGCAAATATTGCTGCGAGTGAAGCAAGTTCAGCTGCGATTGCGGCAAGTAACGCTGCAACGCAGGCAAGTTCGGCCGCAACGGCCGCATCAGTAGCTGCTTCGACTGCTGATTCATACATGGCTGCTGGTGATATTACGCAAGCGACATCAGCCGCTGCTGACGCGCAAACGTTGGCTGGCGCTGCGAGTGAAGCAGCGTCGACAGCTTCAAGTGCTGCGGATGTTGCAAATTCAGCTATGGCGCACGCGGAAGTGGCATCATCTAACGCTGCTAGTTTGGCGGCTGTTGCGTCAAATGCCGCATCTGCTGCGCAATCTGCTGAAACAGCCGCTTCAGCTGCAGCAGGAGTTGATGGTAAGACTGGTGACACGGGAATCGCGGTTGATATTGATTCAGCCGCTGCATCAACTGCTAACGTGAATGCAAGTCAGGCCGTTGTTGACGCCAGTTCAGCAGCTTCGGCAGCAAACTCTGATGCGGTAGTGACAGCTAATATGAATAGCAACGCAACTGACAGCCTTGCTTCACTGGCTAGTGTGGCAACGGCTTCAAGTTACGCATCTAATTCAGCAATGGCATCAGCCTTTGCCGACGCTTCAAGTGCAGCTACGGCAGTTAGTGTTGCAAACGCCGGTGCCAGTGTGGCTGCTTCAAATGCGACGGCACAATACAACCGTGCATCATCGGCAGCGGTTGTTGCGTCATCAGCCGCGTCAGTAGCGGCTTCCGCAGCCGAGTTAGCATCTTCAATGTTTACGGCTGCGGATTCACTATTGTCAGCTGGTAACTACAGTGAAGCAGTGGCGATGTCTGAGGCAGCAAATACACAAGCTACATTGGTAAATAGTGCCCGTGAAGCTGCCGAAAGTGCCGCAACAGTTGCTTCCGGTGCAGTTGCGCTTGCTCAAAGTCAAGCTGCGCAAGCATCGAGCTATGCAGCTGATGCAGACGTGGCTCGTGATGATTTGGCTTCCGCAGCCGATCAAGTGATGACTGCTGCCTCGGCTGCTGATGAAGCAGCGAAGGCGAGTTCAGCCGCGTCAGCAGCCGACGAAGCTGCGACGACGGCGACGGATAGTCAAGCTGACACGTCAGCTGCAATGTCCGACGCAACAGTAGATGTAACGAACGCAACCAGCTCAGCGGCCGACGCCACGTCACACGCAACGGCAGCAAGTTCAGTTGCAGATGCAATTGGATCGCTAATTAATAATTCAGCCTATGCAAGCAATGCAACGATTCAATCAGCTAACGATGTCGCTGTATCAGCCGCAACGGTTGCATCTACTGCAGCGTCAATGGCTCAATCAGCCGCGTCATCAGCTAGTGACGCCCAAGCATCTTTGGCTGATGCACAAAAGGTAGTTGATAGCGCAACGGCGATTGCCGAAGCAGCTAATGACGCTGCGCAGTCGGCTTATGCAGTCGCTAGTTCAGCTGCCCAAGAAGGTCGTTATGATATTGCTAGTTCAGCCGCTGCAGAAGCGATTGCACAACAATCAATTGCTGAAGCGGCACAAGAAGATGTTGCGACCGCAATGACTAATGTAACGGTCGCTACCAGTGCAGCTAGCTCAGCCGCATCAGAAGCTGATTCAGCGAAGGCTACTGCCGAAAGCGCCTTACAAACGGCTAACGATGCTTTGACCGCTGCTCAGACAGCAGCCCAAGCTTCTGATCAAGCGGCGTTGGCGCAAAGCTCAGCTGACCAGGCAAGTTCAGCCGCAACGACAACTGATTCAACCGCTGATGCAGTGGATTCAACTTCAAGTGCGATTGCCGCACAAAGTACGGCCACAAGTCAGACGGCCCAAACAGCGACAACGACAGCTTCAAGTGCCTCAGCGGCAGCCAGTGCAGCTAAATCATTAGCAGCTGATTCTGCCTATGCGGGTAATTCAGCGATGGCTTCAGCAGCATCAGATGCGGCTGCTGCTGCGACTGATGCTTCGGCGGCGGGACAAAAAGCAGCCGATGCAAATTCGCAGGCTGCATACGCTGATAGTTTGGCATCACAGGCAGCATCGAATGCGACTTCGATGGCTAAGACGGCTGCTGATGCCGCATCAACAGCAGTATCATTGGCGTCAGTTGCAAGTTCTGCAGCGCAAGCCGGTGATTTAGCGACCGCTAGTTCAGCGGCCGACGCTGCGTCAACAGCTGCGCAAGCAGCGACTGATATGTCGAGCGCCGCAGTAGTGGCAAGTACCGCTGCGGATGGTTATCAGTCAACGGCAGATAGTGCGGCGACAATGGCCTCTGAAGCAATGTCAGAAGCAACAGAAGCTTCAACGGCTGCGGCAACAGCTTTGGCAAATGCACAAACAGTTGCGTCGGCAGTAGCAGATGCGACTAACGCAAGTTCAGCAGCTAGTGCCGCAAATGACACGGTTGCTGATATGGGAACCGCGACAAGTATGGCGGGGGATGCGACGAGTACGGCAACTGATGCGGTGACAAATACAACGTCAACCGCTGACATCACTAATTCGGCAGCATCAACGGCAAGTTCAGCGAATAGTGTTGCACAAAGTATTGCTGCGACCGATTCTTATGCTGACAACGACGCCGTGAAGTCAGCTGCATCAGTGGCGAGTGCTGCCCAACAAACGGCGGATAGCGCGAATGCGGTTGCCCAGTCAGCTGCATCAGAAGCTGCCACACAACAATCAATTGCTAGTGAAGCGTCAGATAAGGTGGCTTCTGCAGTAACGGCTGCGTCAACGGCCGCATCAGAAGCTGCTTCATTAGCGTCAGTTGCCAGTTCGGCAGCTAATGCGGGCGATGCCGTGACGGCAAGTTCAGCTGCATCAGCCGCAAGTTCAGCTGCAACAGTCGCTGCAAATCAATCAGCAGCTGCCTCAACAGCCGCATCAGAAGGCGCCGCAGCTGCCTCGGCAGCGCAATCGGCAACTGATTTGGCTAATAACGCCGAAGCGACGGCGCAATCAGCTGCTGATCAGGCAGTGGTTGCCCAATCACAGGCGACTGATGCTGCCGCCGCAACTGATTTAGCCAACAATGCGAATGACGCAGCGACATTGGCGTCTGAAAACGCAGCATCTGCTGGGGAAGCAGTTAACGCAGCCGGTTCATCAGTAACGAATGCCCAAAACGCCGCTAGTGCTGCTGGATCAACGGCACAAGTAACTGCTTCAACAGCCGCAATTGCTTCATCGTATGCTTCACAAGCCAGCGACTTGGCAAATGACTCAGCCTATGCGCACAACAGCGCAGTACAAAGTGCGATTACAGCGGCTACTAGTGCCGCTGCGGCAGCAAACGATGCCCTTACAACAGCAAATAGCGCAGCTACGGCTGCATCGGATGCTGCTAGTGCCGTGGCAGCTGCACAAGAAGCAGCTTCTACAGCCGCGTCAACGGCAAGTTCAGCTGCAACCGCTGCAAGTTCATATGCTGAATTGGCTTCAAGTGCTGCTAACGCTGGTGATAAGTTGGCCGCCGCAAGTTACGCCACGGCCGCAGCCGGTGCACAAACCGCAGCAGCGGCAGCAATGAGTGATGCGCAATTGGCCGCTAGTGCCGCATCGGATGCCGCGTCAGTTGCAAGTTCATATGCAACAATTGCCAATCAGGCCTCAAGTGCCGCTGATAGTGCTGCTACAGCCGCAAGTACGGCCTTGTCTGAAACGGCAACGGCTGTTAGCGCTGCAGATAATGCAGCAGGAGCGGCAACAGATGGCATTGCAGCGTCTGTTTCGGCAGATAGTGCTGCCGCCAGCGCTGATCAAGCTGTAGATGATGCTGATTCAGCTGCTAGCTATGCTGATAATGCGCAATCTTCAGCTGAACAAGCCGCGTCAACAGCGTCGAATGCTGATACAACTGCCCAATCAGCAGCTGATATTTTGGCTTCGAGTGCATACAAGGATAATGCGGCGGTTTCAACGGCTGCATCGACGGCTCAGTCGGCCGCCGATAAGGCAAATTCAGCCAAGGCTGATGCAATTCAAGCTGCATCGGATGCTCAAACAGCACAAGATGCAGCGATTGCAGCAGCATCAGAGGCTGATAAGCAAGCGGACATTGCGGATGCAGCTGCGTCAACAGCTGCTGAACAATCATCATTAGCTGCCTCATATGCGCAAGCTGGTGATTTGAGTGCGGCAACTAATGCTAGTTCGGCCGCAAGTTCAGCTGCAGCAGCAGCTAGTGCCGCTAGTGAAGCAGCAGCCAGTGCGGCTTCGACGGCTAATGCAGAAATGATAAAGGCTAGTGAAGCAGCCAGCGCCGCTGCAAGTGCGGACGCCGTAGCTAGTGAAGCATTGTCTGAAGCACAACAGGCACTAGCTGAAGCGAAGACGGCTGCTCAAGCCCAAGATGCCGCCGACAGTGCTTTGAATAGTGCAACTGATGCACAAAATTCAGCCGCTTCGGCCGGTGATGTTGCCTCTGAAACAGCATCGACAAGTTCGGAGACGGCTGCATCAAATAACGCAGCACAATCAACGGCAAGTTCAGCCGCGATTGCAGCTGAAACTGCCTCAACGGCCGCAAGCGAGGCAGCTTCTATGGCTGCCGACTCAGCCTATGCAAACAACAGTGCCGTGCAATCTAACGCCAGTGCGGCATCAACAGCTGCTTCTCAAGCGAGCGAAGCGAACAGTATTGCGCAATCAGCGGCCACGGTTGCCTCAAATGCCCAAAATGCGGCAAGTGAAGCAACGGACACCGCTAATTCAGCCGCGACGGTTGCCTCATCGGCAGCCGAAGCAGCAAGTCAGGCTGCTTCTCAAGCGAGCGAAGCAGCCCAGGCGGGTGATTTAAGTGCAGCCCAAGCGGCAAGTTCAGCTGCTTCATCATATGCTGCGTTGGCAAGTTCAGCTGCCTCAACAGCGGCAAGTGCCCAAGCAGACGCACAAACAGCAGCGGATACAGCAAGTTCAGCTAATTCTTTGGCAAGTTCAGCTGCTGATCAAGTAGCGTCTTCAGCAAGCGCTAAGGCAGCAGAGTCTGCTTACGCGAATAATAGTGCTGTGCAATCAGCTGCTGTTGCTGCCGAATCGGCAGCGATGACAGCATCAGTTGCTAACAGTACGGCGCAATCAGCCGCAAGTGTCGCGGATGAACAGTCGGCAACTGCGACAGCCCAAAACGCAATCGCAAGTTCAGCTGCATCAGCCGCAAATTCGGCCGCAGCTGCAGCCGACGCGTATGCTAAGGCTGCCAGTGAAGCAGCGCAAGTTGGTAATTCATCAGCTGCCGCAACGAACTCGGTCGCAGCAGCACGAGCATTATCTGAAGCCCAATCAGCTGCCAAGGTGGCAAGTTCAGCTGCAAATGCTGCTAGTGATGCTTTGATTGCTGCCCAATCAGCTCAAAGTGAAGCGGCTACAGCAGCGTCAGAAGCGAGCGATGCGACAGCTGATGCAAGTTCATACGCCCAAGCCGGTGACCAAGCAACTGCAGCAGCGGATGCTGCCGGAACGGCAGGGACGGCTGCAACGACCGCTAGCGATCAGGCCAAGCAAGCTGGTAGCGATGCGGACAATGCTGAAGTTGCCGCTTCAGACGCTGCCTCAAACGCCGATGCGACGAACACGGCAACTGAGTCAGCAACTAATTACAATTCTGTCGCCCAATCAGCCGCTTCAGCAGCGGCAGATATTGCGTCAAGTTATCCAGATAACACTGCCGTTTCAACGGCAAATAGCACGGCTCAGTCAGCAGCGACGGTAGCTAGTGACGCAGAGTCGACGGCAATAGCAGCCAATGCAACGGCCAGTCAAGCAGTTCTAGATGCTAACAGTGCCGCAACAGCAGCAAGCGAGTACGCTTCAACAGCAGCATCGCAAGCAACCGTTGCCGCCGAGCAGGCAAGCGCCGCAAGTTCATACGCCCAAGCTGGTGATCAAGCAAATGCTGAAGCAGCCTCAACGGCGGCATCAACAGCCGCCCAAGCTGCTTCGGTAGCGTCATCAGCGGCAGCATCTGAGATGGCCGTTGCAACAACAGCTAACGAAACGGCTTCAAGTGCTGCAACAACTGCCTCATCAGCTGCTACGACGGCTAGTTTGGCAGCCGAAAAGGCTAAGTCAGCGTTGGCAGACGCTCAAACGGCAGCCCAAGCCCAAGCCGAGGCTAACCGTGCAACTGAAGATGCAAACTCAGCGAATACTGATGCCGAAAATGCCGGTCAGGCTGCCAGTGATGCTGGTAAGCAAACGGCTGATGCGAATGCGTCGGCTGATAATGCTTCAAGTGCCGCAGTAACGGCTTCGACAGCTAATTCAAATGCGCAAGCAGACTCTTCAGCTGCGAATGCGTTGCTAGATTCTTCAGCATATGCGCAAAACGCCGCTTTGAATAAGGCAATTGATGATGTGAATTCGGCTGCGACAACAGCATCGAACGCAAATGAAGCTGCCAGTGTGGCTGCCTCGATTGCTTCAAGTGCTGCTGCAACAGCAGATTCAGCTTCAACGGCTGCCTCATCAGCTGCAACAGCTGCAAGTAACGCCGCTAGTTTGGCAAGTTCAGCCGCCAGCGTCGCGAGTGAAGCAGCTCAGGCCGGTGATTTGGATAAGGCCACTAGTGCTGCAAACGAAGCTGCTGAGCAATCAGAAGCAGCTGCCAGTGCTTTGTCGACAGCCTCGAGTGCATCAGCTGTTGCTAGTTCGATGGCTAGCCTAGCTTCAAGTGCTGAAGCTATCGCGTCATCACAAGCAGAAATTGCAACCGCGGCAGAATCGGCCGCCTCAAGTGCTGCAACAACAGCAAGTACGGCCGCTGCTGCAACGGATCAAGCAATCGGCGCTGAGACGGCGGATAACAACGCGAAGTCAGCCGCCGCAGCCGCAAGTAATGCTGCTAGTGCCGCTGGCGTTGTTGCCAGTCAAACGGCAGATAACGCCAGCGCGACGGAATCAGCTGCCTCAACGGCTGATAAGGTTGCTAGTCAGGCGGATAGCGCAGCAACAAGTGCAAATGCAGATGCGGCAAAGTATCCAAACAACAGTGCGGTAACGTCAGCTGCGTCAACAGCAACGAGTGCCGCCAGCGTGGCAGATGATGCTGCGTCAACAGCAAGTAGCGCTGCGAGCGTCGCGGATGCCCAAAGCAAGATCGCAAGTGATGCCGCTAGTCAGGCTTCAGAAGCAGCCAAGGCGGCTGCCGGTCAAGAAGTATTGGCAAGCAGCGCAGCCAGTGCTGCCGAATCGTATGCGCAAGCAGTGCGAATGCAGTTGCCTCGGAAGCTGCTGAAACGGCATCGATTGCTGCAACTGCACAGTCTGAGGCGGATGATGCCCAAAGCTTGGCTGATGTCGCATCAAGTGCTGCGTCTGCAACGGCCGATCAAGCTGAAACAGCCTCAAACAGTGCGAGTGTTGCTAATTCGATTGCTGACGATACACAGGAAACTGCAGAAGGAACATCGGTAGCTGCAAGCACGGCTGACTCAGCTGCAAAGGATGCCGCAAGTTCAGCAGCAAAGTATCCAAACAATAGTGCGGTAACATCTGCTGCTTCAGTTGCATCTGCTGCAGCTAGTGAAGCTGATAGCGCCAATGCCGTTGCGTCAAGCGCAGCGTCAACAGCAAGCAGTGCTGCAACGAAGGCTGAAAGCGCAGCATCGGTTGCATCAAATGCAAACACAGTTGCCAGTGAAGCAGCTAACTCAGCTGCAAGTGCAGCAACGGCTGCCTCTTCAGCTGCTCAAGCAGGTGATGAGAGTGCTGCAAGTTCATATGCCGCAGTTGCCTCGAGTGCTGCCGATGCTGTGACATCACTTCAATCAGTAGCTAACTCAGCTGCCAGCGTCGCATCTGAAGCCCATAGAACAGCAACCTCAGCCGCAACCGTGGCCGATAGTGCTAGTGAAGCTGCAAGTGCAGCCTTGTCAACGGCTTCAAGTGCCGCAACAACGGCGTCGACTGCTGCTAATGCGCAATCACAAGCAGACGAAGCAGCTAAGGCGGCTTCATCAGCTAGTCTTGCAAACACAGCAACGGATATTGCTTCAGATGCTGCTGATTCCGCAACAAGTGCTGCCTCAAATGCAGCGTAGGTTGCCGATGAAGTAGCTAATAACGTAAGCTCAGCAGCTTCAGATGCTACTAATGCTGCATCAAGCGCTGCTAACGATGCTACGACTTATCCAAATAACAGTGCGGTAACGTCAGCTGCAACGGCCGCAAGTACGGCTGCTTCGGAAGCGACATCGGCTAATGTAGTAGCAAGTTCAGCAGCCTCAACGGCAGCCTCAGAAGCTGCCAAGGCAGCTGAGGCTAGTGAGACAGCATCGAGTGCTGCCACAGCTGCTTCAAGTGCTGCCACAGCCGCAAGTTCAGCGGCCTCAACGGCTAGTTCATATGCACAAGCCGGCGACGAGAGCGCTGCTAGTTCATATGCAGCGATTGCCCAATCAGAGGCCACGGCTGCTAAGTCAGCTCAAGCGGTTGCCTCAAGCGCCGCCACGGCTGCAAGTGCTGCTAATGATGCTGCATCAAGTGCGAATAGTGTTGCGTCAAGTGCTGCCCAAACGGCAACGAGTGCTAATGAGACGGCTGCTAGCGAAGCAGCAACCGCCTCAACGGCAGCAGTTGCCCAATCAGAGGCAGATCAAGCTAGCCAAGCGGCCTCAGCTGCAAGTACGGCAGCTTCTGCTACGTCAGAGCAAGCTGACAAGACAGATAGTGCCGCGGATGCAACTGCCGAAGCGGCCAAGTCAACGGCTAGTGCTGCATCAAGTGCCGCCTCAACGGCAACGGTAGCAAGTTCAGCAGCCTCGAGTGCGGTAGCGGATGCAGGTAAGTATCCAAATAACAGCGCTGCTTCAAGCGCTGCCTCAGTGGCAACTAGTGCTGCTTCGATTGCAGAATCTGCCAACAGTGTTGCTTCAAGTGCTGCCAGCGTGGCAAGTTCAGCTGCTAGTCTTGCTAATGAAGCGAATAGCGTGGCAAAGAGTGCTGCAACGGCCGCTTCGACAGCTGACAAGCAGGCATCAAGTGCTGCGTCAGCCGCTTCAAGTGCCGCACAAGCTGGTGATGCGTCAGCTGCAAGTTCATATGCGTCACTTGCATCAAGCGCTGCTGCAACAGCTAGTGCAGCTCAGAGTACAGCAACATCAGCTGCAAGTACGGCAAGTGTTGCTAACGAAGCTGCAAGTGCCGCAAACGATGCCGCATCAACAGCCGCAAGTACAGCAAGTTCAGCAAATGATGTCGTCACAAGCGCCGCTTCGGCTGCCTCAACAGCTACAGCAGCGCAATCAGCTGCTGATGAAGCCGCCAGCGCTGCGAGCCAAGCAGATGCGAATAACAGTAATGCAGCTTCACAAGCATCAACTGCAAGTCAAGTTGCATCTGGCGCAAGTCAGGCCGCTAGCCAAGCTGATAAGACAGCGTCAACAGCTAGTTCAACTGCCGAAAAGGCGCAAAGTGTGGCAACGAATGCTGGATCAGATGCTGCTAAGTATCCAAACAACAGTGCGGTAACGTCAGCTGCCTCAACAGCCTCAAGTGCTGCTAGTGTTGCGCAAAGTGCCGCAAGTACGGCCTCAAGTGCTGCGTCAGTTGCTACAAGTCAGGCAAGTGCGGCATCTAGTGCTAATGCGGTTGCCTCAAGCGCCGCAACAGTTGCCTCGAACGCCAATGACATTGCTAGCTCAGCTGCAGCTGCCGCAAGTTCATATGCGCAAGCTGGAGATTCGATTGCGGCAAGTTCAGCAGCGAGCCAAGCTGCCAGCGCTGCCGCTGTCGCAAGTTCAGCCCAAGCGGTTGCCTCAAGTGCTGCTAGTGTTGCACAGGCAGCTTCTGAAGCCGCATCAAGTGCTGCGTCAGTTGCGTCAAGTGCAACTTCAACGGCATCAGCTGCCAATGAGATGGCTTCAAGTGCCGCTGCTGCAACATCAAGAGCAGCTGCCGCACAGTCAGCAGCCGATAAGGAGGCTGCGATGAACCAAGCTGGGGATGCTGCTAAGACTGCCAGCTCAGCAACAGCAACGACGAGTTCAGCCGCTACGCAGGCAACGACTAATGCGTCGGCCGCAAGTTCATATGCTAAGACAGCCTCAAGTGCTGCAACAGCAATTGGCAGTGTGGCTAACCAAAGTCGCTCACAAGCAAGTGCCATTGCTAACTTGGCATCGAAGACAACTGATGCAACGGTCGCTTCGGCTGCATCACAAGCTGCCAGTGCCGCATCAGCTGCGGACAGTGCTGCTAGTGTTGCTTCAAGCGCGAATGCAGTGGCCCAAAGCGCTGCCCAAGCTGCCAGCGCCGCCGCTTCTGAAGCAAATATGTTGCACAGTACGGCGCAAGCTGCTGAATCAGCTGCCTCGATTTATGCCTCATTGGCAACATCGGCTGCCCAAGCTGGTGATCAATCAGCTGCTGATTCATATGCTACGAAGGCCGCCAGTGCTGCCAGCGAAGCAATGAGCGCTGCGTCAGCTGCAACAAGTGCTGCTGCCGTGGCTGCTAGTGAAACGGCAATTGCTTCAAGTGCCGCAGACGTTGCAACGTCTGCATTTGCTGAAGCAACATCGTTGGCTAATGTAGCAAGCGCCGCGATGGCAACAGCCCAAACGGCTTACGACCGCGCGACCGCAACAACAACGACACCACAACCTGTGGATCAAGTTGTGACGCAAACGCAAGAATCAAACGTTGTCACGACTGATGCAGTTGCACCAAGTGCAGAACAATCAATCGAAACGACGGTTGTGACACCAGGCGTAGCAGAACCGACGACGCAAACTGATTCAGGTTCAGAGACATCAGTAGTGTCAGGAGCACCGGCAACGTCTAGTGGAGCAAATGCTTTGCCATACGACGCTGGTACTAAGGCTGATGAGAAGATTATCCGTGCAACGCCGATTAATGTGTCAGCCGAGCCAGCGGAAACAAGTGAGCCAACTGATGGTACGGATGTTAAGAAGCGTGGTTTGATTGCTGGTGCCGTGGCATCAATGCTAGCTGCCTTGGGTGGTTTGATTGGTATCAAGCGCAAGAAGAACGATGATAAGTAAACAATAAAAAATAAGCTCCTGAGATCTCAAAATGGATTCTCGGGAGCTTGTTTTAATTTCACGACAAAAAGAAAAGACCCAATCGGAGCGACACTTCCGATTGGGTCTTTTCTTTAGAGGTAGTGACGGGAATCGAACCCGCGATGGCGGTTTTGCAGACCGGTGCCTTACCACTTGGCTACACTACCAAAATATATTTAAAGGTTTCACACCACGAATACATATTATAGGCGAAATGTGAACTTCTTGCAATTCAATAAGGAACTTTTAAAGATGTCAAGAAATTTGCTCACGCGATAAGGACAAAAATTTAACCACTTTAATTCTGTTTTCTATCACTGAAAAGAAAAACCGACCTCGTATCATTCAAAGTAGGGAAAGTATCGAAATTCTTAGGGTTGAGTATACACAAAAATATTGAGTGACTATTGAGGCGGAAACAATGAATAAAAACGAATTTGCAAAGGCGTCAGAAACGCCGAAAAAGAGATCCGCGTGGGTTATCGCGGGAATGACCGCACTGACAGTTGGAGCAAGTATTGTCGGTCCGGAAATTGTTGATGAAATTCAAAATGAGGCTGGTAACAACGAACCACGTTCATCAGTGAAAGTGAAGAAGAGTTCGTCACCAATTACAAAGATTGGGGATATCTTATTTGAGTCGCGCTCAGCATCGGCTGATGCAGTTAATACGGTGACGGATGCCAATGGTGGGGATAGTGGTCACCAATTTACATCAACGCAAACACAAGTCACTTCTAATTTTACAGTATCAGGTGCAGCGTATAACACGGGTGGATCATATGGTGGACAGAATGCGACGTTTACCACGTTGACTAATGATTCGGGAAATGACCAGGGAGCAATTGCTTTTAATAAGCAATTGGATATGACTGCAGAATGGACGTTGAAATTCAATTTGAATTTAACAAAGTATAATTCAGGTGGAACAGCCGGGCTTATTACAGGAAACCCTGCCAATGGAGCTGGAGACTTTTTGGGCCTTGTTTTGGCACCGATTTCACCAACTGCATTGGGAAATACCGGAAGTACGAATGGTGGCCAATTAGGAATTGGTGGAGACAGTGCAGGTGCGGGTATTCCGAACGCCGTTGAGTGGGGAATTGACTTTTACCAAAATGGAACTAATGGGACAGAAGGGTATTATGATCCTGATAATTTGGTGAATCCTACCGATGGTACTGGTGGTAGTATTTTGGGTAAGGACGGAGATGACGGAAATCAAGTTGCTGGATTCCGTACGACAGATTCTGGCGGTATCTTGAATAAGGTTAGTGGCTCAACGGGATTTGTGCCATTTGATCATGACACTGGTGATGACGTGATGGGATTCACTGGAGAAGGTCCAGAATCAGTTACGGATTCTAATTGGAAAGGTGATTCAGACCCTAATTTGGAAGCCCCGATGACGGCAACTTACACGTATGCGAACGGTGTGGGTACGCTGACCATTAAGGCTGATAATGGAAGTTATGAGGCAACGAAACAAATCACGATTACCGAGGGTGTTAACTCTACAATGTCTGTTGGGTTTAAGGCGGCCGACGGAGCAAAATACTCACAAAAAGGTGTTACGATTCGTGAATTTAACCTAACACTTCCAACCGCAGATACGACAGTTAACTATATTGATAAAGAAGGCAATGCTATCAGTGGACAGACTAGCACGAAAATCAAGGCTAACGTCAATGACACGCTGGCAATGGTAACGTCTAATGCGTCAACGAACCCAACTGGTACGGCACACACGTTTACGCCACCGGTAATTACGGGTTACACGTATGTTGGAACAAAGTACGGCACATCTGGTACGGCAACTGGTCCGTTGACGGTTTCTGACACGGATGCCAACAACATTATTAATGTGCAATATGCCAAGAATTCCAAGCTGACGACGGTCTTCGTTGACCAGAACGGTAAGGTTCTTTCAACTGTGCCTTCAGTTGAACTTGGAACGGCTGGCACGAATTACGATGGCCAAAAGGGGACAGATGCAGCTGATTATGCAGATTACACAGCAGCGTTGGCGACAGCAAAGTCTAATGGTTATTCAGGCGTCAGTGGCGTTTACTCTGATTCAGCCCTTACAACAAAATTGGGTGCTGATCTATCGGCAGCGACATTTGGTAGCAGCGACAAGACGGTCTACGTGCAATTGACGCCAGCGCCACAGACGGCCACGATCACGTACAACAAGGCGACTGGGCTAAGTTCTGACGGTGCGACGGCGCAAGATAATGCGATTGCGTCATCACCAACCAGTTTGACTGGTGTAACGAATGACAAGTATCCATCTAACACAATCAAGGTGCCAAGCGGTATGACGGCTACTATCAAGGATGCGGCTGGGAACACGCTAGATACTGATACATCAAAGGCGACTTATTTAGTGAAGAATAGTGATGGTTCATATACCATCGTCGGTGCGTTTAATTTGACTTCATCTGGCGCGCTTGCTGTACCTAGTTTTACGGTTACGTATGCGCCAAGCGCTGTCAAAATGATTCAGCAGTATCCAGATGAGACACGCACAGTTGCTGGTACGGCCTATGGTGCATATTCGAATTATGGTGTTGTGCAAAAGACTGGCTACGTGTCATTCGTTGACGGTACTAAGGCAAACCAAACGCCAGCTGTAAACGCAGCGACGACTGAGGCGGACTACAAAACGGCATTGGCAGCCTATAATGCCGCCGTACTAGACGCACAAAAGAAGCGTGTCCAAGCTAATATTGACTCAATTAACAACAACATTGCCCAAATTCAGAGTGACATTACGCAACTTGAGGCAATCGCGGCGGACAATCCAAACGACACAGATATCGCCGGCTGGTTGGCTGATGCTAAGACGCGTTTGACGAATGCGCAGACGGCGCTCTCACAAGCCCAAGCGGCATTGACTGCGTTGGATAGCGCTGAGACAATGGCCGACGCTAACAACCTTGTAGTTGGTACTGATCAAAACAGTGCAGCTGCGGCATCGGCGCAACAAATCGCTGATACTGATTTGGCGAATGCACAAACGCGTGCGGCGTCAAACTTGGCGTTGGCTAAGGAAGCTGCAACGTCTGCTGCGACAGCGGTTACGAGTGACAATACAACGGCAACGAATACGATGGCTGACGACGTGGCCGCATTGGAGCAATTAGCTAAGGATTATCCAAACAACGCGACGATTTCAACTGCATTGGCAGATGCCAAAGCCGCACAGGTGACAGTTGATACGGCTGCACAAGAAGTGCCAGATTTGACGTCAGTGCAAGCAGTTATCGCCCAACAAACGGCGGTTAATGCGGCTGGTAAGGATGTGCAGGGCATGTTGGTTGTCGCAAACGATGCGGTGACGGCGGCTCGAGCTGAAGCTGAAAAGGTACTTGCGGACGATAAGGCGGCTGCAAAGGAAGCGATTCAACAACAATTGGATGCTGCTGATGCGAATGCTAAGACGATTCAATCAAATATCGATGCAATTGAACAATTGCTTACTGATAACCCTGGGGATGCGGATATTCAAGCGGCTTTGACTGACGCGCAGTCACAATTAGCGACGGCAAACGCGCAATTGACGACATTGGCTGAAGCAATGACGGCATCACAAGACGCAACAACGCCAGCAGAAGTGCAGGCAGCACGTGATGCTGCGACGGCCGCTGCAAGTTCAATTACCGATGCAACGACGCAATCTACAACCGATTTGACCGATGCGCAAAAGAAGGCCGACGCTAATTTGGCAGCCGCAAAATCGGCTGCCGAAACCGCAATTGGCGATCAATTGACGCAAGTGACGGATAACATTGCGCAAATCAATGACGATATCACGGCTTTGACGCAGATTGCCGCTGATAATCCAGATAACGATGAAATTCAAGCGAAGTTGGCCGATGCCAAGAATCAATTGACGACAGCAACAACGCAACAAACAGCTATCAAGGATTCGCAAGCGGCCATCGATGCGGCAACCACAGTAGCAGCCGTTACGGCTTTGGAAAACACGGCGACAACGGCAACGACTACTGCGGACACAGCACAAACAGCAGCTGACAAGGACCTAGCTGACGCAAAGGATTTGGCAGCGGCTGATTTGAAGACCGCCCAAGACGCAGCAACAACCAAGGTTGATAGCAACATCGCAGCTATTCAAGATCAAATTGACCAAATCACGCAGGATATCGCCACGATTCAAACGTTGGCTGATAACAACCCTGGTGACACGGACATTGCAAATGCATTGACTGATGCGCAGAAGCAATTGGATAACGCCAACGCAGCGTTGACAGACGCACAAGTTCAAAAGGAAGCGCTTGCTGATACAACGACGCCAGCTGCTGTCGCGGCAGTTACGGCAGTAGCGGACGGTGATCAAACCGATGCTGAAGCGGCTGGCGCGCAGTCAGCACAAGATGTGACGACTGCCCAAGCTAAGAGCGATGCCAACTTGAAGGCAGCGCAAGATGCCGCCAAGGATGCCATCCAAGACAACATTGATGCCATTAATGACTCTGTTACGCAAATTGGGAACGATGTGGCAACGTTGCAAACGTTGGCTGATAACAATCCTGATGACCAAGAAATTGCGGATAAGTTGGCGGATGCCCTTGCGCAACAAACGACAGCCAATAATGCTTTGACGGATGCCGAAGCACAATTGGCAGCAGTAGATTCCGCAACAACGGTAGCGGCTGTTGATGCTTTGACAACGCAAGGTCAAAAGGATGAGGATGCCGCCCAGGCAGCAGCTGATGCTGTAAGTACGGATGTTGCGGCCGCACAATCTCAATCTGAGGATAACTTGACCAATGCGCAAGCTGAAGCCAAGACGGACATTCAAGCAAATATTGACCAAATCGAAAAGGACCAAGCAGCGATTGCAGATACAATCGAATCACTACAAGATTTGGTTGATAAGAATCCTGGTGATACGGCGATTGCGGATGCTTTGGCAAATGCTGAAGACCAAAAGACGATTGCTGACAATGCTTTGGCAGACGCGCAAGACCAATTGGCAGCAGTTGATGGTGCGAAGACGTTGGCAGATGTGACGACGATTACTGATGCCGCCCAAGCCGATCAAGCTGCAGCTGATAAGGCTGTGACGGATGCGCAAACACAATTGGACACGGCAACCGATAAGTCTGCAGACAACTTGGCAGAAGCTAAGACGGCTGCCGAGACGGCAATCGGCGAAGACATTGCGGACATTCAAGATAACATCGATAACATTCAAAGCAATGTTGATGACTTGAAGCAAATCGCGACTGATAACCCAGACAATACAACGATTGCTGACAAGTTGAAGGATGCTGAAGCGCAATTGGCCGATGCCCAAGCGCAAAAGGAAGCTGCTGAAGCTGCCAAGGATGCGATTGCTGATCAAACGACAATTGCGGATGTGCAAACGCAAACTGATGCCGCCGATGCTGCCAAGAGCACTTCTGATACAGATGCAAAGACAGCGGCGGATGATTTGACCGATGCTCAGACGGCAGCAGCCTCTGATTTGGCTGCTGATCAAGCGGCTGCGCAAAAGGCGGTTGATTCAACGATTTCAACAATTGAAGATCAAATTGGTGATATTCAAGATGACATTAAGGCATTGGAAGATATCGCATCTAAGAACCCAGCTGACCAAGACATCGCTGATAAGTTGGCCGATGCCAAGGACCAATTAGCAACGGCTGAGACGGCGTTGGATACAGCGCAAGACCAAAAGACGGTTATCGAACAAGCAACGACGCCTGCTGAAGTGGCGGCCGCTGAAAAGGCAGCGACTGATGCTGGCACGTCAGCTTCGGATGCTAAGGATGCAGCTGACCAAGATGTGACCGACGCTCAAGCCAAGTCTGACAGTAACTTGACTGAAGCCAAAGACGCAGCTGATAAGGCATTGGATCAAAACATTGCTGATATCACATCGAACATTGACGACATCCAAACGATTGTGGATGACTTGCAACAAACGGCAAACGACAATCCTGGCGATACAGTGATTGCTGATGCGTTGGCTGATGCCAAGCAACAATTGACGGATGCCAAGACACAATTGGCCGATGCTGAAACGCAAAAGGATAATGCAGATAAGGCAACGACGCTGGCTGATGTCCAGACAGCGGTTGATGCGGGTCAAACAGACGCTGAAAAGGCAGCGCAAGATTTGGAGAATGCGCAAGCTGATCAAAAGACGGCTGACGAACAAGCAGCGGCAAACTTGACTGATGCGCAAACAAACGCCAAGAACGCGATTAATGCGGATTTGGAGACGATTCAAAAGAATATCGATGGTATCAACAGCGATATTACTGAACTGACTCAAATTGCAGCGGATAACCCTGATAACACGACGATTCAGGACAAGTTGGCGGATGCGCAACAACAATTGACGGAAGCTGAGACGGCTCAAAAGGCGGCACAAGACGCTTTGGCAGCGGTTGATAATGCGACAACGCCAGCTGATGTTGATGAGCAAGAGAAGATTGCCACAAACGCAGTGACGTCAACGACGGGTGATAAGGACCAAGCTGACCAAGATTTGGCCGATGCGAAGGACTTGGCGGCTTCTGATTTGGCAACTGACCAAAAGGCTGCACAAGCCACGGTTGACCAAGCGATTAGCGACATCAACGACAACATCAATCAAATTAATGATGATATTGCCGACTTGACGGATATTGCAGCTAACAACCCTGGTGACACAACGATTGCGGGCAATCTGGAAGACGCTAAGCAACAATTGGCAGATGCGCAAGACGCTTTGTCGACGGCAACAGATCAAAAGGCAGCCATTGAAAATGCTGATACGCCGGCTGAAGTGACGGCTGCGCAAGATAAGGCGACTGAAGCAGCGACAGCGGGTGATACTGCCCAAGCAGCGGCTGACAAGGATGTGACAGATGCGCAAACGCAATCAGATAAAAACTTAGCTGACGCGAAGACGGCCGCCAAGGAGTCATTGCAAGATAACGTTGATGCAATCACTGATGACGTTAAGTCGATTACGGATATCGTTGACCAATTGCAACAGGTTGCCGATAACAATCCTGATGATCAAGACATTGCTGATAAGCTAGCAGACGCGCAACAACAATTGACGGACGCCCAGGACGCTTTGACGGATGCACAAAACCAATTGGATACGGTTGATGATGCCAAGACGTTGGCTGATGTGCAGAAGCAAGTTGACGCTGGTACGGCTGATGAAAAGGCCGCAGCGGACGCTTTGACAAAGGCTCAAGGTGATTTGACGGATGCTCAAACGCAATCAGATAGCAACTTGGCCGATGCCAAGGAGGACGCGACGGCAGCGATTACTGACCAAATTTCAAGCATCGATGATGACATCGCTAAGATTAACGACGATATCGCAGCATTGGAGCAAATTGCGACGGATAATCCTGATAACACGGTGATTGCTGATAAGTTAGCTGATGCGAAGGAGCAATTGACAGCCGCTGAAACGGCTAAGGATGATGCACAAAAGGCATTGGATGCTATTGACTCACAAACGACGTTGGCTGATGTTGCTGAGCAAGAGCAAGTTGCGACAGACGCTGTTAGTGATGCGGATACGGCTGGTAAGGCGGCTGATCAAGATTTGGCGGACGCCAAGGCTCAAGCTAGCGGTGATTTGGCTGAAGATCAAGCAGCTGCGCAAACGGCAGTTGATAACACGATCGACAATATCAAGGATCAAATCGCTGATATCAATGATGACATTGCCGAACTGACGGATATTGCCGCTAAGAATCCGGCTGATACTGAGATTGCGGATAAGTTGGCTGATGCGAAGGAACAATTGCAGACGGCGCAAGATGCATTGACTGATGCGACGAGTCAAAAGTCGGTTATCGAAAATGCAACGACGCCAGCTGAAGTTGAAGCTGCTCGTGATCAAGCAACAACTGATGGTGACACGGCAACTCAGGCAGCTGAAGCCTCAGCACAAGATGTGACGGACGCCCAAACGAAGTCTGATCAAAACTTGGCAGACGCTAAGACACAGGCTGAGACGACGATTACGGATAACATCGCGACGATTGATGACAACATCAAGAACATCACCGATGATATTGCGACGTTGCAAGATTTGGCTGAGAAGAATCCAGATGATGAGAAGATTGCGGGATTGTTGGATGACGCGCAAACGCAATTGGATGAAGCTGAAGCGGCTAAGACGCAAGCACAGGCTGATTTGGATAAGGTTAAGGATCAAACAACGTTGGCTGATGTTGCGAAGGTTGTGACTGACGCCGCAAATCAGGTTTCTGAAGCCCAGGAAAATGAAAACCAAGCGCAAACAGATGTTGAAGATGCCCAAAAGCAAAGCGCTGATAATTTGGCTGATGCCAAGGCACAAGCTGAGTTGACGATTGATGACCAATTGACGGCAATTGATGAGAACATTACAGCCATCAATAAGGACATTGACGAGTTGACGCAAATTGCGGCGGATAATCCAACTAACACGGACATTGCCGATAAGCTTGCGGATGCCAAGGACCAATTGGCTCAGGCTGAGCAAGATAAGGCGGATGCCCAGGCGGCAATGGATGCGCTTGATGATCAAACAACGTTGGCCGAGGTCCAAGACCAAGTTGATGCTGCTACCGACGCTGCTAAGAGTGCCGATGGTGCGAATACGCAAGCGGATACTGATTTGAAGCAAGCGCAGGATGCCGCGGCAGCAGATTTGCTAGCTGACCAAACAGCGGCAAAGACGGCTGTTAACCAAACGATTTCAGGCATTCAAGATGATATTAATGCCATTAATGATGACATCGCTGACTTGAAGGATTTGGTGGCTAAGAACCCTGACGATACGCAAATTGCAGATGACTTGGCTAAGGCACAACAAGATTTGACAGATGCTAAGACAGCGTTGACGACGGCGCAAGATCAATTGCAGGAGATTGCTGATGCAACGACACCTGCAGAAGTGAAGGCCGCCGAAGAAAAGGCAACGACAGCTGGTACAACTGCTGACACGGCCCAAAAGGATGCCGCTGCAGCGTTGGCCGATGCCCAAGACAAGCATGCTGACAACCTAGCCAATGCTAAGGAGACAGCGACCGATACGATTAACCAAGACATTGCGTCAATTACGGATAACATCACGAAGATTACGGATGACATCACGCAATTGACGGATATCGCAGCTAAGAATCCTGATGACAGTGAAATTGCGCAAAAGTTGGCTGATGCGAAGGCACAATTGACGGATGCCCAAGCTGCTAAGGCTGATGCGGAAACGCAATTGGCTGATGTGGCTAACCAAACAACAATGGCCGATGTGCAAGACTTGGTTGATCAAGCAGCAACGGATAAGGCGGCTGGTACGACGGCGCAAACAAATGCGGATCAAGATTTGACGGACGCGCAAACGAAGAGTGCTGAAAACTTGGCAGCAGCTAAGGAAGCAGCCACGGACCAAATCACGGAACAATTGGTAACGATTGGTGACAACATTCTGCAAATTGAGCAAGACATCGCTGATTTGGAGCAAATTGCCAAGGATAATCCAACGAATGATCAAATTGCTCAAGATTTGAAGGATGCGCAAGAACGTTTGACCGATGCCCAAGATGCGCAAACGGCAGCCCAAAATGCGAAGGACGCTATCGACAGTCAAACAACGTTGGCTGATGTCGCTGCCCAAGAAGCAATTGCTGATAAGGCAGTTTCAAACGCAGCGACGGCGCAAAAGACGGCGGATAACGATTTGGCGGATGCCCAAGCCCAAGCCGCCAAGGATTTGGCAGCTGACCAAGCGGCAGCTAAGACGGCCATTAATACGTCAATCGATAACATCACGGATGACATCGTGGCCATCAACAAGGACATTGCGGACTTGAAGGATTTGGTAGCGAAGAACGCAGATGACACTGAGATTGCTGACAAATTGGCGGATGCACAAAACCAATTGACGACGGCGGAAGATGCTTTGTCAGATGCGCAAGACCAATTGGCAGCCGTTAACGATGCCAAGATTCCAGCTGATGTGGCAGCCGCACAGTCAACGGCTGAAACAGCTGAAGCGACGGCCGACAATGCCAAGACGACGGCTGACCAGGACGTTAAGGATGCGCAAACGAAGAGTGACGAAAACTTGGCGGCTGCTAAGGATGCGGCTGACAAGTCGATTGCGGATAACATTGCTGCCATTGAAGACTCATTGGCAAACATCAATGATGACGTCGCAACATTGACGGATATTGCAGCGAAGAATCCAGATGATACATTGATTGCCGACTTGTTGGCAGATGCGAAGGCACAACAAACGACAACTGAAAACAAGTTGGCAGATGCTAAGCAACAAGCTACTGATGTCGCATCAGCTGAAACGCTGGCTGATGTGGCCGAACTGGTTGAAGACGCAGCATCTGATCAAACGGATGCAACAACGGCTGAGACACAAGCGGACAACGATGTTAAGAGTGCTCAAACGCAAAGCAACGAGAACTTGGCAGCGGCTAAGACGGCTGCTGATATGAGTTTGGCTGATGATATTAAGCAAATTCAGCAAAATATCTCAAACATCACGGATGACATTGCAACCTTGCAAGACTTGGCTGACAAGAACCCTGGTAATAACACGATTGCCGATTTGTTGGCGGATGCTAAGACACAATTGAGCGAGTCTAATCAATCATTGGCTGACGTGCAAAATACAGCTAACCAAATTGCGTCGGCTGAAACGTTGGCGGATGTTGCTGATTTGGTTGCCTCAGCTGATAAGCAAACGACGCTATCGAATGGGGATGCAACGCAAGCTCAAGACGACGTTGATAAGGCTCAAGCTGAGTCGAACAAGCAATTGACGGACGCACAAGATAAGGCGACGACGAATGCTGATAAGATTATCGCGTCAATTAACCAAAATATTGCTGGTATCGACGAGGATATCCGCCAGTTGCAACAACTTGTGACGGATAATCCAAACGATACGGAAATCGCTGACAAGTTGGCTGATGCACAACAACAATTGGCTGATGCAAACAGTTCATTGTCAGATGCTGAAGCGCAAAAGGATGCGATTGCCAAGGCTGAAACGTTGGCTGATATCACAGATATTAACAATGCGTTGAGCCATGATGATGCATCGGCTGGCGTGGATAAGGAAACAGCTGACCAAGATTTGGCCGACGCCCAAGCAAAGGCTGCCGAGAATTTGGCCGCTGCAAAGTCAGCTGCTAAGCAAGATTTGATGGATGATATTGCAGCTATTCAAGATGATGTGAATGAGACACAACGTATCGTTGACCGCTTGTCAGACATTGCTGCGAAGAACCCAGGTGATTCAGAAATCGGTGCTGCTTTGACGAATGCCCAAAACCAATTGGACAAGGCTGAGTCAGCATTGGCTGATGCCAAGGAGCAATTGGCAACGGTTGATGATGCCAAGACACTGGCACAAGTTGATGAAAAGACGGCTGCAGGGGATGCTGACGTCGCGGCAGCCGAAGCCGCTCGTCAAGCTGCCGATACTGATTTGCAAAATGCTGGTGCGAAGTCTGCCGATAACTTGAATAACGCCATTGATGATGCGAATAAGCAAGCGGATGCTAATTTGGCAGCCATTCAAGAAGATATCGAGCAGATTAAGGATGACATTGCAGCGTTGTCAAAGATTGCTGCTGATAATCCAAATAGCACGAAGATTGCCGATTTGTTGGCTGATGCCAATAAGCAATTGACTGAGGCACAGGGTCGTTATAAGGATGCACAAGCTGACAAGGCCACTCTGGCTCAAGCCACAACTTTGGCCGAAGTTTCTGATTTGTCTGATGACATTGCTGATAAGACAACGGCAGCGGATGTTGATCGTAAGCAAGCTGACCAAGATTTGGCGAATGCTAAGACGACGGCAGCGGATGATTTGGCAGACGCTAAGGAAGCAGCCAAGGATGCGATCCAACAGCAATTAGACCGTGTTGATGATGAAATCAAGCAAATTCAGAAGGATATTGATGAGTTGACGCAATTGGCGAAGGATCATCCAAATACACCTGAGGTTCAACAGGCGTTGGATGATGCTAAGCAACAATTGGCTGACGCAAAGGATGCCAAGGACACGATTGTTGATCAATTGATTGATGTTAACCAAGCTAAGACAGCTGATGACGCTAAGGCAATCAATGATGTCGCCCAAGAAGCTGGTGAAAAGGCAACCGATGCGGTTAAGGCGGCAGATAAGGATGTCGCTGACGCTAAGAAGGCGGTTGCTGATGACATGGCAGATGCCAAGTCTGACGCAGAAGATGCTGTTCGCGACAAGATTAACGAGTTGCGTGATGATGCTTCTCGTGTTCAAGATATTGTGGATCAATTGCAGGATTTGGTTAACAACCATCCTGGTAATCAAGAACTTGCTGACAAGCTGGCTGAAGCCAAGGATCAATTGAACAAGGTGCAATCAGCTCTTGAAGATGCTCGTGCTCAACTGGTAGCAATTGAGACAGCGGAAACGCCAGCTCAAATTGATGCAGCGACGAACCAAATTGGTGTTGACCAAGTTGTTGGTAACCAGGCAACGCAACGTGCAGAGCAACTTTTGCGTGAAGCACAGGATATTGCTAGCAGTCTTTCAACGACGGCAACGATTGTTCAAGCGCTTGGTAGTGGTCAATCAGTACCACAAACAGCAATGTTGCCATACACGGTTACTGAGACGGTTGTATTGCCAACCCAAGTGTCGGGTATTGCGCAAGCAACTGAAGCGGTGGCAACTCAAGTTGGTGAGCAATTGCCAACGCAAGCACCAGTTCAAGGTGTTGCAGCTTATGTTGGTCAACGTTTGTTGGCTGAGGGTAAGGCAACCCGTGGTGCTCGTATCCAAGACCGCATTATTAAGTCAGATGATGAAACGAAGACTAATGATGCTCGTAGCGAATTCTGGGATCGTCCATACTATCTAGGCGGACGATTTAGCAAGGACTGGAACTTGCAACCATTTACACTTGTAACTGTTTTGTTGTTCAGTATGTTCCTTGGATGGTTCTTCTTGCCAACAAAAAAGAAGGAAGATGAACAAGATTAAACGTTGATATATCAACGTTTCATACGAAAAGCACACAATGAAAATGCATTGTGTGCTTTTTATTTTAAAAAAGGGGTTGCAAAGTGTTCAGAAGGTATGTATAATAATTTTTGTTGTTGAGCGAGAGATATCGCAAAGCACAAAACATAATGGACGTTTAGCTCAGCTGGGAGAGCACCTGCCTTACAAGCAGGGGGTCACAGGTTCGATCCCTGTAACGTCCATTGGTCGCATGGTCTAGTTGGTTAGGACGTTCGCCTGTCACGCGAAAGATCACGGGTTCGAATCCCGTTGTGACCGTTAAATGGCTCGGTAGCTCAGTTGGTAGAGCATACGATTGAAGCTCGTAGTGTCGGGGGTTCGATTCCCTCCCGCGCCATTGGAATTTAATAATACATTCCATTATAGGGGTATAGTTTAACGGTAGAACGACGGTCTCCAAAACCGTTGGTGGGGGTTCGATTCCCTCTACCCCTGCTTGATAGATAATGGCGGTAGTGGTGAAGTGGTTAACACATCGGTTTGTGGTACCGACATGCGTGGGTTCGATTCCCATCTACCGCCCTTGAAAGTTTTAAACTTTCTATCATCCGATTAATATTAGATATGCCGTTGTGGCGGAATAGGCAGACGCGCTGGACTCAAAATCCAGTTCCCGCAAGGGAGTGTGGGTTCGACCCCCACCGACGGCATCGGAAATCTTCGGGTTTCCAAGCAGGCCTCAGGTCTTATCTAATAATAATCATGCCGTTGTGGCGGAATAGGCAGACGCGCTGGACTCAAAATCCAGTTCCCGCAAGGGAGTGTGGGTTCGACCCCCACCGACGGCATAATCTAAAGACCTTCGGGTTACAAGTAAGACGTTCGAGAAATCGAACGTCTTTTTTGTATCTTAACAATGTGTAAATGCTTGGATGCAAGTACACTAAACGAATTGAAGCCAATGCCCCGATGAGATGGTTCGAGATTGATATTCGGTATGATACAATGACACCAATCTTAGTCATTGGGGGATGGTATTTATGTACTGGGTCAAAAAGAAGGACGGGCATACGCATACAAACTTGTCGCATCACGGATCGGATGAAGATGTTGAACAATATATTCAAAAAGCCATTCAATTAGGTTTTTCAGAATATGTTATTACTGAGCATGCGCCGCTTCCAGAACGGTTTATCGCGCAGAGTGTGCACGATGAATCGTATTTAGCCGAAACAGCAATGGCGGTTGGCGAAATTAATCGCTATTTTGAACGCGTGCAACAATTGAAGCGGAAGTATGAAAAAGAAATACAGATTATTGTTGGGTTAGAAGTTGACTATCTGGTGGGGTTTGAACAGGAAACCCAGGAGTTACTAACCCGTTATGATGACGTTATTGAAGAGATTGTGTTATCAGTTCATTTCATGCCAAGCGATAATCAAAATCTAGCTATGATTGATGGATCACCAGATATTTTACGGCAACATTTTCAACAGCAATTGGGGCAGCCACAACGTTTATTTCAAAATTACTTTCAGACGCTTTTGCAGTCAGTTACGTTTCCATTTACAACCTCGGCTAAAATTCGTATTGGGCATATGACGCTCATTAATAAGTTTCAAGATGCCTTTGATTGGACGGGCTATGACAGCGAAACGTTGGCGATGATTGATGAAGTTTTGTTTGAAATTAAGAAGGTGGGGTACGAACTAGACTATAATGCAGCGGGCTTATATAAGCCACTAAGCAATAGTGCGTATCCAACGATTCCGATTGTGGTGAAGGCGCTTCAATTGGGCATTTCGCTAGTATACGGGTCTGATGCGCACATGGTAATGGATGTTGGACATGGCTATCATCAGTTGGCTCAGACGGTGGATCAGTTGGATGAAAAATTAAAAAACGATTAGATTGTGATGTTGACTTTGTCATTTAACGGTGTAATATTGTGTCTAACAAATCGATTTGAAAGATTGTTGGACTAGTAGGTAAGCGTACTTGTACAGAAAGTTCCTAAGCGAGAGCAATGAGATGGGAATCTAGTGCCTTACTGAATCACACCCAATGACATGGCGTCAAAATTTTTCCGGGTAGTCTCCGTTAATGGACTGACTGTTTTGATCGCAGTAGCCGTTGTTTTAAAACGAGTGGCTCGATTACACAGTTACTGAGAGTATTTTTGTGAAAAAATGCTAAACATGAGGTGGGAACACGAGTGATCGTCCTCAACAGTGCGCAAGTGCTGTTGAGGACTTTTTTTATACCTAAAAACAAGGAGGATTCGTATGCAACCAATCGCATTACCAGCGGGTGCACGTGACGAATTCGGCGAAACTTTACAAAAAAAGCTAGTCATTACCCAAGAGATTATTAATTATTACAACGAACAACAGTATCAACCGATTGCGACCTCGTTAATTGAACAATCAACTGTATTTGCGCACACACCAACCCAAAAGATGCTGAGCGTGTTAGGAGAAGAAGTGGCTTTACGCGCAGATATGACGTTGCCGGTGGCCCGGTTTGTAAGAGCGATGAAATTAAATCAACCGAATATTAATTTGTATTATTTAGGTGACGTATTTCGGCCAACAGAGCCGCTGTCAGGTACATATAACCAGACGACGCAAATGGGGATAGAGCTAATTGGTGTTGCAGATTGCTCGGCTGAGATTGAAGCCATAGAACGGATGATAGAAACATCTAGAATTGCTGGATTTAAAACTGTCGAAGTGGAACTTTCTGATGTGAGATTAATGCCAGCGTTGTTACAGACCTGGCAAGTGCCGCAGTACTTACAATCTGACCTGATGGATGCTGTTTATAACAAGGAACTAACGAACTTTGTTGCGTTACTTGATCAAACAACGCTTAATAAAGCGATTAAAACGACTTTTCGAGACTTGCCATTAATGTTCCGGCAAAGTGATCAAATTTTAGCGGCTTTACCAAATACGGAACCCTTGCGCGGAATTGTTCAACGTTTGCAAGAAATTAAAGCAACCGTTTTGGCGGATTTTCCAGACGCTATAGTGACGTATGATTTGGCGGCAAAACCAGAACAGTCCTACTACACCGGGACAATGTTTAAAGGGTACACTGCAGATGCTGCAGGCTATGTCTTTAGTGGCGGACGTTATGATCAGTTATTGAGCGATTATAAAGGCCATGCTTTGCCAGCGGTTGGAGCAGCGTTGGGGATTGATAATTTAATGAATCTTTCCCAAACTCAGGAAGCTGATCAACCGGTTACATTTGTCCTTGCGAAAGGACGCGTAGCAGATGCTGTATTGCCCATTTTGAAACAGGCGGGGGTCGATGTTAGTTCTTTGGATAATCGACAGCGTCGACTTATTTTTAAATCTGATAATCAACGTTTGGCGTTTATTTTAGTGAAGTCACAGGATGTTGTGAAATATCTGGACCGGGGTATTGGTGACGTTGGTATTGTTGGTTCTGATGTGCTAGAAGAACTTGATCAACTTACGCACTACAACATGTTGGATTTGAAAACAGGGCAGGCGAAGTTTATTTTAGCTTCACTACCTAGTTGGGATATGAGTCGAACGGGTCGGAAAAAGATTGCCACGAAATATCCGCAAGTGACTAAGCGATATTTCGAAGCGAAAGGTGAAGATGTGGAGATGATAAAGCTGGAAGGGTCAGTTGAGTTAGCACCTTTGACGGGGTTAGCAGATGCCATTGTTGATTTAACGGAAACCGGTAGAACTTTGGCTGAAAATCATCTGAAAATTTTTGAGGATATTAGTGCCATCTCGACACGACTAGTGGTGACACCGAACGCTTTACGGCAACACGAAGTAGCGATTAAACAACTGGTGCAGTCATTGCAAACACAATTGGTGAAAGGTGAAAAATATGACGATTAAGGTATTACAATCTGGCGAGATCACGGACTATCTTGAAGCGCTAACGACACAAGTAACTGGACAAGACGTAGAGGTTCAGGCTCAGGTAAGTGCAATTATTGAACAAGTGCGTACCGAGGGAGATGCAGCGCTGTTATCGTTATCACAAAAATTTGATGGCGTATCGCTAGAGACGTTGCAAGTGACAGATGACGAAATTCAGGAAGCTTATCAATCGGTGGAACCAGAAGCGTTGGCTGCATTAAGGGAAGCTGCGGCCAATATCACGAGTTTTCACGAACGGGAACGAACACAAGGATTTGAAGATACCAGGCGCCCGGGTGTGATTCGAGGGATAAAAGTAACTCCGCTAGACGCAATTGGCATTTATGTTCCGGGAGGGTCTGCTGCATATCCGTCATCGGTTTTGATGAATGCAATTCCCGCAAAATTGGCAGGTGTGAATAACGTTATCATGGTAACACCGCCTCAGCCTGAGGGGGTGAATCCCAACGTGTTGGTGGCTGCTGACATTGCAGGCGTTGATGCCATCTATCAAATCGGCGGCGCGCAAGCGATTGCAGCATTGGCGTATGGGACTGAAACAATTCCGCCTGTCGATAAAATTACAGGGCCAGGAAATATATTTGTGGCCACTGCAAAGCAATTGGTGTTTGGACAGGTTGATATCGATATGATTGCGGGACCGTCGGAGGTTGGTATTATCGCGGACGAAAACGCGCTTCCCTCAGAGGTGGCGGCCGATATGTTGGCCCAAGCTGAACACGATGTGATGGCACGGGCGCTACTGGTTACCGATTCACCGGCCTTAGTTAAGTCAGTTCAAGCTGAGCTGGAAAGGCAAGTTGCGACGCTACCACGACGAGCGATTGCAGAACGGGCATTAGAGACTCGGTCAGCCATTATGTTGGTGCAGACTGAAGTTGAGATGTTTAATCTGATGAATCAAATAGCGCCCGAACACCTAGAACTACAAGTGGTCGATGCCTTTGAAAAATTGGACAAAGTGAAAAATGCAGGGTCGGTTTTTGTGGGACGATATGCCTCGGAACCGCTGGGGGATTACTACGCTGGCCCGAATCACATTTTGCCAACTGGCGGAACGGCTAAATTTAGTTCGGCGTTAGGTGTGCCAGATTTTCAAAAAACGATTCAATATACGTATTATGACCGGGAAGCTCTGGCAGCTGATGTCAAAGCCGTTGGGGTGTTGGCGCGAGTTGAAGGGTTAGAGGCTCACGCACGTGCTGTTGAAGAAAGGGTGTGACGCGATGAAAAATCGACAAGCGATTATTAATCGAAATACGGGTGAAACCTCAGTGTCGATGGAGGTGAATCTAGACAATGCGATGCCAATTGAGGTTAACACCGGAATTGGTTATCTTGATCACATGTTGACGCTACTGGCCGTTCACGGTAGATTTTCACTTCAAATTAACGCACAGGGCGATTTAGATGTCGATAGTCATCACACTGTTGAGGACGTGGGCATTGTGCTGGGACAAGCGATTTTGCAAGCTTTAGGCGACAAAACGGGCATTGAACGTTACGGAAATCAAGTTGTACCAATGGATGAAGCGCTGGTGAGGGTAGTGATTGATTTGTCTGGCAGGTCGTATTTGGTTTTTCAATCAGAGCTGACTACCCCGCAATTGGGTGCATTAGAGACGGAGACTATTCCGGATTTCTGGCAGGCTTTTGCAGATAATTTGCGGGCGAATGTTCACATTACCGAGTTGTATGGGCGTAATACACACCACAAGATTGAGGCGATGTTTAAGGCGACAGGCCGGGCATTACGACAGGCGGTTACAATTAATCCTGACATCAAGGGGGTTAATTCTAGTAAGGGACTGCTGGCGTAGGATAGGAGGAAATATGGCAGTTGCAATAATTGATTATGGTGCAGGAAATGTACAAAACGTGATGAAGGCTTTGAAAGTAGTTGGTGTGCAAGGTGTCTTGACTCGCGAAACAACCGAAATCATGAAAGCCGATGGCATTATTATTCCGGGCGTCGGCGCATTTAAATCTGCTAAACAACAGTTAGATCAATTAGGTTTAACAAGCATAATTCAAGACTACGCACGTGATGGTAAGCCGGTGCTGGGCGTATGTCTGGGGATGCAGATGTTGTTTGATCGCTCAACAGAATTTGGCGAAACAACTGGTTTGGGGTTAATTCCGGGCAGTGTGGTTGAGCTGCCTGAACAAGAAAATTACAAAGTGCCACAAATGGGGTGGAATAAGAACCGGGTTTATCAAGCACTACCACTTGCGGATCAGTTGGCGGATAAGTATACCTATTTTGTTCATTCATACTATGTCAATACAGTGCGCGATTATATTGTAGCGGATGTTGCATATGGTGATGTTGCTGTGCCCAGCGTTGTTCGGAAAGGGAATGTCATTGGAACCCAATTTCACCCAGAAAAATCAGGAGAGGTAGGTCTGTCGGTTTGGCGGGCTTTTGCAAAAATGGTGACAGCATGATTTATCCAGCAATCGATCTTTATAAAGGACGATCGGTTCGCCTATATCAAGGATCATTTGATGAGGTGACGGTCGTGAATCCTGATCCGGTATCGCAAGCAAAAACGTTTGCGGCGGCTGGTTTGAGAAGTGTCCATATTGTTGATTTAGACGGTGCTAGAAGTGGGCTGCCGGTTAATGATACGGTAATTCAATCAATTCGGATGCAAACAGACTTGATGATTGAAGTGGGCGGTGGCATACGTACATTAGCGCAAATTGAACGCTATTTAGCTTTGGGAGTGCAACGCGTTGTGTTGGGATCAGTCGCCGTCGATAGTCCCGAGTTGGTCGCGACAGCTATCGCAATGTACGGTGCTCAGCGAATTGTAGTGGGCATTGATGGTAAGGAGGAACAAGTTGCGGTTCATGGTTGGGAATCTACAACCAATGTGACGTTTGATGATTTGATTGCCAAAATGGTGACGTTAGGCGTTCGTAATTTCATTGTGACTGACGTGTCTAAAGATGGCACCCTGTCAGGTCCGAATACGACTTTGTTGACGCGATTACAGACAACTTTCACAACGGCGAATGTGATCGCATCCGGAGGGGTCTCAACAATAGATGACGTTATTGCGTTACAAGCATCAGGTATTCAAGATGTTGTTATTGGACGTGCTTTATTTGACGGCAGTATTCAGTTGAAAGACTTGGTGGCCATGACCAAAATGGGGTGAATGAATGGTATTAGCAAAAAGAATTATTCCAGCATTGGATATTAAAGATGGCCAGGTGGTAAAAGGGGTTCAGTTTAAAGATGTGAAAGCAGTCGGTGATCCCGTCGCCTTAGCTAAGCGCTATCAAGTGACAGGGGCAGATGAGCTAGTTTTGTTAGACATTTCAGCAACGTTAGAAAACAGAGGTACGATTTATGATGTCGTGTCAGCAGTGTCAGCAGCAGTGTTCATTCCTTTGACAGTAGGTGGTGGTATCCGTACTGTTGATAATATGACTCAGTTGATTGCCAGTGGGGCGGATAAAGTGTTTGTTAATTCAGCGGCGATTGATAATCCCAATCTGGTGAGAGCTGGGGCTGAAAAGTTTGGTCGTCAGGCAATTGTCGGGGCGATTGATGTGAAGTGGGATGTGGCCTGGCAAAAGTATCGGGTATACAAGGCTGGCGGAACCATTCCGACGAACCTAGAGGCAATCACATGGGCACAAGAACTTGTTAGATTAGGGGCTGGTGAACTATTAGTGACGTCAATGGATGCTGATGGCGGACAACAGGGATTTGATGTTGCGTTATATCAGCAATTGTTGGCAAATGTGCGGGTGCCTGTGATTGCATCCGGCGGTGCCGGTCAAATAGCGGACTTTACAGAAGTATTCTTGGAAACGCAAGTCGATGCAGTGTTGGCAGCGTCAGTTTTTCATTTCGATAAAATTCCCATTCCAGTGCTTAAAACCCAATTAACTAAAGAAGGAGTGACGGTTCGGAATGCTTAATTTAACACCAAAATTTGATGCCAAGACAGGTCTATTGCCCGTTGTGGTACAGGACTACAATACCAAACGTGTATTAACTTTGGCATATATGAATGCAGAAAGTTATCAAAAGACCCTGGAAACAAAAGAAACCTGGTTTTGGTCTCGGTCACGTCATGAGTTATGGCACAAAGGTGCAACTTCAGGCCACACGCAACAAGTGATTAAGATGACCCTGGATTGTGATGTGGATGCTTTAGTAGTGCAAGTTTTACCGAACGGGCCGGCTTGTCATACTGGAGCGGTAAGTTGTTTTTTTAATGATTTGACGGAGGGAAAATTAATGGCAGATCAAACATTTGAAGAGTTATACGAACTGGTCTTAAATCGTCAGAAAGTGCCAAAGCCAGATTCGTATACCGATTATTTGTTTAGCAAGGGACGCGATAAGATTTTGAAAAAGTTGGGTGAAGAAGCTACTGAAGTTGTCATCGCAGCGAAGGAAAATAAGCAAGAGTTACAATACGAAGTGGCTGATTTGCTATTCCATTTAATGGTCTTGCTGGTCAATGAAGGGGTTACGATAGCCGATATTGAACAAGAATTAGGCAGTCGGTTAGGGGTTTCATCCGTCTTGAAGGAACGCGTAACTGTAGAAAAGTATTAAAGGGGAAGTTTTTATGCGAATGAAGCCACAGATGCAAAGCCTGCAAGCCTATGTGCCTGAATTGCCACAAGAAATGGTAATGGCTAAATATGGTCTCACAAATTTACGGCGTTTTTCGGCTAATGAAAATGTATTCGGTCCGTCTCCTAAGGTAGCGGAAGCGATGAAACAAGTTGAATCAAGTGACCTGAATTATTATCCCGATGGGAATGCAACCGCGTTGCGCACTGCGGTAGCAGAATTGCATCAGATTGATCCCGCTAAGCTTGTTTTTGGGGCTGGACTAGATGAAATTATTCAATTGTTAACGCGTGTACTGCTCGGGGATGGGAAAAACTTAGTCACTATTGCGCCGACATTTTCAGAGTATGAACTCCATGCCACTATTGAAGGGGCGACTACCAAAAAGATTGCGGTATTACCCGATGGACACATTAATTTTACAGGTGTTTTGGATGCGATTGATGCGGATACGAATTTAATTGTCATCACTAATCCGAATAACCCAACTGGCGTGTTTGAAGAACTTGAAACCATGACGCGCTTTATCGAAAAGGTACCAGTAGATGTGCCGGTGTTTGTCGATGAGGCGTATATTGAATTTGTCGTTTCTGAGTCCGCAAGTGTGATGTCATTGACTAAAACTTTTCCTAATTTAATTGTTGGCCGAACACTCTCAAAAGCGTATGGTTTAGCCAATATTAGAATCGGATATGCGGTAATGTCGGATCCAATCTTAACTGCCATGCAAGCGGTACGTTTGCCATATAATCTATCAACGCAGCAATTAGCTGGTGCGACTGCGGCGATTGCTGACCAGGCTTATCTAGAAAATTACGTAACAAGTATCCAAATTGAACGCCAACGATGGTTGGATTGGTTGGTAGATAATGATTTTGAGTTTTATCAATCGTCAACGAATTTTATTTTTGTTAAAGTTGGACAAGCAAAACGAGTCGGCGAGTATCTTCTCAGTCAAGGCTTCCAAGTCAATGACCGCCTAAATGATGAATGGATTCGATTTAGTATCGGGTTGCCAGCCGACAATGAGATGTTGCGAGAACAGTTATCACGGTCGCTATTGGTTTAAAACCAGGAAAGATTAAGTTTCCCGTATTGTCGTTGGTGTTTGAGAAGTTTAAAGACCTTCGGGTTACAAGTAAGACGTTCGAGAAATCGAACGTCTTTTCTTTTTGCATCAATTATTCCGCTGAACAGGAAGATGTTTCTGAAAACTGTATGCTTTTGTTTGCTCATTGTAAGGGGGTGTCTTTTTTAGGGGAGGTTTTTCCTATTACTTGAAAACAGTGCTAAATTGTAGGAGATGGGTTGTAGTGGCTCTCGGTTAAATTATTGTCATAAGCTTTCAACAGCCAAGTTGGACGAAATTCTTTATGACTTTTATTTAGCATTTAGCATACGAATACCACTAAATATTTAGCGATAAGCGTAAAACTGAATAGTACTGAGACCGCAATCCAAATTGATAATTTGGAGGTTTTGTCATGGAAAGTGTGACAAACGGTAAGAATGGGTTGATTCAAAACGCCGCAGACGATGCCAGTTTGGCAGAAGTTAACGGGTCAATTGTGCCGCCAAAGAATGGTTCTTTTTGGCGTAAGCTCTGGGCGTTTTCTGGACCAGGTGCCTTGGTGGCGGTTGGTTACATGGATCCCGGTAATTGGGTAACGTCAGTAACAGGTGGTGCAACATATCACTACTTGCTATTGTCAATTGTGTTGATTTCATCATTGATTGCCATGATGCTCCAGTATATGGCTGGAAAGATGGGAATGGTCACTGGTGAAGACCTGGCGCAAGCAACACGAAACCGCACCAGTAAGGGTGGCGGTATTGCGCTATGGATTATTACTGAGTTGGCGCTGATGGCCACTGATATCGCCGAAGTTATCGGTGGTGCCATTGCGCTCCACTTGTTGTTCGGTTGGTCAATGATTGTATCTGTTTTAACAACGGCATTTGATGTTTTGTTGCTATTGTTGTTGATGCGTTTTGGGTTCCGAAAGATTGAAGCGATTGTTATTACGTTGATTATGACAATCTTGTTTGTATTCTTGTATCTCGTTGTCTTATCTCGTCCTGATATTGCAGCGATGTTTGGCGGTTACTTGCCAAAGATTCAAGCTGTTAACACACACGGTGTGGCAGGGGCGGATTCGCCATTGGTTATGACGCTGGGTATTATTGGTGCGACGGTTATGCCGCACAACTTGTATTTGCACTCATCTATCGCCCAAACGCGTAAGGTTAACCGCGAGAACAAGGAAGAGTTGAAGGAATCTGTTCGCTTTATGGCTTGGGATTCAAACATCCAACTTTCAATGGCCTTTGTGATTAACTCAATGTTGTTGATTTTGGGGGCTGCGATGTTCTTTGGACACGCAGATTCAGTTGGAACTTTCGGACAAATGTATAACGCTTTGGGTGACAAGACGATTGCGGGGGCGATTGCATCACCAGTTCTTTCAACGTTGTTTGCCGTTGCGTTGTTGGCTTCAGGTCAAAACTCAACCATTACGGGTACGTTGACCGGTGAAATTATCATGGCTGGATTCTTGCATTTGCGCGTGCCAATGTGGCTACGTCGTGTGATTACGCGTGGATTGGCGTTGATTCCAGTTGTCGCCTTTACATTGATTTACGGTGGTGCTGAAGATAAGCTTGATCAATTGCTTGTGTACTCACAAGTCTTCTTGTCAGTTGCTTTGCCATTTGCAATGGCACCGCTCATTTGGATGACGAGTTCAAAGAAGATTATGGGTGAAGAGTTCATCATTTCAAAGTGGATGACGATTGTCGCCTGGTTGGTCTTCTTGTTGTTGACTGGTTTGAACATTCAATTGGTAATTCAAATTGTGGGCAAGTTACTTTAATTTTCGGGGGATAATGAAATGGCTTTGGAACTATCAGATATTCAAACAGCCTACCAACACGTTTTGGTGGGGGTTGATGAATCAGAACAAGGACAAGTTGCATTAGCAAGTGCTGTCCATCAGGCGCTAGAAGATCAAGCAAAGTTGACGATTGCAACTGTGTTGGAACTTGGGGATCTTTCAACAACAGACGTCTTGAGCTTGTCAGCTGTGAATAAGCGTCGTGAAGATTTAGAAAAGAACTTGCAAACGTATAAAGCATACGCTGTTGCCCAAGGTGTGACTGATGTCGAGACGGTTTTGGCGGATGGTGCTAAGGCTGGTGAAGTACTAGCAATGGAGTTGGCACCTGAAATTAAGGCTGACCTACTGATTGTCGGCGCGCACTCAAAGCAAGGTATGTGGCCATCATTGGGATCACAAGCAGTGTACATTGCGCGACACGCTAAGATTTCATCGTTGATTGCCCGTCGTTAGGCAAGCTTAAGCGCTTTTGGTTGTGTGTGATACATAATCAAAGGCGCTTTTTAGTTTTAAAAAGTAGAAAGTGAATAAGATGGCAAAGGATAAACAAACATTAGCACAACGAAATAATTTGATTCGTGCGTCTGTGATGGGTGCGAATGATGGGATTTTGTCGGTTTCCGGTATTGTTATTGGTGTGGCCGGTGCAACGACGAATTCATTCGCTATTTTTATTGCCGGTTTCGCCGGAGCGCTAGCCGGTACGGTTTCAATGGCGATGGGAGAATATGTTTCGGTACACTCGCAAAATGACGCACAAATTAGGGCGGAAGCGGTGCAGAATGATGCATTGAATAACCGTTATGATGACGAGTTTGCGTTCGTACAAAAGAAGTATGAGGCGCAAGGTATTTCTGAACGCCTAGCAAACAAGGCGACACAAGAAATGATGACGAAGGATCCGCTTGGAACAACGGTTCGTGAGCGTTATGGCTTTACGTTGCACCACGAGATGTCAGCTGTCGGAGCAGCGATTGCGTCGATGGTGTCATTCCCGCTCGGATCATTATTGCCAATGCTGGCTATTACCTTATTCCCACCACGCATTCGTGTTGCTGCAACTGGGGTGGCCGTTTTGATTGCGTTGGCGATTACGGGTTATTCAGCGGCTCACTTGTCTGGGGCGAATGAGAAGAAAGCGACGCTACGCAATGTCGTCGCTGGTGTGTTCACAATGATTGTGACGTTCTACATTGGAACGTTGATTGGTCGATAGGAGGAGCGTGCAACCATGAAAAAAGTTAAGACACATCAAACGATGGAAGAGCGTTTGAACGCCATTCGTGCCGGTGTGCTCGGTTCAAATGACGGAATTCTAACAGTTGTTGGTGTTCTATTTTCGGTTGGCGCTGCCACGACCAATCAGTTCACGATTTTGATTGCTGGTTTGGCTGACTTGTTGGCCTGTGCTTTGTCGATGGCATCTGGTGAGTATGCGTCAGTTAGCTCACAAGCGGACGCGGAAAAGGTCGTCGTTGACCTTGAAACACAACGTTTGCGTGTTGATCCAGATGGTGTGGCGACAGACATTCGTCAATTCTATCTAGATCGTGGGGTGTCTGAAGCGACGGCTGCAGAAATTGCGACCGAATTGATGGCCAAGTCGCCTTTGGAAACGATTCTATCAACGAAATATAATGTGCAATTGGGTCACTATGTCAGTCCTTGGGCAGCCGCGTTTTCATCATTGTTCTGTGCGGCGATTGGTGGGGCGTTCCCGCTGCTAGCGTTGTACTTTGCACCAATTCGTTGGCAATTCTGGGCAACTATTCTAGCGACGACAGTAGCGGTGGCGCTAACGGGTTACCTGAGTGCGTTGATTGGAAAGGGCTTTGCTAGCCGAGCAGTTAAGCGTAATGTGGTCATCGGCTTGCTGACGATTGCCATTCACTACACAATTGGATTGTTCTTCTAAAAGAGACAACAAGCGTTCGAGAAATCGAGCGTTTTTTCTTTGCGTGAGATACAACTGAGATACAAACATGAGATATGATAGACTGTCATTACGAATTAGTGAAGGAAGGCAGTTGTCATGAAGCGAACAGTTCTAATAGTCGACGACAGTGTGCGAATTAACCAGCTTGTCAAAATGAGTTTGATGAATACGTATGATATCGTGCAAGCGTTCACTGGTGAAGATGCCGTTGCAAGCTTGCAATCGACAAAGATTGATCTAGTGTTGTTGGATATCACGTTGCCTAAGATGAGTGGTTATGACGTTTTGCCGTATATCACAGATAAGGAAATGCCTGTCATCTTTTTGACGGCTAAAACTGAGGTGGCGGATGTTGTGCAGGGTCTGCAGCTGGGAGCGGATGACTACATCACAAAGCCATTCCATCTGGAAGTGCTAAAAAGTCGGGTCGAAGCGGTTATGCGTCGAGTATACGGCCATGCCGATGAGAGGATGACGTATGATAATTTGGAAATTGACGTCACGCAACAAACGGTTCGTCGGGATGGTACGTTGGTGGATTTAACGAACAAGGAATTCGAGTTGTTGGTTTATTTCGTACGAAACCAAGGGGTCACTTTAGCGCGTGAAACACTTTATGAAAACATCTGGGATTTTGCGGATGACATGGTGGATACCCGAACTGTCGATTTGCATGTGCAACGACTACGTAAAAAGTTGGACCTTGCTGACCGGATTACGACAGTGTTCCGCGTTGGTTATCGAATGGAGACGCTATGAAAATTTCGATTAAATTGTTCATTGCTTTCATTGTGACTTTGGTTGCGTCGCTATCGATTAATAGTGTATTGGTATTGCATCGTAGTTTTGAAAGTGGCCTGCAGGAAAAAGAGTCAAGCGCTGCAGTCCTTAATAAGCAGACGGCGCGACAAGTCCAACAGCTGGATTACCAACAAGATAAAGGTATCAAAGAAGCACAGGTAATTAAGTTCATCGGCACAACGCAAGATAATGTGTTGGTTTGGGATGCGAAGCAAAAGTTGATTTATCACGAGGATATGGCAGTTAAGCAAGCTAATCGTTTGAATTTGCTAGATAGTGATAAACAACAAATTCAATATTTGTTGGATGGTAATCGAAAATATGTCGTGGCGACGATTAAGGTACAACTGTTGCGTAAGACGTATTACATTAGTACGTTTACGGATTTGAATTCGGTGTATGTGGCGCAAAAGCGATTGCTTCGTGATGTGCAGGTTAACCTGTTGGTGTTGTTCTTAGTATCGACGGCAATTATTTATTTCTTAACGAAGCAAATCTTGGTGCCGGTTCATCAATTACGCCAGGCCAGTCAGTCATTTCAGACAGATCCGATGGGTTATCAGCCCTTGAAGCCGATGCGCCATGATGAATTGACAGAATTGGTAAATGATTTTAACCAAATGGCACATCAAATTCAGGCGATGGTGGCATCTGAACGTGAAAATGCGGCGTTTCAAAAAGAGTTTGCGAGTCATTTGACTCACGAAATTAATACGCCGTTGACGATTATTTTGGGGTATGCCGAGCTTATTGCTGAATCGAATGTTACTGAAGAGGTGAAGCAAGAGGCGGTGCGTTATATTGTGGATGAAAGCACGCGATTAAAGCAGCTTGGTAGTCGTATCAGTCAGCTGATTCAATATGATCACGTGACTTTACAGCGTGAAACTATTAGCAGTAAGTTGTTGCATGAAAAGGTGACAGATATTGCACTTGGCATTCGACAACAAACCGCTCATGGCTTCCAATTTGATTATGCAAATCAGGTCGACTATCGTTTGCGTACAGATATGGGCTTGGTTTCAGAAATGTTGGTCAATCTGCTGGATAATGCCGTCAAAGCATTGCCGCAACAAGGTGGTCGAATTACGGTGGCGGAAGACTTGAATGAAACGGGACTGACAATCACGATAACTGATAATGGTCATGGATTAGATGAACAGGCCGTCGATGATGTGTTTGAACCGTTCGTCACGGATAGCGAGCTTGGCGAAGATGATCACCTTGGCTTAGGATTGTCGATTGTCAAAAGAATTAGTACGGCTTTGGGGTGGCGTGTAGCCTTAAAGAATAATTCTGGGGAAGGAGTGACCGTCAGCATTCAGGTGCCGGCGCAAGATATTGAACGATGAAACAAAAGCAAAATTGGCTTGTGCTCGGCTTGGCGATTCTCTTTTTCTTCCTAGTAATCGGCATGCTCCAACTATTTGTGCACTGGCAAGATAATCATTATAGTCAGCAGGCACCACATCAGACGGCGTATAGTTTGCCCAATAAGCAACAAATGCTATTAAGCAATGCTGAGGCCTTAACCGTTGTGACTGAATACGCCAATCCGATTAAGTTTAAAAGTGACGTTGACGAAGCGGGTGGTGTTGATTTAAAGAAAATACTGGAACCAGTTGTCGGCGATGTTCCTAATGATTTACAGATACTTGATGTTGAAAAACGGGTGTATCACTCAACCAACGGTGAGGTTGTGACGACCTATTATGTTAGTGCGATGAGTAAAACGAATGAGATTGATTTTGAGTTTGTACCTAGTAACAATTTAATTTTGAATCTGCAATGGTTTGGTGACGGTGTTAACCTGCCGTTGCAAAACGTTGCGCAAAATTGGCGCAACAACATTAACGTGACCCTACGTCATCAGGAAAGCCTGGCTGATGGTGAAATCAGTCAACAATTCGTATCAGGCATTAATTATCGACTAGCAAAATCAAATGCCAGTTTAGTAATCACGCTTATTTAGAAGTAGGCTCGCGGATTTGCGGGCTTTTTTATTTGCGATACAAGTTAGATACAACTCCTCCGTATGCTTAACCCTATATTAGTTTAAGTAGAGGAATTTTGAACATGACAGATCAGAATAGAAATGAACAATCGCGTGTTAGAAAGCGCCATGGCGTGCGCTGGGGACGTTTAATCGGTGCGGGGGTCGTCGTGACGTTGTTGGCGTTGGTCGGTATTGTGGGCTTTACGTCGATGCGTGCAAAGACGGTGGTCGACAAGACTTATCAAGGTGCTGGGATTAAAAAGGCGCGTGATGTCTCTGCGACAATTCAAGATGGCAAGCCAATTTCAGTCTTGTTGATGGGAACTGATACGGGTGAGCTGGGTCGTGATGACAAGGGTCGTACGGATTCGATGATGATTATGACGATTAACCCGCAAAAAGAGGAGACGACGATTATGTCGATTCCACGTGATACCTTGGTTGCTGTGCCTGGGTATGAAGATACGTTCCCGCAAAAGATTAATGCCGCTTATGAATTAGGATCAGCCAAGACTGCGATTGAAACGGTGCAAGATTGGTTGAATGTTCCAATTGATTATTATGCGTTGGTTAATATGGGTGGCTTGGAGCAGGTTGTTGATGAACTTGGTGGTGTGAAAGTTAAATCACCGCTCACGTTTGACTTTAATCCAGATACTGCACACGCAACGCCTGGTAACCTGTACAGCTTCGTCAAGGATAGTAGCACATTTACGCATACCGGTGAGGATGGCAAAACGAAGACGTATACCAAGATGGACGGTAAGGCAGCATTGGCTTTCTCACGCATGCGTTATGATGATCCACGTGGTGATTATGGTCGTCAACAACGTCAACGCTTGGTGTTGGAGGCAGTTGTTGATAAAGCCAAGGCCAATCCAGCATCATTGTTAACAGATGGGTTCATGACATCACTTTCTAAATCAGTGAAGACTGATTTGACGTTTGGTGACATGACAACGATTGGCACAAAATATCTAAATGCTACGAAAAACATCAAGTCAGATTACATTCAAGGTCAGGGATACAACTTGGCATCAGGTTCTACTGAAGTCGTGTCACGTCAAGAAGAACAACGTGCGACGAATGTTCTGCGCCGTTCATTGAATTTGGATGAAGCGGAAACAGGTGACTTGTACGCTGGTAAGATTTCTGATGCAGAAGCGGCTGCGATTGGCGTGCCAACTTTGACAGCGTCAACTGATACGGTAGAACAAGCGCAATAAAAATGTGCTATGTTAGGCTGTTCAAAGTCAGATTAGTCAAGATTTTAGATTTTATTTAGCTGAAAAAAGTGGTTATTGTTTAGGGGAACATCCTTTCGTATATTGATTTTACTGATTAAAAGTAAGAGATATATACGAAAGGATTTTTTTAATCATGTTAGATAAGATTTTGGCTCTGTGTAAGTCTAAAGTGTTTTTGGGGATTGCAGTAGTTGGACTAGCAACTACTACAGCAGTGGGGGCTTCGGCAGCGTTTAACGGCTGGAGTGGTCATGACAATATGACCCGCATTAATGGTGTGCTGGGTCAGCTTGATGGTCTATTGACAAGTCGTGAAAACCAAGTGGCAGCATTGAAGCAACAATTAAGTGATGCTGATAAGCAAATCGCAACATTGACTGAACAAAAGCGTGACGCTGAAACAAGGTTGAATGATGCGCAACAACAACTAGTCAGTGCCCAGCAACAGGTGTCTACTTTGACTAGCTCGTTGAATCAAGTTAAAGCGGAGAATGACAGTTTGAAGGGGCAACTGAGTCAAAAGGATGCTGAAATTCAACAAAAGATTACTGAAATTCAACAGAAGATTGATGAGGGTGATCAAAGAGTGGCTGAAAAGCAAAAGGAAGTTAATGCTTTGGCGGCCCAAGTTGGAGATTTGAATGGTAGACTCGGGGATTTGCAAAGCCGATTTGATGAAGTGAATAACCAGTTTAATGATTTAAAGGACGCTTCAAGTGGCAAGGATGACCAAATTAATTCTTTGAATTCTAGAGTTTCAGAGTTGACCGATGAGTTGAAGGCAGCCGAACAAGATGCCCAAACGACAGCTGATTACGCAAACAGCATACTTAACAAGCACAGTAGTTGAAATATTTAATATGATTTAGGCGATTGATGGGGGTATCAATCGCTTTTTTATAAGTAGCGTTAGTTGACTAATTTAGTACACTTAATGAAGATACAACATCATTGAGAGTGAGAGGTTGGACGTTATGACGCAATTAACATTTGTTTACGGCACGATGGCTTCAGGGAAGTCGATTGAAATTCTGAAGGTGGCTCATAATTACGAGGTCCAAGGACGCAAGCCGATGCTCCTGACTTCTGCGTTAGATGACCGCACGAATGTCGGTGAAATTTCATCGCGTATTGGCCTTAAGCAAGACGCTGGTATTATTCATGCGACGGACGACCTATTTGAAATGGTGGCGGGTCAAGTCGAGCAACCAGCAATTGTATTGATTGATGAAGGGCAATTTATGACGCGTGAACAAGTCATGCAACTAGCGCATATCGTGGATGATTTGGACATTCCGGTGATGGCGTTCGGTTTGAAAAACGATTTTTCAAATCACTTTTTTCCCGGATCTGAGGCATTATTGATTTTCGCGGATAAGCTGGAAGAGATGAAGACGCTTGATTCGTTTGGAACGAAAAAAGCCACGATGAATTTACGTATCCATGACGGTAAGCCGGTGTATGAAGGTGAACAAATTGAAATTGGTGGGGATGAAGCTTATTTACCAGTTTCTCGTTACCACTACTATCACCCGGATGAGGCAGCCATTGCGGCTCGTTTCCGTAAACAAAATTAGTGAATCAAGCTACTGCCGGTTTTGCGACAGTGGCTTTTTCGTATTCATGATATATTGGAAGAAACAGGTTTTGGGGGATAACGAGATGACAGCAACAGCGTATGTGATGACTGATACTGAAGGGGTTGTGCAAGGTGATTTTGCTGAGCGGAACTTACCCAAGTTAGCGGCTGGTGAAATTCAAATTCAAACGGCTTTTTCGAGTGTGAACTATAAAGATTACTTAGCAACATTGCCCAAGGGTGGCGTGATTCGCCAATATCCAATGGTGCCGGGCATTGATGTGAGCGGGACGGTTGTAGCGTCGAATTCAGCATTGTTTGCGGTGGGGGATGAAGTGCTAGTGACTGGCTATGACCTAGGTGTTCGTCATGATGGTGGCTTTGCAACGCAAGTGCAAGTGCCGGCGGAATGGGCAGTGAAGTTGCCGGACGGTCTTTCCCTGCAAGATGCTATGGCGATTGGAACTGCTGGCTTTACGGCTGGTTTGGCCATTATGAAGTTAGAAGGGTTGGGGATGCGCGTTGCTGATCAACCCAAGATTGCGGTGACTGGTGCAGCTGGTGGTGTTGGTAGTGTGGCGCTAGCCTTGTTGAAGGCGAGTGGCTATCAAAACGTGACGCCAATCGTGCACCACGGTGGCGAAGGCGCAACGACAGCTGATGATATTTTGGCATTACCGAACAAGCCGCTGTTATCGCAAACGTATGACTATGTGATTGATACGGTTGGTGGCGAATTAGCAGCTAAGTTAATTGCTATGTTGCACTACAATGGTGCCATCGCCATGACGGGTAATGCTGGTGGCGCTGATTTACCAACGTCAGTGTTCCCACTGATTTTGCGTGGCGTTAGCATCTTAGGTGTCGATTCAGTGGCAGCTGATATGCCGACACGCCAATTATTGTGGCAACGTTTCGCGACCGATTGGCATGTGATGAATGCGTTGCCAGTTGAACAAGTGTCTTTTGAAAAGTTGCCAGATGTACTTGATGCATTTGCGGCACATACACATAAGGGCCGCACGATTTTAACGTTCTAAAGAAAGACGCCGACCAGGTTGGATAGACCTGATCGGCGTCTTTATTGATTTTGTCCCCACCAGCCACCGTTGCATATGTATGATGCAAAAAGTCTGTGAATAAGCTTTGCAGCGTGGATAAACTCCTAATTTACGGATAAATAACTCTACATTTTACTTACCGAACATTAATAGTCAATAGGTATATTTTTTTAAAACGTTTAACCAAAAATATGAACAAAATGCATATTGTCATGAAGAAAGTTCGGTGTTATCCTTAACTCAACCTTTAATCGCACACATATTTAAGGAGTATAGAGGGACATGTTTAAAAAGCTTGTTGCAGGGGCTGCACTTACGATTGCAGCATCAACGCTTGTTACCGCATTGCCAGCCGCATCAGTTGATGCCGCATCAAAGAAGGTTAGCTTGAAGGAGTTGAACGTTCAATTCGTGCCATCATCACAAGCTGACACGATTCAAGCGAAGGCGAAGCCACTGGAAAAGTTGCTAAAGAAGCAATTGGGGATTCCAGTGCACGTAACCATCTCAACTGACTACAACACGGTCGTTGAGGCAATGGGTTCAAAGAAGGTGGATATGGGATTCTTGCCACCTGACCCATATGTACACGCACACGAGCAATACGGTGCCAAGGTTATCTTGCAATCAGAGCGTTACGGTATTAACGACAAGAAGGGCGACGGTTCAAACACCAAGAAGCTTGTTGATTACTACCGCGCGATTGTCTTGGTAAAGAAGGATTCAAAGATCAAGTCAGTGAAGGACTTGAAGGGTAAGAAGATTGCCGTTCAAGATACGACTTCAGACGCGGGTTACATGTTCCCAGTCGTTGACTTGAAGAAGAAGGGTATGAACGTTGTGAAGAACTCTGACCTAGTTACGGTTAAGGGTCACGACCAAGGTGTTTTGTCAGTCTTGAACGGCGACACGGACGCAGCATTTATCTTTGATGATGCCCGTAACGTTGTTAAGAAGGACAATCCAGATGTCTTCAAGCAAACGCGTGCTTTGATGTACACGTCAAAGATTCCTAACGATACAATTGCTTTGCGTAAGGGTATCTCAGCTAAGGATTCAAAGGCTATCCAAAACGCCATGATCAAGGTATCAAAGACGGCTGAGGGTAAGAAGGTTTTGAACGATGTCTACAGCTGGGCCGGTGTTGCGAAGTCAAAGGACTCAAACTTTGACATCGTCCGCGATTACCAAAAGCAAATTGAAGATATCAAGTAAGACTGATTTCTGAATAAAACGAGAAGAACGGGCTTTACTGGCATTGCCCAGTGAGGTCCGTTCTTCGTACATATCATGTAAAACGGTTCAGCAGATTTCGCTGAATTTGGTTAACAAGGTTAAACAAGAGTGGAGAGTTATTATGACAGCCCAAAAAGGCACGATTAAAGTTAACAACGTTTCAAAGATTTATCCGAACGGGACGGTTGGTTTGGATAACATTAACTTGGATATCGCTTCAGGCGAGTTCGTTGTGATTGTTGGTCTTTCAGGAGCCGGTAAGAGTACGTTGTTGCGTGCTATCAACCGACTCCACGATGTGACGTCAGGTGAAATCTTGATTGATGGTGAAGATATCACGGTTGCGAAGGGACGTAAACTTCGCGAATTGCGTCGTAATATCGCCATGATTTTCCAAAACTTTAACTTGGTAAAGCGTGCATCAGTTGCGCGTAACGTATTGGCCGGACGCGTGGGTTACTACTCAACGTTCAAGAGTACGTTTGGTCTATTCTCTAAGGAAGATAAGGCGAAAGCGGCCGAGAACTTGGATAAGGTTAACATGCTCGACAAGTACTACACGCGTGCGGACGAGTTGTCTGGTGGACAACAACAACGTGTCGCCATTGCACGTGCCATGATGCAATCACCAACAGTTGTCTTGGCCGACGAGCCAATTGCCTCACTTGATCCAAAAACGACCAAGATGGTTATGGATGACTTGAAGCGTTTGAACACGGAAATGGGTATGACGGTTGTCGTTAACTTGCACAGTGTGCCACTTGCTATGGAATACGCAACGCGCATCATTGGGTTGCGTGCTGGTCAACTTGTTTATGACAAGCCAATCGCAGAAGTTAACAAGAATGACTTTGACGGTATTTACGCGGAAGCAACAGATGGAGAATAGACAATGAATGTAAGTTTACCTGAACAGCGTTTCAGCGAAAAATGGCACGTCAAGGGTCTACTGGCAACGCTTCTAGTTGTATTAATTTTGTTTGGATCAGGACGCATGACGGGTGTTTCAACTGACTTCAGTTGGGAACAATTCATGGATATCTTGATTAAGATGATGAATCCTGATTGGTCATATGTCGCGGCGGTAATTACGCCAATCTTGCAGACCATTCAAATGGCTTTGGTTGGAACTTTGTTGGGAACGATTATTGCGGTGCCATTCAGTTTGTTGGCAGCCCGTAATTTGATGAAGAACACGATTGTGCGTGGTATTGTCCGTTTCTTCTTGAACTTGGTGCGTGCCTTGCCTGACTTGTTGTTGGCAGCGTTGTTCGTTGCGATTGTTGGTATCGGTCCGATGGCTGGTGTCGGCGCTTTGACAATTTTCAGTTTTGGTATGATTTCAAAGTTGTTCTATGAAGCAATCGAAACGATTGATGAAGGACCAATTGAAGCGTTGACGGCCGCGGGGGCCAACAGCTTGCAAACGATTGTGTTTGCGGTTATCCCACAAGTATTCAATCAATTCTTGAGTTACTTCCTTTACACATTGGAAATCAATGTCCGTGCCTCAACGGTGCTTGGATATTTGGGAGCCGGTGGTGTTGGGTTGTTCTTGAGTCAGACACTTTCAATGTTCCGCTACGATCGCACGGCCGTGGTTATCTTGGCCATCTTGGTTGTTGTGGTGATTGTTGACGGCATTTCAAATCGATTGCGGGAGGCGTTGGCATAATGCAAGTAGTTAAGCAAAGTCCTTGGCACCGTTATCGTCCTTGGATTATTACAGTGTTGGTTGTTGCGTTGTTTGCTTGGGCCTTTTCTGGGATTCCAATGTCGTCAGTTAAGCCACAAGCACTATTGATTACGAAGGCTATTTTCACAGGTTTGTTCCATCCGGATTGGTCTTACGTTTATACAGGGGATGGCGAAGATTTGATCACAGCGTTGGTTGAAACGCTGGCCATTGCCTTCTTAGGAACATTCATTTCAGCGATTTTGTCAGTGCCATTTGCCTTCTTGGCCGCACGCACGAAGAAGGGCTTCTTCACACCACGTTCAACGTTGGGTAAGGTGATTTTGACGGTTATCCGTGTGTTCCCTGAAATTGTGATGGCCATCATGTTCATTAAGGCAGTTGGACCTGGTGCCTACGCTGGTGTGTTGGCGGTCTCAATTCACTCAATTGGTATGTTGGGTAAGTTATTCTCAGAAGCGGTTGAAAACATTGATCGCGGACCGAACGAAGCTATCGTAGCAGCTGGTGGATCAGCACTTGATGGGTTGACGTTGGCAACATTGCCAGCAGTCATGCCTGAATTTATGAATTACACGCTATACCGATTTGAAATCGCAGTTCGTTCAGCGGCTATCTTGGGTATGGTTGGTGCCGGTGGTATCGGTGCGCCATTGATTTTTGCCTTGCAAACACGTCAATGGCCAAAGGTTGGTATCATCTTGCTAGGCATCATCATCATGGTGACGGTAATTGACTTCTTGTCAGGTCAATTGCGTAAGCGCCTAGTCTAATAGGTTAGAAGGTCATCGATTACTCGGTGGCCTTCTCTGTTTAAAGGAGTGCAATATGCAAGTTTCTATTATTTCGACTTCTGATGTCCACGGTTATTTCCGGGCTGATGATTTCCGTCGACCATTACAAAATGATGGGTTGGGTTTGACCCGCGCAGCCACGGTTATTGAAACGTTGCGGGAACAAGCCGCCCCAGAGGATGTCATCATCACGATTGAAAATGGTGATTTCATTCAAGGGTCACCATTAACGAATTACATTGAAAAAGTCGATCAATCAGCAGTGAGTTTGTATGGTGATTTGGCTGAAACGATGGGCTATGACGTACGCATTTTGGGTAATCACGAATTTAATTATGGTCGTGATTATCTTGAACGTGTTTTCGAACAAAACGATTTGTTGTTGAACGCCAATGTGCTCGATGAAGCAAGTGGTGAGCCGTTTATCGGTCGTCCATATACGATTATTGAACGTGGCGGAGTAAAGGTTGGTATCATTGGTTTGATTACCAAGTACGTGCCACACTGGGAACAACCCGCTAACATCCATGGGTTAACATTTGCTGATCCGGTCGAAGTCGCAACACGTTATGCTGACGAATTGCGTCCACAAGTGGATGTACTGGTATTGGCTTATCACGGCGGTTTTGCTGAAGATTTGGAGACTGGTGAACCGTTGGAACGTTTGACGGGTGAAAACCAAGGGTACCAATTGCTCCAAATCCCAGGTGTCGATGCTGTTGTAACTGGTCACCAACACCGCACTTTGGCTGCTGTTATCAATCATGTGGCGACAACGCAGCCTGGCTATCGCGCTGATCAAGTTGGTTTGATGACGCTTACGTTGAATGACGAACACCAAATTACCAACCGTGACGCCCAATTGATTGCCACAGCGGTGTTCCCTGAGAATGATGCGGTGAAGGCAGTTGTTGAGCCGGTACACGTTGCGACGAATCACTGGCTTGATACGGCAGTCGGTCACGTTGGTCACAACATGCAAGTGACGAATCACTTTGAGGCCCGTTTGCACAGCCACCCATTTATCGCCTTGGTTAACCAAGTGCAAATGGATGCGACACAAACGACGATTGCTAACACAGCGTTGTTCAACAACGAAGTGAAGGGGTTGGCTGATGAAGTGACGTTGCGCGACATCATGACGAATTACATTTATCCAAATACGTTAGTTGTTGAAAAGTTGACGGGACAAGATATTGTGGATGCGCTTGAAGTGAATGCGCGCTACTTTGTTTTGGATGATAACGGGCAGCCAACTGTTAACCCAGCGTTTTTGGAGCCTAAGGTCGAACACTATAACTATGATGTTTGGAGCGGCATTGATTACACGTTTGATTTGCGCCGTCGTGAAGGCGAGCGCGTGATTGAAGTGCTTGTTGATGGTGAGCCGATTGATTTGGCCGGCGAATACGAAGTTGCAATGAATAACTACCGTGCGGGTGGTGCAGGTAACTTCGCATCCTTCTCACTGGATAAAGTGGTTCGTGAAGTGCAACAAGAAACGGCCGACTTAATTGGTGATTACATTATGAGTCACCCGGATATTAAGATTGCCCAACCAACAAATTTCCATGTGATTTATTAACAATAAAGCCGGTTTCGTCAATGCAGACGAGACCGGCTTTTTGGTTACTTCTTATCAGACCAATATTTCTTTTGGTAGGCTTTGCGTGGCACCATCATCATGTACTCGCGCAAAGGATTCTTTTTGTAGAATTGTTGATGCTCTTCTTCGGCATCATAAAATGGCTGAGCGTCTTCAATACTTGTAACGATTGGTGCATCGAAACGACCAGAGTCATTTAAGGCGCGCTTCGATGCTTCGGCAATTTGGCGCTGTTCGTCGTTTGCCACGAAAATCACCGGACGGTAGCTGTCGCCGCGGTCAGCAAATTGACCCATGGCATCTGTTGGGTCGGCAAGCTGCCAATATAGTTCAACCAAATCGCTATATGATACAACGTCATCATCGAACCAAATCTTAACGGCTTCTGTGTGACCAGTTTGATGTGATGCGACTTGTGCATAGGTTGGGTTAGCGACGAAGCCACCAGTGTAACCTGAACGTACCTTTTGAATGCCGGCCATGGTCTCGAATGGCTCAACCATGCACCAGAAACATCCACCTGCGAAAATTGCTGTTTGAATTGCCATATTATTCCCCTCCGTTTGGTTCTTATTCTACTCAGTTGGTGCAAAAACAAAAGCAATATTTCAAGACTTTCCCTTGAAAAATCGTTATTGCAACTTTTTTGGTTATAATAATGACTGACAAAAGTTAAGTGAGGACAGAGAAATGGGTATTACACTTCAAATTGATGATGCGATGGTTGCTTCAATGGCAGAAACGATTCGTAAGAGCATTCCACGTATTGCGCGTGCGAATGAGCAAATGATTTTGTCAGCGCCAGAGTTAGCAGAGCGCTTGCCAAAGTTGTCAGCTTTGCCTGATGATGAATTGGTACGTGGTTACTTGCAATTCCTATTCATGTCAATGAATGATACAAAGATGTTGTTGGACCGTGCTTACGTTGATCTATTTTTGACGTCACAACTGGCAACGGTTATTTACTGAGAAACTCTTAAAGCCACGCGTTTGCGTGGCTTTTTTGTAAGTGGTACGTGTAGAATGAAAACAGAAGATTAATGAAGAGAGATTATTATGATTACGATTAAGTCACCTCGTGAAATCGAGGGAATGCGTAAGTCTGGGGCAATCATTGCCGGTATGCACCAAGGACTACGCGATATTATTAAGCCAGGTATTTCAACCTGGGAAATTGAAGAGTTTGGCCGTCAATATATTGAGAGTCACGGCGCACGCGCCGCACAAATTGGTTTTGAAGGTTATGAATATGCGACGACTGTTTCAGTGAATGAAGAAGTCGCACACGCATTTCCGCGTAAGGCGCTTTTCCTTAAGGAAGGCGATATCGTCACAGTTGATACTGTGGTTGAATTGGATGGTTATTATTCAGATTCAGCATGGACATATGCAGTTGGCAAAATTTCACCTGAAGCCCAACGTTTGATGGATGTTGCTAAGGAAGCGATGTACATCGGCATTGAACAAGCCCAAGTTGATAACCGTTTGGGTGACATTGGGGCTGCAATTAACGCTTTTGTTGAAGACGAAAATGGCTATGGTAATGTCCGTGACTACGTTGGTCATGGTATTCAACCAACCATGCACGAAGATCCGAACGTGTTCCACTATGGTGTTGCCGGACGTGGGTTGCGTTTGAAGCCGGGAATGACAATTACCATTGAGCCAATGGTTAACATGGGAACGTGGGAAGTTGAAACATCTGAAGAAGATGGTTGGACTGTGACGACGTTGGACGGTTCATGGTCAGCCCAATATGAGCACGTAATTGCAATTACTGAAGAGGGACCAAAGATTTTGACGAGTCAGGACCCTGAATTCGATGCGAAGTATCTATAATTTGCAGGAGGTAAATCCATGACTGGTCAAGAATGGGAAGATAAATTCCGTCAAGAACATGGACGCGTCGCGCGCCGTGAAGAATATCGCATGGCGGCTGCGCGTAATTTTGAACCGGAAGAGACGCCGGTCGAAACGCCAGTTGTAACCCCAACGGCTGTTGTGAAAAAGACTAGTGGCAAGGGCAAGCAAGCGTTGTTCTTGTTATTAGCCGTCGTCGTTGCCGTTGTAGCTGGTGCGCTGACATACAAGTTGACGCATCCTAAGTCTGAAACTGAAACGGCCAAAGTTTCTTCTTCAGCTAAGTCAGTGTCAAAGGCATCTTCAAGCCGAGATTCGAGTGCCGTTTCTTCATCAAGTAGCAGTGCAAGCTCATCAAGCGCTAGTTCAGCAAGTTCAACCAAGGCGTCAGACTTTTCTGGTAGCACGCCTGGCGTTGCTGCAACGAGCCTAAGCCGCACTGATCGCGCTGAGATTATTGCGCAGGTAGTTATGGCGGGATATAACAAGCCAGCTGCTGAAGTAAAAGGTATTACAGCCGGAACGGTTGGTGGTGTTGGATCTGGTAAAGGAAGCTTGCACCTTGGTGTTGGCGTAAATGGGATTGGGGTGCAATACTCATTGGCCGGCGATGGCGGGGTGAGTCAAATTACTGGTCGCTACAGCGCTGGTAATGGCGATAGCATGCACGAATTTACTATCGATGTTAACAATTGGCTGGCAACACACGACCTTGATGCGGTCCGCCAAGCCTTTGGTGACGTAACGGTTACTGATCAAAATGTCAGTGCAATGGGCGACTAAAAAAGAAGTTAGCTTTTTAGCTTGCACGATTGTTCAAAACCACGTATAGTAATTTAGGTATTAAAAAGTAAATAAATTCGACTTTCCTATCGAGAGTTCAGGGAGGGACTAGACCCTTTGATCTGACGCCAACTTACCCGTTTCGGGCGATGTGGTACTTTCTAGCAGATAGGCGCATATCGACTGAACCCCGACATGCCGCCTACGAGTGGTATGTCGGGGTTATTTAATTTCACAAGAGTTTTTTATTTTAGGAGATTAGATTATATGTCAGAAAAGCGTTTGTTCACGTCAGAATCAGTTTCAGAAGGACACCCAGATAAGGTTTCAGACCAAATCTCAGATGCCATTTTGGACGCCGTTTTGGCTGAAGACCCACAAGCACGTACGGCCATTGAAACATCAGTAACAACTGGTTACGTTAACGTCTTTGGTGAGATGTCAACGACGGCCTACGTCAACATTAACGAAATTGTTCGTAACACATTGAAGCGCATCGGTTACGATGATAAGGAAGCTGGTTTCTTGGCTGACGATATCCACGTTGGGGTAACGTTGGACGAGCAATCACCTGACATCGCGCAAGGTGTTGACTCAGCTATCGAGCACCGTGAAGACGGTGGTGTTGATCCATTGGACCAAATCGGTGCCGGTGACCAAGGTTTGATGTTCGGTTTCGCCACGAACGAAACGGACGAATACTTGCCGTTGTCAGTTGTTTTGTCACACAAGTTGGTTAAGAAGCAAGCTGACGTCCGCCGTTCAGGTGAGTTGTCATACTTGTTGCCTGACGCCAAGGCCCAAGTGACGGTTGAATTGGACGAAAACGACAAGCCAATCCGTATCGACGCAGTTGTTTTGTCAACGCAACACCGTGAGTCAGTCTCATTGGAACAATTGCGTGCCGATGTTCGCAAGTACATCATCGACCCAGTTTTGCCAGCCGACATGGTTGACGACGAGACGCGTTACTACATCAACCCAACTGGTCGCTTCGTAATCGGAGGACCTAAGGGTGATGCCGGTATGACTGGTCGTAAGATTATCGTTGATACGTACGGTGGATACGCTCGTCACGGTGGTGGTGCCTTCTCAGGTAAGGATGCTACTAAGGTTGATCGCAGTGCCGCTTACGCAACACGTCACATCGCTAAGAACATTGTTGCAGCTGGTTTGGCTGAAAAGGTTGAAATCCAAGTTGCCTACGCTATCGGTGTGGCAAAGCCTGTTTCAGTTAACGTCAACACGTTCGGTACGGGTAAGGTTTCTGATGATGAATTGGTAGCCGCAATCCGTGACTTGTTCGAGTTGCGTCCAGCCGGAATCATCGAGGACTTGGATTTGCGCAAGCCTCGCTACGAAGCAACTGCCGCATACGGTCACTTTGGTCGTCCTGAATTGGACTTGCCATGGGAGCGTTTGGATAAGGTTGATGAGTTGAAGGCATACTTTAACAAGTAATAGAGATTTAATTTAGAAGCGTTGTGAGTCTTTTGGCTTGCAACGCTTTTTCTATATTTTAATGAGAATGTATGGGATAATGGGGTCGAATGTAGGAGGGGTAAATACATGTTCAAGATTACTAATTACACGGACAATGATGACGTTAAAGTGATTGCCGAAAAGGGGTCATTTCAGGTCGTTGAGTTCCAACGTGATTTAAGTGTTTCGCCGTTTGATGCACAAGTGCAATACTTCATGACACAAATGAATGTTAAGAAGAAGCAATTGTTGATTAATTTACAAAATGCGGATGTCACGATTCAAGCTGGGGCGATGCAATGGATGTTAGGTGATGTGAAAGCAACGACGGGCATCAAAGGCGCTGGTGACTTTTTGGGAAAGATGATTAAAGGATCAGTGACTGGTGAAGCTGCAATCAAGCCGGAGTATAAGGGAACTGGTATGCTAGCGTTGGAGCCGACGTACAAGCACATTCTGTTGTTAGATGTTTCCGAGTGGGGCGGACAAGTTGTCATTGATGACGGATTTTACTTGGCTAGTGAAGACGGCTTGAAGCAAAAGTTGGTTGCGCGTAGTAATTTTTCTTCAGCGGTGGCTGGTGGTGAAGGTTTGTTCAACTTGAGTCTAGTTGGAAATGGCGTGGCGGCGCTAGAGTCACCGGTACCACAAGAAGAATTGATTGAAGTTGAACTAAAAGATGATGTTTTGAAAATCGACGGCAATTTAGCGATTGCATGGTCTAGCTCATTGAATTTCACGGTGGAACGTTCTGGTAAGTCTTTGATTGGGTCAGCTGCATCTGGCGAAGGTTTGGTCAATGTTTATCGTGGTACAGGTAAGGTTTTGATGACGCCAGTACGATCAATGAAGATTGGTGCACTTGAAGGCGCTTTGGAACAATAATTACCATAATCAAATAGCCAAGGAACCGACGATACGTCTGATTCCTTGGCTATTTTTCGTTAATTAAACTTCTAACAACCAATCAAAAACGTTTTTAACTGGAACACCTTCAATTTCTGATTCATAGGTAGGTGTAGCCATCAATAATAGCTTTTTATGGTTATCGGGAATGTGTAATAGATTAGCGGTTTCTCGATCTGAGGTAGATGGTAACTGCTCTGTCACTTGGACATAAAGCGTTTCATCTAGTTTGCGGGCGACAAAGTCAATTTCTTCATCTTTGTCTAGTCGTCCAACGGATACGTTGTAGCCACGGCGTCGTAGTTCGATGTAAACGACATTTTCGATTTCACTACCAATATTTTCATTGGCTTTACCTAAAGCAACATTTCGTAGACCGGTATCGGCGATGAACCACTTACCAGCGCCGTGAAGGTATGCTTTTCCTCGAATGTCGTATCGTTCAGCGCGATAGAACAAGAATGCGTTTTCTAGCATGTCCATGTAACGCGTAACGGTTGGAACACTGGTCTTTAAATGTGCGACGGATTCCAATGTCCCTTTGATTTTAGTTGGATTGGTGATTTGGCCAATATTTGAGGCTAAGAAGCGTGTGACTGATTTCAACACATCGAGTTCCTTGATGCCAGAACGGAAGCCAACATCATTGAGCAGCACGGTGTCATAAATACCGCTAAGGATGCTTTCTTTAATTTGTTCATCAGCTAAAACAACAGCCGGGAAACCACCAAATCGGACGTACTCACGGAACCATGGTGCATACTGACGAACGTCGTTTACGTCATATTCTTTGAATTTAAGGAATTCAGCGAATGAAAGTGGGTAAACTTCGATTGTAATGAAGCGACCTGAGAGGAGGGTTGAGATTTCGCTGGAAAGCATTTTGGCATTTGATCCGGTAACCACAATGTCAGAATCAAATGAAACCCGTAGTCCGTTAATAACTCGTTCCCAATCAGAAACGAGTTGAATCTCGTCAAACAAGAAATGCATTCTTGTGTTTTGTAGTGCGTTCTTGCGAATGTAGTCGATTAATGTGTCTGCTGTTCGCAGAGTTGTTGTTTCAAAATTTTCAAAATTAAGATACATAATTTCTTCTGGCGATGTACCGTTATCTAAAAGATGCTGGCGGTACATCTGCATAACTGAAGATTTACCGGCGCGACGAACACCAGTGATAACCTTAATGAATTCCGTATCTTGATACTTTAGTACTTCGTTTAGATATTGAGGGCGCGTAACTAGCATGGTTTATCCTCCTTTTTATAAAGTTAACTTTACGTTTTTCATTATATCGTAGTTTTATAAAGTTAACTTTATAAAAACGTGTTTTTCGCAATTTTGTAAAGTTAACTTTATGTAAATTCCGTTTCTTAATTGAAAAATAGGGGTGATTTTTAAATAAGGACGGCTAACGGAGTGCTCTTAATTGAAAAAAGGGGTATATTTTCAATTAAGGAACCCAAATGAGCGTCGCTAATTGAAAATAATGGGTTATTTTAAAATAAGACATATGTCGATATATGAGCGTTGCACCGCGAGAATAATTCTCGTTGTGCAACGCTTTTTTTCTACGCTTCATCACGGTTTGCGCATGTTTTTGTTGGGTGAAACCGTTGCGATAGCTATCTTTGGTACCGCTACTGAATATGTGTTAAAACTAAGCTGTATTGACCTTGTGGAGTGGTGAGTGAGCTCCGAGAGGGACGAGGTCGGAACACGTTAGAGAGTATATAACAGTGGGGGTTTAAAAATGAATAAGGCAGACAAGGCCTTGGGGACATCCGAGCAACGCAAGCGGATGTATAAGTCCAAGAAGATGTGGGTGATTGCCGGGATTTCCTGTTTGACGTTAGGCGGGGGCGTAGCGTTAGACTTTCCGGATATTTCGGTTGATCGCAATGGCGTTCACTTGGTCCAAAGAACGGCTGACGCAGCGGTCGTGGATGGTCAATTGTTTACGAACGTCGAAACGACATCGAATGCAACGGAATCATTACCAGTTGGGCAACCAACTAATGTTGATTTCACGATGGATGCGAGTGGCGCGGCTGATGTTTCGCTAGTTGGTGATACGTCTCGTGAAGTGGCATTGCAGGTGCCGGCGGGGACGGATATTGAGGCGGCTGGACCAATTAAGGTGCACGTTGAAGTAATCGGCGGTCTCGGGACGGTTCTTGATCCGGTTATTAGTGGCGTTCAGAGTGTTGTGGCATTGCTGGACAACGTGGCGGTTAAAGCGCTGATTGGTTCAGAAGTTATCGATAATTTGAACGCTACAATCGATAATTTGAAAAACGGTGCGATTACAGCAGACTACACGGTCGATCCCAGCGAGGCGACAGTGAAAACGTTGTCAGATGGTAGTCAGTATTTGTCCGTAGATTTAGATGGGGGCTTGGGTACAGCGTTAGGGCAAACGCTTAGTGGAACATTGAGTGATTTGCTTAAAACGCTAACTAGTATTAATGTCGGCGGGCTTGTGAATTTGGATCCGGTGCTTTCGCCACTGGTGAACACGGTGTTAACGCCAACGATTTCAGCCCTATCTAGTGGAACAGGGGATGTTGTTAACCAATTGGTAGATGCTGCTGTTTTGGGTAGCACAACGGTTACGGTTCCGACGACAATCACACCGGATGGCTCGACATCACCAGTCGAAGTTAAGGGAGCGATTGCGAGTTCAGATGCGATTAATCTTGATTTGTTTGCTGGTGTAGCCAGTTCGACTGATGTCTTAGTTGATTTAACGACGGCGAAGGCAAATGCAAACGCACAGATTGATGCTTTGACTGCATTGACGGATGCCGAACGCACAGATTATAAGAGTCAGGTCGAGGCTGCAACAAGTACAGATACGATTGATGGGATTGTCACGACTGCGCAATCAGCAAACGAGTTGGCACAAGCGAAGTTAGATGCTAATGCTGCAATTGATGCGCTAACTTATTTGTCTGATGATGAAAAGACGGCATACAAGCAACAAGTTGCGAGCGCAACGACAGTCGAAGACGCGAATAATGTGGTGACGGCCACAACAACCCAAAATCTAGAAAACGCTAAGACGTGGGGAACTGGCGAAGTCGCCGGCCTAACGAATTTAGATGATGCTTCGAAGCAAGGGTTAACAACGCAAATACAAGGCGCAACAACGCCCAAGCAAGTTGAACAAATCGTAGCGACTGCTAAAGCAGCAGATGCAACAGCACTTGTTGATTCACGAACGACGGCCACGACCACAATTGACGGTATGGCTTATTTGTCGACCGCTGAAAAGGATGACTACAAAGCGAAAGTGGCGAGTGCAACTGACGTGGCTGGTGTGAATGGGGTTGTGTCTGATGCAACTGACACGAATTTGGCAAATGCCCAATCCTGGGCGAATGATGAAATCACCAAGTTGGTTAACCTGGATGCTGATGCCAAACAAGGTTACGCCGATCAGGTGCCACCCGCTACGACTGTGGCGCAAGTTGAGCAGATTGTGGACGATGCTAAAGCTGCCGATGCAGCCGTTGTGGAAGCTGAACGTACGAAGGCAAATGCTGCCGTTGATGCGTTGGGTTATTTGTCGACGGATGAAGTGGCGGGGTACAAGCAAGATATTGAAAATGCCACGACAGTTGCTGACGTGAACGAGGTGGTTACGCAAGCCGCAGCGACGAATTTTGAAAATGCGAAAGACCAGGCAACAACAGCAATCAATGCGTTACCTAACTTGGCATCAGATGATCAGACAACGTACGTCGATAAATTGGCTGATGCTAAAACAGTGGCCGATGTTGAACAAATTGTCGCTGACGCAAATGCAGCTGATTTAGCCGTATTGGCGGATGCGCAAGATAAGGCGAAAGCGACTGTTGATATGTTGACCTACTTGTCACCAGACGAGAATACGGACTTTGAGAATCAAATTGCCAATGCTAAGACGGTGACCGATGTCGCTGCAATTGTTGCGCAAGCAAAGAATGCTGATGTGGCGGATGCACGGGTTTGGGCAACAAACGAAATAAGTGCGTTGAAGAACTTAGATACTGATACACAACAGTCGTTTATTTCTAAGTTGCCAGATGCTGAAACGATAGCCGCTGTTGAACAAATCGTGGCTGATGCGAAGGCTGCTGACGAAAGTGCGTTGCAGGATGCTCAGGCTGAAGCGACGGCGACAATTAAAGAGTTGACGTATCTGTCAGATACAGACAAGTCAACTGCGACACAAACCATCGATGACGTAACAACGATTGCTGATGTTGATAAGATTGTGGCGGATGCGACTGCCAATAACTTGACGAATGCTAAGGCATCAGCAACGAATGAGATTGGCAAGCTAGCGAACCTGTCTGAAGGGGATCAAACAACATATACAGAACAAGCTAACAAGGCGACGGACGTGGCGACTGTTGAAAAAGCGGTTGCGGATGCAAAGGATGCGGCCAAGTTAGCGTTAGCCGAAGCGCAAAAAGCAGCTGATACAACGATTGCTGATTTGACGTACTTGTCAGCGGATGAGTTGTCTGACTTTAAGCAACAAGTAACCGACGCAACGACCATTACTGATGTGACGCATATTGTTACTGAGGCGACCGACCAGAATTTAACCAACGCCAAGGAATCAGGTACAGATGAAATCGACGGTTTGAAGAATCTTGATGATAGTCAGAAACAAACATTTGTGGCACAAGTAACGAATGCAGATACGACGGACGCCGTTGAGCAAGTCGTTGCTGATGCCAAAGCGGCTGATGAATTAGCGGGAAAGAAAGCTGATGCGCAAGCTGAAATCGATGCTATTACTTATTTGTCAGATGATGAGAAATCGACGTATAAGAATCAAGTTGCCGAATCGACTGATGCAACTGGTGTGAACAATGTTGTTGGCGAAGCGGATGCAACTAACTTGGCGAATGCTAAGGATTCAGCCACAACTGAAATTAGCAGTTTGGCTAATCTATCAGATACCGAGCGGGCTGATTACGCCAATCAAGTGACGCAGGCTGGTGATGTCGCAACGGTTGAACAAATTCTCACCGATGCACAAGCAACTGATTTGAAAAATGCGCAAGCTTCAGCAGATACAGCCATTGATGACATGGCTTATTTGTCAACGGCTGAAAAGTCTGACTTTAAGCAAGCGATTACCGATGCAAAAGACGTTGAAGCAGTTGAACAGACGGTCACTGATGCCACGACTCAAAATTTGACGAACGCTAAGGAATCGGCATCGACGGACATTGCTGATTTGCAGAACTTGAGTGATGACCAGAAGCAAACGTTTGTTGATCAACTTACAGATGCGACGACAACGGACGCGGTTGAGCAAATTGTAGCTGACGCTAAAGCAGCTGCTGAATTGGCAGGACAGAAAGTTGATGCGCAAGCTGACGTTGATGATATGACCTACTTGTCTGATGATGAGAAGGTTGATTATAAGCAACAAATCTCAGATGCGGCCAATGCAACGGATGTTAATGCTGTTGTTGATGAAGCAACTGACACGAATTTGGCAAATGCTAAAGAAAGCACGACGACTGAGATTGGCAACTTAGCCAATTTGTCTGAGGCCGACCAATCAACGTACACAGACCAAGCTAATCAGGCGACGGATGTGGCGACTGTTGAACAAGCGGTAACTGATGCGAAGAATGCTAATCAGGCGGCATTGGCGGAAGCGCAAAAAGACGCAGGCGCAACAATTGACGATATGACGTACTTGTCGACGGATGAAAAGGATGATGCTAAGCAACAAGTAGCTGAGGCCACGACGATTGCTGATGTTGAGAAGTTTGTGTCTGAAGCGACCGACCAAAATTTGGCTAATGCCAAGGATTGGGCAAATGGTGAAATTGCCGATCTGACTAATTTGGATGCAGATGTGAAGCAATCATTTGATGATCAAGTGTCATTGGCCGAGTCAACTAGTGCCGTTGAACAGATTGTTGCCGATGCCCAGGCGGCTGATAAGCTGGCGGACCAAAAGTCAGATGCACAGGCCGAAATTGATAACATGACCTACCTGACTGATGATGAGAAGTCAGCTTATAACCAACAAATCTCAGATGCGACTGATATTGCGGGGGTTAATGCCGTGGTTGATGACGCAACTGACCAAAACTTGGTCAGTGCCAAAGAAACAGCGACGACTGAGATTGGTAACCTAGCGAACTTGTCTGAGACTGACCAAACGACGTATACGGAACAGGTTAATCAGGCGACGGATGTCGCGACAGTTGAACAAACGGTCGCCGATGCAAAGCAGGCAGCTGATTCAGCGTTGGCCGAAGCACAAAAAGAGGCAACAGCGGCGATTGATAATCTGATCTATTTGTCATCAGATGAGCAGGCCGACTTTAAGCAACAGATTGCTAACACCGAGAATGTTGCTGATATCGCACCAATCGTCACTGATGCGACGGATCAAAACCTGGTGAATGCTAAGACCGACGCCTCAGCTGAAATTGGCAGTTTACAAAATTTGGACGATGGTCAGAAGCAATCGTTTATTGATCAAATTCCAAATGCGGGTACAGTGACGACGGTTGAACAAATTGTCGTGGATGCTAAATCGGCGGACGAGTTAGTGCAACAACAAGCAGAAGCTGAGGCGCAAATCGATGAAATGACGTATTTGTCTGATGACGAAAAATCATCCTACAAGAACCACGTTGCAACTGCGACAACTTCAGATGAGGTCACAACGATTATCGAGGAAGCCGAAGCGGCTAACTTGGCGAATGCAAAAGAGTGGGCCCATGCTGAAATCAGTGACCTGACCAACTTGTCAGCTAGTTTAGCAAGTTCGTTTAGCAGTGAAGCCAGTGACTCAGATACCGTGGCCGAAGTAGAAGAAGTTGTGGATGAAGCAACGGCTGCCAATGAGCAACCTGAACCGGAACAAACGCCTGAAAGTGATTCGGTGCCAACAAGTAACATTTCAACAACCACCGGTTCTCAAAGTGAAGAAACAGTGCCAGCTGATGCTGCGATGAACGTGGCAACGAATGATGGGTCAACGAATAACGTAGTTAACCCACCGTTGCCTTTGAGTAACGCTCAAGTGGCGACAGGTGGAACGGCAACCGGTGCGACTGATACGCCTGTTTGGAACGGAGATGGTATGCAGAATAATGTCATCACGCCGGCGAGTGAGACAGCGACCGGACCTTTGCTAAAGGCGGTAGCCGACCAGATGGCTTCGTCAACTGGGGATGCAGCGGCGGCTTCAAATCCATACGTCGCAACAGCGGGAGCAACAACTCAAGGCCAAACGATCGATGACCGCATTGTTTACAACGGCTCAAGCAAAGAACTAACAGATGGTCAAATCGAATCACAGGAAACGGATGAACAAACTGAAAAGGTTGCTGACGTACGACCATATCTTGTCGGTATTTTCGCATTCTGTGCGATGTTCTTAGCGTGGATTATGCGTCGAAAGGATAAGCGAGACCAATAGTGAGTGCCCTAACCCTAAATTTGCAAATCTGTTTGGTATAATTTGGCAAAACACGTGGGTTTAGGGGAGAAAAATACTATGAAACAATCAATCTGGACGCTGTTATGGCGTCGGTTTTGGCAATCAAAATGGACACTGAGCCGACTGTTCTTCTCGATTACGATTTTAATTTCAGTTATCGTCGTACCGGTTTTGAAAGGCTTGCTGTACGTCGGGCAATGGCTTGATGAAGTGCCGTTTATGTCCCTCTCAAACGTCGGGCAAGTGCTGATGCAAAATCCAATTTTCACGGTTATTTTAGTCATTACGGTGCTGATTCTATTAACGGTGTTTATCGGTCAATTGGCTAGATACACGATTGGCTTTTCAGCGGTGCATGACGGGCAGCGTCCAACTGCGATTAGCGTGATGAAGACCGCTTTGCATCGTTTGCGCCAAGGTGGTGTTGGTGCGTGGATATTGATTCTGTTTTACGGAATTGTCGTATTGCCGTTTCCGATGCTGGCGTTTCACTCACAATTAACGGCGGATTTAATCATTCCACAATTTGTATGGCCGACTATCACCGGCACACCGTGGATGTTAACGCTTATTTGGGTGCTCGGCTTGGCAGCGTTATTTTTCGCAATTCGCTTTTTCTACGTATTACCGGAAATTATGCTTGCCGAACACAAGGCGGGTCGTTGGGCTAATTTTGATGCTAGGTGCGTTGATCCAAGGTGCAGGTCCATCATTGTTCTTTGTTGTGAATACAGTTAGCCGACCATTGGTTACTTTGTCGCACCGTGGCGTAGATGACGGTAATGGGGTACAAAACACAATTCCAGCAATGATTGATACAGTTTCGCATGCCCGTCCGAACTTTGTGGAAATGGACATTCGTCAAACCAAGGATGGCAAATGGGTGGTGATGCACGATCCTAACTTGGCAACTTTAACCAAAGGCGCTTCGAATAAGTCGGTTTCTGATTTGACGTTAGATGAAGCAACTAAGTTGACGGTATATGAGAATGGTCATCAAGCAAAGATTCCAAGCTTTGCGGACTATGCCAAAGCAGCTGAACGTTGCAACGTAAAGTTGTTGGTTGAAATTAAGACGGAACGGACCAACGCGCCAGACTTAGCCGATTCATTTTTGGACCAATTCCAAACAACGATGGATAAAAATGGTTGGCAGATGCACAGTTTGAATTATTCAGTTGTGCAACGCTTAAAGACACTGGATAAGAAGCTGCAGGTTGGGATGATTTTGCCGGGTGACTTTATTGGTACGCCAGTGACGAAGGCTGATTTCTACACGATGGAATACTCTTATTTGACGCAAAGCCAGGTCGATGACTTGAATGAGCGTGGTAAGGGAATCTATGCATGGACAGTGAACGACTCACAAGGCATGGTGGAAACTTATGCCAAGGGTGTCCAAGGTGAAATTACCGATGATGTTTCAGAGTTGAAGGCGGTTGTGCAAGAGACGCACCGCGCGCACGTGATGCATCAAAAGCTAGGATTGTATATTGTTAACATTTTGGCAAATTAATAAGTGACTAAAAGTCGGGGCTTTTGAATAAATGTCTCGGCTTTTTTACGTTAAATACGAACTTTACGTAAACGAAAAGGCTAAAGTTCGTGTTTTAACCGTTAGTCGGGCCGGATTTGGTTGATTAAAACGATTAAAATACGAAATATACCCTTTACAACGTCATGAGTTCGGGTTATGATATATAAGTTGTTAAAAACTAAATAAATGTTCGTGTTTTATATCTATTAAGGGGATTTCATAATGAATCGTAAAGTTGTTTTGGGAATTGGTGCTGTTGTGTTGGTTGGTGCAGGGATTGGGGCATACATGCACTCTGGCTCAGTTGAAGCTAAGAATGAACACACGTCTGTTGCGTTGATCACGGATGCGGCTGGTATCGATGACAAGTCATTCCAACAATCAGCTTGGCAAGGTTTGACGAAGTGGGCGAAGGCTAATGACGTTAAGGAAGGTAAGGGTGGTTACACATACTTCCAAGCCAAGACGTCGGCTGACTTTGAGACAAACATCAACCAAGCTGTTTCAAATGGCTACAAGAACATCTATGGAATCGGGTTCCCAAAGACGCCATCAATTAATGCGGCGGCTAAGAAGTACCCAAAGAACAACTTTATGATTATCGATGACGTTGCAAAGACACGTAAGAATGTTGTCTCAGTAACGTTCCACTCAGAACAATCATCATACCTAGCCGGTGTTGCAGCCGCTGAAACGACTAAGACGAACAAACTTGGTTTTGTTGGTGGCATGAAGTCTGCGGTTGTTGATACGTTTGAAGCTGGTTTTATTGCAGGTGCCAAGTCAGTTAACCCTGATATTCAAGTTGATGTGCAATACGTCGGTGATTTTGCTGACGCTGGTAAGGCCAAGACAATCGCGGCTTCAATGTACCAAAACGGTACGGACATCATTTACCAAGCCGCCGGTGGCGCTGGTACGGGTGTCTTTACTGAGGCAAAGGATTTGAACGAAAAGCAAACGAAGGCCGACAAGGTTTGGGTCATCGGTGTCGATATTGATCAATCAGCTGACGGTGAGTACAAGGCAACTGACGGCGCATCAAACTTCACGTTGACGTCAGCAACTAAGGGTGTTGGCACGGTTGTAACTGACGTGACGAAGATGGCAGATGAAAACAAGTTCCCAGGTGGCAAGCACTTGGTTTACGGTTTGGATGATAAGGGTGTTGCGGTGACGCGCGGAAACATGTCAGATAAGGCATGGTCTGCAGTCGAAGCAGCTAAGAAGCAAATTCTTTCTGGTGACGTGAAGGTGCCGGTGAAGTAAAAAATAGGCTCAAAGGCACACGGTACGGATGACTTTGAACATCGCTTAGGCAGTTGATTTCACATTGTTGAGGTCGGCTGCCTTTTGAGTATAGTCGATCGATGGTTTGATGATTGTTAATATCAAATATTTGAATTGAAATGTATTCTTTTTTAGGGGAATTTTATTGATAGAGATATAATTTGTTATGTAATGAACATAGTGAGTTGCAAATTTTTATCTCTCAGCAAGACAATGTCGTGTGTAAGATCGGTAAGTGAACTGTGACATATACAAAATTACGTATTAAGCACAACATGTGGGGGATGATAATACATTGACCTAAGTGATTACAGGGCGTAAGAAATTTTGCCCTCTATTTTATTTATTGCAAAGGAGCGTCTGCGCATGTTTGCCAGGTTTGAAAAATATAAGGCACTTATTTTATACGGGATTTTTGGAGTAGCAACTACAATTATCAACGTTGTTTCGTACGCATTGTTGTTATTCGTTGGAATAAACGTTCAAATAGCGGTTGTTGTTTCATGGTTACTGGCTGTAATTGTTGCTTACTTAACTAATAGAGTCTGGGTATTTAATTCTGGAGCGGTTACCAAGTTGGAATTATTGCGCGAGTTCATTTCTTTTATGCTTGCTAGATTAGCGACACTGGTTGTGGAGATGGTGATAATTTGGTTTGGGGTTCAACTCCTAAATCAGGACCCTATCGTCTGGAAGATTATTGATAATATCGTGGTCATTATTTTGAATTACATAATTAGCAAGCTGATTGTTTTTAAAATTAGGAAGATATAGGTCTGGGAATTCGGATAACTGGTTGTTGCTAAACGTTTTAGAACACAAAAGGACGGCAGAGATGCCGTCCTTTTGTGTTATTCGAATAATGATTTGTAATCGCCGTAACCTTGCTTGTCTAACTCATCAACTGGCACAAAACGCATGGCTGCTGAGTTAATGCAGTAACGCAATCCGCCCTCTTGAATAGGACCGTCAGTAAACACGTGACCTAAGTGAGAGTTAGCATCTGTTGAGGTGACCTCAGTTCGGAACATACCGTGCGAGGTATCGAGATGGCGCTTAACGGCTTTTTTCTCGATTGGCTTAGTGAATGATGGCCAGCCACAGCCGGCGTCATATTTGTCAGTTGAACTGAACAATGGTTCGCCACTCACAACGTCAACGTAGATACCGTCATCAAACCAGGCATCGTACTTACCAGTGAACGGTGCTTCGGTCGCGGCCTCTTGCGTGACGGCGTATTCTTCTGGTGTGAGTTGTTGACGCAATGCTTCTTTATCATATTTTGTCATCGATAATATCCCCTCTTTCTGATGAATCTACCAGTAGTGTCTCATGATTACCATTGCATCGCAAACGCTGGTATCATTATTAATAAAAATAAGAAGAGTTTGGAATGGTGTTACATGTTACTAAATGAAATGTTTGACGATTATGGCGAACTAATCCTAACGCCAACTGATTTTGAGAGCCTTGAGACGTACCACGAGTTGGTAGATTTAATTACAGACAAGAACGCGGATGCTGCAACCGGGATACTAGCTGATATTCGCATGGTGAACATGTTTTCAACGCGCACAGTGGGGATGCTGTTTGAAGATGCAACCAAGCAATTTGATGTGACAATTAACCAAGTTGATGGCTTAATTATGATTACGCTTGGTACGTTGGTGGCACCGTTGGTTTCAGACCGTGACCTGAAGAATGGTCAAGAGTTGCCTTGGCGCATTGAAAACGATGATGTGCATATTGAAGTGACGCTGGATGATTTGATTGATCGTAAGATGAGCATCTACGCTTTCTTCTCAGAACTATCAGCGCCAATTACACGGCCAAAGCGTTTGTTGCCTAAGTTTGTCCGTTCGGTGGTTGATGAAGCGCCAATTTCATTCCAAGCACAACTGTTGGATATGAAGAACCTGCGTTTTGAGTTGATTGCACAATTGGCAGCGGGGATGCCTGAACAATCGGTTGAGCCGGTTCATGAAGAACGCGTAGATGAGCGTCCATTCAAGTTTGACGATTACAACCACTTGATTGATTTTTCATTCTTATTGAATGACGCGGGGCAATTGGTGGATATGTATCGCTTGGATGACGGATCTTTTGTGGCAGTTGTTCCAACGCAAGACGAAACGGCACGTGCGTTGGCGGTAGAGTACAGTGGCAAGATGATGCCGGTTTCGGTAGCGTATGTCATTGAACACGGACAAAAAATGAACTAAACACTATTCGGAATGCAAAGGGGGGTGCACGATGAAAAGATGGGTCAGTATTATAGTTGGATTGGTCGCAATTTTTGCGGTTGTATTTGCTTTGAACTATTCGTTAAAGCTAAAACGCAATCCAGACAAGTATGTCTATTCGAACACGCCAACCTTGTTTATTCACGGGTATGGTGGCACGCTAAATTCAACCAAAGACCTAGTTCGCGCAGCTGAAAAGTCTGGGGCGGCTAAGAAAATGCTGACAGCACGAGTGACCAAAGATGGTCACGTGAAGTTGTCAGGCCATTGGGATAAGAATCGTTTTAATCCAATGGTGCAAATTGTCTTTTCCGATAATCGTAATACGGATTATCAAACAGATGCCAAGTGGATCAAGAATGTCGTGGTTGCATTGCAGCATAAGTATGGCATTAAGTCATTCAATGCCGTCGCACATTCGATGGGAAATTTGGGTTTGATGACTTATGAAATGACGTACGGTCAAGATAAGTCATTGCCAAAGTTACGAAAGCAAGTCGCAATTGCTGGTCACTTCGATGGGATTGTTGGCCTTGATAAGCAGGTTTCAGATAACCATTTGGATGGTCTTGGTAAGCCTGAAAAAACGGTGTCGTACTATGACTGGTTGTTGGCCCGCCAAGATAATTATCCAAAGAACCAAGTTGATGTGTTGAACATTTACGGTGATTTGGATGATGGGACGCACTCGGACGGGCGGGTTTCAACAACGTCAGCTAAATCGTTGCAATACTTACTTGGTGACCGACCAAAGTCATACCAAGAACGCTTGATTAGTGGTCCTGAAGCACAACACAGTAAGCTACATGAGAACAATCAGCAAGTGAACCATGCAATGATTGATTTCTTGTGGGGTCGCACGAAGTAATTCAGTTCAGTTATAATGGAAAGCGACTAAAAAGGATAAACGAGAGAAAATATGAGTAATACAATCATTCCGGTAAAGCTGGGTGAGCAACGCGAAGGTGTTGTCATCGACGTGCTTTACACTGGATTGGGGGTCATCATGGTTGATGATTATCCAATTCATTTGGAAAACGCCTTCGAAGGCGAGAAAATTTTATTTGAGGTGACGCAGGTCAACCGTAAGTTCGGCCGTGCCAAGGTCGTTGAAATCCTTGAAGCGTCACCAGACCGTGTGGCATCTGGTAAGGATTATTTGCTTGAAGCTGGTATCGCACCATACGTCAATTTGGCTTATGATGCGCAATTGCGTTTGAAGCAACAACAGGTGCAAAAGTTATATAAGGAATACGGTATCGATGTCGACGTTGCACCAACTATCGGAATGGATAATCCAACCCACTACCGCAACAAGACGGTTGTGCCGGTGAAGTATGTTGATGGTAAGTTGACGACCGGTTTCATCAAGAAGCGTACGCCTGGTGACATTGTGCCATTGGACGATTACTTCGTGAACGATGAGAAAATCGACCAAATAATCGGCATTGTGCGTGACATCTTGGACGCCCACAAGGTATCGGTTTTTGATGACGATACGCAAGAAGGTGAAATGCGCTACATCATGGTGCGTCGAGGTTATTACAGTCACGAAGTCATGGTGGTGTTGGTAACGCAAACGCCAACGTTGACGGATGAAGACGCGATTGCAGCTGATATTGCTGAAGCCGTCGATGGCATCAAGAGCATCATTTTGAACCACAACCCACGTAGCTTGCACGTTTTGACGTCAGGCGACAATCGCACATTGTGGGGCGCCGACGCCATCCACGATAAGTTGTTGGACATCGATTTTGAAATTGGGCCAAATTCGTTCTACCAAGTTAACCCACAAACGACGGAAGTGTTGTACGACATGGCCGCAACGAAGGGTGAACTGAAGGAATCTGACACGGTTATCGATGCTTATTCAGGTATCGGAACAATTGGTTTGACGGTTGCCGACCGTGTCGACAAGGTATTGGGTGTGGAAGTGATTGAGCGTGCCGTGATTGACGCGCAAAAGAACGTCGCTAACAACAACGTGAAGAACGCTGAATTCGTTACAGCTGATGCACCTGAACAAATGCAAAAGTGGAAAGACGGTGGCTTGAAGCCGGACGTTATCTTCGTTGACCCACCTCGTCGTGGTTTGACGGAAGATTTGTTGGATGCCGTTGCCGATATGAATCCAGACCGCTTTGTGTATGTGTCATGCAACCCAGAAACGATGGCACGCGATGCCAAGTACTTGATCGACAAGGGCTTCCGCATCAAGGGCGACATTCAACCGTTGGATCAATTCCCACAAACTGCTCACGTTGAAGCAGTAGCGGTTTTTGAGCCAATTAATAAGTAAACGGTAAAGCGAATGGGAATGTTGGAGGTTTTAGACCTCCGACGTGACCAAGACGCACCTGATAAATCCCAGACCTGCTTGGATGCGGTTCTGGGATTTTTTAATGCGGCATTAAATCGACTTAAATGAAGATGAATAAATACATAATCAATGATGATGTATTTTTGTTATGGTGAGGGTAGGGAAATAATGTTTAGGAGAAGAAAGTAGTTTATGGGAAAAAAGCAAACTGCCTATGTTGCGGTCGCGTACGTGGTTATTGATTTTATAATTAATTACTACTTTCATGGTTTTTCACCTTGGGTTTATCCGATTTCACAGCTCCCTTGGGTGTATATCGGCTACAAGCTGGTTTTAAAAGATTAGCTACTTCCTGAGTTGCGTTGTTTTTAACACCAAAAGGAGAATTGGTAATCTATGAATAATAAAAAGAGAATGACTCAAATCGCTGCTTTAATTCTACTGCTCAGTGCATTCGTATTTTTATCGATAACTCAGAAAGGTCTACTACCTCTATGGTATCTATTCTTATTAATGAGTTGGTTGGTAGCGTTGAAGGTCATCAATAAACACTTTAACGACAAATAAAAGATTTCAAAATATAACGGCCACCCATCGATATACTACCGATGGGTGGCCGTTAAACAGTTAATATATATTTCATTAACGACGTTGAACTAACAAGGCGGTTTCGCCGGTTAGGACGTCTTCGTATTTTTGGACACCGTAAGAATCCGTCGGCAATTGTGCCACGTAAGCTTGGGCGTCGGCTAGGTTGGCTGGGTTGTCACTTAGCAACAACACCAAACCATTTGTCTTCAAGACCATCAACAATGTCTTAACCGTTGCCGTCAATGTCTCTGTATCCATGTTTTCATCAACTTGGAACAGGGTCGCAGCGATTGGCTTTGTTGGATCCAAATAGTTGGTAACGGCTGAGAAGTCCTTGCTGATGAGGTCAACGCGGTTGTGCAGACCACTCAAGAAAAGTGATGTCGCGACATCGTCGATTTCAGCCTTAACATCTGAAAAGGCCAAGACCTTACCAGTGTCGCCAACACGGCTAGCAAGGAAGCGCGTGATGTCACCGCGACGAATCGTGGCGTCGATGGCTAAATCGCCGGGTACTAAATATTCATTCAGCGTGATTTGCGCTAGATTCTGAGTTGATCGCATGTTCGAAAACCTCTCGTGTTTGATATTTGAAAATGAGTTCCTTCGACATAATTAGGAAAAAGGCGCCAAGACCGAAGCCGGCAAGGATGTCTGACAAATAGTGGACACCCAGATAGACGCGGCTGAGGGGGATGGCGACGACCAGTGCAGCGAACAATGTCATGATGGCATAGCGCACTTGGTCGTGTTGCTTCAAGTAATAATGTACGAGAACAATCAATGAACCATATAATAGCACGGCATTGAGTGCATGACCCGATGGGAAGGAAAAACCACCTTGGCTGATGACGTGATAAATATCAGGACGTGGGCGGTGGAAAACGTGCTTAAGTAGGGCCATGACGCCTAGTCCGAAGACGCCGACGTTCAAAACGATAAAGACGGCCACGTCAATTTTGCGAACCAGCAACGCCACAATGGCGGTTGCTGTCATCACAATCAACGTCCACTTTGGGTTACCGGCACGAGTGATATTACGGAAGAACCAAGAACGTTCTGGCGTGACTGGTTGCCGGATATGTTTGAAGCCAAACTGGTCAATCCAATCGATATAACCCAAGTGGTGGGTATAGCCAATGGCTAATAAAATAAATAGGATTAACCCCGCAAAGGCAACCGCAAGCTGAAAATAATCAAACTTACGCATTTGAAACATATGGACACCCGCTTTCACTACTTTTTCATTAACTAAGTGTATCACAATTTGGATTAATTATTAGTCGTGTGAAACACCGGTATAAACCCGCTCATTTATTGAAAGAACGACATTTTTTTGTTAAAGTTAGAACATTAAAGTGAGGTTATCAATCATGGCATATCAACACAAAGAAGTAGAAAAGAAGTGGCAACGCTTCTGGGAAGAGAATCAAACCTTTAAGACGTCATCAGACCACTCAAAGGGAAAGTTCTTCGCAATGGACATGTTCCCATTCCCATCAGGGCAAGGGCTACACGTTGGGCACCCAGAAGGTTACACGGCAACTGATATCGTTTCACGTATGAAGCGTATGCAAGGGTTCAATGTTTTGCACCCAATGGGATTCGACGCGTTCGGTTTGCCTACTGAAGAGTACGCAATCAAGACAGGTGAGGATCCACGTGTCGTGACGGCAAAGAACGTTAAGAACTTCCGCCGCCAAATGAAGACACTTGGTTTGTCATATGACTGGTCACGTGAGGTTAACACGACTGACCCTAAGTACTACAAGTGGACCCAATGGATCTTCGAGCAATTGTACAAGAAGGGCTTGGCATACGAAGATGAAATCATGGTTAACTGGGCCCCTGATTACAATGGTGGAACGGTTGTTGCCAACGAAGAAATCATCGACGGTAAGACGGAGCGTGGTGGCTTCCCAGTTTACCGTGTCCCAATGCGTCAATGGGCATTGAAGATTACGGCTTACGCTGACCGCTTGTTGGAAGATTTGGACGATGTTGATTGGCCAGATGCTATCAAGGAACAACAACGTAACTGGATTGGTCGCTCAATCGGTGCTTCTGTAAACTTCAAGGTGAAGGATTCAGATGCTGAAGTTGAAGTCTTCACGACGCGTGCTGATACGTTGTTCGGTGCAACTTACCTTGTTTTGTCACCAGAACACGCTTTGGTATCAGAAGTTGTTTCTGACGACCAAAAGGAAGCTATCGAAGCCTTCAAGAAGTCAATTGCTTCAAAGTCAGATTTGGAGCGTACGGACTTGAACAAGGACAAGGCCGGTGTCTTCACTGGTGCATATGCTATCAACCCAATGAACGGCGAAGAATTGCCAATCTGGATTGGTGACTATGTTTTGGCTTCATACGGAACGGGTGCCATCATGGCCGTTCCTGCTCACGATACGCGTGACTACGAATTTGCTAAGAAGTACGATTTGCCAATGCGCCAAGTTTTGGCCGGTGGTGATATTGCTGAAGAAGCTTACACTGGCGACGGTGAGCACATCAACTCAGGCTTCTTGGATGGCATGGGTAAGCAAGAAGCTATCGAAAAGGCAATCGCTTGGTTGGAAGAGCAAGGTGTTGGTCACAAGCAAGTTAACTACCGCTTGCGTGACTGGATCTTCTCACGTCAACGTTACTGGGGTGAGCCAATTCCTGTCATCCACTGGGAAGACGGTGAAAAGACACTTGTACCAGAAGACCAATTGCCATTGCGTTTGCCAGAAGTTGATAACATCATGCCTTCAGGTACTGGTGAGTCACCATTGGTTAACGTTGACGACTGGGTAAACGTGGTTGACGAAAACGGTCGTAAGGGTAAGCGCGAGACAAACACGATGCCACAATGGGCTGGTTCATCATGGTACTACTTGCGCTACATGGATCCACACAACGATAAGGAAATTGTTTCACCAGAGGCTGAGGCATACTGGAAGAACGTTGACTTGTACATTGGTGGTGCCGAGCACGCTGTGTTGCACTTGTTGTACGCACGTTTCTGGCACAAGGTTTTGTACGACTTGGGTGTTGTCCACACCAAGGAGCCATTCCAAAAGTTGGCTAACCAAGGTATGATCTTGGGTGAAAACCACGAGAAGATGTCTAAGTCTAAGGGTAACGTCGTTAACCCTGATGACGTGGTTGAAGAATACGGTGCCGACACATTGCGTTTGTACGAAATGTTCATGGGACCTTTGGAGCAATCAATCGCTTGGTCAGAAGACGGTTTGGCTGGTTCACGTCGTTGGTTGGATCGTGTATGGCGTTTGTTCATCGATGATGAAGACAAGCTACGTGACCACATCACGACGGTTAACGACCACAAGTTGGACAAGATCTACAACGAGACGGTTAAGAAGGTTACGGAAGACTACGAAGGTCTACGTTTCAACACGGCCATCTCACAAATGATGATTTTCATCAACGAAGCTTACAAGGCAGAAAACTTGCCTGTTGAATACGTTGAAGGATTCATCAAGTTGTTGAACCCAATTGCGCCTCACATGACGGAAGAATTGTGGAGCTTCTTGCACAAGGACGAATCAGTGACGTACCAACCATGGCCAACGTTTGACGAGGCTGCTTTGGTTGAAGACGAAATTGAAATCGTTTTGCAAGTTAACGGTAAGGTTCGCGGTCGTTTGACGATTCCTGCGGATGCTGACCGTGAGAAGATGACTGAGTTGGCAATCGCTGACGAGGCCGTTCAAAAGCAACTGGATGGCGGACAACCAAAGAAGGTTATCGCTGTGCCAGGTAAGTTGGTGAACGTTGTTTTGTAATCTGCATGTCAGGTTTTAAGACATCTAGACCCACTTTTTAAACAATAGTGACTATACTGAAGAGGAACTCTCGCGTTTGTGGGGGTTCCTCTTTTAGTATGCAAAGCAAGGGGGTGCAGGGCATGGCAAAGAGAATTTTGATGGCTGTTGAGAATCTGGGAATGGGTGGCATGAAGCGAGCTGCAACTGTTGTTGGTAACGCCATGACTGAATTCGCCACGGTTGCTTTTTACCAGATGGCTGATGTGCCGTCATACTACGAGTTGAAAGGGCGCTTAATTCCAGCGCCTCATCCGGTCATGCCAGCGAATGGCCCTGACCCATTGCAGACGTATCAGCAACAAATGACAGATTTGGCTGATATTTTGATAGAAGAGAAAATTGATGTCGTGATCTTAAATGCAGGTATCTTAACGAGTTTTATTCCATACCTGAAGTCACGACTCCCTGAATTAAAAACGATTGCTTGGATGCATAATAATATCGATACCTACTTTAATCAGTATTACCGTGACATGCGGGCTGAATTTGTAGCGGGCGTCAAAGCAGCCGATGTGGTGGTTGCGTTAACTGAAACGGATCTAGAAGGGTTCCAAACCGTGACTGACCGCGCGATTAAAATTTGGAATCCACTGACGATGCCGGTGAGCGGACGAGCTGACCTAACTAAGCATACGATTGCGTTCACGGGTCGCATTGCCATTCAGCATAAGGGAATTGATATTATGTTGAACTTGGCCAAGAAACTACCGGATGACTGGCAGATTGCGATTGCGGGTGAAGGTTTGCCGGAAGACATGGCGTCGTTCGAACGTTTAATTAAAGCCAATGAAGTCACGGATAAAATTATTTATCGCGGTGGCTTACATGATGAAGCGTTGGCGGAGCATTACCGCCAGGCATCTATTTTCCTTGCCACATCACGTTGGGAAGGCTTGCCCTTGGTATTAGTTGAGGCGATGAGTTTTGGCTTGCCTATTCTGTCGACGGACAATACCGGCGCGGTCGAAATTTTGGAGGGTGGTATCTACGGAGAGTTGGCTGCTAAAAACGCTGATGCCCTGTGGTACCGTCTTGAACCGATGTTGCAAAGCTATGAAATGCGTTGCTTATTGGCCACGAAGTCATTAGAACGCGCCAAAGATTTTGAAATGTCAGCTATTCTGGCAAAGTGGCGAGACATTGTCGCCTAAATGAAATACCCGTTGGATGGGTTGATATTACATATCAACTACAAACAACGGGTTTTCTTGTGTATAATAGTTACTTGGAATACTTTGGCGCTATAGTTCAACAGGATAGAACAAGGACCTCCTAAGTCTTAGATCACAGTTCGAGTCTGTGTAGCGTCATTTTTTTTATGAAAGAAAGGGGAACGGTCAACATGGCTGATGAAAAATCACCCCAGTATGAAGAGTCGCCATTCCGACGTGATATAACGTTTGAAGAATTGGCTGCTCTCCTTAATGGGGCCACGATTGATGACATCTTTGAAGCACGTGATGAAGAAAAGGTAACATCAGAAGCGACAACGACACCTACGCAGTCGCACTCAGTGGCAGAAGTGGTAACGCGACCTGAAGGCGTATCAACGATTAAGGTACACCAAGTTGCAGATACATTTGTTCGTGAGGATGCGCCTAAGTCGGTCGCAAGTGAAGCGATTGATGAGGCGGCAGCTGACGTGCAATTGCCAGCAAGTTCTGAATGGCCAAGTCAATTTGATGAACCAGCTAGTGAAATTGACGTTGCGCCAGTTGCTAGCCAAACTAGCGAGACGGCGACGGTATCTGAGCCAAGTGTTCTGCCGGAAGCTTTCGCAGAAGAAGACGATACGTTGGCCGAGACGCCAATCATGGTGGCCGATGAACTAACGACCGTTCCAGAAATTGAAACTGATTTAGTTGATGATAGTAACGCTGAATCACGTATGTTGCGTGGATCAGCCTGGATGACAATCGGTAGCTTGGCATCACGTGTGCTAGGGGCCTTATATGTTATTCCATGGGTGGCCATGATTGGAAATGTATATTTCAATTCTGCCAACTCATTGTATGCACAAGGTTACCAAATTTATAGTGTGGCCTTGTTGATTGCGACGGCTGGGTTGCCAAACGTCTTGGCACGTTTGGTTGCGGAGTATGGCGTTTCACGTCACTATGATGCCGTTCGTCGCATCTTCCGCCAAGCCTTACAATTTGGTGGTGTGCTAGGAATCGCGGCTGGTGCGATCTTGTACTTGCTAGCCGGGGTCCTCTCGCAAGGAGATCCGAACGTGGTGCCAGTTATCCGTTCACTATCAGCTGCATTGGTGTTGATTCCAACGCTATCGATGTTGCGTGGATACGTGCAAGGATTCGAGTTCATGGGACTGTCAGCTTTGTCTCAGTTCGTTGAACAATTGATTCGTGTGGCCTACATGTTGGGGATGACGTACTGGATTATGGTTGGTCATCACGGGACATGGGTCGATGCCACGGTTGAATCAACGTTGGCTGCCTTCTGGGGTGCGCTAGCTGGAATCATCGTCTTGGTATTTGGTATCTGGAAGCGTCGAAAGTTCTTTGCTGAAAAGATGGCGATGAATATTCCAGCGCCGGACTTCAACCCACGCGAAATCATGATTCGCATGGCACGCCAGTCATTGCCAGTTATCTTTGCTGGTTCTGCAATTGCGATTGTGCAAGTGATTGACCAATATACGTTCTTCCACATCATGAAGGCGTTCACGTCAGCTACGCACGATGCGATGCAAGCGATGTTTGCCCAATTTGCCTTTAACTCAAACAAGTTGGTCATGTTGGTTGTGTCACTTGCCGTTGGTATGGCGGAAACGGCCTTGCCAATGTTGGCACGCGCTAAAGAGATTGGGGACCGCGAGAACATTGGTGATCAAATTCAATTCGCCTTTAAGTTGCTAGCATTTGTGATGGTACCAGCCTCATTGGGGATGGCCGCTGTGGCACATCCGCTATACATTCTGTTCTACAACACGAATGATGCAACAAACGGAACGTTGATTTTGCAATTTGCCAGCTTCACAGCTATCGCCTTGGGCTTGTACATGGTTGTCTTGGCCATTTACCAAGGTTTGAATGAGTTGTCATTCACGGTGAAGGTGCTAGGCTTGATTTTGATTTTGAAGTTGGTCTTGCAAGTGCCTTTGACGATTTGGTTGCAAGGTGCCGGACCTTTGATGGCGACGGTACTAGCCTTTGCGGTTGGATTGATTATTTCAATTCGACGCCTCAGCGTGCTATACGCTATTGATTGGGCGCCATTCAATTTCTCATTGATGGTTATCTTGTTCTGGGGCTTGGTCATGTACGCTGTGGTAGCGCTCTTGACGAACACGTTGACGCTATTCGTGCCTGATACAAAGATGGCACAATTGGTTGTTACGATTGTCGTTGGTCTAGTTGGTGCTGGTATCTACGGTGTCGCAATGCTCAAGACACACGTTGGTGAAAGCGTTCTTGGTCAACGCGCAGCAACTATCGCACACAAATTACATTTGAAGTAAACGAAATTAGCCGATTGCATTCAGTTGCAATCGGCTTTTTTGCACCGGTTTTTACCTGGTTTATCCACAGTTGGGTGTGTAAAAGTCTGTATGTTTGTGGATAAGTATCGATTTCTTGTGGGAAGGTTGTCCGGTTTTCAACAGGTTATACACAGGAAAAAACAAAAAAGCAGAACCTGAAAAGGTTCTGCTGTGGATGACTATTTGCGGAAAAATCCCGAACGCCAAAGGACAATCGTTGTGATAATCATCAGAATGAAAGTGATGATAAGGGTCACAATCCAGCCCGTGTGGATGTGCGTAAAGGGTAGGTCAACATTTTGACCGAAGAACCCTGACACAATGTTGGGCACCGTTAGAACGATTGATGAAACGGTCAAAAGTTTCATCGTCCAGTTTAGGTTTGAATTGGCTAGGTTAACAAAGGCATCTGAAACACGGTTGGTAACCAGTTGTGACAACTCACCGGTGTCGATGGCTTGTTGCAACTCGACCGTGACGTCATCAATACGTTCTGATTGGTGATCGGTTAGTTGGATGTTGTGACGCGCCTTGTAGCTGCGTAGCAAGTCGCGGTCAGTATGCAAAGAATTCAATAGGTAAATCAAATCCGTCTGTAAATCCATCAATTGATCAATCGTCTTTTGTGTTTGCTTCGTCTTGCGAATTTCACTTTGAATTGGTGTGCGACGGCGATTGATTTCAAGAATTGCCGACATAAACTTTGAAGAAAGTAGCTCCGTACCATTCAAAATGACATCCAGCGGCGTGGCATGGTCAGGCAAGGGGCGACGACTAACTTCGGTGCCGCTCAAGTAGCTGTCCACGTAATCCGTTTCCTCGCGAGTGAAGGTGTAGAGACGTTGTTGGTCATTACTAAAGAGCATGCCAACAGGTTCAGTTGTGGCACGAGGTGATGTTGGTGTGACGACGTCAAAAATCATCAACGTCAAATCAGCTTCTTCGTCATATTCCATACGGGCACTTTCGTATGGGTCGACGGCATAACTTAGGAGTTCATTGGGGATGAGCTGGTCTTTGGTCAACCATTCTCGTTCCTCAGGAGTCATATCATGTACTTGGAACCAGACGAAATCTGGGAAAGTTGTTTTTTGTGTAATCATAGTAACCTTAGTATACGGCGCAGACTTGGTGTTCACAACTTATACGCGATGAAAAATTGACGGATTTGGGATAAAAGTTTGACGCACTTTGTTTTTATCGGTATACTAGTAAAGTTATCGATAACATAAATGGAGGAAATGATCATGGCTGTTCAATCACCATACAACTCATGGGCTCGTAAGCGACCAACATCACACGATTCTGCAAAGAAGGCTCGTGTGGCTGAAGTTGTTAACATCCAACAATGGGCCAAGGGTAAGGCTGAATTGGAGTCAAAGTAATTTGACTTTATCAGTAGCTTACTGAAAAACCGCGTGAAACGTAGATATACGTTCACGCGGTTTTTATTTTGCGTTTTTGGCTGGTTTAGTTGGTGGTGTGTGTCGACGCGTTGCGTCGAGTGGCTGGGGGCTTCTTTAGGCCCGCTAAACCGGATACGTCAAAACAGTGGGAGGCGGAGTCCACGGCTTTGCCGCGTACACCTTTACCCTCCGTAATACTAAGGGATAAATCCCTAAGTATTACCCCCACATGTTTAGCCGTATCCGGTTCTATACGCGGGGCGCCCCCAGCCACAGCAGCCGAGATGTTCTAGTCTGTTTGAGATAGTCATTCACCGTAAAACAAATAGGTGAACTGTTCTCTTTGTGGTCTTGTGGTAGATGAAAATCAAATCAATAGAGTAATGCTTGGCTGCTGTGACCTGGCCCGCCGAGCGTATAGACCCAAGTGGACCTTGACCCGTGGGTGTGGGTTCTTAGCGGGTTTCCCGCTTAGAGCCACGAGGAGGTAAAGGTGTACGCTGCAACACAGTGGACTCCGCTCCCCACAGGTCATGGTCCACTTGGGTTAGCGAGCCGAAAGAAGGGGCCAAGCACTCCGGCCGTAAGGACGGACACACACCACCAACTACATAACGAAAAAACTCCCCAAACGACCGAAACCGTTTGGGGAGTTACTTTATCAATATTACAAGGCATCCAAGCCCTTTGACATGTCGGCAATCAAATCGTCGATATCTTCAATACCTACTGAGATACGAACCAACTCATCCTTGATGCCGTTAGCAATGCGAATCTCGCGTGGGATAGAAGCGTGGGTCATCACTGCTGGCACTTCAATCAATGATTCAACACCACCAAGTGACTCGGCCAACAAGAAGACATCCAAGTTCTCAACAAACTTCTTAACGTCCAAACCAGGTTGTAGCTCGATTGACATCATGCCGCCGAATCCACGCATTTGCTTCTTAGCAATCTCGTGATCAGGCGTACCTGGCAAACCAGGGAAGTAAACCGTAGCAACCTTTGGGTGGTTGTTCAAGAACTCGGCCAATGCCATCGCGTTTTCGTTGTGGCGTTGCACACGCAAAGCCAATGTCTTAATTGAACGTTGGACCATGTATGAATCTTGTGGTGACAAAACAGCACCAATAGACATTTGAATGAACTTGATACGCTCAGCCAACTTAGCATCCTTCACAACGACGAACCCTGACAATAGGTCGGCGTGACCACCCAAGTACTTCGTTCCTGAGTGAACAACCACGTCAGCACCCAAGTCCAATGGGTTTTGGTTGTATGGTGAAGCAAACGTGTTATCAACAACGGCGATTGCGCCACCTTCGTGGGCAATCTTTGATGCTTCAGCAATATCCGTCACGTGCATCAATGGGTTAGAAGGTGATTCCAAGTAAACCATCTTTGTTTCTGGCGTCATTGCGGCCTTCAAAGCATCGCTATCAGCCGTATCGACCGCCGTAAACTTAATGCCCAGTTCAGCCATGATGCGGTTAACCAAGCGGAAAGTTCCGCCGTAAACGTCGTTGGCCATCACGATGTGGTCGCCGGCCTTCAACAAGCTCATTGTTGCGTGGATAGCAGCCATTCCTGATGAAAAGGCAAATCCATCCGTTCCGTTTTCAATGTCAGCCATAACTGACTCCAAAGCGAAGCGGGTAGGGTTCTCACCGCGCGTGTACTCATACTTAGCGCCACCACCTAGCTCCTTTTGGTGATAGGTTGATGTTTGGTAAATGGGCGTGGTAACAGCTCCAGTAACTGGATCCCCTTGTGTACCACCGTGAATAACCTTCGTTTCAAACTTCATGTTTGTGTCCCCTTCTTTGCTTGAAAATGTTAACAATGAAATGAATAGACTTATTGTAAGTACATGGTGATATTTCCGCAAGAAAAAGAGGTGTAAAAATTTAATAGTTGTACATAATGCTATAATGGTGTCACTAATAATAAGAAAGAGTTAATGACAATGAGTTATAAATTCCTCGAGCCATTCAAGTTGGCGAATGGTGTTGAAATAAAGAATCGCGTTGTATTCCCACCAACGACTTTGCGTTCATCTTTTGCAACGGGTGTTGTGACTGATGATGAGGTGAACTACTACAAAATGCGGGCTGGTGGTCCTGGTTTGGTCATCGTTGAAATGGCATATGTTTCAATGGCCGGTAAGACATACGTTGGTCAAATCGGTATTGATTCCGATGAAAAGATTTCAGGGTTGAAGAAGATTGCAGACGTGATTAAGAATCGTGGCTCAGTGCCGGTTCTACAATTGTCATTTGGTGGTCGTATCGCACAAACGGCAGCAGTATTGCACGATGATGTCGTCGGCCCTTCTGATGTACCGGGTCACCAACCAGGTATGGCGACACCACGTCCGATGACTGATGAGGAAATCCGTCAAAGTATTACCGACTTCGGTGAAGCAACCCGTCGTGCAATTGCAGCTGGTTTTGCTGGTGTTGAACTACACGGTGCCAACATGTATGCGATGCAACAATTCTTCTCAGAGCACGCCAACCAACGAACTGATGAATGGGGTGGTGATTTGAACGACCGCATGCGTTATGGATTGGCGGTTTTGGATGCCGTCGTCGCAGCACGTGATGAGTATGCGGATGACCGATTCATTATTGGTTACCGTCAATCACCTGAAGAGCCAACGACGCCTGGGATTCGCTTCACGGATTCATTGGCAATGGCCCAAGAAATTATCAAGCGTCCAATTTCATACTTCCACATCTCATTAAAGGATGCATTCCAAACGCCATTTATGAATAAGGAAGATAAGGAACCACTTTATGCCAAGTACAAGGCGATTTTGGGTGACATTCCGTTGATTGTCGCCGGTTTGTTGCGTACACCGGAACAAGTTGAAGCGCTTGTGCAAGCAGGCGTTGATGGCGCTGCGATTGCGCGTGAACTGATTGTTGACCCAAACTGGGTGCAAAAAGTCATGAATAATGATGAAAAGGGGATTCGCTATGCTATCTCAACGAGTGATTTTGAGATGCTTGGTATCCCTGAGCCGCTCCGTTTCTGGTTGTTGACGCGCTTTAAGAAGGGGCTCGTTGTCTCAACTGATGAGCAATTTGATCCACAAGTACCGTGGGCATACTACCGAGGTTAATCATGGCAGATAAATATCCAACAGCAGAATTGATTGGCGTTGTGATGACGCAAAGTAATAGTGGTGCTTACGAGCCAAAGGAAAATCCGCTAACAGCAGCCGATTTTCACAGCTGGCGTATTGGTAAGCACACGAAGGGGAAGCTAGGTAAGCCTGGCCAACTCTTTTTGACGGAAAATAATTTGACGGTCATGCTAGTTGAAACGAAGAAGCTGGCCTTTAAAGATCGTCACGACATTACGCCGATGGGGCGCTTTATGACGACTTCGGCGAGCGATGACGTGGTCGCTGCCGTTTTGGTACAATATAAATAAGAAAATTAACCCATGCATCTGCGTGGGTTTTTCTTTGCAAAAATTAGTGATACAGCCTTTTGTCATAGGATTATCTGACATTTGTATATGTCGTAAACAAATTCACATTTAATTCACAGACACTTTTTGTTTTGACATTAAAATAAAGAAGACTAGACTTATAGTCAATCGAGGGATTAAGGACACACTTTGGAGGATAATAAAACATGGCAACTGCAGATTTTGGTGTTGTTGGTTTGGCCGTAATGGGTCGTAACTTGGCCTTGAACGTGGAATCACGTGGCTACACGGTTGCGGTATACAACCGTTCAAGCGCTCGTACTGAAGATTTGGTACAAACGCACTCAGATAAGAAGTTTGTACCTGGTTACACTGTCGAGGAATTCGTGAAGTCAATTAAGGCCCCACGTCGTATTTTGTTGATGGTCAAGGCCGGTGCAGGAACTGACGCTGTTATTGAAGAATTGCTACCATTCTTGGAGAAGGGTGACATTTTGATTGACGGTGGAAACACGTTCTTCGAGGACACAATGCGCCGTTCAGAGAAGCTTGCTGAATCAGGCATCAACTTCATCGGAATGGGTGTATCAGGTGGTGAGTTGGGAGCCTTGCGAGGCCCTTCAATGATGCCTGGTGGACAACGCGAAGCTTATGATTTGGTTGAGCCAATCTTGAAGGAAATTGCTGCTAAGGCACCTGAAGATGGCAAGCCAACGGTTGCCTACATCGGACCTAATGGTGCTGGTCACTACGTAAAGATGGTGCACAACGGTATCGAGTACGGTGATATGCAATTGATCGCTGAGTCATACGACTTGTTGAAGCGCTTGTTGAAGTTGGACAAGGACGCTTTGGCAGGAACGTTTGCTGAGTGGAACAAGGGTGAGTTGGACTCATACTTGATCGAAATCACGGCTGATATTTTGACGCGTGATGACGATTTGGGTTCAGGTAAGCCAATGGTAGATATGATTTTGGATCGTGCCGGAAACAAGGGAACTGGAAAGTGGTCATCACAATCAGCTCTTGAAGTTGGTGCTCCACAATCATTGATTACGGAATCAGTTTACGCACGTTACATTTCAGCGATGAAGGAAGACCGTGTGGCTGCTTCTAAGGTTTTGGCTGGTCCAGAATTCAGCTTCGAAGGTGATGTCGACGCAACTGTTGAAGACATCCGTGAGGCTTTGTACTTTGGTAAGATCATGTCATACGCACAAGGTTTCGACCAATTGCGCATGGCTTCAGATCACTACGATTGGGACTTGCAATACGGTGAGTTGGCACAATTGTGGCGTGCTGGTGCGATTATTCGTGCCCGCTTCTTGCAACGTATTACGGATGCTTACAACAACGAAGCAGGTTTGCACAACTTGTTGTTGGATCCATACTTCAAGGATATCGCTGAGAAGTACCAAGCAGCAGCTCGTCGCGTAATCGCTTTGGCAACGGCTGCTGGTGTACCAGTGCCATCATTGTCAGCTGCGGTTGCATACTTCGATTCATACCGTTCAGAAGTTTTGCCTGCAAACTTGATCCAAGCACAACGTGACTACTTCGGTGCTCACACTTACGAGCGTACGGACAAGCCAGCTGGTGAAATGTACCACTACTCATGGTACGAAGAAGCTTAATAAGTAACTAACTAGAAATGGTGAATCCGATTGGGTTCACCATTTTTTTGTGGCCATTCGAAATACAGGAGTAGTTTTGTGATAAGAAACTTTTTTATAGAACATATTAATTTCATATGGAATTTAGTGATATTTTGATTGTATATGAAATTGATAAGGAGCGATTAGCGTCTTGGTAGAAGGAAAAGCTAAGGTAGTAAATGATATTCCATATGGAATTATGGCGGGAGCGATAGGCATGGGGAAGGCAACTTTCTTGATAGGAACCGGAATGAGTATGTTCTTTACAAACGGGAAAATGCCAACGTTTAAACAGCTTATTCAAAGAACGGCTGCTAAGCTCGACGAAAAAAAGACGGAACTCAAAGAAATGCCTGCCTATAATGACAAGAACTATCCATTAGTTGCAGAGATTCTAAGCAAGATGGACAAGCTTGAAAACAATAACAACGGTGGCTACCATAAAATTGTTTCTGATGTTATACGAGAAGTGGAAAAAGAGGTGGGGTTTGAAACGCCGGAAATAGTAGACTTTCAGGAAATGTTAGATGTTCTGAAAGGCAGATACAAACTAATCACAACTAACTATGACCACTATTTGGAAAACGTCTTCCCGAATGATAGAACCGAAATTTACCACATTCACGGTCAGGTTGATGATGAGCAAGCGATGGTTGTAGGTATGGCCGATTACTATAATTTTTCTACAAATGCGTCCTATATGAAGCATAAGTTCGCTACTCTTTTAGAGGAGGATGTAATCATTATTTTGGGATACTCTTTGGGAGATTATGACCTAAATGAAATATTGTTTGAAGCCACTAGATCTCAGAATCTTAATGTCCAAGAAAAAATCTATTATGTGACCAGGGAAAAAGTAGATTCTTGGACAAAGAAGGTATACTCAGATGTTTTTAAAACACACGTTATTGACGAGGTCGAAATACCCGCTTTTTTCGAAAAATTAGTGAACGCTAAGCTGAAATATGCGGAAAGTGGCGAATGGGCGTCATTAGAAGCGATAAAGAAGCCCCAGATTCCCACAAAGGATACTGATGGGGATGTGATAGAGTATTTGGAATATTTCAAGAAGAAAATTGTTGGCGTTTCTCTGCAATATAGAATATCCGACGAAGCGAGTTTAAAACCCATTCTTGAAGAAATTGAGGAATTTAAGAAAGATTCTGTGCAGTGGCAGGGCTGGGATGGATATACAGCGTTAGCTCAATCATTATTGCTGCTTTTGAAGAATGTGGATATGACGAAGGCATCGATTGATATTTTGGATAAGTATAAAGAATTAGTTTTGTATTCTTGGGAAAGCAGCGCGACAGAAGCCAAAGAATATTGGCATGCCTTTGATGCCTTTAAAGTATGGAGTCAAGCAAATGAGTTGATCAAAGACCAGCAAGCCATGGATATACTGAAGACTATTTATAGGGATAATATACATAAGGCAGAAGGTTATCTAATAGCAGATAAGTTGAAAAGCTGGTTTGCTTAAAAACGTTTTTAAAAGCAGGATTGTCAGAATTCTTAGAATATGATAAGATTTTAATCGTTATAAAAAACGCACACTTTTTGGAAGGAGAAATGATTATGTTCAGTTTTGTTAACAACAATAATAATAATGATCGTTTCAACTCAACACAAAAAGTGATTGGGCGTTTTCGTGTAACGCTTGAACTGTGAGAACGATTAGCAGTCACCCAATCACTAGGATTGGGTGGCTGTTTTTTTATGCAAGAACGGAATTAATCTAGGAGTAGGTCATGGAAAACAAAGTTGAATTAAAACGATCAATGGGAATTTGGTCAGGGTTATCACTCGTTATCGGAACGGTTATCGGTTCTGGAATCTTCTTTAAGCAAGCTGGGGTTTTGCAAACGGCAGGGTCATCAACGCTTGGACTATTGGCATGGGTTGCCGGTGGTGTCATCACCTTGGCGGCTGGTTTGACGATTGCTGAAATTGGGGCACGCTTGCCAAAGACTGGTGGGTTGTACAGCTACATTGAAGAGTTGTACGGTCCAGCTGCTGGATTCTTGACTGGGTGGATGCAAGTTGTCATCTACGCACCAGCCGTTATTGCCTCAATTGCTGGTTACGCGGCTTTCTTGACGGCTAACTTCTTGGGCTTGCCAACGTCAGCTGCAACTTGGATTTCAGTTGTCTTCCTATTGTTCATCGCTGGATTGAACATGTTGGAAAACCGTGTGGCTGCTAGCTTCCAAGTGATTACAACATCAATTAAGTTGATTCCAATCGCTGTGTTGATTATTTACGGTTTGTTCTTCGGTAAGGTTGATGCGTTGGGACAAACGGTTCACCAAGTCTCTCAATCAGGTGGTGGCTTCGGAATGGCTATCTTGGCAACGTTGTTTGCTTATGATGGTTGGATTTTGTTGTCAAACATCGCCGGTGAGTTGAAGAACCCCCGTCGTGACGTGCCACGTTCAATCGTGGGTGGTTTGATTTTGATCGTCATTGCCTATGTTGGTGTAACATTTGGTGTTTACCACGCTTTGCCTGCTGAAAAGGTTGTGGCATTGCAAAACAACGCCACATTCGCGGTTGCTAAGGCTGCTTTCGGTGACTTCGGTGGACGTGCCTTGAGTTTGGCAATCATCATTTCAATGTTGGGAACGTTGAACGGTAAGATGTTGTCATTCCCACGTATGGCGTACGCAATGTCATTGGACGGTTTGTTCCCTAAGTACTTGTCAAAGTTGACGCGCAAGACGCAAGAGCCAACGAACGCCATTGCGACGGTAACGATTATGACGTTGGTATTGGCAATCTTCTACACGTCAGGTGTTGATCGTTTGTCAGACATTGCCATCTTCACAATCTGGATTTTCTACACGGCTGCGTTCTTTGGTGTATTCATGTTGCGTCGCCAAGTCAAGCAAGGTAAGTTGGAAGAGATGGATACGTTGTTCAAGACGCCATTGTTCCCAATTACGCCATTGGTTGCGATTTTCGGGGCGTTGTTCGTTATCGGTTCAACGGTTATCAACGACTTTACAGGTGCTGCCATTTCGATCGTATTGGTTTTGATTGGATTGCCAGTATTCTACTACTACAACAAGAAGCGTTCTTAATGAATTTTGCAAAGCTATCAGGCAGTTGCCTGGTAGCTTTTTTACTTTACAGGGTTAACAGATATCGTTAAAATCAAAGTATTAAAAACAAATGAGAAAAGAGGGCCGTCATGGAATGGGCTGACCGAACAAAGCCTTATGAGGCCGATTTGATTCAAGACCTGAATCAGATTGTTAAAATACCATCGATTCTAGCTCCAAACACGCAAACTGAGCTAACACCATTTGGAAACGACATGGTGCGTGCATTAGCGAAGATGGAAGAATTGGCCGCGCGTGACGGTTTCCGTTATGGCCGTGTCGATAACATGGTGACCTGGATTGAATATGGTCCAGCCGACGCTGATGAGACCGTGGCAATTCTAACGCACATTGATATTGTTCCGGCTGGCGACGGGTGGTTACGTGACCCATTTAAGCCAGAAATTTTGGATGGGTTATACTTTGGTCGCGGGGCCGCGGACATGAAGGCTGACTTGATGAGTGCGTATTACGCCATGAAGTATTTGGCTGACCACGAGATTAAATTAACCCGCAAGATTCGGTTGATTATTGGGACTGATGAAGAGAACGGTTGGCGTGATTTGCCACGTTATTTTGAACAGGAAGGCGAGCCAACGATGGGCTTCTCACCAGACGGTGCATTCCCGGTTGTGAATGGTGAGAAGGCTTTCCAAACGGTGCAACTCCGCTTCCCAAGTGTGTCGACTGGCGACTATATTTTGCGCCGTTTCATTGCTGGCACGCGTCCGAATGTGGTGCCAGGGGATGCGCGTGCACGTGTGGTTGTGCCCAATCCAGATGAAGTGGTTCATGATTTTGAACAGTATCTAGCGCAATACCCATTCTTAAGTGGTAAGACTGAAATCAAGGGACAAGAATTACGTCTCTTGTTGAACGGGGTTCAGGCCCATGGTGCCTATCCACAAGATGGTGAGAATGCCGGCACATATTTGGCCCATTTCCTAAATCGTTATGCCTTTACGGATGATGCTAAGACTTTCTTGCAGTTTGTTGGTGAAACGGTCCATGACGATATTGGGGCAGATAATCTAGGCCTTCGCTATCATGATGAAACGATGGGCGACCTAACGTTGAACGTGGGTGTCATGCGTTTTAGTTTGAATGGACAGGGAACGATTTTGCTGAACTTCCGTTATCCACAAGGGGTCAACGTGCAAGCAGTCATGACCCAAGTCCAACGACACCTCGGTGACTTCAAGGCGACGGTCGAAGTGTGGCCTGGTGGGATGGAACCGCATTTGGTGCCGGAAACGGATGAACTGGTTGGTATCCTGTCAATGGTTTATGCGAAGCAGACAGGGATGTTTATGAATCCGCGTACCTCAAATGGTGGGTCATATGCCCGCTTGTTGAAGCGTGGTGCGGCCTTTGGGGGGCAGTTCCCGGACGTGCCGGTCACAAGTCACCAAGCAAATGAATCAACACCAGTCGCTAACTTAACACGCTCAATGGCAATTTTTGCGGAAGCGTTGTTGAAGTTGGCGCAATAGCTAGAAATTAGACAGACTCTAGGCAAAAAGCCTGGGGTCTTTTTTGGGTTATAACTGGTAAAATTAGAAGATATAACACGTTACGAAAAAGGGGGCGCACATGGCTTTAGAATTGTTGTTTGGACGCGCAAGTGCCGACCATGAATTAGCGCTATTGGAGCGTGTGCAGAAGGTCTTGGCGGCTGATGAGCAAGCTGAGATTTTTTATGTGGTACCAAACCACATTAAGTTTGAAACAGAAATCCAAGTGCTGAGTCGATTGGCTGAGTTGGAAAATCGTCACGGAGCCGCAGTGGCTGTGCCAAACGTGCAAGTCTTTTCATTGAGCCGTTTAGCTTGGTACTACATGCAAGATGATCCGATTTATCGCCAGGCCAATTTGTCAGCGACTGGTATGACAATGTTGGTGCAAGCCTTGCTACGTGAACACCAAGATGAGTTGGTATTGTACGGCAGTTTATTGACCAAGCAAGGATTTATTAGTCAATTTGCGAGTCAAATTCTTGAGTTGAAACAAGCTGGCTTAACTTGGTCAGAAGTGCGCGAAATGGCGGATAACTTATCAGGACAAGGCACGTTGCAAATGAAGTTGCAGGACCTGGCCTTGATTGGTGAAGCGTTGGATCAAGAGTTGGCCAATCGTGGGCAATACTTGAACAGTGAATTGTTGACCGCCTTACGCATTTATTTGGCGACGGAAAAGACCGATACATCACACCATTACTACTTTATTAATGGGTATTCACAAATGACGACACCGGAACGTGGAGTTGTCGAGGCACTGATTGAACGCGCGGGTGGCGTGGTGATTGCGCTGCCAGCTGACGACGGTGCAGCGAGTGTCTTGGATGTGACGTTGTCAGAAAATGATTTGTTTTACCGGCCAAAGCGTTTAGCACGCCAATTGCGTGATTTCGCAGTGGCTCATGATGTCACAGTGACGGCGAATACCGTGACGGCACAACGGCCAATTAGCGATACGATTGCTGCGATTGAGTCATTCTGGATTGATTACGAACAACATGGTATTCAACAACAAACGCAGGCGGCACCATTGCCTGATTTTGATGTGTGGCAAGCCACGACGCGTTATCAAGAAATCGAACAAATGGCCCGTATGATTCGCCAAGAAGTGGCCAGTGGCAAGCGTCGTTATCGTGATTTCATGTTGATGACGCGTGACTTGGGGCAATATGAGAATATCTTGCCAGCGGTATTCGCTCGTTATGAAATTCCAGTCTTTATGGACTTGGATCGACCAATGGGAGCCCACCCACTTGTGGCCTTTTTGGACAAGTTGTTCCGTTTGGCACCGGCCTACACAATTTCAGATGTAATGGGGTTGTTGAAGACGGAATTGCTGTTGCCTGAAGATGTCGCTTTGGCTGACTATCGTGAGGCATTGGCGGAAACGGAAAACTATGCGTTGGCTAAGAACTTGCCAGGGTGGCGTTGGACGGATGACACGCCATGGCAGTTTGACCGCAATGTGGCCGACTCAGATGATGAAGTGGTCCGTGAACACGTAGCGGCTAAGGATGCCCAATTGGCGTTGATTCATAATCAAATTAGTCAGGTGGTGGCGCCGTTTTTGTCACGCCTTGCGGAAGCCAAAGATGCTCGTGAGATGGCGCGTGAGTTATATGGTTTTTTGACACAAATTGGCATTCAACAACGTTTGATTGCCTGGCGTGATGCTGCAATTGAAGCAGGTGATTTGTGGGCTGCCCAACAGCCGGAACAAGTTTGGCGCACGTTTATTGGGGTGCTGGATGACTTTGTGGCAGTGTTTGATCATACTGAAATGACGGTTGAAACGCTGCAAGAATTGCTTCAGGCAGCGTTTGAAAGTGCTAAGTACACCGGTATTCCAGCGACGATGGACCAAGTGCGCGTGTCTGAAAGTGGAATCGTGCAACGTCAGGGGTATCACACGGTGATTGTGTTTGGGGCAACTAGTGTTAATTTGCCGGCAACAACCCGTACAAAGGCGTTGCTACATGATGGTGACCGTGAATTATTGCAAGATAAGTTGCCTGAGCATGTCTTCTTGCGCGAAACATCTGAGCAACAAATGGCCCAAGAATCATTGTTGATGTACAGTGCGATGATGACGGCGGCGACCCGCATGATTTGGTTGTATGCAACCAGTGATGGGGAAGGCAGTCAACAAGCGTCGACGTACGTGACCCGTTTGGTGCGTCAATTCCATCAACCAGTGCATGAGTTTAAGGCATTGCCTGATCCACATGCGATGGATGTCCATGAATACGTTGGAACGGTTGCAAGTACGCTCGCACACTTGGTGGTTGTGAACCGTCAAGCGGAGAACCAAAAGCAAGACCGTCAGTCGGCTGAACTGAGTGGTGCTTGGCAAGGTTTGCAGGCCCAAATTAAGCAACTGGCACCGGCGCAGGCCGCCCGTGTGATGGGTGGTTTGACGTATGAAAACCGGCCAAGTCAAATCATGGCACCGTTGATGAGCCAACTATTCGGTAATGACCTGAAAGCCTCAATTTCACGTCTTGAGAACTATGCGAAGAATCCGTTTGAGTTCTTCTTGCAATATGGTTTGCGTTTGCAAGAGCGTCAGGTGTTACAACTAACGCCGGCTGAAAAGGGAACGTTGATGCACACGATTCTGGAGCGTTTGTTCACTGAATTGATTCGTGAGAACAAGACGCTGAGTGAATTCACTGATGCCGAATTACGTTTGTTGGAGCAAAATATTCTGCATGGTTTGCTTCAAAGCGGGGATGCCACATTTGATATCTTCACGAGTTCAGCCCGTATGCAATTCTTGACGCAACGTTTGGCGGAACAAGTGCACGATACAGTTCAAAACATGAAGCGCGGTCAATTAATTGACGGTGGGGTGCACACCCTTGGCGTTGAAGCTGGCTTCGGGTTGCCACAAAGTAAGTTGAAGCCGGTGCAATACGAGTTGCCTATTGGTCGCGTGACGGTCCGAGGAAAAGTGGACCGTTATGACCTGGTGGAAACACCAGCGGGTAATTTCTTGACGATTGTCGATTACAAGTCTGGTAAGCGTGTCTTTGACTACACGCAAGCTTATGCTGGGTTGGAATTGCAGTTGATGACGTACTGGACGGCAATGTTGACCAACGCGGATGTGCTACCAACCAGCGAAATGGGTGGGGCAGTGTTCTGGTCACTTCAAAATCCGTGGATTAAGGCCACTGATATTTCAGGGGCGTCATTGGCTGAATTGCAGGAAGAAGCTGATAAAGCAGCCGCAAGCCAAGGTGCTTACCGTGGTGTCTTGCGTGACAATGAAGCTTATATTGAACGACTCGAAGGTGTTGAGGGTGTGAAGACGCCATTTGCCTTGAAGCGTTTGAAGAGTGGTGGCTTTGCCAAGACGGCGGATGTTGTGACAGAAGACAACTTGAATACGTTGCTTCAATTTAACGAAGCAAAAATCCGCCAAATTGCGACAAACATTTTGGCCGGACAATTCCCACTATTGCCATTCCGTGATGGGCCAAATAAGACCGGAATGATGTACACGGCTTACAAGCCAGTCATGATGTTTGATGCCATGATGGGTAATGAATACCGTAATATTAAAAAGCTCAAGGCAGACGATGCCTTAAAGGCGATGCAAAATCTGATTAAGGGCGACGAAGATGAAGAAGAGGAGGCAGACTAATGAATTTTACAACGTCACAAGAAGCGGCCATTACGACAACTGGCCAAAATATCTTGGTATCTGCTTCCGCTGGTTCAGGAAAAACGCGTGTCCTGGTTGAACGTGTGATTCGACGCTTGCTGGCAGGCGAGAACGTGAATACGTTTTTGATCGTAACATTTACTGAAGCAGCTGCGGCTGAAATGAAGGAGCGTCTTGAAGGCGCGATTCGTGGTGCATTAGCCGAGTCTGAAGGTGAACAACGTCAGCACTTGTTGAAGCAACTACGTCTATTGAATGTTGCCAACATTTCAACGCTGCACGCGTTTGCGTTGCGTTTGATTGAGCAGTACCACTACACAATTGATTTAGATCCACAATTCCGTTTGTCTGATGACGCCGAGCGGACATTGTTGATGATGGAAGTGTATGGCGATTTGCTTGAGCAACGTTATGCTGAGGACCCAGATCAAACGTTTGCGAAGTTTGCGGCCCAATTCGCATCAGGGTCAACTGACGACCGCACACTGCAAGAATCAGTCTTTACCTTGTTTAACTTTGCGATGGCACGACCGGACACAACGGCCTGGTTGGAAAGTTTGGCCGATGATTATGAGATCGGAGATGATTTTGCGTCATCTCATTTCTTTAAGACGCAACTTTTACCAACGTTGCAAAGTGAGATGTTGGCGATTAATGACCAAATCACACAGTTAGTTAATCAAGCGCCGGATACGATGGATGAACCACCGGCTGTTAATCGCCTGTTGAATATTCAAAGTGATGCCGATGCATACGGCCGCTTGATGATGCTCTTGCAAGATGAGCCAACTAGTTGGGATGATTTACGTCAGGCGTTTGCATCAGTGACTTTGATGGGCTGGGGTAAAGGTGAAGACGGCAAGGGAAAGAACTTTACGTCAAAGCATGACCCAGAACTAAAGGCCGCTTGGGAACCGGTTAAGGCCCAACGTGAGCAAATCAAAGAGCGTTTTGAGAAGCTACAAGAAAACTACTTCGCTTTGGATGCTGCCGGGATGCAACTCGCAATCGGTGGGGCCGGTGAGGTGATTACGCAATTGGTTGATTTCACGCAAGCCTTCCGTGAGGCGTTCCTGAACGAGAAGCTTCGTCGCAAGGTGCTGGATTTTAACGACTTGGAACACTTTGCGTTGCAAATCGTGAGCCAACCCGCGGTAGCTGCAGAACTCCAAGCGCGTTACAACGAAGTCATGGTCGACGAGTACCAAGATACGAACCAACTGCAAGAAGCGATTTTGTCACAAATTGCGACTGGTGATAACACTTTCCAAGTGGGTGACATTAAGCAATCAATCTATAAGTTCCGTCAAGCTGATCCAACGTTGTTCGGTCACAAACTGACAACGTATCCCAATACTGACGGCAACACTGTGATTACGTTGCAGGAAAATTTCCGTTCACAGCCGAATGTGACTGACTATATCAATTACATTTTTGCGCAGATTATGAGTGAACAACTGGGTGATGTGGAATATGCTGGCGAGGCCGAATTGGTCGCCGGGGCGGATTACTACCCAGCTGACTTGCCCAAGGAAGCCCAAATGATGGTGTACTTGGACCAAGATGATGCCGACGACGCTGAAGAAGATGGGCCGGATGTGAAGAACGAGTACGGCTTCACGAAAGCGACGGGCCAAATTCGCATGATGGCATTGAAGATTAAAGAATTGATGGATACGAAGTTCGAAATCTTTGATCGTAAAGCGGGTGAGAAGCGTCCGGTCCGATATAGTGACATGACGGTTCTGGTGCCAACCAAGAATCAGAACTTGGATGTGTTGGACATCTTCCGTGAGATGGATATTCCGATTGTCGTAAATGGTGCGGAAAACTATTTCCAAACGACTGAAATCTCAGTCATGATGAGTTTGCTACAAGTGATTGATAATCCGCACCAAGATATTCCATTGGCAGCGGTCCTGCGTTCACCTTTGTATGGTATTGATGAAAATGGGCTGGCGCTAATCCGCACCCAAGCGATGGACGATGATTTCTTTACGGCTGTGAAAGCGTTGGCGAATAACCCGCTCACGATTTCAGTCGAAGGGGTCTCGGTTGAAATGGTTAACGAAACGATTGCTGCGGTGCAACGTTTCTTAGCTGATTTGGAGACATTCCGTACGCTGGCCGTTCAGAATCAAATCGTTGATTTGCTATGGCAGATTTACAACACAACAGGGTGGTTGGATTATGTTGGTGGCTTGCCATCAGGGCCACAACGTCAAGCAAACTTACATGCCCTATATGAACGTGCCGCGATGTATCAAAAGAGTAGTTTCGTTGGCTTGTACCAGTTCATTAACTACGTGACGCAGTTGCAAACCCAGGACAAAGACTTGGGAGAAGCTGATGCCAACGTAGCGAGTGATAGTGTCTCATTGATGACGATTCACCGTTCAAAGGGGTTGGAATTTCCGATTGTCTTTGTGTTGAACAGTACGCGTAAGATGATTAGCCAGCGTGAAACGATGGGAGATGTCCTGTTGGACGCCCAAGCAGGGGCTGGTATGGATTACGTGGACTTGGAGCACCGCTTGAAGTTGCCAACGCCACAACGCGAATTTGTGAAGGATGCCCGCATTCGTGGGGCCTTTGCGGAACAATTGCGTGTGCTATATGTAGCCTTAACACGTGCCGAGCAGCACCTCTTTATGGTGGGCTCATACAGTAGCGTGAAGGCACTATGGTCAAAGTGGTCGTTAGCTGAAAATGGTTCCGATTGGATGTTGCCGGAATGGGTGCGTCTATCAGGAAAGTCGTTTATGGACTTGATGGGGATGGCGTTGATGCGTCACCCCCAAGCGCCAGAACTTCAAAATGTGTTGCAACGTTACGATGAAGATGATGTCGTTGATTTCAGCGAAATCCGTACCAAGGCACCCAAGAAGCCATTTAATTTTGGTCTTGAAATTGTGGATAGCGCCGATTTGCGTTCAGCGTTGGATGCTTATCAATCGGTTGCCACACCGCAAGTTACAGTGGCGACGGAGGTGAATACCCCCGTGGTCGCTAATGCTGATTGGCACCGAGTCCTTAACTTTGATTATGGCTTTGAAGAAGCAACGCGTGCGACAGCTTATCAATCGGTTTCTGAAATTAAGCGTTTGTTTGAAGATCCTGATTTGCAAGCGGGCCGCGGTCTGGTTGATGCCCGTTTAGATGTGGCTGATATGAGTGGATTGCGTTTGACTGACGAAACCTTGCCGGAACCTGAGTTTATGCAAGAAGCCGAAACGCGTATTTCATCAGCTGCCATCGGTACGGCAACCCACTTGGTGTTGCAACGAGTTGATTTGCAACATGGTGCGCCAACGCGTGATGACTTGCGTGAATTGGTCGCTGATTTGACCGCGCAAGGATTAATCGAAGAACGTGTCGCACCGCTTATTTCGTTAGCCAAGATTGAACGTTTCTTTGCGGACATGCCACTTGGTAAGCAAATGGTGATGCATGCTGATTCATTGGAACGTGAAGTGCAATTCTCATTGCTATTGGATGCAAGTCGTTTGTATAAGGGCTTCCAGGGGGATGAGAAGGTACTGGTCCACGGAATTATTGACGGTTACTTTGAAGTTGATGGCGAGGTCTGGTTATTTGATTACAAGACCGATCGCGTCACACCAGAAGACGCAGCGGAAACGCTAACGAGTCGTTACTCTGGTCAATTAAATATCTATGCGCAAGCGCTTGTTGCGATGGGCAAGCCAATGCCACGTCGTTTTATCTACGCATTCAGCGCTGAAAAGATTATTACACTGGATTAAAAGCCAGAGACGCGTCCACCATTTGGGAGGACGCGTTTTTTGTTGTCCCGTTTCGTATTTTCATCTAAGAAAGCGCTTGCAAAACATTGTGAAGTATTCTACAATACAACTTGTGAAGTAAGTAACAATTTGCGATTTTGAGGAGATTATTGAAATGAAAGCAGCTGTCGTACGCGAGAACCTAGACGGATTTGTAGACTTGATTGATGATTGGGAGCCACGCACTTTGGGATTTGGGGAAGCCTTGGTTGACGTTGAATACAGTGGTCTTTGCCACACGGATTTGCACGTTGCCGCGGGTGACTTTGGTAACCCAAACGAAATTAATCCCCGTCCATTCCGTCGTGTAATCGGACACGAAGGAGTTGGAATTGTCACGAAGCTCGGTGAGGGAGCTTCAGACTACTTGAAGCTCGGTGACCGTGTTTCAATTGCTTGGTTCTACGATGCATGTGGAAACTGTGAGTACTGCAACACTGGAAATGAAACGTTCTGCCGCAAGGTTCGTAACGCTGGTTTCTCAGTTGACGGTGCCATGGCCCAACAAGTTGTCGTAAACGCTAAGTATGCTGTGAAGGTGCCAGAAGGTTTGGATCCAATGGAAGCCTCATCAATCACTTGTGCCGGTGTCACAATGTACAAGTCATTGAAGGTTGGTGAGACGAAGCCTGGTCAATGGGTTTCAGTTGTTGGTGCTGGTGGTCTTGGAAACTTGGCCATCCAATACGCCCACAATGTCTTCGGCGCTCACGTTGTTGCCGTTGATGGAAACCCAGATAAGTTGGCCGCTGCTGAAAAGATGGGTGCTGAGTTGTTGATCAACCGTAAGACGGAAGACGTCCCAGCTATCATCCAAGAAAAGGTTGGTGGTGTGCACAACGCCCAAGTTACGGCCGTTAACACGCAAGCCTTTGACCAATCAATCGCCTCACTACGCCCAATGGGTAAGTTGGTTGCTGTTGCTTTGCCAAAGGGTGACATGCAATTGAACGTTGTGAAGACTGTGTTGGATGGTATCGAAGTGAAGGGTTCATTGGTTGGAACCCGTGAAGACTTGAAGGAAGCCTTCCAATTCGGTGCTGAAGGCAAGGTTAAGCCAATCGTAACGCGTGCCGATGTGCGTGACATTAATGATGTTATTGAAGCAATGCACAACAACCAAATCACGGGACGTATGGTCTTCGATTTCAAGAGTTTGTAAGATAGTCACAGCAGAATAACGTCCCACGTGAGAGGGGACATTCTGGCTGTGAATCAAATTAACAACGATGCTCCTAAAAGCTAACAAAAGCCAGAGCTAAAAATAACCGTCACAAATTTATGTGGCGGTTATTTTTTGTGTAAAAAGCACCTCAACCGCAATTGAGGTGCTTGCAAAGGTTAATTATTTAAACGACGCTTGCGGGCGCGGAAAGCGCGGTCGAGGATGAAGGTGAAGATGACGAAAAGCATCATGATACCGAACATTGACCCGAACAAGGCCTTGTATGAACCGCCGTCAATCATCAAACCACCGTATAGCGGTCCAACGGCACGGCCAAGCGAAATCGCCATGGTCATCATACCTTGTGAGCGCCCCTTAGCATTTGGATCGCTAATATCATCAATCCAAGCTGGCATCTGGGGACTCGCAAACATTTCACCGATGGTCAAAATCATAAAGGTGAAGATGAACATTGGATATGTCTTGGCCCCCATCAAGAAGATGAATGAAATCGCGAATAAGGCGGTTCCGCCAAGCACAGTCAATCGGAATGGCAACTTTTCAATGATGCGGTCCAGCAAACCTTGTCCAACGATGATGACGATACCATTCAATGTCCATAGGAATGAATAGTCTTGCGTTGTCATGCCGAGGTCAGTCATGTGCGTTGCCACGACGGTCTCCCACAAAATGTATCCCATATAAAGCGAGAATGCCAAACCAAGCAAGGCGTAAATCAAAACCGGTGTCTTGAAGTTACTCTTGGCAGCCTTAGCAGCTTCCTTTGAGGCTTGCGCGGTCATGCCCTTCACGTTGAAGTGACGTAGCACCAGTACGAAGAAAATTGCGTACATAATGGTTGCGCCACCGAAGACGTATTGTACACCGTGATTGAAGAGGAAACCGACAATTGCGGTGCCGACCACGACACCGACGTTCATAAATAGATATTGCATGTTAAATACGCGGCGTGAATCTAATGACTGAATTGTGGCAGCGTATGAGTTTAACAATGTATAGATGATACCGTCGGCGAAACCAAGTATTAGCATAAAGACGGCGAATACCGGCCATGAGTGCCAGAAGGTTAGCAAGGCGAGCATCGCCGTTGCAAGCGCGACGGCACTCGCGATTGATTTGAAAGGACTCCATTTATCAAATAGATGTCCACCAACCCAACTACCAATCATCATCATGATTGATAGTCCCATGACGACTAGGCCGGCCATGGTCATTGTCTCGTGCAACACGTTGTGCATGTATAGCGTGGCGATGGGCCAGATTAGTGATGCACCAGTTGACTGGAACAGGGTTGTTATATATAGAATTGGGGCTTTGATTTCAACGTGCTTCGGTTTGAGCACTTCGCCATCCGCTGACGAAACTGACATAAATCCTCCATCTGGCATGTCCAAATCATGCCTAAATTGTATTGTTTATGCAAAAAAGTGTAGCACATTCTCACGAGTTGATATACTAAGAGAGGATGAATTTATTTTAAACGAAAAAATTGGGGAAACGCTTATGGCTATTACACGACCTGAATATATTCTAGCGATTGATCAGGGGACAACGGGGACACGTGCAGTTATTTTTAATCACAATGCACGTCGCGTAACATCGACGGCGGTGCAAATGACACCAATCGTCCCACATACTGGTTGGCTGGAACAACGACCAATGGATATTTGGCGTACTGCGCAGACAGCCATTGCAGATGCGTTGATTAACGCTGGTATTCGTGGCGATGAGGTCAAAGCAATTGGTATTGCGAACCAACGTGAAACAACGATTGTCTGGGACCGCCACACAGGGCAACCGATTTACAATGCGATTAGTTGGTCATCAACACAATCACAATCGATTTCGGATGCGCTAACTAACGCCGGACATGCGGATATGATTCGTGAGAAGACAGGATTGCCAATTAGTGCCTACTTCTCAGCGACTAAGATTCGCTGGATTCTAGACCATGTTGACGGGGCCCAAGAACGAGCTGAAGCGGGGGAGCTTGTTTTTGGAACGGTGGATACCTGGTTATTGTGGCAATTGACGGATGGTGAAACGCATGCGACGGATGCAAGTAATGCATCGCGAACAATGCTTTATAACATTCACACACAAGCGTGGGATGAAGATCTTTTGCGGCTGTTTAATATTCCAGCTAGCATGTTACCAACGGTTCATACCAGTAGTGAAGTGATTGCAGAGACGAATCCGATGCAATTCTTTGGTGGCCATGTACCAGTCGCCAGTGTCATCGGTGACCAAAATGCGTCGATGGTTGGGCAACTAGCACTTGAACCGGGTACAATCAAAAACACGTATGGTGCGGGTGCGTTCTTGTTGATGAATACTGGTAAAGAGCCTGTAAAGTCACAAAATCAACTGGTGACAACCATTGCCTATCAAGTCGGTGATGAACCGACTTACGCTTTGGAAGGTGCTATTTTCGCGGCTGGCTCAGCAGTACAATGGTTGCATGATCGTTTGGGCTTAATCGAAACACAGTTGGATGCTTGGCAACTAGCTGAGCAGTCACAAAACAACGATGAAGTTTATGTTGTGCCGGCGTTTAACGGATTGGGTGCGCCGTATTGGGATCCACAAGTTCGTGGGGCGGTGTTTGGTATGACACGTGGTACGGACAAGGCTGATTTCGTGAAGGCGACGTTGCAATCGATTGCCTACCAAACAGCGGATATTTTGGCGATTATGAAGGCGGAATCTAAGTACGACGTTGTGAAGATGAAGGCGGATGGGACCGTATCGCGTAATCCATACTTGATGCAGTTCCAAGCTGACATTGCCAATATTGAAATTGAACGCTCAATTGATGAGGATACAACGCCGCTTGGTGCAGCGTTCTTGGCCGGTTTGGCCGTTGGGTACTGGCAAAACTTGTCGGACCTCGCGCAATATATTCAAAACGGTCGTCATTTCGGGGTTGATTTACCGGTTGAACGTCGTGAGGCACTTTTGAACGGATGGCATAATGCAATCGCCGCAACACGATACTTTTCCGAGGCGTAAGCATATAAATTGTATGTCATAAGTTTTTAATGTAAGCGTTTTACATTTTTGTGGCAAAACGCTGTAAAAAAGTTTATAATGTGGTTATTGAGTAAGAGTGTGAGATACTGTTACTGATTTGAACTTATACAACTAGTGATTATTTCGATTTTTTGAGAGTAAAGGAGCATTCATCGTGCCTGCAGAAATTACAACATTGTTGACATTCTTCGGTGGAACTGGAGACTTGGCTAAGCGTAAGTTGTACCCATCAACGTACAACTTGTTTAAGAAGGGCTTCTTGCAAGAGCACTTTGCCGTTATCGGAACGGCCCGTCAAGAGTTGACGACTGAAGAGTTCCACGAAATGGTTCGCGAATCAATTGCTGACTTCGTTGAAGATCAAGCAAATGCTGAAGAATTCATTTCTCACTTCTACTACATCCAACAAGACATTACTGATGCAAACGGTTATGCCGCTATGTTGGACTTGAACAACGAATTGGACGCCAAGTACAGCTTGAAGGGTAACCGCATTTTCTACATGTCAGTTGCCCCACGTTTCTTCGGAACGGTTGCTAAGTACTTGAAGTCAGAAGGTTTGATTACTGAAAACGGTGAGTACAACCGTTTGATGATTGAAAAGCCATTTGGAACATCATTTGGAACTGCCGAGGACTTGCAAAACGAATTGTCAGAAGCCTTTGATGATGCCCAAATCTTCCGTATTGACCACTACCTAGGTAAGGAAATGGTTCAAAACATTGCTGCCGTCCGCTTTGGTAACCCATTGTTTGACGCTGCATGGAACAAGGACTACATCGAAAACATCCAAGTTACTTTGTCAGAAGTTTTGGGTGTTGAGGAACGTGCCGGTTACTACGATACGGCCGGTGCTTTGCGTGATATGATTCAAAACCACACGATGCAAATCGTTGGTTGGTTGGCCATGGAAAAGCCAGCGTCATTTAAGGACGTTGATATCCGTGCCGCTAAGAACGCAGCCTTTAACTCATTGAAGATTTACAACCGTGAAGAGGTTGCTGAGAACTTCGTGCGTGGACAATACGGTGAATCAGCCGATGGTACACAAAAGAAGTACTTGGACGAAATGGACGTGCCAGCGGATTCACAAAACAACACGTTTGTGGCTGGTAAGTTGCAATTCGAGATGGATCGTTGGGAAGGCGTGCCATTCTACATCCGTTCAGGAAAGCGTTTGGCCGCTAAGTCAACGCGTGTCGATGTCGTCTTCAAGAAGGGCTTGAACATCTTCGGCGGTGACGTTGAATTGGCAAACCCTGTTTTGACGATTTTGATTGATCCAAAGGGTGGTATCGAGTTCAAGATTAACGCTAAAGACGTGACGTCAGAATTCTTGACGCGTGTCGTTAACTTGAACTGGACGGTTTCAGACGAAGACAAGAAGTTGACGCCAGAGCCATACGAGCGCATGATTCATGACGCTATGGACGGTAACGGTTCTAACTTCGCTGACTGGAACGGTGTGGCGATTGCTTGGAAGTTCGTGGATGCAATCCAAGAAGCTTGGGATGCAACGCGTGAGCAATTCCCTAACTATGTTTCAGGTTCAATGGGACCAGAAGCATCAAACGATTTGTTGGCCAAGGATGGCAACGAATGGGTCTTCAAGGGCTAATTCGCTAGAAAACGATTTTTTAACAGCTCAGTTGGCAGTTTGTCAGCTGGGCTGTTTTTGTCACAAAAAGGAGTGAGTGGTAATGGCAGATCGATACACACCGATTGAGTTAACGAACATGATTATGATTGAAAATCCGGAGACGCATGAGGTACTAGTTGAGGATCGTAAAAATCCAAAGTGGCCGGGGGTGACGTTTCCTGGTGGTCACGTTGAAGTCGGGGAGACGGTGACGCAGTCTGTCTTTCGTGAAGCACGTGAAGAAACCGGTTTGGAAATTGCGAACCCACAGTTGATGGGGATTAAGGAATGGCCACTAGAAAATGGTGCGCGTTACATTGTCTTTTTGTACAAGGCAACTGAGTATTCGGGTACGATTCATTCTGGTCGTGAGGGTGAAATTTTCTGGACAACCCGTGAAAAGCTACTTGATGGCCGCTATGTGTTACCAAATACGTTTGCTGAGATGTTACCGGTGTTTGATCAACCTGAGATTAATGAATTGGCTTTAGGTGCCCGAGTTAATGGTGAGGAACGAACGATTTCTTGGCAATAATTAGTTAAACGATTAACTTAAAAACCCGAACGTCCGAAAATCACGTGGAAAACCCACGCGATTTTTTTGTAATTTCGGTTTTAAACCTATTTTCAGGTTTTTACATGAACGAACGTGTTATAATTAACTCACAATAATAAAAATTACCGAACGTTCGAGGTTTAATGAGATATGAAAACACGACGCAGTGATCGCTTGGTCGATATGACGCGCTACTTGTTGGAGCGCCCACGTACGCTGGTGTCTTTGACACAATTTGCAGAATTATATGAAAGCGCCAAGTCATCAATTTCTGAAGACTTGACGATTTTGAAGCGCACTTTCCAGGAGCGTGGAATTGGTCTTTTGGAGACGATTCCAGGTGCCGCTGGTGGTGCGCGCTTTACGCCATACATGCTTGAAACTGAAGCAGAAGAATTTGTTGCTTCATTGGTAAACGCCATTGATGACGAGACGCGTGTCTTGCCTGGTGGTTATGTTTACTTGTCAGATTTGTTGGGACAGCCTTGGTTCTTGCAACGCATCGGTCGTTTGATTGCCACGCAATACTTGCGCGAGCCAATCGACGCGGTTATGACGGCTGCGACGAAGGGTGTACCAGTTGCACAAGCCGTTGCTGAAAAGTTGAACGTGCCATTTGTGATTGTCCGTAACGACACCAAAGTTACTGAAGGACCTACGATGTCAGTTAACTATGTAACTGGTCAATCACAACGTCTTGAGAAGATGGAGTTGTCACGCCGTTCGTTGCCAATGGGCTCTCGTGTCCTTATTGTCGACGACTTCATGAAGGCTGGTGGTACAATTCGAGGGATGGCTTCTTTGGTTAAGGAATTCGAAGGTCAAGTTGTTGGTGTTGCTGTCGTGGCTGAAGGCCGCGTTGAACACCGCGTTATTGATAAGTACACGTCTTTGGTTCATGTTGATACGAACAAGGATGATGGCATTATCAAGGTGAAGCCTGGAAATTACGCTGAAGAAATCTACGGTGGTGGATCACCTGCTGACGCCACTTCTGCTGATTAAAGTTTATTTGTGGAGAAAGATAGATGCAACGTTTTGTCATTATTTTAGCGGCTGGTAAGGGGACTCGTATGAAGTCTGACCTACCTAAGGTGCTACACGAAGTCGGCGGTAAGCCAATGGTTGAGATGGTTTTGGAAACGTCTCAAGCGGCGGGCGCTGAGAAGATTGTTACGGTGGTTGGCCACGGTGCTGAACGCGTTGAAGCTGCATTGGCTGGTCGTTCAGAGTTTGCCTTGCAAGCAGAGCAACTGGGAACAGGCCACGCTATTCAAATGGCTGAGCCACAACTTGGTGATGCCGAAGGAATGACGTTGATTGGTTCTGGGGATGCGCCTTTGTTTACGGTTGATACGTTTAATAAGTTGTTTGATTTCCACGAGCAATCAGGGAACGCAGTGACCGTTTTGACTGCAATTGCGCCTGATCCAACTGGATACGGTCGCATTATTCGTGATGAAAACGGTAATGTTGTCCGCATCGTTGAGCAAAAGGATGCAACACCAGAAGAAGCAGCCGTAAATGAAATTAACACAGGTGTTTATGTGTTTGATAACCAATTGTTGTTCAGTAGCTTGAAGCAAGTGACGAATGACAATGCACAAGGTGAATACTATTTGCCAGATACGTTGGAGATTTTGCGTAACGAAGGCCACACGGTTGGGGCGTTTGTGATGGATGACTTTGATGAATCAATGGGTGTTAACGACCGTGTTGCTTTGGCCCGCGCAAACAAGGTTTTGCGCGACCGCGTCAATGAAATGCATATGCGCAATGGTGTGACGTTGATTGACCCAGCAAATACGTACATTGATGTCGATGTTACGATTGGTAACGATACTGTTATTGAGCCTAACGTTTACTTGAAGGGTAAGACGCAAATTGGTTCTAACGTTTTGATTACGACGGGCTCACGTTTGGTTGATTCAATTGTGGCTGACGGTGCACAAGTGGACGCTTCACACTTTGAAGAAGCTGAAATTCGCGAGCGTGCAACGGTTGGTCCGTTTGCTCACTTGCGTCCAGCTGCTTACTTGGATGTTGAAGCGCACGCCGGTAACTTTACTGAGGTTAAGAAGGCCCACTTGGGTAAGGGTTCGAAGATGGGCCACTTGTCATACCTTGGTGACGCCACGATTGGTAAGGATGTTAACATCGGGGCCGGGTCAATCTTCGTTAACTACGATGGTTTGCACAAGTGGCACTCAAACGTTGGCGACCGTGCCTTTATCGGTTCAAACTCTAAGATTGTTGGCCCAGTTAATATTGGTAGCGAAGCCTTTATCGCTGCCGGTTCAACGATTACGGATGATGTGCCAACGCACGCCATGGGAATCGCTCGTACGCGTCAAGTGACGAAGTATGATTTCTGGAACCGTACACCATTGCATGAAAAGTTTGATGATACTGAATCAGCAAAGCGCGATGCAAAGGCTGCTTGGGATGCCTTTTTTGAAAATAAGTAATGATTAATGAAAGCGATGCCATGTTTGTGGTGTCGCTTTTTTCGTTAACGAACTTTGAAGAGAATATGAAAGTGTTCGGAAAACTGCACGGCGTATTCGTTGAAGAATATGTAAAAAAACTGTACAATGTAACTATTGAACACTTGAGGAACACAGTGATGTGTCTATGGAGGACAACATGGCGACTTATGCGGATCCGCATTTGAAGATTTTTTCATTGAGCAGCAATCAGCCTTTGGCAGAAAAGATTGCCGCTTCAATTGGCGTGGAATTGTCACAAATTAACATTGCACGATTTAGTGACGGTGAAATCCAAATCAACATCGAAGAGTCAGTACGTGGTGATAACGTGTACGTTATCCAACCAACGTCAGCACCCGTTAACGATAGTTTGATGGAGTTGATGATTATGATTGACGCTTTGCGCCGTGCAAGTGCAAAGTCAATCAACGTGGTTATGCCTTACTATGGCTATGCCCGTCAAGATCGTAAGGCTCGTTCACGCGAACCTATCTCAGCTAAGTTGGTAGCCAACATGCTTGAGATGGTTGGTGCAACACGTGTCTTGGTTTTGGACTTGCACGCTGCGCAAATCCAAGGATTCTTTGACATTCCTGTTGACCACATGATGGGTGCGCCTTTGTTGGCCGACTACCTAATCACGTCTGGTATTGCTGATGACAACACAGTTGTTGTGTCACCTGATCACGGTGGTGTAACACGTGCACGTGCATTGGCTGAATTGTTGGGTTCACAAGAGCCTATCGCAATTATTGATAAGCGTCGTCCTAAGGCGAACGTGGCGCAAATCATGAACATCATCGGTGATGTTAAGGGTAAGCGCGCAATCATGATTGATGACATGATTGACACTGGTGGAACTATTTCACAAGGTGCACAAAAGTTGAAGGATGAAGGGGCTGCTGAAGTCTACGTTGTGGCAACACACGCGGTATTCTCAGGGCCGGCTGTCGACAACTTGCAAAACTCAGTCTTTGAGAAGGTTATCGTAACTGACTCAATTAACTTGCCTGAAGAGAAGAAGTTCCCTAAGTTGGTGCAAGTGACGACTGCAGAATTGATTGGTGAAGCGATTAAGCGTATCAATGAGAACCAAGCGGTATCTCCATTGTTCAAGAACCGTTTCCACCGCACGGTCGACTAACAGAATTTGAGTTTTTAAAGCATTGTTCTAATACTAATTTAGGGCAGTGCTTTTTCTATAAAGAAGGGATATTCTAATGGCAAAGAAGATGATGATTTTGGATTTGGACACTGGTGTTGATGACGCTTTGGCGTTGGCATACGCTTTGGCAACGCCAGATTCAGATTTGATTGGGGTTGTTTCATCATTTGGTAACACGCAAGTTAACACGGCGGGTGAGAACACGTTGAAGTTGCTTGAGTTGTTGGGACGCGAAGATGTGCCAGTATTTATCGGGGCTGCACACTCATCAACGACTGATAACTTTGAAACGATGCAAGTGTCAATGGATATCCACGGTAAGAATGGTATCGGGGATGTTGAATTGCCAACGCCAAGTCGCTCAGTTGAAGAGCAAACTGCAGTTGACTTCATCATTGAAGCTGCTCACAAGTATGCTGATGATTTGGTGATTGTGCCAACTGGTCCTTTGACTAACTTGGCTGAGGCTTACCAAAAGGATCCTGAAATTGAAAACTTGATTGGTAATGTAACGTTGATGGGTGGGGCGCTTGTTGTGCCTGGAAACGTTACGCCATATACTGAGGCGAATATCAACCAAGACCCAGAAGCAGCTGACTATGTCTTTAAGCACGCTAAGCACCTTGTGATGGTTGGCTTGGATGTCACGTTGCAAACGTTGTTGACGAAGAAGGAAACGCAAGTATGGCGTGATTTGGGAACGGAAAAGGGCCGCGTCTTCGCCGATATTTTCGATTACTACATTGACGCTTACTACAACTTGGATATCAACAAGGCTGGGGCTGCATTGCACGATCCACTAGCTGTTGGTGTTGCGGTTGACCCAAATTTGGTAACGTTGTTGCCACTAAACATGATGGTAACGCCGGAAGATGGTCGCACGATTGGTGACCCATCTCGTTTGCGTGATCCACACAAGAATAACTTTGCTGCTGTTGCCGTTGATGAGCCGTTCTACTTGGAGCGCTTCATGAACTACACGGCTGCATTGTTTAAGTAAGCTAACTAAGCACGATGAAAGTCGTGCTTTTTTGCTATTTATCAAGCGAATTAGTTTGTAGGTTTTATCAGCATGAAAGCGTATGACACGCGGTATGACGTGAATTTGTAATGGATATTTCACTTGCAAAACGTTTGTATCGCGTGTAAACTTAGTTCTTGTGAGTTATGTTGAATTAAATTTCAACAGCTCTCCTTGCCGGCAGGAAGTCGGCCATAGACCAAAAGGAGGAAGTTATTATGGCATACGAATTGACGTACATCATTCGCCCTGACATGGACGCTGATGCTAAGAAGGCATTGGTTGAGCGTTTCGACAAGATCTTGGCGGACAACGGTGCAACGGTGGCAGAGTCTAAGGACTGGTCATCACGTCGTTTTGCATACGAAATTGCAGGTTACCGTGAGGGTACTTACCACATCGTTAACTTTACTGCAGAAGATGACGCAGCCATCAACGAATTTGATCGTTTGGCAAAGATCTCACAAGATATCTTGCGTCACATGGTTGTAAAGCGCGACTTTGCATCAGCTGAGTAATTGTTAGCTTAATTGTCTAACATTTTTTATTAACTTAGTTGCAGGTCATTAAGACCGATTGAAAGGAGACTTTCCATATGATTAATCGTGTTGTTCTGGTTGGTCGCTTGACGCGTGACGTTGAATTGCGTTACACGACTTCAGGTGCTGCTGTCGGAACTTTCTCACTAGCTGTTAACCGTCAGTTTACTAACGCTAATGGTGAGCGTGAGACCGACTTTATTAACGCCGTTATCTGGCGTAAGTCGGCTGAAAACTTTGCTAACTTTACCTCTAAGGGGTCATTGGTGGCGGTTGAAGGTCGCTTGCAAACTCGTAACTACGAGAACCAACAAGGTCAACGTGTTTATGTAACGGAAGTTGTCGTTGATAACTTCTCATTGTTGGAGAGTCGAGCTGAAAGCGAACAACGCCGTTCACAAAACGGTGGTGCAAGCAGCAACTTCGGCGGTGGTCAACAAGGTGGCAACCAAGGCGGCTTCAATGCTGCACCAGCACAAAACCCATTCGGTGGTTCATCATCATCAAATGGCAACGTGTTTGGCGGTAACCAACCTTCACAACCATCAAATGATCCTTTCGGTGGTGGTCAAGAGGTTGATATCTCTGACGATGATCTACCATTCTAAGTTGATATATCTAATTGTCTAACGACATAAGTCTATCAGGAGGAATTAATCATGGCACAACAACGTCGTGGTGGCGGCCCTCGCCGTCGTCGTAAGGTTGACTTTATCGCAGCCAACCACATCGAATACGTGGATTACAAGGACACTGAATTGTTGGAGCGTTTCATCTCAGAACGCGGTAAGATCTTGCCTCGTCGTGTGACGGGTACGTCTGCTAAGAACCAACGTAAGGTGACGACTGCTATCAAGCGTGCACGTGTTATGGGTCTTTTGCCATTCGTTGCAGAAGACTAATAGCATACGCTTTTAGTAACAACCTTTAAAAGAGTGAATCAGCATTGCTGGTTCACTCTTTTTTTATGCTTTCATGGCTTTTCTGACACGTTTGTGCGGTATTCTAGGGCAAACATGGGAAAGGAGCGTACTTATGAAGAAGTGGGGTATCGGTGGTGTAGTGGCGATTGTAGCGCTAATCTTGGGGGCGGTTGGTATGAATGTGTACAACGAGCATCAAGAGGAAAAGTTTGAACGTCAATATGAGTCGAGTGTTGCACGTTCGTATTCAGAATCAATCGCAAAGTCTTCATCAACAAGTTCTGGCGTATCATCGTCGACTACTTCTGGAACGGCAACGTCAGTGGCCTTGCCATCAGAACAAGAAGTTGTTGATCGCTTGAAGAGTGACTTGGACAAGTTTATTGCTGATCAAAAGGGGGGCATTATTCAAACGGGTTCAGCTGAAGACATCCGTGATGCGTTTGAAGATACTTATGTAGACACGTACCAAAATGAATTAGAAGCAAAGTTCCCGGGCGAAGCGAACGAAGATCAAATCGAATCATTGATTGATTTAGGTTTGTTGACACTGAACTTCGATGAGAAGATTGCTGCAGCGAAGTAATATAAAGCAGACTGGGGAATGTCGGATGTTTTAGACCGACAGCCGCTGTGAAAAAAGCCGGTTACGCAGAACGCGAACCGGCTTTTGTGCATGATGGTAAAAAGAAAACCGCCAGGTCAATGACCTGGCGGCTATGGGATGGGCAGACAGGGGCTCGAACCCTGGACCCACGGATTAAGAGTCCGTTGCTCTACCAACTGAGCTATCTGCCCATAATTTTCTTCGTTGCCTCAACAACAGAATTAATAATACCAGATAATTAGTAAGCATGCAAGCGTTTTGTTTGAAAAAAGTGATCATAGAGCAGACTGGGAATGTCGGAGGTTTTAGACAGAGCGCTAACTGCTGTGATCAAACAACCTAGGGGGCAATACAATAAATCTCGCCATGTTGAGATTGCTGGCTGCTCTGATAAAATGGCAAAAAGAAAACCGCCAGGTCAATGACCTAGCGGCTATGGGATGGGCAGACAGGGGCTCGAACCCTGGACCCACGGATTAAGAGTCCGTTGCTCTACCAACTGAGCTATCTGCCCATAATTTTCTTCGTTGCCTCAACAACAGACATTAATATACCAGAATTTTCGACACTGTGCAAGTGTTTTATTTGAAAAAAGTTTTAAAAAGAGTGGTGGGAGGTATTTTAGTGCAGCGGACAAGCTAGAATGCAAAAAGAAAACCGCTAGATCAAACGACCTAGCGGTTATGGGATGGGCAGACAGGGGCTCGAACCCTGGACCCACGGATTAAGAGTCCGTTGCTCTACCAACTGAGCTATCTGCCCATGTAATTCTCTTTGTGTCTCTCAACAACAGATATAAATATACCACCATATGAAAATGAATGCAACACTTTTTTGAATAAAAAACGTTTTTTTCATGACGAACCTGAAATTAACGTTGATGTAAAAAGAAAACCACCAGATCAAATGACCTGGTGGTTATGGGATGGGCAGACAGGGGCTCGAACCCTGGACCCACGGATTAAGAGTCCGTTGCTCTACCAACTGAGCTATCTGCCCATAATTCTTTTCGTTGCCACAACAACAGATAATATAATAACAAGTATATGAATGTTTTGCAACCCTTTTTTGTAAAATAAATGTTTTCTGTTTCTGAAAGATTACGAAAACATTGTAACATGCTATAATAGTTACAAGATACCCGCCACTGGGAGGATAAAGAACAGATGAGTAAAATTTTAGTCGTCGATGACGAAAAGCCAATTTCAGATATTATCAAGTTTAATTTGACAAAGGAAGGATACGACGTTGTCGTGGCCATGGATGGTCAAGAGGCGTTGGATCTTTTTGAGAGCGAAGAACCTGATCTAGTTTTGCTAGACCAAATGTTGCCTGAGCTTGAAGGAACCGAAGTCCTACGTCAAATTCGCACGAAGTCACAAACGCCCGTTATCATGGTAACAGCCAAGGATTCAGAAATCGATAAGGTTTTGGGTCTTGAGATGGGTGCTGATGATTATGTTACAAAGCCATTCTCAAACCGAGAGTTGTTGGCACGTATCAAGGCTAACTTGCGCCGCCAAGCGCCAGTTGCTGGTCAAAATGTCATGGATGATAGTGGGGATATCAAGATTGGTGCCCTAACGATTCACCCTGACGCATATATGGTATCTAAGAACGGTCAAGATATTGAATTGACACACCGCGAGTTTGAATTGTTGCACCACTTGGCTAAGCACATTGGTCAAGTTATGACGCGTGACGATTTGTTGCAAACGGTTTGGGGTTACGATTACTTTGGGGACGTTCGTACGGTCGATGTGACGGTGCGTCGTATTCGTGAAAAGATTGAAGAAACGCCAAGTCACCCACAAATTTTGATGACACGTCGTGGTGTCGGTTACTATTTGAAGGCTTCAGAAGAATAAAGCAGACTGGTTAGTGCCGTGCCGATTGGCATGGCGCTATTTTTTTAATTGAATTTGGGAGTATTAAAAACGCGATGGCAGATTTTGAAGAATTGACAGAGCAAAAAAGGTGGCGGAAGTTTTTTTCTTCAATCCATTTTAAAATTGCGTTGGTATTTACGCTGACGCTGTTAGTAACGTTGGAACTGGTCGGGGCATTCTTCGTTAAACGTTTGGAACAACAAAATTTGGCAACGTTTAGAACGCAAATCGCGTTGCCGGCTTATGTGAATGATTCGCTAACACAGCAATTGATTAGCACAGACCAAACGAAGGCGAATAGTGATATCCACACTATTCTAACGTCAATTAACAATGCCTCAATTTCAGAGATTGAGGTAATTGATTCATCAGGCATTATTCGCGGTACGAGTGATATCAATGCTCAAGATGAAGTTGGGCAAAAAACAACCGATGCTAACGTTAAGGCAGCACTGGCTGGTGGGAAGTACACCAAGAACCCAATTGAAGAACGTTCTGGTGTTCGTTATCAGGTGGTTGTAAAGCCCTTGGTAAGTTCGTCGGGTGGAGAAAGTAACATTGTTGGTGTTGTTGAAGTGCGCGCAAGTCTTGAAACGACGTATGACAACTTGAATCACATCTCGTTGATTTACTTCTCAGCATCATTGTTAGCGGTGGTCTTGGGTGTGGTCATGGCCGTGATTATTTCACGTAGTTTGACGAAGCCGATTGCCGAAATCAATGATCGCACCACGCGCATTGCGCAGGGAGATTACTCCGGTGGTATTTTGGTTCGTTCAAACGACGAAATTGGGCAATTGGCTGAAAATGTTAATGCGCTAGCGGTTCGAATCGAAGAAACGACGAACTCAACTGAGTTTGAACGTCGTCGTTTGGATTCCGTGTTGGAACACATGACTGATGGTGTTATTGCCACCGACCGTCGTGGAAGCATTAACATCATTAATACGGCTGCGTTGCAAATGACGGGTATGGAAGACAGCAATGTGGCCTTGGGTCAATCAATTTTGGAAGTTTTGCAAATTGCTGATCGTTATAATTTGCGTGAGTTGCTTGATAACCAAGATGAATTGTTGCTCGATTTCAGTAACGATGAACGTCAATTGATTATCCGTGCTTACTTCAGTTTGATTCAGCGCGCATCAGGGTTCATTTCTGGCCTGGTTATCGTGCTACACGACGTTACTGAGCAACAGCGCATCGAAGAAGAGCGTCGTCAATTCGTTTCGAACGTTTCACACGAATTGCGCACGCCGTTGACTTCTGTAAAGTCATACGTCGACGCGTTGCAAGAAGGTGCGATTGAGGATCCGGAAGTTGCCAAGAGTTTCTTGGCGGTTGCCCAAGACGAAACAACCCGTATGATTCACATGATCAACGACTTGCTTGAGCTATCACGAATGGACTCGGGTACGATGAAGTTGGAGACGGAATACGTCAACGTTGGCGAATTGTTCAACTACATTTTGAACCGATTCGATATGATTATTGCGAATGATGATAAGCCTGAAAAGTATTACACAATCAAGCGCGAAATTACGGATTCGCAAATTTGGGTTGAGTTGGATACATCGAAGTTCACCCAAGTTGTGGATAACATTATGAACAATGCCATCAAGTATTCACCTGATGGTGGTGTTATTACAGCTCGCATGATTGATCGTAAGACTGAGGTTGTGCTAAGCATTACTGACCAAGGTTTGGGAATTCCGAAGAAGGATTTGGGCCACATTTTTGACCGTTTCTTCCGTGTTGATAAGGCGCGTTCACGTGCCCAAGGTGGAACTGGTTTGGGGCTTGCCATTTCAAAGGAAATTATCGAACGCTTCGGCGGTAAAATTTGGGTAGACTCTTCCGAAGGCCAGGGGTCAACGTTCTCAATTTCATTGCCATATGAAGCTTACGATCCAGCGGAAGATGAGTGGGATGATGGTGAATGGGATGATTAATCGACTACATTATCGTTTCAAAGTACTATTCCGTCGTTTTGGCTTAGTAGTGATGCTGATTCTGGCGATTGGTATTAGTATCGCATTGTCAGTTAGTTTGTGGCGTAGTCCGGGACGTGACTTAAATCATGATAAAAGTAATGCGGATGCGACGCAGCAAGTGGTTGCCTCCAAGTCTTTAACGGACCTATATGGGTTTGATCAACTGGTGTACAACGAAGATAATGTGCAATATTCAGTTATTGATTATCGCCCGACGACCACGAAAATGATTAAGCGTTTGACGACCTGGGAAGTTGGCGATTATACAAAGCAAAAGCTGACGGACGCTGAATACCTCAAAACATTGTCTAAAAAGGGAACTGTATTGATGAGTTTCCCTGATGCCGTTGCAGGTGGAGTAGTTAATCAACTGATGACGAACGATGTTGATTTGCCGGCCAATGCTGAAATCAATCGCATTCGGGTGCCGCAAGAGTCTAAGAACGAAATATTGTTTATGGACGATAAACATCGGACGATTTATCGGTATGCGGTTAAAAATGCTGCTAAGTCGTTAGATAGTTTTAAGATGAGTGACGAACGCGTGAAGGTTAAGTTTGAACTTAACGGTAAGCGTGTATTGACTGATGCGCTCGAGTCAGTCTCATTACGTTCATATAGCTATCTGATGGAAACGAATGCAACGAATAATTATTTGTCCGCGCTCTTTGCCGGTACGACGACGCCAAGTGCAAATCGCAACGGCAATACGTTGACGTACAATGACGGAGTGTCACGGCAAATGACGGTGGATACGGTTTCTGGTGTAGCGAAGTATGACGCATATGATGTATCTGATTTAGGTAAGACGTTTAATCAACGTATGGCTAAGGGATATGACTGGTTGGTTCGAATCCACCAAATTCCTGACAATATCTACTTCTTTGAAAGTCATGACATGGGACGTCACTTGATTTATCGTCTTTATGTTAATGGGTTGCCAATTTTCAACCAAACTGCGTATGGTACAGTTCAAATGAAGCAACACGATAGTCGCCACCAAGAAATTGATTTTTCACAGTATTCATTGCAGGTGCCGTTGCCGGCGGACAATAATGTTCGCGTGACGTTGCCGACCTCGGATGAGGTGATTAAGAAATTGGCTGGCGCTGGTGTGGCAAAGAAGTCGATTACGAATATGGCTTACGGTTATCGCTGGGTGTCAGATACCAATCAAAATATCGTGACGTTGCAGCCCGAGTGGTACTTTGAAGTCGGCAACACCTGGCAAGCGGTTAATGATAAGCTAGCTGAGAATCAAGGAGGAGCGAACTGATGGATTTCAAAAAAATCTTAGCGACTTTCTTAGTGGTTTTTGTGGCTATCGATATCTTTTTGGCTTTCCAATGGTTCCAAATTCACCAACCAGCCGCAAATCCAACGGCAACGGAAAGTATCCTATCAGAAATGAAGAGCGATGGCATTCAGGTTGGCGAGTTGGACACTGATTCTCAAACTGGCGCCTATATTGGTGGGCAAGATGGCGATGAATTTCTTAAGGCTAATATGGATAGTTTAGACAAGCGCTGGTCAACCAAGCTTACGGGTAAACAACTAACAGCAACGTTAGATAAGCCAGTGTTTATGGGAACGTCCCGATCAGATGTACGCAAATCGCTACAAAAGTTGGTTGACGACAAAACGCAAGTGATTGCGGGTGCCCAGTATATGTATGATGCAAAATTGACGGAGTATGCGAATAATGATTCGGATAATTCGGCGATGGTGGTCTATACGCAGAAAATGACGAACCGACGCCAATTTATGACGTCACGTGCGCAAATCAGATTCTTGTTGGATAAGAATCACGATTTAAAGGGATATACCCAAACATACGTTTCGAATGCCCAAGTGTTACGTGATTCAACCACGTTGATTTCGGAAGAAAAAGCGTTAATTGGCGCTTATCAATATAATGAAATTCCAAATAATGGTAAGTTGAATTGGAGTCACATGGGATATGCACCACTGACGACAGTTGGTGATGATACGATTTTTGTACCAGCGTGGATTTTTTCGGTGACGGATGGTACTGGCAACACGACGTTATTACGAATCAATGCGCTGAATGGCGCCTTAATGAAATAATGACGTGTTAGAATAGATAACGACGAAACGCCACGTGACTCTTTTGTCATGTGGCGTTTTTACTTTGTAGATAATAAAAAAGAATGGGGATGGCAGAAATGGCAAGTGATTTTCATGTGTCAATGTTGGCCTCTGGCAGTAAGGGAAACGTTACGTACATTGAAACGCCGACACATAAGGTGCTGGTTGATGCTGGTTTATCGGGTAAAAAGATTGATGGGTTGATGAATCAAATCGGTCGGTCGTTGACGGATGTTGATGCTTTGTTTGTGACACACGAACACAGTGACCACATTGCAGGTGTTGGTGTGTTGGCACGCAAGTATGGCTTTGACGTCTATGCAAATGCGAAGACGTGGGATGCGATGGCGGGTAAGATTGGTAAAATTAAGCCAGAGCAGATGAATATTCTGGAAGCTGGTCAGACAAAGCTGTTTGGTGACTTGGATGTCGAGAGCTTTAGTGTTTCTCACGACGCGGCTGACCCGCAGTTTTATGCATTCCATCACGACAATAAGACGTTTGCGATGTTGACGGATACAGGTTACGTTAATGACCGCATTGTTGGCACAATTCGGAATGCCGATGCTGTGTTGATGGAAGCAAACCACGATTATGAAATGCTACGTATGGGTGGTTATGCTTGGAATTTAAAGCAACGCATTTTGAGTGATCAAGGGCACCTGTCCAATGAAGACGGTGCATTGGCGTTGACCGAAATTTTGGGAAACCGGACGAAGAATGTTTTCTTGGGGCACTTGAGTCAAGAGAATAATCAAAAGCCATTAGCTCATTTGACGGTTCAATCAGTGCTGGAAGAACATGACTTTGGGGTTGGACATGATTTCAATCTGTTTGATACCGATCCGGCGCAGGCAACGAAATTATTGGATATTTAAGAAAGCTTTCTTAAGACGTCTTAAAGGGATAGCCGTTACAATATGAGTAAATAATCAGAGATAATATGGAGGGGGTTACCCATGATTGAAAATGAAAAACGTAGTGGTGGCAAGTCATCAACGATGAAAATCGCAATTGTTGGTTTGGTAGCTGGTTTGATTGGTGGTGGTGCGGCAGCAGGGGGAGTTGCCTACTTGAACAACTCAGGCATGCTGGCACCATCAACGGTGACGACCGGCAAGACGACGCCGGTTAAAGTTAGCAATTCAAATGTGAAGGGAACATCTGACGCAACAAAGGCCTTTAACACGGTTTCAGGTGCGGTTGTATCAGTGATTAACTTGCAGAAGCAACAATCATTGGGGGATTCAATGTTTGGCGGCTTGACGAGCGATTACGGTAATAGCTCAAGTAAGGATAGCGACTCTTCGGATTTGCAAACAGCGTCTGAAGGATCTGGTGTCATTTACAAGAAACAAGGTGGTGTGGCTTACATCGTGACGAATAATCACGTGGTAGCTGGTTCAAACGCATTGCAAGTTTTGTTGAGTGACGGTACAAAGCTGACGGCGACATTGGTTGGAACTGATGAGCAAACCGACTTGGCGGTCTTGAAGGTGGATTCAGCTAAGGTGTCTGAAGTGGCGGACTTTGCTGACTCATCAAAGATTGAGCCAGGACAATCAGTGTTGGCAATTGGGTCACCATTAGGGTCTGAATATGCAACGTCAGTAACTGAAGGCATTATTTCAGCAACCAAGCGTGAAGTTGATGCCACGGATGAGAGTGGTAACTCACTTGGTAAGGCGACGGTTATTCAAACTGACGCAGCCATTAACCCAGGTAACTCGGGTGGACCGTTGGTTAACCTAGCTGGTCAAGTAGTAGGAATCAACTCAATGAAGCTGGCATCATCATCTGACGGAACATCTGTCGAAGGAATGGGATTTGCAATTCCATCAGATACAGTTGTAAGCATCATTAACGAATTGGAAAAGAATGGTAAGGTGGAGCGCCCTGCACTTGGTGTGACGATGGTTGACTTGAGCAATGTCTCAACGTCTGATCAATCGAGTGTTTTGAACTTGCCAACTAGCGTTTCTGGCGGTGTTGTGGTGATGGGCACGACTGATGGTTCAGCAGCTGCTGAAGCTGGATTGAAGAAGTATGATGTCATTACGAAGATTGATGATACCGACATTACGGGGTCTGGTGATTTGCGTGATGCCTTGTATAAGCACAAGGTTGGCGATACTATCAAGATTACATACTACCGCGATGGTAAGGCAAAGACGGTTGATGCTAAGTTAACGAAGACAACGAGCTCATTAACATCATCATCTGAGTCAAATTAGTCGGGAAAAATGGAAGGGACTACCTAGGTAGTCCCTTTTTTGAAACACTTAGCTTATGATTTGTTAGTTCTGTTAACTAATTGAAACACTTTTTTTACACGTTGTTCACACGGATTAGATATATTATACATATCCGCTGTTCCTAGTGGATTTCATTACTCCCCAAAGTACATGAAGCGTTACATATTTCCCCAAAGTATGTAACACCCCCCTCGCTGGTTGCGATAGTAGCCGGCGGCGGACCATCGTTGCGTTCCCCCTCTTGCACGATGGTCTTTTTTTATGCCAAAAATTAAGCCTCGCTAATGCGTTATTGCATTGGCGAGGCTTTTTCGTGCTACTTTTCAAAGTGAAGCTCAAGTGAATAATCACCTAGCAACGTTTCACCAGCGAGTAGTGAGTAGGCGACGTTAATGTGACCGAAATCATCAGTAAGGACGGTTTTCAAATCATTTGTGCGGACATCAATTGACATTGAGCCTTGTGGCGTGACATAACGCGTTGGAATTGTAGCGTCCGTTGCGAACTGCAAGCGCACGTCGCTTTGACCAGAACGCTTTAATGATACTTCACCAGCTGGGGTCAACTTGAATGTAACCGGCGTTTCTAAACCTGCTTGGTGTTCGATGTAACGTAGGTACAACGTTTCGCCCATGGGGGTGATGGTGCCAGCTTCTTCGAACGTAAATGTCTCTTCGTCACCTTCTTGACGGATGACGGTAGTTAATTTCAATGTTACTGGATATCCATTGGCTGAATCTGCCATACAAATTTCCTCCTTCAATAAGCCTATTGCTTCTATTATACAGGTATTTCTAGGTTATAATGTAAGTAACGAATCAGTAGTTCGGAAATAGGGAAGGAATCAAGGTTCGACTTATGACGACAGAAGTAAAGGAAAAGGTCTTTCGTGACCCGGTACATAATTTTATTCGTGTCCAAGATCAAGTTATTCTTGATTTAATTGGAACGTCTGAATTTCAACGACTACGACGAATTAAGCAATTGGGCGTAGCTAGTGCCGTTTTTCACGGCGCTGAGCACTCGCGTTTTTCACACTCGCTAGGTGTGTATGAAATTGCACGTCAGTTTGCTGACCATTTAGAAAAGTTTTATCCAACTCAGGAACCGGGTGATGGGTTGTGGGATCCAAGTGAGCGTTTGTTGCTGTTAACGTCAGCTTTGCTTCACGATTTAGGTCACGGCCCATACTCACACACGTTTGAACACATTTTCAATACGGATCATGAGTCGTACACACAACAGATTATTTTGTCGCCGGAGACTGAGATTAATCAAGTTTTGCGACAAGTGGCACCTGATTTTCCGGCTAAGGTAGCGAGTGTTATTGGTAAGACTTATGAAAATCCACAAGTGGTGCAATTGATTTCTAGTCAAATTGACGCTGACCGTATGGATTACTTGTTGCGCGATGCCTATTACTCTGGTGCGACGTATGGTGAGTTTGACTTGGCTCGTATCATTCACGTGATGCGTCCATATAAGGGGGGAATTGCTTTTGATCAAAAGGGAATGTATGCCGTGGAAGATTACGTGGTGTCACGTTATCAAATGTACGTGCAGGTTTATTTCCACCCAGTGTCACGTTCGTTTGAAGTGCTGTTGCAGCACTTGCTAGAACGCGCAAAGTTTTTATACGATGAGAGCAAGACGGATTCACGAATTTCAACGAGTTTCATCTCACCAGCGCTGATGCCGTTGTTTGCTGGCGACTTTACACTCGCCCAATACTTGATGCTGGATGATTCAGTCATGTTGGCTAACATTAGTGAGTGGCGTTTAGCAGATGATGCGATTTTGGCAGATTTGGCAACCCGTTTCTTGGACCGTAAGCCGTTGAAGTCAATTTTGATTGAGGATTCAGCGCGTGGCTTGTTACCAGCAATTACAAAATTAATTGCATCGGCTGGTTTTGACGAACGTTATTACACTGCTGAAAATGACAGTTATGACTTGCCATACGATGCGTATAATCCAAGTGATAAGAAACCACGTACACAGATTGAAATGATGCAGCCAGCGGGGGAGCTGTTTGAACTATCAACGCAAAGTGCATTGGTGGCAGCGATGACTGGTCGCATTTTCGGAAACGCCCGCTTCTTCTTCCCGCGTGAGATGATGAATACGCAAGCGGTTGATGATGTAATGGCGCCGTTGTATGCTGAATTCCAACGTTACGTGCACAACGAGACGTTGGTAACGCCGAGTGAAAAATAAGGGGAATAAAATATGGCAATTAAGTTGATTACGATTGATATTGATGACACGCTAGTTAATACAGCGAAGCAAGTGACACCACGTGTGAAGGCGGCGCTACAAGAAGCAACCGCGCAAGGCGTGAAAGTTGTTTTGACGACGGGTCGTCCTTTGCCAGGAGTTCAAGAATATTTGGATGAGTTGGGCTTGAATCACCAAGATGATCAATATGCGATTACGTACAACGGTGGTGTTGTGCAGACGACTAATGGTGAAGAACTTGGTGGTAAGGAACTAGCTTACTCAGACTACCTACGTTTGCGCGAGGTTGCCGATGAGTTGGGCGCTTACCTGCAGGTTGAAACGATTGATGCCGCTTATACGTCAGCCAAGGAAATTAACTACTGGGCTAGCCGTGAGAACTTTTTGATTAAGATGCCATTATTCATCAAGCCGGTTGATGAAATGGACCCAAATGATCACTATGTCAAGTTTATGTTCATTGGGGATGAAGCTGACATTGATGCTTGGCGAGATGCGTTGCCAAACGACGTTAAGGAAGCGTACTATATTGTGAAGTCAACGCCACAACACTTGGAGTTCATGCATAAAGACGCGACGAAGGGGAGTGGCTTGTTGACGTTGGCCGATAAGTTGGGTATTGATCAATCTGAGACGATGGCTCTCGGTGATCAACAAAACGATATCACGATGATTGAGGCGGCCGGACTGGGCGTTGCAATGGGGAATGCTGTCCCAGAAGTGAAGGCGGTAGCTGACGTCGAAACAACGACACAAAACACAGATGGTGTTGGTGTGGCTGTTGAAAAGTGGGTTTTGGGACGTGATGTACCAGAACTAGCTTAATTTCCGAAGAATAACATTTGCCGAAACGGCTGAAATATTGTAAGATAAGACATTGAGTAAGACCGCGAAAGGACGTGCAGTGATTTGGCATTAACACAATTTGACGGCCAAAATAAGGCTGAGCTTTCAATGATTGAAGTTGCTCGTGCGATTTTGTCTGACCGTCATGACACCATGGCGTTTAACGACTTGTTGAATGAAGTACAATCATTCACTGGTAAGTCAGATGAAGAGATTCGTGCGCGCTTGGCACAATTCTACACTGATTTGAATATTGACGGTTCATTCATTTCATTGGGTGATAACATGTGGGGACTACGTTCATGGTACCCAATCGACTCAATTGATGAAGCCGTTCACTTGGATCTTGAAGAAGAAGAAGGTCAACCAAAGAAGAAGAAGCGTAAGAAGATCAACGCCTTTTTGGCAGACGTTGCGGATGATGACGATGTTATCGACTACAACGATGATGATCCTGAAGACGACGACTTCGGTGAAGTTGAAGACGAAGACGAGACGGCAGCTGCTGATTCAGACGATGATGATGCAGATGACGACGATGATGACGATTCATCAGATGATTTCGGTAATGACGAAGTTGCTGGTGGTATCGGCGAAGAAATCGGTGGCATTGCACCAGTCGATGACGACTACGGTTCAGGTGACATCGAGCGATAATATTATCGATAAAAAAGCGAGCAGTGATGCTCGCTTTTTTATTTTGCAAAATACGGCGAGTTAATGCCGACAATTTTATTTATATTTTTCAAAAAAAGTTAGTTGAGACGGGCGGAACAACTATATAAGGAAGTACATCACAAATTAAAATTCAGGCGTATAACATAGTTTTTGTAATAAATACTATATTTTCCACATATATTTGGAGGGGATACGTCATGGAACGTAAGAAGATGTACAAAGCAGGTAAGCAATGGGTAGTTGCTGCCGCTATTTCAGTTGCTGCTATGGGTGGCGCAACGGTTGTTGCTAACGCAGATACTGTAACGCCATCTGCAGATCAACCACAAGGTGTGATGGCTTTGAGTGCACACCACCACCGTCACCACTATCAAACACCAAGTACAGAACCTATCGCTGCGCCACAAAACTCATCAGCGATGGTGCCAAACACACCAGCGCCTGAGATTCAACGACCAGACACACAACCAGCCGCAGCTCCAAAGAGCATGGAAATGGTAGTGCCAAATGATCCAGTGTACAACCAAACAGCAGACACGCAACCAATCGCAGCGCCACAATCAAAGTCAGACATGGTGCCAAATACACCAGCGCCTGAGATTCAACGCCCAGATACACAACCAGCGGATGCGCCAAAGAACGTGGCAATGGTTGTTCCAAACGATCCTGTGTACTACCAAACAGCAGACACACAACCAATTGCAGCACCTGAATCAAAGTCAGATATGGTGCCAAACGCACCAGCTGGAATGAACGTTGATGAAAATGGTAATATTACTGGTTCAGTAGCAAACGAGCCGGCCAATGTTGTGAAGAACGCCGATGGTAGTGAGTCATGGACTGGAAGTGTTGAAAACGATCCAGCCGGAACAGTTACTAACGCCGACGGAAGCAAGACTGTGACTGCAGTAGTGCCAAACGATCCAATGCAATACCAAACAGCGGACACACAACCAATCGCAGCACCACAATCAAAGACGGATATGGTGCCAAACGAACCAGTTACGTCAGCTGATAACCACGACCATGATGCTAACGGAAACGCTAACGTTGATAACAAGGACAATGGTAAGGATGTCACTGTTGACACTAAGGATAACGGTGAGACTAACTCAGTTGATACCAAGGATGCCGCAACAAACAACGGTGAACTTGTAAAGACTGCCGTTGCATCATCAGATGCATCAATGACTGCCCCTGCCGCATCTGCTAACTCAGCAGCTGCTAAGACGATTGCTTCAGCCGCAACCGTTGCATCATCAGCAAAGCACGTTGACTTGCCAGATACTGCTGCAACTGCTAAGTCAAATGCTGCATTGACTGCCTTTGGTGTACTAGGTGCCTTAGGTGTTGCAGCTGTCGCTTCACGCCGTCGCGGTTAATTTTCGGATTTTTAGAATCGAATTTTAGATAATTAAAAGACGTCAATTTCTAACAAGAATTGACGTCTTTTTTGGCAGGAGAGTGAGTAGATGGAATTTTACGCATTGGATCGCATTATGCTACAAGATGGTAGAACGGGCGTTATTGATAAGGTAGATGATGAAACTGTTTATGTGCTGCTTGATGACACGTTAGTTTATACGCCTGTTCAGCAGGATGAAATCAAAAAAATCCAGCCCCACAAAAAAGAAGATTTAAGCTTTAATGACGACAACGCTTTTCAAGCAGTCAAACTTGGGGGAAAGTACCCGTGGAACATGACATACATCGAATTAATTGATTATTATAACCGGGTGCTATGCGTACCATTTGAAAAAGTAGAGTGCATGATAAAGCCTTATTGGCCATCGGCACACACAAATGATGTGACGCCGATAGGATTGACGGGCATGTTTTTGAATGAAGAGGCGACGTTTGTTGGTCCCGTTCGTATTGGTGAAGTGACTGAAACGACACGATTTGGCAAGCTGGTGCATCTGCCAAACCAGGGGACGTGGATTATTTCACGGGTCGGTCAGGTGCCGATGTTAAATGATGTTGCGTTTATGATTCGAACGCCAAATGTGTTGGGAATGTCGATTACATCTTATGAAACTGAGCAGGTTTATGAAATCACGCCGTCGCCAATAAAAGTCACGATGGGGCAATTGTGGTATGTATATTTAGGTGTTATTCGACAGTTGAACCAACGGGCAGACTTAACGGGCCCGTTGGTTAAGGGCTATCACATTGCGGGTAACATTGCTGAGTCACTTAAAGTGATGGCATATGTATTGCGAGAGTTAAGGTGGACGTATCGCCTGAAAGATATTAATTAAATAATCGCCGTTTGGATTATTTTTAAAATAGCGAATTAATTAACAGGTATTTTTGTAAAAAATAAAAAAACCAGCCTAATGATAGTTTTTCACACCTTATATAAAATAATCATATAGAGAGAAAAAAGGTGTGATAAACTTCCCGAATGTAAGTGAGATTTCCGGGATTAAGAGAGGAATTTTGGTATGGCTGGGATTGATACGCCAATTTTGAACGCGGTACGTAAGGTTATAGAGTTAAAACACATTTCTGTCCGAGATATTTTGCAACATACGGCCATTTCTAGTGGCCGCTATTATACATTTATCAATGGGCAAGGTGACATTACGGTGCATAAGTTGCATGCCATTTTAAAAACATTGAATGTGGGATTAGCTGAGATTGGTATGTATATGCCACATGAGGAAATAGAACAGGACCTGACACTTGATCAAATGATGGCTGCGATTGAAAGCTATCGTCAGACGCGATCGGTGACAGAAATTATTGCGTTAGCGAAAGATAGCGATGAATGGGGCGTTGCGACGCTGCCTGAAGAAATGATTATACGGTTGAAGCCAGTATTGATGGACTTACTACGTCGAACTGAGAATTACACATTGGCCGAGATAAAGGTCGTATTGCTGTATTTGAATTATTTTACGTATGACGATTTACGTGAACAATATAAGAAGTTGCTACGCGGCCTTCGTTTGCAAATTCAGCTAAGCGAAGAACATGGTGGTGCCATTCGCCATGAAGCGGTTCAAGTTATTGGAATGTTGCTTTTTGAGTTGATTGTTATGCATGCTGAACATGGGCAACGTGCACGTATGGATGAATTGGTGGCCATTTTTTACAGCATGCAGGTCAAATCTGATGATTGGACAACGGCAGTTTTGCGTGAAGTCATCAATGTCATTCGACTAGTTATTGCAGGGAAACAGTCACTGGCAAAGCAAAAATATGATACGGTACGTGAGATGATTCAAATCTTCCAACCTAAAGAAAACTGGCCTTACTTTGAACGTGTGATGGGCGAGTCTTTTGAATCGTTTACGTTACAGTTTTTATGGGTGGAATTGGAGGATAATCATGGAATGGCTATTGGGTAAGCGTGAACATCAGAAGTTGCAGGTTGTCCGCTTTTTATATCAACAAAACAAAACAAGTGTGCCTCTGATTGAAGTTGAGCGTCATTTTAACGTCTCTAAATACATGGCAAAGACTTTGCTCACCGAAATCGTTGCGGATGAAACCAGGTTCGGCATCGTGAATACGGCGGCTTTGAAGTTTGAAGACAAGGGTGGCATGATTTCATGGACACCTGGCTATCAAGTTAATATCATGCGTTTGGAGTATTTTTATACGATTGAATCGCACGCCTTAGCGATGCTGATTCGTGGTATGTCAGATAGCCCAATTTCGGCAGCCACATTCGCGGACCAACTTGACATTGCAGGTAATCATCTTGTAGCTGACCGAACACTGTTGAATGAGCGATTGGCAGGCAGTGGCGTATCGTTGAGCAGCAATATGCAATTGGTTGGTAGCGAATCAACTATCCGTATTATGAGGTATCGTGTATTGGCGGATATTGTTGAAACTGAAGCCGATTTAACACGCTATTTTCCTGAACAAATATTATCTCTGACTCGTCAGACGGTGGCCTTTTTTGAGGGGAACCATGTTGTGAGTTTGAATAACGTGCAACGAATGCGATTGTTTGTTTTCTTAGGCGTCTGGATTACACGACTACAATCAAGTCAAACAATCGATCGAAATGAAGCAATTAGTAATATATTTGAATCGACAATCGAACATGATGATGAGTTGAAGATGCCTTATCGCACGTTGCGCGCAATTGTATTACGCTATCGTCGTTTGATGCCAGAATGCTTAGATGCAGAAGCTAATTTTGCAATGGGTGTTTTGATGACAGATGCGATTTTGCATGGCAATATGATGAATCACGCAACGCCAGCGCTCAGAGAGATGTACAATGTTGTCTTTCAAAGTGTGCAGACAACCTATCGTGAATTTTTCAAGGAAGAACTGCCAGAAAGCCAAAATAGCAGTTGGCCATTGCTGTTGATCCAGCCGGTGGTTGTCTTAATGTTTTTACTTCGCATTAATTATCAAGCTGAGGACGGCATGGCAACGGGGCACACCTTGTACCCGACATATAAATTGTTTACGCAAAAAGTGCTCCGTCATGTTGGTTTGGCTTTTGATGAGCAGACAGACACAATTTTGCGCCGGATGGAGATTGATTTTTATAATGCATTTTTGCAAGCCTTGCCACGTGAAAAAATGTTGCCAACGATTCGAGTGCGCCTGGACTACCAAGACAATCTTCTGGCGCAACATATCCAACGCATGATTATGACAACTGAAATGTTAAACGTGGTCTTTGTGACGGATGAAGCAGAGACGCCAGACATCGTGATTGCCGATCGATTAACGATGTCAGATGAAACGACACTGTTTGTGTGGCCGTCTTCACCGTCATTTGCTGAGTACGACATCTTCCTGCACACGGCGACAAAGAAGATGATGGCGATATTTGAAACACAAATATATTAGTTGTCCTAAATAGGTGAAACGTTTTTGCAAACCTTCTTAAACTAGCGTACACTAGTACAGTTGCTTTTTATTAGTAACCGCGAGAGAGTCCTCGCGTAACAAAGTAAACTGAAGAAAGAGGTTTTCATGATGAATGAACCACAAAAGACGCCATCATTTTCTTGGGCGCACGTTGCAAAGATTTTCAAGTCATCTTGGTACGTTGAACAAATGCGAGGGTGGGCATTGCCATCTTACTTGTTGTTGATGTTCGGTTTTGGCTTTTTGATTAGTCAAACGATTGCTAACCCGATTACGGGGATGGCTATCTGGACGTTGGCAGCTGCATTGTTGGGATTTACAACAACGCTAGCTATTACCAATGCTCGACCAATCAATGGTATTTTGGGATTGATTTCAGCCCTTGTTTATATCGGGTTGGCCCTAGATGCTGGTAATCCTGCCGATGCAGTTTTGCAATTCGTTTATATTATTTTGTTGGATTTGCCAGTTATTTTGATGCCATCGTGGTCAGAAAACGTTGCGACACGTGTTCGTAAGCTGAGCGAAGTGAAAGAACGCGGTGAGAAGATGACCTTTGCAAAGACGCGTACGTTCTTTGTTTTGGTATTTATTGTTTCTTACATTGCGCTTTACTTCTTTGATGTCTATGTGACGCACTCACCACGTCCAATGATTGACGCTGGGGCGGCAGCCATTGGTATTACGGGTGCGGTTTTGACGACATTGCGCTTTTCAGAGGCCTACTACATGTGGTTCTTGCAAGGTATTGCCCAAGTTATTTTGTGGGGTGTTACAGCCGCTCAAGGGGATGCTTCATTGGTCTTGTTCTTCACGTACATGTTGTACATGGGAAACGACTTGATTGCCTTCTTTGCTTCACCTTGGTTCAAGAAGAGCATGCGCATTGCCGATCACGACTAATAATTTGTAACTAAAAGTTGACAATTTCTGGAATTGGTGTATTATTAAGTTCCGGGCTCTTGTATTAGTTTACAAGACGTAATCAAAGTTGATTAACGCTCCCAAGGCTATAATAGCATTGGGAGCTTTTTTATTTTTTTATTGCTCCTGCAAACAGAACTCGGAGGATTGTTTTTATGACAGCTAAGTACGTCTTTGTTACCGGTGGTGTTGTTTCATCATTGGGTAAGGGTATCGTCGCAGCATCATTGGGTCGCTTGTTGAAGAACCGCGGCTTCAAGATTGCCGTACAAAAGTTTGATCCATACATTAACGTCGACCCAGGAACGATGTCACCATACCAACACGGTGAGACTTTCGTTACTGATGACGGTTTGGAAACTGATTTGGACTTGGGACACTATGAGCGTTTCATCGACATTAACTTGAACAAGTACTCAAACGTTACGTCAGGACGTGTGTACTCTGAAGTTTTGGCTAAGGAACGTCGTGGTGACTATGATGGTGCAACTGTTCAAGTTATCCCCCACATCACGAACGCTTTGAAGGAAAAGATGATGCGTGCCGCTGAAACGACGGACGCCGACATCGTGATTACTGAAGTTGGTGGTACGGTTGGTGATATCGAATCATTGCCATTTATTGAAGCTTTGCGTCAAATGAAGCGTGAAGTAGGTGCTGAAAACGTTGCCTACATCCACACGTCTTTGATTCCATACTTGCGTGCCGCGGGAGAGATGAAGACGAAGCCAACACAACACTCAGTTGCTGAGTTGCGCTCATTGGGTATCCAACCTGACATGTTGGTTGTTCGTACTGAGCAACCAATCACGCCAGAAATGCGCGAGAAGTTGGCTTTGTTCACAGACGTTGCGCCTGAAGCTGTTATCGAGTCATTGGACGTAGATATCTTGTACGAAATTGCATTGAACATGCAAAAGCAAGGTATGGACGATGTTATCTTGAAGCGTTTGGGATTGACGGCTGAACCAGCCGACATGACTGAATGGACAGCCATGATCGAAAAGATCCGCAACTTGAAGAAGAAGTTGAAGATTACGTTGGTTGGTAAGTATGCTGATTTGCAAGACGCATACATTTCAGTTAACGAAGCATTGCGTGCCGGTGGTTACGCAGTTGATGCTGATGTTGAAATTAACGCCATTAACTCAGAAAAGGTTAACGACGAAAACGTTTCTGAATTGTTGGCCGATGCCGACGGTGTTATCGTGCCTGGTGGATTTGGAGCGCGTGGAACTGAAGGTAAGATTTCAGCTATCCAATTCGCCCGTGAGAACAATGTGCCATTCTTGGGCGTATGCTTGGGAATGCAATTGGCCTCAGTTGAGTTTGCCCGTCACGTCCTTGGATACGACGATGCTAACTCAATCGAGTTGAACCCAGAGACGTCAGCACCAGTTATCGCCTTGATGAACGACCAAAAGGAAGTTACGGATCGTGGTGGTACTTTGCGTCTTGGTTTGTACCCAGCTGACTTGAAGGATGGTACGTTGACGAAGGACATTTACGAGGGTCAAGATGAGATTCAAGAGCGTCACCGTCACCGTTACGAATTCAACATCGACTACCGTAAGGAATTTGAGGATGCCGGTATGGTCTTCGCAGGTACTTCACCTGACGATCGTTTGATGGAAATTATTGAGTTGCCAGAGAATGATTTCTTTGTGGCTGCCCAATACCACCCAGAATTCTTGTCACGTCCATACCGTCCAGAACCTTTGTACGGTGCCTTTGTGAAGGCTGCGTTGGATAAGAAGGAAGCTTAATTATAGAACTTTAAAAAGGCTAATCTTGCATGTGCAAGGTTAGCCTTTTTCTTTTTCTTGAAAAACTGACTGATAATCATGTTGGTGAGTATATTGTTTTATGTAGCTTTGGCGGTTCCGGTTCTATGGTTCGTTACTATGTAAAAAGGGTGAACTATATATATGTGAGTGACAAACTTTTATTCACGGCGTGAATAAGACACCGTAAGCAAAAAAGCGAGGAAAACCAATGGGACTATTCATCAAAAGGCTTTCTAAGACTGTCATGCTGACCGCTACGTTAGGGTTAGCGCTGCCAGTTTTGCCAACAACAGTATTTGCAGCCACGATTCCAGAACTTGCCACACAAACTGAGATTGGTAATTCGAAAATTAATCTAACCACTCCGGGACAAATGGAGAAGGCTTTTATCACGGGTGGTGACAGTACACCATTCAAGAATGGACAAGCTGATTTAACCCAGGGATTGGAACAACAATTTGGATCGGCTTCATTTAAGTACTCAATTGACGTTTCACAACCATTTAAGTTCAAAGGTGTGTTGCGTACCAGTACGGGCGGAAATTCGGCTCGCAAGCGAACGGGAGATGCGTTTGGTGTCATGATGGCACCGGTCGCGCCTGAGAAAATGGGGAATGGTTCGCGCGGTGGTTTGATGGGAATCGGAAAGGACCCAGCTAAGGGGACTGGATTTAGTGATGCCCATTTTTGGGGCATTGATTTTCACTATAACTCTGAGCAAAATGATGCAAAAGTATCATGGGGAACGGTAAATAACAGATCTCAATATGCCTCTTTTCGATCAACGGATAACCAAGGGATGTTACGGCCTTATGATGGCAGTGTAGATAAAGCGCAAGAAATTGGGTTGAATCGAAATGGTGATGATGTTGAAATCAACTGGACACCTAAGCAAGTGTCTGGTGATCAGGTGACAGGTACCCTTGATTCAGCCGCATTTAAAGATGTCTGGGGTAGGACCAAAACATGGTCAAAAACAATTACCGTATATCGCAACATGGGGTTTGGTGTGATTGCAGCGACTGGGCAAGATACGTCAACCATGACCGTTGATATGCGATCATTCGAATTGCAATTAGGGACTTCTAATGTGACGTTTAAGGGGGTGCCGGCAGTTGGAACGATTGATACATCTGATTTTAAGGCGCCTGTCTTCACACCGGCAGTTAAGCCGGCATTGGTTGGTGCACACGTGACTGTTTTGAGAGATGAAACAGCGCAAGCGGATGCTGCGAAAGATCCTAATTACGATCCAGACTATGTTTACTTGGCGCCTAAAGTGCCGGGCTATGAGTTAGCTGGAAAGAATCATGCGAACTATCTTAACTTTACGATTGGCAACGATGTTAACACGGAATGCGATTTAACATATGAGAAGACCAGTGACGTGACGGTTAAGTATCAGTATGCAGCTAGTCGGGGTCAATACTTTAAGCAAGTAACTAAGTCTGGCTATGATGGTGAAACATATGCAATTGATTCGCCACAACAAGCCGGCTTTACGCCAGATATTAAAACCGTTACTGGGAAGTTCGGTGATAACAAAGCGGTGGTTGTCACGTACTACCCGATTTATAACCGCCCATTAAATCCATTTGACCCAAAGTTGGATGATCCGGTCACACCGGTTAATCCTGGGGATGGGTCTGATGTTCCAACGGACGCCAGTGGTCAATTAACACTTGATTATGCGGCAACTTTTGATTTTGGAAAGCAAAAGATTAGTGCTTTAAATCAAACCTACCATGCAACCGCGCAAACGTTTAGTGATGCGAACCATGCCGGGTTGATTACGCCCCTGTATGCACAGGTTACAGATTTACGTGAACAACCAGGAAAGTGGGCGCTTCAGGTGAAGCTAGGCGAGTTGAAAAGTCAAAGCTCAAATACGACACTGGCGCAAGCTTATTTAGAATTTAAAGGGGCTGCATTAGCATCGACTGATGCGAACCAGAAGGGGGTGACAGCGATGGCAGATCAATCGGCCTCTTTCGGTGACACCATCCAAATTATGTCGGCCGACAATGTTGGTGTCTGGGGTACGTGGCTAACTCGTTTTGGTGGCCAGAATGATTTCGGAACGGATTATGATGGTCGCAAAACGAATAGTGGTGTTTCGTTAGTTGTACCCGGAACGACCGCTAAGGCGGAGGCTTATCAAGCCAATATGAATTGGATGTTGATGAACGTGCCAGGGACGATTAAATAAAGTAGAAAACCGGCCAACAACGTTATGATGGCCGGTTTTTGTATAAGCATATTTTCTTATTATTTGTGAATTATAAATAAGTAATAAGAACTGTATGGAATATAACGAGTACGATAATTCGGTAAATTTAAAGTAAAAGTTATAGGTTGATATTAGGTGCCAACTTTTCTTGTTATTCATATAAATGTAATGTAGACTTGTACAGTACGTTGTTTAGAAGTTAATAGAACTTCCCGCTTGATGATAATCAATCGGTATGCGCGTTACGAATAAACGAATACATGAACGGGCCTGATAGGCATAAAAGAAATAAGACTTTTATAAGGGTGAAAGAATGAAGAAGTTGGTTATCCATGGTGGACGCCGACTCAGTGGTGAAGTGACAGTCGGAGGCGCAAAGAACTCTACTGTTGCCTTGATTCCAGCGGCAATTTTGGCTGAGACACCAGTGAAGTTTGACAGTGTGCCAGATATTCTAGATGTATACAATTTGCAAGTTATCTTGGAGTCAATGAACGTCAAGTCTACGTTTGTAGGTGGCGAGTTGATGATTGATCCAACTGATATCGTCGAGGCGGAACTGCCATCTACGGCAATTAAGTCTTTGCGTGCCTCATACTACTTTATGGGTTCACTGTTGGGGCGCTTTGGCCGTGCAACAGTGACGTTCCCTGGTGGTGATAACATTGGACCTCGTCCGATTGACCAACACATCAAGGGCTTTGAGGCTTTGGGTGCGACGGTTCGTGAAGAAAACGATACGGTTTATATTACAGCTGAAAACGGTTTGAAGGGTGCTCGCATCTTCTTGGATATGGTTTCAGTTGGTGCCACGATGAACATCATTTTGGCAGCCGTACACGCAGAAGGTACAACCATTTTGGAGAATGCCGCGCGTGAGCCAGAAATTATCGACTTGGCAACGTTCTTGAACAACATGGGTGCGCAAATCCGTGGTGCAGGAACAGACGTTATCCGTATTACGGGTGTGCCTAAGTTGGAATCAAAGAATACCCACACGATTATTCCTGACCGTATTGAAGCAGGAACTTATTTGGCATTGGCTGCAGCGCAAGGTGACGGTGTTTTGGTTAAGAACATTATCCCTGAGCACTTGGAGTCATTCACGGCTAAGATGATTGAAATGGGCGTTGAATTGGATGTTCGCGAAGATAGCATCTTTGTGCCAAAGGTTGATAACCTTAAGCCTATTCACATTAAGACAGCACCATTCCCTGGTTTCGCCACTGACTTGCAACAACCAATTACGCCACTTTTGACGTTGGCTGACGGTGAGAGCATTATTTCAGAGACGATTTATCCAGAACGTACACGTCACATCCCCGAACTTCAAAAGCTTGGGGTAGCAATTGAAAATCCTGAGTACGGGGTTATTACAGTTGCTAACAGCAATAACTTCCATGGCGCAAGTGTTGCTGCGGCTGAGATTCGCGCAGGGGCTGCTTTGGTGACGGCTGGCTTGATGGCTGATGGCATCACTGAAGTAACGAATGCTGAGCACGTTTTGCGTGGATATGATCACATTATCCATAAGCTAACGATGTTGAATGCTGATATTCAAATAGCTGAAGATTAATGATAAACACACACAATGCGACTTGGCGTTGTGTGTGTTTTAATATATACAGCAAAGCACCAGTCTCAATCATTTGGGACTGGTGCTTTTTTGCTTAGGCACTTAATTTTTAAAAATTAAAAAACCACCACGAATGTTTTGTAAGTGCGCCTTATTCAAAGCGATTGCCAATATTGCCTGTCAAACAATTTACACTAAAGGTGTACAAATAGGTAAAGACTATCTGTAAACCAAACTTATTGTGAGGGGAGGATAAATTATATGAAAGTTAAAGCACTTTTGATTGTTGCTAGTACGCTGTTTGGTCTAAGCGTCGCAACGGTGGGCTATACAGAAGATACGCCTGCCAACGCAGTTTCGACTGAAACTTATCAAACGGATGGTGTGGCCCGATTTAGTGGCCACTACACTTACCCAGATGATCAAGTGAATGGTTCGGCTGATACATCACAAAACACAGTCTACCAACCAAACGATAATACAAACCCGTATTATAAGCAGGCCAATGAAAAGGATGGTAAGCCGGTGTTGCCGAACACGGGTAGCCAAACGATACTAGAACGATTTAGTTTTCCAGTGTTGTTAACATTCATTGCCACCGGCCTTTATTTCGTTAACGGTAAGAAATTTAGCCAACACGGTTAATTTATCCACGTATTGACCCTTTTAGACACATTCGAAGCGAGGAGAAAAAATATGTCTAAAACTGTTACATTATTTGCCGCATCGGCAATGGCAACGCTGGGATTAACTGCGAGTGTGTACGCAGCGCCCGTCTCAACACTTGATTCAACGGCACAGGTGACGTTTATTCCAAACGATCAACCATCTGGACCGTTGGATCCAAACAATCCAGATCCGACCAATCCGGTTAAGCCAGTGGATCCTAATAATCCAAACAAACCTGATAATCCTAATGCGGGACCTTTATCACTTGATTTTGCGTCATCATTTAATTTTGGTCAGAACAAAATTACAACGACCGATGAAACGTATTATGCAGATGCACAAAAATTCACGGACGGTCAAGGAAAGACCACGACAGGTCCGAATTATGTGCAAGTTACTGATAATACCGGTGACGATAAAGGTTGGGTGCTATCTGTAACGCAACAAGGTGATTTGACGGATAACAAGAATTCACTTGATGGTGCGGTGATTACGTTGCATGATGCAAACGTTAAGGGAATTGCAGGGACTGGCGCAACTGCACCAATCGTTGCCGCAAACGACATTGTATTGGAAAAAGGCCAGAAGAAGTTGGTTATGACGGCTGCTGCGAACAGTGGCCAAGGAACATGGTTAACGCGCTTTGGTAGCGACAAATTAGCTGACGATAAAGCAGTAAGTTTGTTTGTACCAGGTAAAGCCGTTAAGCACGCGGCAACATATTCAACTACTTTGAATTGGAGTTTGGAACAAGTTCCAACGAATACACCTATCAAGTAGTAAAAAGACAGAGGTAAAGCATGACAAATAAACTGATTACGATGACAAGTGTCGTAGCGGTTTCATTACTTAGTCTTGCAAGTGCGGTGACCGCAGATGCAGATGAGTATCAAACTAGCGGCACTGTTGGATTCATCCCCAGCACTGAGGTGGTACCACCGCATAACCCTGATGAACCCGAGGATGAGGTGACACCGGTTGATCCAACGCGACCAGATGGTAAGCCAGAACCTGGTATGCCAGGTCCGTTGTCAATCGATTTTGCATCAAGTTTTAATTTTGGGACACATACAATTACAAACAAGAATGTTAGTTATGATGCGGAAGCACAAGAGATACAAACAAAGGGTGAGGACACCCATGTACCTGATTATGTGCAAGTGTCTGATTACCGTGGCAATCGTGCGGGTTGGACACTGCAACTTTCGCAAAATGGCCAATTTAAAACAAATGATGCACAACACCCATCAGTCCTTGATGGTGCAGTAATTTCATTAGACGACTCATACGCAGTCGGTTTAACGAATGCTGTGGCACCAGATACGTATAATACAAGCTTGTCGCCTGATGGTAGCAAGACTGTGATTATGGAAGCTGAAAAAGGTGAAGGAACAGGGACGTGGATGATGCCTTGGGGGTACGATGGCGACTTGAAGCCGGACAAAGAAAATGGCAACATGCTCATCGACCCAAAGGTACGTCTATCAATTCCTGGAACGACGCCCCGTGATGCCGCAACATATACTACGACATTAACGTGGACACATAATTAATGTCCCATTACAACAAAAGTAAGGAACAATCATTATGAAGAAGCAAGTAACTCTTTTTGCAGGTGTAGCTCTGGCTACGTTAGCCGTCACTCAAACGCCAATTCTAGCGGCGCAAACGTCTGATTATAAGTCAACAGGAACTGTTACTTTCCAACCGTCAAAGGATACGACCAATCCGGTTGATCCGACGAATCCTAATCCAGACAAGCCGGTCAAGCCAACTAATCCAGATGGTACTGACCCACAAGCGCCACAAGCTGGCCCTTTGTCGATTGATTTTGCTTCATCAATTGATTTTGGTATTCAAAAAATCACATCAAAGACTGAAAACTACCAAGGAAGCGCGCAACAATACACGACGTTCGATGGCAAGAAGACAACCGGTCCTGATTATGTGCAAATGACAGATAATCGTGGTTCATTCACGGGGTGGACGTTGTCAGTTAAGCAAAACGGCCAATTCAAGGGCCAAAACAGTAACGCTGTTTTGGATGGTGCCGAAGTGACGTTTGGTAATGCAAATCACCTAGGCATGACGACAGCATCAACAAACGCAACGGACATTACGGCGCTAAAGTCATTTACGTTGGATCCGTTGTCTGGCAATGCCATCAACATCATGTCTGGGGCAGCGGTTAAGAATGCCGGTGATACTAATGAGACTGGTGGAACCCATTTGATGCGCTTTGGTAACGAAACGGATATCGTTTCAACTGAAGTCAACGCTGATGGGTCAAAGCGTGGTGATACCGATAAGGCTGTCACGCTAATGGTGCCAGGTAAGACAGATAAGATGGCTGATAAGTACGCAACGGAATTTGAATGGATTCTAAGTGACATGCCAACTATCGTCAAATAGAAAATATTTTCGCATGATAAATGAGAAGTGGATGGTGAAGGAAAACTTCTCCGTCCACTTTTTATTAAGACAGAATATACGCCTAAGAAAGAGAAAGAGAAATGAATTTAACAAAGAAGATTAAGCGCAGTCTGATTACCGTAGCGAGCCTTCTTGCGACGGTGGGAATTGGGCTCTTGGTGAGCGGTCAACCAACATCAGCCAATCAATTAACCTTTTCAGTGACACCGGTTTTGCCAGACAACCAGGTTGATAAGACAGATGGGTTCTTTAATTTGAAGCTTGGCGCAGGTGAGTCAGAAGACTTAACGTTGCGCTATCAAAACAACACGAAGCGACCGGTGACGGTGACAACCAAGGTAGCGCCAGCTAGTACCAACAATAATGGTGTTGTCGAGTATGGACTAAATAAAATAAAGGCTGATACGACCCGCCAATTCAATATGCAAGATTTGGTGAATATACCGGAAAAAGTTGATTTAGCAGCGGGAGAAACAAAAGAGGTGCCAGTTCACGTTTCAATGCCCAACCAAGCTTATGCTGGTATCATTGCCGGTGGATTAACGTTCTCGGATGAGACGCAGAATCAACAAAATATGGATGTTAAGTCTAAGGGGATGGCAATTAAGAACATCTATTCATTTCAGTTGGGATTGCTGATGCGCCAATCCAAGGATGCTGCATACAGTGATGATCAAATTCAGCAATCTGGTTTGAAGATGCACGAGGTTAAACCAACGCAGATTAACTATCGAAATGTAGTGACGGCAAACCTGCAAAATCCATTAAATGTGTACGTCAACCAAATGGCTGTAGTAGCTAAGATTTCAAAAGTCGGCTCATCACAGGTTATTTATCAGTCTAAAAAAGATAATATGCAAATGGCACCTAACACTAACTTCGATTACCCAATTGCCTTGGGGGCTGGGGAGGCTATGAAGCCGGGAAAGTATAAGCTTGATTTGATGGCCTATTCTGAAAAAAATCCCAAGGGAAAGTTTACAACGGCAGACTTTAATACGAAGGGCGCCGACACTTACACGTATATGTGGCATTTTACCAAGACGTTTGAGATTAAGGCTGATGCTGCCAAGCATTTCAACCAGAAGGATGTGACGATTCAACCATTTAACTGGGGATTGCTGTTCATTGTGCTTGCCTTGCTGTTGTTGTTATTAGCATTATTCTTGTGGCTGTTTGTCTTTAAGCGTCGTAAGGATGAGGCAGAAGTTGATATTGAAGAAATTGTGCATGACCATAATGGACAAGAATTGCCCATTATTCGTACAACCACGATGAAGGAATACAAGCGTCTTGTTAAGAAAGGAAAGCAAGTCCGGATTGTAGAGCGTTAATAAAATGAAAAAGCAAAATTATCAACATAGTAAAAAAATAAAAGCGGTCATTATTGGGATACTTACCTTGGCTGCGGTGTTGTTTTCTGTTCCGTTTCTTCAGGATTTTTACACCTGCTATGTAAAGTCAACAACAACTGTAAAGTATGCGTCTAAATTGCCTGAATCTATTCAACCAGCGGAGACAATTCACGCGCCAACATTACAGACTGTACTGGGGATGCAGACACAGGCTAGAACAGCCGTCGGACGTGTTGTAATGCCATCGGTTGGACTTGATGATGATATTTATGCTGGATTAACGAACGAAAATCTGTTTTATGGCGCCGTAACACTTTTTCCAAATAGAACGGTACGAAAGCACAACCTGGTTTTGATTGGACACAACATGGGGCACACAAAGGTACACTTTGGTGTGCTGAAGGACGCCAAGGTTGGTCAGAAAGTTTATTTACAATACCTTGGTAAGTACTATCAATATACGGTTTACAAAACATCGACAATTTTAGAGACGCAAATTAATAAAGTGAAAGATACGGTAGATTCAGAGTTGAGCTTAGTTACGTGTTCAGCGCCAACGCAAACCCCAAACCGAATTTTGTTACAAGCGAAGTTTGATGGTCTAATTGCTAATCCTCGAAGTCAAGCCAATATGCAGCGGTCCCACATGAAGATGGTAAATAATACCCAGAAATCAGTGGTGGGATATGACTTCTGGCCAATCTTTATCATCTGGTTGGTGTACTTACTACTTGTAATTTTGGTAATCGTCTTGAAGTGAGTATGGCTAATACACTTGCTAATTAGTTGTTAACAAGATAAGATGGATAAGTTACAAAAAGGACTGTTGCCAAAATCAAACGCAGTACGGACGCCGGATTGTGTCTAGTTTGAATTTTGTTCGTAGTTCGCGATATATAGAGCGCGATTGACTCCGCAATCGCAACTGGAGGAAATATTTTGAAGTTTTCAGAGTTGGGTCTTACACAAGACCTATTGACGGCCATCGAGAAGCATGGCTACGTAGAGGCCACGCCAATCCAGGAACAAACGATTCCTTTGACTTTGGCTGGTAAGGACGTTATCGGACAAGCCCAAACGGGTACCGGTAAGACGGCCGCATTCGGTTTGCCAATCTTGGAAATGATTGACACAGACAGCAACCAAGTACAAGCTCTTGTTGTCTCACCAACACGTGAATTGGCTATCCAAACACAAGATGAGCTATTCAAGTTGGGACGCGATAAGCGCGTTAAGGTACAAGCTGTCTTTGGTGGTGCAGATATTCGCCGCCAAATCAACGGTTTGAGCCACGGTGCTCACATCGTCGTTGGTACGCCTGGACGTTTGATTGACCACATTAACCGTGGCACAATCAACTTGTCTAACGTTAAGACTTTGGTCTTGGACGAAGCCGACGAAATGTTGAACATGGGATTCCTTGAAGATATCGAATCTATCTTGAAGGCTGTTCCTGATCAACGTCAAACGTTGTTGTTCTCAGCAACGATGCCACCTGCTATCAAGCGTATCGGTGTGCAATTCATGACGGAACCAGAGCACATCCAAATTGCTGCTAAGGAATTGACAACGGATTTGGTTGATCAATACTACGTTCGTGTTCGTGACTTTGAAAAGTTTGACACATTGACGCGTATTTTGGACGTACAACAACCAAAGTTGGCCATCATGTTTGGTCGTACGAAGCGCCGTGTTGATGAGTTGACGCGTGGTTTGGAATTGCGTGGCTTTAATGCCGCTGGTATCCACGGTGACTTGACGCAACAAAAGCGTTCACAAGTTTTGAAGCAATTCAAGAATGGTGAAATCAAGATTTTGGTTGCTACCGACGTTGCCGCTCGTGGTTTGGACGTTTCAGGTGTTGACTACGTTTACAACTTTGATATTCCACAAGATTCAGAATCATACGTTCACCGTATCGGTCGTACTGGTCGTGCCGGTGCTCACGGAACTTCTGTAACGTTTATCTCAAACGCTGAGATGGACTACTTGAAGGATATCGAGAAGTTGACGAAGAAGCGTATGCAACCATTGAAGCCACCTACCCGTGAAGAAGCATTGGCTGGCCGTATGTCAGTTGCTGCTGATTCAGTTGAAGATGTCATTGCGGCAACTTCAGGTGCGGTTGACTCAGAAGTCATCGACAAGTTGGTTGAAAAGTACGATGCCAAGACTTTGGCAACGGCCTTGTTGGGTGCAGTTGCTAACGTTGCTGAGATGGACACTGAGTTCACGTTGTCACGTGAGCGTCCATTGCCTCGCAAGCGTTCAGGCTTCGGTGGTGGCTCACGTAACGGTGGCGGTTACCGTGGTCGTCGCGATGGCGGTGAGCGCCGTGGCGGTGGTTACCGTGGCCGTCGTGAAGGCGGACGTGACGGACGTGATGGCGATCGCGGACAACGCGAGCGTCGTTCATTCGACCGCGGCTCACGCACTGGATCAGGTGACCGTTCACAACGCGGTCGCTCAGGTGCACCACGTCGTCAATCACGTGACTTTGTCATCAAGAACAACGACTAATTAATAACAAATGAAACCTCTGTTCAAATTAATTGGACGGAGGTTTTTTGCATACTCTGAAAACCGACCGATTGGCAGTTTGCTTATTTTTAGTTTGATTAAATGATGTTACAGTAAAATGACGATAAACCGCGTATAATGAAACAATAATCTAGGAGGAAGTTAGCATGATAATCGGACAAGGCATTGATGCCCAAATGATTAGTGATGTGACACGATTGGCGGAACGCCGACCAAAGTTTATTGACGTCATTTTGACGCCAGCAGAGCGCGAGGTTTTTGATAAGCGTAAGGGCAAGCACCAAATGGAGTTCTTGGCGGGCCGTTTCTCGATTAAGGAGGCCTACAGCAAGGCCGTTGGAACAGGGATTGGTGGCGAAGTTCGCTGGCATGATATGGAGATTGTTCCGAATGAAGCTGGACAACCAGTCATGGTTAAGCACCCCAAGCAAAACGAGGCGGTGGCACATATTTCAATTTCTCACACAGGTGATACCGTACATAGTTCAGTTATTTTGGAGTCGTTGGCTTCTTTACACCAACCGGTCAGTGAGCGACGTCCGGCCTGGCTCGAAATTTCCGAGTCAGCGCTGGCTCACAACGTAGCGTATATTCGTGAGCTGACCGGCGCCGAACGCTTCTTTGCCGTTGTTAAGGCAAATGCTTATGGCCACGGGTTACCACAAATTGTTAAGGCGGCTGAAAAGGCTGGCGTTGATGGGTTTGCGGTGGCAACAATTGATGAAGGGATTTGGTTGCGCCACTTTGGCATCAAGAAGCCAATTTTCATTCTTGGTGTGACGCCAGTTGAATACGTGCCTGATTTGGCAACCTTTGAATTGATGCCCGTAGTTGCAAGTGAAGCGTGGTTGGACGAAGCTCTTAACCTTTTGCCGGCAGATAAAACGTTGATTGCATCGGTTGGTGTCGATACTGGTATGGGGCGCATTGGTATTCGTGAACGTGCCGAGCTTGAACGCGTTGTAGCGAAGTTGAATGCTGCTGAAAACGTTGCATTTAAGGCAATTGGCATGCACTTTGCAACTGCTGATGGTGGCAACACGGCTTACTTTGAGCAACAATTGCAACGTTGGCACGAATTGACCGATGGTTTGGATTTGCCAGCCGATATTTGGCGCCACTTAGCAAATTCAGGGACATCATTGTGGCATGAGCAACCAAGCACTGACTTAGTTCGTGTTGGTGCTGGTATGTATGGGTTTGATCCTTCGCAAGGTGAATTAGCAATGCGCGAGATTCAACCGGTGTTGTCATTGAAGGCTGAATTGGTCCATGTTAAGCAAGTTGAAGCAGGTTCATCAATTTCTTACGGGGCAACGTATACGGCTACTGAACCAGAATGGATTGGAACGTTGCCGGTTGGTTATGCTGATGGTTATCCACGCGCATTGCAAGGCATGACTGCTTTGTTGCCGGATGGACGTGAAGTTGAGTTGATTGGACGCATTGCAATGGACCAATTGATGGTCAAGCTACCAGAAGAGTTGCCAGTGGGAACTGTGGTAACATTGATTGGGTCAGTTGGCGATAAGGCGATTACGTTAGTTGATCTTGCAAATAAGATGGGGACGATTCCGTACGAAATTGCCACGGGATTGTCACCACGTTTGCCACGAAAGTTAGTGAAGTAGAGAGAGTAGTATGGCAAATCGACATGATATTAAAAGAGGAGATATCTTCTTTGCCGATTTATCACCGGTAGTTGGTTCAGAGCAGGGTGGGCAACGACCAGTTGTAATCATTCAAAATGATGTTGGTAATCAACATGCACCGACTGTAATCGTTGCGCCAATTACGGCACAGATTTCAAAGCCCAAGATGCCAACCCACGTGGGATTGCCATCTGAGTTAGAAAATACCGGTATTGCACGTGATTCAGTTATTTTATTGGAGCAAATTCGCACAATCGACAAGCGTCGGTTGCAAGATAAAATTGGCTTGGTACCCGGTCATCTAATCGCGAAGGTTGATCAAGCTTTGGTGATTAGTTTGGGGCTCGTTTAAGCACCCTTATTTTGCATGAGGACTGCTGTAAACTGTTAAAATAATGACATTATAAAAAGAAGGAGGGCATACTCGTGGAACACTTTAATGTTGGTGTTATTGGTTCAGGACCTGCTGGCTTGTCAGCAGCCTTTCCATTGCAAGCAGCTGGGCAATCAGTTGTTATTGTTGAAGAGTATCTCTGGGGCGGTACCTGCCCTAATTATGGTTGCGATCCTAAGAAGGTTCTTTTGGCTGCAGTAGAAGCTAAGGAACAAGCTGAATGGATGCAACACACAGGTTTGATTGGTCACAATGAGATTGATTGGCCTGCCTTGATGGAACACAAGATGGCCTACACGGATCCTGTTCCTGCACGTAAGATTGCGGGACTTGATGATGCCGGCATTACTCACAAGTATGGTCACGCCTACTTTGTGGATGAGCACACGGTTTCAACTGGTACGGAAACGTTTACGGCTGATAAGTGGATTATTGCCACTGGTGCCCGTCCAGCTCGTTTGGAAGTGCCTGGTGACGAATTCTTGCACGATAACGAAGACTTCTTGAACTTGCCTAAGATGCCAGAAGAAGTTGCCTTCATTGGTGCTGGATTCATTGCAATTGAATTTGCTGGTATTGCAGCAGCAGCTGGCGCAAAGGTTCACGTTGTGGCTAAGCACGATGTGATTTTGCGTGAGTTTGATCAAGATTTGACGCAAGATTTGATTGCGCAAATGGAGAGTAAGGGTATCACGTTCCACTGGAACTTTGATACAGCTGCCGTTGAAGAAACGGCGGATGGTCGCTTTGATATCGTTGCTGCGGATGGCCGCCGTGTCACAAGTGACATGCCATTCATCGCTGCTGGTCGCGCTGGTAACACTGAAGATTTGAATCTTGAGGCTGCTGGTGTTGAAGTTGCCGGTAACGGTATTAAGGTAATGGCTGACTTGCGCACTACTAACCCAAACATCTTTGCGGTTGGTGATGTTGCAGAGTCACCAGTGCCAAAGTTGACGCCAACTGGAGCCTATGAGGCTCGTTATGTAGCTGGTTTGTTGACGGGTACTGAGCCAGAAGAAATTTCATACCCAGCTATTCCAACGATGGTGTATGGTTCACCAAAGTTGGGTCAAGTTGGTATGTCAGCTGTTGAAGCTGAGTCAAAGGGCATGAAGGTTAACTCAATCGACATGACACCTTGGCTAGCATACTGGCGCCACAAGGAGCCAATTGCTAAGGCTAAGGTTGTCTTGAACGAAAAGGGTGTTATCATCGGTGCAACGGTATTGAGTGCTGAAGCTGATGAGTTGTTGAACTACTTCACGGTAGCCATCAACCAAAAGCAAGACAAGTGGGCAATTAAGCACAACTTGTACTCATACCCATCAATCGCATCAGATATGGGCTTCTTCGCTTAATAGCAATCAAATTAACGAGCAATCAGTGTTGAACTGGTTGCTCGTTTTTTTGAGATTTGTGTTGTGCTAGCGCACAAGCAAATGCCTGGGGTAACTCTCTCCGACAAAGAATTTGAGCTGGGACACGCCCTGCCGCGAGCACCGCGTGTTGCTCCTTTGTCAGTCGCATCGGCCAAACTGAAAACTTGGGATTTTGGCCGATAGACACGCGGCGGTCGGGCAGGGCTTCTCTGTCCCACCTCAAATCGCTCCGAGAGTTACCCCAGGCATTTGCAGCAGCCAAGATGTTCTTGTCTGTCTGGATTTACATCCGCGGATAAAAATTGGGGAATAACAGTCCTTATCGAATTAACCGTGGATGATTTACAAAACTAACGGAGAATATCTTGGCTGCTGGCGTGGTGGGTGATTGGGTTGGTGGTGCGGAGATCCTGCGATATTAGCCGGTGACAAAGCGAAGGAAGGAGCACCAGGGATCACTTGGCAGCAGTGGATTTCGAGCTGACAGGCGAAGAAACACGCTGAGGCTTAGTGAGACCGGGACTCCGTCGCCACCAGCTTATATTGCAGGACGGAGCACCGCCAACCCAATCACCCACCATGCCTCGACACGCCAGTGGCGACACAAAACACAACACAAAATCCAGAAATCACTTACCAAAAAGCAACGTTCACAATTCCTTCACAATTAGGCGGGAATTCGTTCACTTTTAGTACTTACAATAAATTATGTTAAATAGTTAGTAGAGAAACTTTTTAACGCCACAGCGTACCAACGCTGGGCTCTCTCTTGGCAGGTAAAGTGGCTGGGAGGGTGAAAGAGAAATGGTTGTAAAGCATCGGGTGGAGAGACCCGGTGCTTTTTCCATTTGCGCCGGTTTTCTGGTGAAAAAGCGTTATAATAGTTGAATTGAATATACGAAAGTGAGGGCCGAAAAATGCATGCAGACCAACCCGCTGAACAAAAGCGGCTCGATAAAGTGGTTGTCGAAATCGACGGGCAACTCGAACGTGCTAAGGAAGCCTATGCGCAAGCTCACTCAGAAACACGTGCCGTTGAAGGAAACTATATTGCCAATACGTCAATTAACACCTTCGAAGTCGATGATGCGATGGAAACCAATGCCGAAATTCAACAGCAACGTAACATCGTGGCCCGTGTAACTGAAACAGAAAATATTATGCGAAAGACGGTCGATACGCTGACAATGCTACGGCCTAGTCCATATTTCGGTCGCGTTGATATTGATGAGGATGGCGATCAAGATACCTTGTATATCGGCTTGGCATCAGTGCAGGATAAGATTGGTGATTTCCTCGTTTATGATTGGCGTGCGCCGATTAGTGGGATTTACTACAACGGAACACTTGGTGCCGTGACATATCCGACGCCGATGGGTGAACAAGAAGCGGAACTGCTAAAGAAACGTCAATTTACGATTGAAGATGCGCAAATCGTCAACATGTTTGATACCAATGAAACGGTTGGTGATGAAATGTTGCAATATGCTTTGGGACAAGAAAACGACCTGACCATGCGTAATATCGTCGCGACGATTCAACAAGAACAAAATCAAATTATTCGCGATACGACGAGTGATTTGCTGGTCGTGCAAGGTGTCGCCGGATCTGGTAAGACCTCGGCAATTCTGCAACGCATCGCGTTCTTGCTCTTCCATGCACGTGAAGAATTGAATTCAGACCAGATTGTATTGTTCTCACCAAACCGCTTGTTCTCAAGTTATATTGCTGACGTTTTGCCATCTTTGGGTGAGCGTAACATGCGCCAAGTGACGCTGGCTGAATTCTTTAGCGCGCGTCTACAAGGATTGCAAGTGCAAACGCTTTTTGAACGTTATGAAATCGGTCAGAGTGAAACGACAGCGGCTAGTTTGAGAGTCCGTGAAAAACTGGAAAGCGCCCGAGTTGTTGATGATTTGACGGCCTTTGTTGAGCAACTGACGCCAGAGACGCTACGCTTTGATAATATCTACTTTGAAGATGAAGTGTTCTTTGGCAAAGAAGCAATGACGCGTGTGTTTGCTGGATTTTCAGATAATTACTCGGTGCGTGAACGAATCCAAATGACGCAAAAGCGCTTCATGGAGCGGTTGGAACGGCGCATTGATCAGTTGGTTAACGAAGACTGGGTGTTGGAAGAGTTGAATAACTTGGACGACCAACAGTATCGTGATTTGCTGGGAGATGAGCTGGCTGAGCAGGTTGCTGAAGAAGAGGAGATGGGTGACGCCATCAACATTGCGGCAAAGCGATTGTTGCAACGTGAATTCCAAGTTGTCGATGATGCGTTGTATAACATGCATTTCTTTGATATTTATAACCAATATGGCGACTTTTTGGCCTACATGGCAGAACGCTCTGAATTGGATACCGAATGGTGGCTAGCCAAGCGTGACCGCTTCTTGCGTGAGTTGGAATACCACCGTATCGATTTGGAAGATGCTGCCCCAATGCTATTCTTGCGTGATTTGATTACGGGCGGTGGGACGAATAAGTCAATGTTCTATGTCTTCGTTGATGAGATGCAAGACTACAGTATGGCCCAATTATTGTACTTGAAGCATGCGTTCCCAGCTGCCAAGTTTACGGTGCTTGGGGATGCTGAACAGGCCTTGTTCCGTGACGTTGAGACACCAGCTGCTTTACTGGCCAAGTACAGCCAAGCCTTCAAGGCGACGCACCCTAATTTGATTACCTTGAATAAAGCCTATCGCTCAACACAAGAAATCATGGATTTTGCCAAGGCGTTGTTACCAGATGGCGATAACATCATGGCGTTCACCCGACCAGGTGGCAAGCCAAAGTTGATTGTCACGACGGCTGATGAGGAAGAACAAGTGATTTGGCAGGCAGTTGATGAACTGAAGGCCGAACACCGAACAGTGGCGATTTTGACCAAAACACAGGATCAAGCTCAGGCTGTTGCACGCATGTTGCGCAAGTATCCTGAAAAGTTCCAATTGCTTCAAGCCAGTGATCGCACACGAACATCAAACTTTGTTGTGATGCCAATTTATTTGGCCAAGGGATTGGAATTTGATGCAGTCATTGGATACGATGTATCACAAACGAATTATCCGGATAGTGAGGCAACTGGTTTGTTGTACACCTTGGCATCACGCGCCATGCACGCGTTGACTTTGATTAGTGTCGGGCCAGTTTCTGGCTTGATTCGTGACGTGCAAGAAACATTGGATATTAGTGTTTTGGGTGATTAGAAAACAGGTGGTTTGTGCGCTTGTTATCGGGTGTAAAAACTCTTACAATGAACAATGACGAATTAGTTTTGACGGGGAACCGTTGATAGAAAGAGATGGAAAACATGGCAGAAAAGCAAGTTTTGCTAACTGGTGATCGTCCAACTGGAAAGTTGCACATTGGTCACTACGTTGGTTCTTTGAAAAACCGTGTCGCAATGCAAAATTCAGGCGACTACGAACCATTTATTATGATTGCGGACAAGCAAGCGTTCACTGATAACGCGCGCGATCCCGAGAAGATTCACAACTCATTGTTGGAAGTTGCGTTGGACTACCTAGCTGTTGGTATTGACCCAAGCAAGTCAACGATTTTCGTACAATCAGCTGTGCCTGAATTGTCAGAATTGACAGAGTACTTCTTGAACTTGGTTTCAATTGCACGTTTGCAACGCAACCCAACGGTGAAGACTGAGATTCAACAAAAGGGATTCGGCGAGAGTATTCCTGCTGGATTCTTCATCTACCCAGTTTCACAAGCTGCTGACATCGCTTTGTTCAAGGGACAAGTTGTGCCAGTTGGTGATGATCAAGAGCCAATGTTGGAGCAAACACGTGAATTGGTACGTACGTTTAACAATTACTACGGTGAAGGTATTTTGGTAGAGCCACAAGGTGTGTTCCCACCAAAGGGTCAAGGCCGTATTCCTGGTTTGGACGGTAATGCCAAGATGTCAAAGTCATTGAATAACGCCATTTACCTAAGTGACGACGAAGATACGTTGTGGACGAAGGTTAAGTCAATGTACACTGACCCAGAGCACATCCGTGTGGAAGATCCTGGTCACGTTGAAGGTAACATGGTCTTCACGTACTTGGATATCTTTGATAAGGATACTGAAAAGGTTGCTGAGTTGAAGGCACAATACCAAGCTGGTGGTTTGGGTGACATGAAGATCAAGAAGTACTTGTTCGAAGTGTTGAACGCTGAATTGGCACCTATGCGCGAGCGTCGTGCTAAGTATGCTGAAGATAAGGACGCTGTGTTGCAAATGCTACGCGACGGTTCTGACAAGGCACGCGCTAAGGCACAAGAAACGATGAACGAAGTCCGTAACGCAATGGGCATCCAATACTGGGGTTAATCCTTAGAGGGGTATAAATTATGAGCTATTTGGCAGTCATTGACTTGGGGTCAAACTCAACCCGAATGGTTGTTGAAGAACTACAAGCAGATGGCACGTTCGTTGAGCTTAAGCGTCGTAAGTTAGATACGCGTTTGGCTGAGGGGATGGATCAAAATGCAGGTGAACTAACCGAAGCAGCAATGACCCGTGTTGTTGATGCTTTGATTGAGTTCCGTGATGACTATATGGCATATGAAGGCGTCTCAGTTGTTGGTATTGCAACCGCTGCTGTACGTGAGGCAACGAATCAAGCGGACTTTTTGGACCGTGTGTACCGTGCCGTCGACGTTGAAATCCGTGTGCTAACGGGTGACCAAGAAGCTTATTACGACTATCTTGGGGCTGTTTCAGCCTTGGATATTTCAGATGCCTGGTTGCTTGATACTGGCGGTGCCAGTGTTGAGCTAGTTGGTATTGAAGAACGTATGGCCGCGAACTTTATTAGCTTGCCATTCGGGGCGGTTAACTTGTCAGAGAAGTTCCACTTGAATGGGGAAGGCAAGATTGAACCAAGTTTGATTGAGCGCGCCTCACAGTACGTTTCTGACCAATATGACCACTTGCCATGGTTGGAAGACACGACGACGTTGCCAATCATTTTGTTGGGTGGTGCGAACCGTTCATTGGCCCGTCTTGACCGATTGCGTCACGGCTTGCCAGCGGATTCAAACTTCCATGGCTATGAGATGACGACGGAATCAGTTTTGAAGACGTTTGATGAAATGGCCAACATGACGCACGCTGAACGTGCGGAAGTGTTGGGGGCAGAAGCCAACCGTGCGGACATCATTATCAGTGGTTTGTTGCCATTGGTAGAGTTGATTTCACGTACTGGCGCTGACAAGGTAATCTTCTCAGCATCAGGTGTCCGCGAAGGACTTTTGCAAGAGTACCGCATGACACTATAAAATAAACGACTAACTCGGTTGCGGGTTAGTCGTTTTTTGTTAGTTTGTGGTTAGTGTCCGTCCTGACGGCCGGAGTGCTTGGCCCCTTCTAGGGCACGCTAACACGTCCAGACCATGACCTGCAGGGAGCGGAGTCCACGCCGTTGGCGCGTACGCCTTTACCTCCCGTGGCTCTAAGCGGGAAACCCGCTAAGAACCCACACCTGCGGGTCAAGGTCTGCACGTGTCTATACGCGTGGCGGGGCCAAGCACAGCAGCCGAGCGATACTCTGGTCGTTTGATGGTCATCCAGCACAAAAATGTAGGGTGAACTGTTGACCCAGTTATTTCGTGGTGGATGATCATCTCAAACAGAATAGGATATCTTGGTTGCTGGCATGGGGTTTTGTTGTGGTGGGGGGGGGGGGCTGCCCCCGCCCCCCCAAAAAAACCCCCTTGGCCTGGGGGCGATAGCGACGACACTAACCACAAAAAAACTTTTAAAGAGCAAAACAAAAACCGCCGGTACGTTGACCCGCGGTAAACTTTCGTTACGCTTTGCGACACGTAACAAGGAAGACGCTACTCCGCCACCCTGTATTCAATTGTAAATGGACCACCCTAGAGGTTTAATCTGCAGTTTTAAACGTCTGTCGCTAGGGTATGGTCGCAACCAAACTCACCGTCTCTATCTCTACCGCATCCATGTCTATCTGTTTGAAAAGCAGACCGTGTCAGGAGCAGCCTTCGAAACGCCGTACATGCTTACGCCTTAAAAAGGTTATCGTACTTTGTCGAAGTGACCGATGCTAATGATCGCAAGAGATGTCAATACATGACTTAGGTGTTTATCTCTTTGTAAAACAATACGTTAATTATCTTGCGTCATTACTGTGACACGCCCGCATGGAATTTGGTAGGTAGAGTCGTGATAGAGGTCGAATTAAGAACTTCTTTCAAATCCTTTACCTTCCTTTCCTTTGGTACACCATTATATTAACACCACGTGTAACCGCTTACAAGGATAAACCCTTGAAAAAGGTGTGATGAATTTTTAGTAGCGATCAAACGTTGCTACGTGGGGCTTTGCGTCAGTATAACCGGCAGCTAAAAGCTCGATAACTGTCAGCATTTGTTCATCCGTGACTAGCTTTGGGGCATCGTTGACCAGCGTGTCATAGACAGCGTCGTAAACGCGACCGTAGTCACCATGAATAGTTGGAATGACCTTTTCAATGCGGTCGCCATTTTGATTGTAGTAAGTGACAACACCATAATCTTGTGGTGCATCATCCCCAAACCCAGGCATCCCCGGCATAATACCAGTCTTCAAATCGTATTCTTGCTGATCGATGTTGTGTTTGATATAAGTGCCCTTGGTACCATGCAACACCCACTTGGGGTAGGCAACCGCAGCTAGTTCAGTTGCTTGCACCGTGGCTTTGAAAGTATCACCATAAAACATGTTCACTTCAAATTGATCATCAATGGTTGCGCCAGGTTCACGTGTGGCACGTAAATCATATGTTGCACAATCAGGCGAACCGAATAGGGCGACAATTTGGTCAGCCAAGTGAACACCATGACCATACCATGAACCGTCAATAGGTGATCCGAGCTTAACCCCATCGTTAGGACGGTAACGATCCATGTGCAACTCCAGTTCGACCGGACGGCCAACATAACCGGCATCAAGCACGTGTTGGATTGTCAGAAAGTCACTGTCAAAACGACGGTTCTGAAATGGCATAAAGAAGAGTTGACGTTCACGCGCAAGCGTAACAAGTTCTTCGGCTTGGGCTAATGTTTCGACCATTGGCTTGTCGACAAGCACGTTTTTACCAGCAAGTAGCAATTGCTTAGCGACTTCATAATGACTAGGGGCGGGGGTAACTACCACCACTAAGTCGAGCGCATCGTCATTTAAAATGTCGGCAATATCTGTTGAGAATTGTGTGCCGGTTGCTTCCAAAGTAGCTTGTTCGTCAGGGCGCTTACCCAAGGTTGGGGTCACGACGCGACTAATTTTGAAACGGTCTTGGCGTTCCATTAAGTAAGGAATATGGTAGCGGTTCGTACTTTTACCAAATCCGACGTAGGCAATATTTAGCATATTTGCGTTCCTCCCTGTATACGGTTAATTTTTCCTGAATAATAGCCAGAATACAACTGAGATTTCATGAACGAAACGAGACAATTTCAAATTTGCGTTTTTGCGCGTTATAATGAATTAACACTTACAAAAATTGGAGAAACGGCATGATTAGTGAATTGAAATCAGAAATATTGCACGAGGTCATTGTGCGTCGACCTGACGACAGCCACAAAGGGACTTTTGGTCGCGTTTTGCTAATCGGGGGTAATATCCAATACGGCGGTGCTATCTTAATGGCAGCCGGTGCGGTTGTTGGTGCCGGAGCTGGGCTAACGACAGTTGCAACGGATTTGATTAATTTGGCACCGCTACACACGCGTACACCAGAAGCTATGTTTGTGGACTGGCGTAATAACGCAGATTTGATGACAGCGATTGCCAACAACGATGTGATTCTACTCGGACCTGGTATGGGGACGGATGGGTTTGCGGTGCAATTGGTGCAACAAGTCCTGCAAGCCGTCACTGAGAATCAAATCTTGATTGTTGATGGTTCAGCATTGACTATCATGGCTGAACAGAATATGACGTTCCCACGTGATACGTTCACGATTGTGACGCCACATCAAATGGAGTGGGCGCGCCTGAGTGGGGTGCAACTGAACTATCAAGCAGAGCACCAATTAAATGAGGTGCAACGCCAAATTTTGAACATTGATGTGCTTGTTCTTAAGCAACACCATACGATTATCTACACCAAGGATGATCAAAAGCAATTGCAAATTGGCGGTGCTTACCAGGCAACTGGTGGTATGGGTGATGTACTAGCGGGTACAATTGCTGGTTTCACAGCGCAGTTCAAAGCCAACCCAACTAAGGCTGTACAAGCGGCGGTTTATGCACATTCAGCAATCGCCGAGGAAATGGCAGGGCACAGTTATGTGGTGAAGCCATCGTTTATTGCGGATTTCTTGCCAAACTACATGGCACGCATTCAATCAAACTTGTAATAATGACACAAAAAAACGACGTGAATTTTGACATTCACGTCGTTTTTATTAACTAACTTATGTGTTAACCAAGAAGATTAGTTCTTGTGACGAGCCTCAACTTCGTGGTTCATCTTGTTAACTTCTTCGTCAGTCAATGGGTACTTCATGATTACCAAGATGGCAATAACAGCCATGATGATTGGCAACCAAATCATTGACCATTGCAATCCCATCAATGCACCAGCTGATTGGATCTTCTTAGTACCGTCAAATCCAGTAGCAGCGTTGATGTAACCAGGGATGATACCACCCAAGGCCAAACCAATCTTGAAGAACAATCCCATGATGGCATTGATGATACCAGCAACACGCTTACCTGAAGTGTACTCACCATAAGTAACAACTTCAGGAACCAATGACCACATGAATCCAGTAGCTGAAGTCAATCCCCATTGTTGGAAGAAACGACCAGCGTAACCCATTGCGATGTTGTCAGGGTTCTTAGTCCATGCCCACAAAAGAACAGAACCAACCATGAAGATAGCCAAGAACAAAGCGAAGAATTGCTTCTTACCAACCTTGGCACGAATCTTAGGCCACAAGAAGACCAAGAAGATACCAGGGATTGAACCGATCAATGAAATTGAACCGTTCCACTCTGAGTGACCGATGTTGTATTGCAAGAAGAATGGCCATACAGTGTTTCCGAAGAACATGAACGTAAAGCCAACCAAGAAGAACAATCCCAAGATTCGCAAAGGCTTGTTACGCTTCAACTCAGCAAACAAGTCTGAGTACTTTACTTCAGGCTCATCTTCAGCAGGCAAAACGCGTTCCTTCGTCTTTGAGTAAGTAACCATCAAAGCCAAGAATCCGATAACCATGTATACGGCATAAACCTTGAACCAAGCACCAGCTGATTGAGCTGATGAGTAGTCACCCAAGTTCATGTGGATTCCAAACATTCCGATATCCTTTGACTCACGACCAACTGACGTAGCCAATTGAACGAAGATAGGGAAGCAAGTGTAAACCAACAAGTTCGCGATGTTAGCCAACGTCATACGAACCGTCGTCAACTTTGCGATTTCATCGTTATCACGCGTCAATGATGCGTTCAAGGCACCATATGGGATGTTAACGAATGAGTAAACCATGGCCGTTGCCATGTATGACAAGAAGGCATATGGTACCTTAAATGCAGGGAACCATTGTCCAACTGGCAAGAACAAGCAGGCAGCCAAGATAACTAGCGGAATACCGAAGTTACGTAGGTAAGGCAAGTACTTTCCACCCTTAGGATGAGACTTGTCGACCGTAGCACCTACCCAAGGATCCCACACAACGTTGATCCAACGAACAACCAAGAAAATCGTGGCACCAGCCGCAGCTGAAATACCGTTAACCGTAGTAAGGAAGAATAGCAAGAATCCACCAACAGTACCGAAAACCAAGTTTTGAGCGAAGTCACCCAAACCATATGAGATTCGATCCATCAGTGTCAGCTTAGCAAATTCGTCCTTTTGAACTTTTGCATCCATGAAAAGCTAACTCCTGTGTATTAAAAATGTAATTGCTTAATGCTTGTTCATAATATCACTAGAAAATACGAAAAAGCGGAAATTTACAAAGCGTTCTGTAAGCGTTCACAATTCGCATTGAACATGAAGAAAATATGACTGACACAAGGTTAGCCATCATGCATAATATTGATTAAAGTCTGCATTTCTTTATAAAATGGCGTATAATTACAACCAATATGACAGTGGAGGTCAATGAGATATGACAACGCAATGGCGTGCAGAAGCATTGAAGTATGAAGACGAATTGTTGACAGACTTGAAGGAGATGTTGGCAATTAAGTCAGTTCGTGATGACGAGGCTGCAACGGAAGATGCACCTTTGGGACCTGGTCCTAAGGAAGCTTTGTTGAAGTTCGAAGAATTTGCTAAGCGTGACGGATTCCGCACGGGTAACTACAAGAACTTGGTTGCCTACGCAGAATTGGGTCCTGAAGACGCTGAAGAGACCGTTGCAATCATCGGTCACTTGGACGTTATGCCAGCTGGTGACGGTTGGACAAAGGATCCATGGTCTCCAGTAATTGAAGATGGTCGTTTGTATGCCCGTGGTGCATCAGATGACAAGGGACCTTCATTCACTGCTTACTACGCAATGAAGATGATCAAGGACTTGAACTTGGACTTGAAGCGCAAGTTGGTTTTGGTTATGGGTATCGATGAAGAGTCTGACTGGACTGGTATGGACGAGTTCTTTGAGGACTACGGTATGCCAACGATGGGATTCTCTCCCGACGCTGAATTCCCAATCATCAACGGTGAGAAGGGTAACGTTTCAATCGTAACGCGCTTTGCTGGTACGCAAGGTGGTTCATTGAAGTTGGTTTCATTCTCAGCCGGTTCACGTCCAAACATGGTGCCTGGAACTGCTGTTGCTGTTGTTGAAGCTGCAGATACTGCTGCTTTGGTTTCAGCCATGGATGCTTACTTGGCTGCTGAAAAGCGTGTTAAGGGTGAAGCTAAGGTTGATGGTAACCAAGTGACATTTACTTTCTATGGAAAGCAAGTTCACGGTGCCATGCCTGAAACTGGTGAAAACGCTGGTACTTACTTGGCTAACTTCTTGCAAGACCAAGACTTTGGTGGCAACGCTAAGGGATTCTTGACGTTCTTGGGAACACAATTGCACGATGACACGGTTGCTGAGAAGATTGGTGCCAAGACGCACGATGATTTGATGCACGACTTGTCAATGAACGTTGGTATCCAACGCTTTACTGATGGTGAAGATGGTTTCGTAAACACGAACTTCCGTTACCCACAAAACACGACGGCTGAAGAAATCGAAGGACACGTGGCTGCCTCATTGCCAGCGGGCTTTGAAGCAACGGCTAAGCAAGAAGGTCACGCCCAAGTGCCTCACTATGTTCCTGGTGATGATCCACTAGTTAAGACATTGTTGCAAGTTTACCGTGATCAAACTGGTTTGCCAGCCGGCGAGCAAGTTATCGGTGGTGGTACGTTCGGTCGTTTGTTGAAGCGTGGTGTTGCCTTTGGTGCCATGTTCGAAGGTGTACCTGACACGATGCACCAAGCAGACGAATTCTACCCAGTTTCAGATTTGACGCGTGCAATGGCAATCTTTGCACAATCAATGTACGAATTGGCTAACGTCGAAGACTAATAAATGCAAAACAAAAGCACTCGCAAAATTTTTTGCGAGTGCTTTTTATGTTAGTTCTTGAATAAAATTTGTGATTCGCGCATCTTTTGACGACGACGAATCGTATAGTAAGCAATCGTCCAGGCAACAAAACTGACAATCACTAGAGCGTAAGCAATTGGCGACCAAGCAACGGCATAAGCTGCTTCTGGTAATAATGTATCAGCCAAATTACCAGCTTTAACGGCGACTTTGTTCATGACGCTAACCGCACCACTTGGCTGGGTTGTAACAGTGTTGCCGCTGTTGGTTGATGGCGTAGCAACTGATTCGTTAGGCACAGAGGTTGAGCTACTTGCTGGCACTACTTGAATGCTTGTTTTGATAACTGAATCACTTATTGCCGTTGATGCTGTCGTGGTTGCTTTAGGCGCAGCAACAATGGGCGTTGCCGTATGTTCCGCGGTTGTGGTAGGGGCTACGACGCGCACTGAGTCAGCAACTGCGGAAACGCTTGTGTCGCTAGCGGAAGTTTCAACTTTGTTAGCGGCGTCTTCAGCTGGTGTCGTGGCATCCCCAACATTTTCAACAATACCGGCTGAATCTGGTGTCGATGATGAGGTGTTATCACTCACATTTGACATATCAATGTCAGTGATAAATTGATCAGTGGTCGTTGTTGGTTGATTTGTTTCCGCTGGTTGTTCAACCGGCGCGGGACGCGTTGTGTTTACTGTTGTCGACTCATCGACTTCAATTGGGTGTGTAACAATGGAATCATCTGATGAAGCTGGTGCTTGTTCAGATGATGGACTGTCAATTGTAACTTGTTCAACCGGTGGCACGTCAGTATCTGCTGTTGCAGCGGTATCACTTGATTCAGTGGCTACCAACGCTTGTTCGCTCGAAACAGCGGTACTTGTTGTATCACCAAAAACAGTGCTAGTGGTAAAAATCGTGCCAACGCTCGCCACTAGTAGCACGGCGGACTTTCCACGTTTCATAACCAATTCTCCCTTATCTCGTATCTCATAATTCATGCTCTTCTTACTTTATAATACTAACGCTTTCCTAGTATAAAATGTGCGTAGCGCACAGTCTGTCTATAAAAAGTTCAAAAAAGTTCACAATTTAAAACGGCTTTATTGACGAGGATAAGTTTTGTTTTAGGTTGATTGTGTTACAATTATGTAACATAATATTCGAGGAGATTTAACCATGAAAACGAGTAAGGTCATCACAACGATTTTATTGGCAACATCATTGATTGGTGCCACAGCAGTCACAACAACTGTTTTTGTGACGCCAACGACGGTTGTTTCGGCAGCTGGTACAACGAACGTCCAAAATCGTGCGTTGTCAAAGTCATATGTCGTTTACGGTGCCGGTGCCTCTGATCAATCTACATTGGCATCAACACTAGGCGTTACGGACAACTACACGAAGCTAACGACAACGGGAGCCGATGCGGCAACCTACTTGAACATTTCAGGGGTGGCAGATAGCGCCATGATTAGTTCAGTATCGATTGCACCAGCCGAACCCGGCACAGGCACATTGGTTAATATCAAGGACTATAACGGACAAAACAATATTACCCAAGTAACTTCACAACAATATGCAATGGCTGCGACGATGGCAGGGGTTAACGACGTCATTATTACGGTAACAGCTAACTCAAAGGTTTCTGGTGAGGCTGCGTTGGCTGGTGTGTACAAGGCGTTGGCCACTGATGGTATTAACTTGGATGAAAGTAACACAACCGCTGCCAATGATATGTTGAGCGCAACACAAACTGCGGTTAATGAAAATGCTAACGACAGTAGCTATCCTGGTAAGCTAACGTCAGCGGTCACAACAACGGCTGGTGAATTGGCTGAGAAGAAGCAAGACGGTACAAACATTACGGTAAACATTGCAATTAACCAATTGAACGTCAACTTGGACAAGCAAGGTATTGCGGGTAAGACTTCTGAAGCGGCGGTACAACAAATGGGTCAAGCTTTGGTTGGCGTGGCAAACGCCCCAATTTCAGACTCAAAGGCCTTTGTTGATAACGCTAAGGACTTGTCAAATAAACTTGAAAATTCAGCGGGTGATATCATGGCTAAGGCCAAGGATTTCGCAAACTCTGAAGATGTGAAAGAAGCGGCGAACTGGTTTGTGACGAACATCTGGAACCCATTGGTTAACTTCTTTAAGGGATTGTTCAACAATTAATTCTAAGACTAGTCAAACGTAGCGCATAGAATCATAGTTTCATCCTGTATCCTAATGGAAATTAGATGCAGGAGGGGGTAGCTATGAGTGCGGTTGTAATTTACGATACTGAATATGGACATACCGCAACTTATGCTGCCTGGATTGCAGACGAGTTGCGTATTAGCAAGTATCGTTTGGATGAAATCGGTGCGTTGGATTTGGCGACGTATGACACGATTATTTTTGGCGGGCCTATTTTTAACGGGCGCATTAAAATTGCGAATTTGGTTAATAGTGAGTTGCCTAATCTGAATGCGTGCGAAATCATCTTTTTCTCGGTTGGTTTACACCCAATTGATCGGAACTATTTTAGAAGCATTTGCATGCAAAACTTTGATTATCCAGCGCAACAGCGGGTGCATTTCTACCAGTTACAGGGTGCTGTTAACCCTGAAAAGTTAAAATGGTGGCACAAGATGATGGTTTGGTTTATTAAGAAATTCGACCATGAAATCAATCAAAAGCATATTCAAGGACTAGAAGAAGCGGATAATCACATGATTGATTTGCCAAAGCGCTTTCGAACGCTTGTCTCACCAATTGTGGCAGAAGTCCGTCGCCACGAACGAGCTGTTTCATTACAGTAACTTAACGCCAGACGAACCACTTGGGACGTCTGGTTTTTTAGTGTGCACCACGGTATGATTAAGAGGTGATACAGCCTGGGGAGAATTTGGGGGACGAAGACGTGGACGAGACCACTATACTTTCATATTTACAGACACCAGAACCCGTGTCGGTGGAGACTTTCACAACGATTGATTCAACCAACACAGCAGCCAAGCGATTGATTACAGCGGGAGACGTAATTGGTCCAATGGCACTGGTAGCAGATGAACAAACGGCCGGTTATGGTCGTCACGGGCGTCAATATTATTCACCACAAGCAACCGGACTATACCTAACTTTGATTTGGCCATGGGCTGATATGAAGAAGTTAGCACCTGGTAAAGTGACAACGGGTATTGCGGTTGCGGCAGCCGAAGCTCTTTCACAAGAAATTGGCGTGGAAGTTGGCATTAAGTGGGTGAATGACCTGTACTACAATCAGCGAAAGGTGGCCGGCATTCTAGTAGAAGCTGTGCCAAGCACAACTGGTCAGGATGGCTTTTTGGTCATTGGGATTGGTCTAAATATCAATCCGGCTGACTATCCGGCTGACATTGCGCAGAAGGCTGGCGCTTTAACCGATCAACTGGTGAACCGAGACCGACTTGCAGCGACGTTATTAAATTATTTTGTTCGCTATTTTTCATTAGATGCGTTGCAAGTCATGACGGCATACCGGCAAAGGTCATTAGTGATTGGACAGCCGGTTGAAATGGCGGTGGGAAATCAGGTGATTGCCGGTGTAGCTAAAGATGTGAGTGCAGATGGTGGTCTAGTGGTGGACGTTAATGGTCAGCGCCAAACCTTTTACTCAGGGGAAATCACGAAACTAACAATGACAGGATGGGTGATTTCATGAGAACACGCCAACTCGTTTTGGCAGCAGTATTTGCTGCAATTATTGCTATTTTGGCACCCTTATCAATTCCAACTGGTATCGTACCTTTGACGGTCCAAACGATGATTATTCCGTTGATTGCGTCAATCGCAGCAACTCGCGTATCGTTTTCAGCAGTTGTGGTTTACTTGCTTTTGGGGATGATTGGGATGCCGGTTTTCGCCGGCTGGACATCAGGTGTCGGCATCGTCATCGGGCCAACTGGTGGTTACTTGATTGGTATGTTGCTGTTCCCATTGGTTATCGGCCTTGGCGCTAGCTTGAGCCGATCATGGCCAGCGATGCTTCTTTGGAATTTGATTGCGGCCTTTCTACAACTTGGTTTTGGGACGGTGTGGTTGGCTTTTGTGGCCAAGATGTCATTAGAAACGGCAGTCGCAACTGGCTTGATTGCATTTGTTGTTCCAACAATCGTGAAGGTTGTGATTGTGGTTATCTTGATGGTAATCATTGGACGCGTGATGCGTTTGCCAATTGGTGGTAAAGAATAAGTATAATTTTGCCCTGAGCTTAAGCCAACTTAAGCTCGGGGTTTTATAATGAAGTCTATTAAGAAAACAGAGAGAATTTTTGGGATTATGAAGCGCAAAGTATTTGTATTAACTGGTAACACTGGCACAGGAAAAACCACCGTTGCCAATTATTTGAATGAGTTCTACGAGATGCCGAAGGTGATTACGCATACAACGCGCCCACCGCGCGATGGCGAAGTTGATCAAGTAGATTACTACTTTGAAAATGACGCCAGTTTTGGTGATAACCACTATCTAGAAAGTGTTGAATACTCACACTACCGATATGGATCATCTCACGAAGGATTAGAACGCGCATGGGCCAAGAACCCGTTTATCACGATTGTGCTTGATACGGCTGGCGCAATCACGTATGCACGTGAATTGCCGGATGAAGCAGTGGTTATTTATTTAACCGTTAGTGAGTCATCAGAATTGTTGACGCGTTTGGAAAAGCGTGGGGACGATGTTGCTGCCGTTAAGGCGCGCCTGGCTAGTGATGAATATCAACGTGATACACAATTGCCAGCTGAATTAACCAACGTTGCTAAGGTTGTTGTTAATGATGATTGGCAGACAACCAAGCAGGCAATTGATGACATCGTAAAAGAAGTTGTTCAAGGATAGTTTTGACGATATAAGGAGGAACTCATGGCATATCGCACACCACCGTTTATTACACCGGTCGCTTTAGTTTCAATTATTTTGGCATTAAGCGCGGCAAACGCGATTGTTAATGTCTCAACGAATACGTCTAACGGGGCACCCAAGCAAGTGTCTTCAGTTGTGTCAACGCCGGCATCTAGCGAGACACAAGAGAAAAAGAGCAGTGTGTCATCTGAAAAGTCATCAAGTGACACATCAGAGAGTCGCGCGAAGGTTTCAACTTCTGAAGCGGCTGAAGAGTCAGCGGCTGTGAGCGAAGCTTCATCAAGTGAAGCCTCATCGAGCGCAGTTAGTTCGTCACGTAGCGAAAGTAGTAGTGTGGCGTCATCGTCATCAGCGGTTAGTTCAAGTGCTGTTTCTTCAAGTTCAGCCACAACGGTACAAACACCGGCGGATAATGGAGGCACAAACTAATGTTGACCATCTTGGATTTATTGAATCATTACCTTGGTTTCTTTAATGTGAACACGAAGTGGAAAGGCCAAGTGTATACAATTTTAGCGTCAGTGGGTAATTTCTACGTTTTGTACCTGGCGATTATGCACCTGAAGAATGCCGCTTATTTACGTGGCTTGGGTCTATTGCTGGCCTTTATCGTGATTGCATATTTTGCCTTTTTGAACGTTGTCTACTATTTTACAAAGAAGACTTTCAAATGGGATTTGTCACCACAAGTTGAAAAGCTGTTGGGGGGTAAGCCGGCAGATGCGGATAAGACGCAACGCCAGGCAACGCCGTTCGTACCAGCAAATGGTTTGTATGGTCGCCAACACGTTTTGCCAGCTAGTGCAGTAACGGATCCGGATATGCAAGCTGAGTTGACCAAGGTTGCTGAGCAACTCCAATCAAACGGGCTAATGACCCAAGACTATGGTGGCTTGTCAGAAGATGAACAAATGGCCTATCTGGCAGCTGACCACGATGTCATTTATGCGAACCATCCTGGTACACCGCTACCTTATTTCCGATTGGAAAAGGAACGTGGTGGCTTGGCAATTTACGGTGGGTTGAACGAGATGTTGGCGCAACGATTGGCGCGCATCGAAACGGTTGGCTTGCAACCAGTAGCATTGGCAATGGAATCATATGAGTTGTTTGTTGCATCAGCTGTTATTCTCGGTGGTGAAGGAAAAGTACGTGGCCGAGCAAACCTACAAACACGCCATGATGACTACCATTTGGGCATTGAATTAGCCTATAAGGCAAAGGAATTGTGAAGAAACGAACACGTTGTCAACAAAGCTGACAAAGAATTTGACACTTTCATAACTTACAGACTATTATTACAGTAGCGACCCGTCCCGAGTAATCGCGACGGGTTTTTATTTATAGAGAGATAATTTAAATTGAGAGAATTATCAAATAGGAGGCAACCCAAATGTCGATGATCGAATTTAAGGACGTCGAGAAGTACTATGGAGATTTCCATGCTTTGAAGGATATTAACCTTAAAGTTGAAGCTGGTGAGACTGTTGTTTTGCTTGGTCCTTCAGGATCAGGTAAGTCAACGTTGATTCGTACCGTGAATGGTTTGGAACCAGTTCAAGAAGGACAATTGATTGTTAACGGTCAAGATTTGGCCAACCCAAAGACGGACATGAACCGTACGCGTAAGAACGTGGGGATGGTGTTCCAACACTTTAATTTGTACGCTAACAAGACAGTGCTAGAAAACATTATGTTGGCACCACGCTTGGTATTGAAGCGCGATGAAGCCGAAAACAAGCAAATTGCAATGGAATTGTTGGAGAAGGTTGGTTTGGCTGATAAGGCTGAGAAGATGCCTTCAACGTTGTCAGGTGGACAACAACAACGTATCGCGATTGCCCGTTCATTGGCAATGAAGCCAAAGGCCTTGTTGTTTGACGAGCCAACGTCAGCATTGGACCCAGAAATGGTTAACGATGTTTTGAAGATTATGCGCGAAATCGCTGCTGATTCAAGTATGACGATGTTGGTTGTGACGCACGAAATGGGCTTCGCTAAGCAAGTGGCCGACCGTGTTATTTTCATGGCTGACGGTGAAATCTTGGAAGACTCTCCAACTGAAGAGTTCTTTGAGAACCCTAAGGAACCACGCGCTCGTCAATTCTTGTCACAAATCATCCACTAGGGAGGTGCGGAATATGAGTCGCAAGTTTACGCGCACATGGCGTACGGTACTTGCTACCGCAGCCATCGCACTACTAGCTGGAAGTGTTGTGACAACGACAGTTCAAGCTAGCGATAAAAAGAATGAAACTTACAACCGCATTAAGAAGACCGATAAGATGGTTTGGGGTGTTAAGGGTGACACCAAGTTAATGGGGTTGATGAACATTAAGACGGGAAAGCTTGAAGGCTTCGACGTGGACATGGCCAAGGAAATCACCAAGCGTGTGAACCCAAAGGCCAAGACTGAGTTGACGCAAATCACTTCAGGTACCCGTATTCCGATGTTGTTGAACGGTAATATTGATGCCATCATTGCGACGATGTCAATTACGCCAGACCGTGCCAAGGTGGTTGATTTTTCAAAGCCATACTTTAATGCTGGTCAATCAATTTTGGTTAAGTCAGATAGTGGTATCAAGAACATCTACGATTTGAACAAGCCTAGTGCTCGTATCTTGGCGGTTGCTGGATCAACTTCTGCTGTAACGGTTAAGAAGTTTGCACCAAAGGCGAAGGTGGTCGCATTGTCAGACTATGCCACTGCTTTGACGGCTTTGAAGGCTGGTCAAGGGGATGCTTTGACGACTGACAACGGTATCCTATATGGAATGGCCGCTGGTTCAAAGTCATTGGAAGTTGTCGGTGGTCCGTTCACGAAGGAACCATACGGTGTTGCTATGGACAAGAACAACCCTAAGTTGGTTAAGAAGGTCAACAAGGCAATCGACGAAATTAAGGAAGATGGTACATACGCTAAGCTAGCCAAGAAGTGGTTCTCTGGCGTTGAAGGTATGAACTGGAAGGAGTTGGCTAAGGAATGATTTCATTATTTCAATCACACGCTAGCGACTTCTTAAGTGGATTTGGCTGGACGATTGTGTCTTCAGTGCTCGCATTGATTGGATCATTGGTGTTGGGAACAATTTTTGCTTTGCTTGAAGTGGTTCCAAACAAGGTGGCAAATATCATCGGTCGTATCTATATTGAAGTCGTACGAAACATCCCATTGTTGGTTATCACGATGTTCTTCTACGTTGTTATTGCAAATATCGTTAAAATTAGCGGTTTTGCAGCCGGAACGTTGGGACTAACGCTATACACGTCAGCGTTTATCGCTGAAACGGTACGTGCTGGTATCAACGCTGTGCCAAAGGGACAACTTGAAGGTGCCATGTCTAACGGTTTGTCATGGTGGCAAGGGATGCGTTATGTGGTTTTGCCACAGGCCTTTAAGTTGGTTATCCCACCACTTGGAAACCAATTTATTAACTTGATCAAGAACTCATCAGTATTGGCCTTCGTTGCCGGTATGGATTTGATGTATCAAGCAAACATGATTTCACAAGAAACGTTCGACACATTTGGTCCGTTCATTATTGTTGGTATTTTCTACCTTATTTTGACGATGCCAATGAGTTACTACATGCGTTACTTGGAAGCCAAGTTGAGTAAGGAGGGATAATCATGAGTGAATTTTTGTCAGCTTTCTCATGGATCAACATCCGCTTCTTGCTGATGGGACTATGGGTAACAATTGAAGTAGCGGTTGTATCCGTTATTTTGAGTTTTATCATCGGTTCAGTCCTAGGTGTTATCCGTTACGTGAAGATTCCTTATCTATCAAAGATTGTTGGTTTTATTATTGATTTGATTCGTAATTTGCCACTTTTGTTGATTATCTTCTTTACGTACTTTGCTTTGCCAAAGGTTGGTATTCACTTGGGTGTTATGACGTCTACGATTTTTGCTTTGACGATTTTCGAGTCAGCAATGTTGGCCGAAGTTATTCGTTCAGGTATCGTAGCCGTACCAAAGGGACAACTTGAAGGAGCGCTTTCAAACGGATTGAGCTTCAAGCAAGCGTTGTGGTACATCATTTTGCCACAAGCCTACAAGAAGATGATTCCACCGATTGTGTCACAATTCGTGTCATTGATTAAGGACACGTCATTGGCAACGATTATCATGTTGCCTGAAGTGACATATCGTGCACAAATTATTTATGCGCAAGAACCAAATGCGATTGTCGCAATGTTCTTTGCGCTAGCTGTTCTGTACTTCGCTTTGAACTACGTCATCTCAAAGATTGGTCGTATTCTAGATCGTCGTATGGCGGCTTAACCTTAAAAGCACTACCTTGTTGAAGGTAGTGCTTTTTTGTATGGAGTTAGTGCTTGGTGTTGTGCTAGCGCACAAGCAAATGCCTGGGGTAACTCTCTCCGACAAAGATTTGAGCTGGGACACGCCCTGCCGCGAGCACCGCGTGTTGCTCCCTTGCCGGTCGCATCGGCCAAACTGGAAACTTGGTTTTTTGACCGATAGACACGCGGCGGTCGGGCAGGGCTTCTTTGTCCCAACTCAAATCGCTCCGACAGTTACCCCAGGCATTTGCAGCAACCAAGGTGTTCTTGTCCGTTTTGGATTTACATTTACGGTTAGAAAATAGTGGGAGGGTATTCCTTATCGGATGAGCAGTGGCGATACAAAAACAAACACAAAAATGGAGAAGTATCACTAACCATTCCCTTATAAAGGAGTTTTGTGTTAACGCCTTGTAAGTGTGTCAATAATAGTACATGTGGCGGATGCCTCGGTTAAATAATTGTCATAAGCTTTCAACTCATGGTTGGCCGATTATTTTATGACACTTATTTAGCAACTTGCTAATTTGATAGAACTGAGACACCGCCCGATTATACTTTTGGGAGGGCTTATCATGGCTGAAATGGATTATACAAAGGCACAAGACGTTTGGAAGGACGTTGGTCAAAGCGTTGAATTTGTGGTGTTGGGATTGGACCGCTCAAAGCCGTTGGCAGAACTACAAGATGCCATCATGGAATTTGCTGATCGTTCACAAGCGATTAACCGTTCAATGAATGTACGTGCAGCAGACGGAAATTTGAAGGTTGCTATCGGTTTTAGTTATACTGCTTGGCAAACCTTGTTCCCAAACAAGCCAGTTCCAGCTGAACTAGAAGAGTTCAAGGGACTTAAGGGGCCTGAGTATAGCATGCCTGGGACAGCAGGAGATATTTTCATCCACGTGCGTGCGAATGACATGTCAATCGTGTATGAGGTTGTACGTCAATACATGACCGTTCTACATGATATCACGACGGTTATCGATGAAACCAAGGGATTCCGTAACTTCGAGGGTCGCGCCATTATTGGTTTTATTGATGGAACTGAAGTGCCGAGTGCAGCGGATTCTGCTGAAGTTGCAGTAGTTGGTGACGAGGATCCTGAATTCGTGAATGGGTCATATGCATTTGCACAAAAGTGGCTTCACGATATGGACTTCTGGGGACAACTGAAAACTGAAGTACAAGAGAAGGCGATTGGTCGTCACAAGTATGACGACCTAGAATTGGAAGACGAAGAAAAGTTCCACAATGCGCACAATGTGAGTGCTAAGGTCGAAATTGATGGTGAAGAACGTCAAATCGTTCGTATGAATGTGCCGTTCTCAGAACCTGCCTTGAACAAGACCGGAACGTACTTTATCGGCTATTCACGTTACTGGTCAGTTACCAAAGCGATGTTGACGCAAATGGTTGAGATGTCTGATTATTTGTTGACGTTCTCACAACTCATGTCAGGACAACTATTCTTTGTGCCATCACGTGAACTATTGGGTGATATTGCGGATGGTGAGTGGACGGAATGAGCGAGACAAAACAATTAGGTAAGCGTGAACGAACGTTGTTTGTTTGGATGCTATTGCTGACCAGTTTTTCTTTCTCAATTAGCCAATCAGCCATGACCACAATTTATCCAGTGATGGCTAGTCATTTTAGCGTACCAATTTCAATGGTGCAGTGGCTGACAACGGGATTTATGTTGGTTATGACAGTGACGATGCCGTTGAGTCCTTGGCTGCTGAATCGGGTGCCATTCAAATGGTTCTTAGCTGGTATTCAAGCCATGTTTTTGCTGGGAACATTTATTGCAATTAATGCGATTAGTTTTGGTTGGGTTATTTTGGGCCGTGTGCTTGAGGGCGCGGCGGTCGGCCTTTTGTTCCCAAGTTATCAAAGCGTCATCATGCTGATCACACCAGAAGAGAATCGTGGTGCTAGCATGGGAATGGTTGGCTTGGTAATGGGCGCCGCCCTGGCAACTGGCCCCATTGTGTCCGGTATTATTAGCCAATGGTTCAATTGGCAGGGCGTCTTTGTTTTCTTCGAACTCATTATCGGACTGCTATTTTTGATAAATATATTTGTCGGACAAAATGTCATTGTGAAGAAAGAGGTGCACTTGGATATACCATCATTAATTGGTTTGTTTGGATTTGCGATGGTACTCTTTGGTGTTCAGTCATTAGGGCACACTACGAAACCAAGCAGCATGATTGCGATGATGATGATTGGACTAGTGTTGAGTGTGTATTTTGTACATCGACAAGGAAATTTGGCGCAACCAATGCTAGATTTCAAAGTTTTCAAGCAACCAGGGTTTACACTCGGATTGCTGTTGACGGGGGCTTCATATATCGCCTTGATTGTCATGACGGTGTTGATGCCACTGTATTATCAGAATGTGCTTCACACTAGCAAATTGGTTTCTGGTTTGTTGATGGTACCGCCAGCTGCGTTGATGGCCGTCATGAACCGTCGTTCAGGAAAGTTGCTTGATCAAAAGGGATTAAAGGTCGTCATGCGCATCGGGGCTGCTAGCATTTTTATTGGTTATGCTGGATTGGCATTGACGTTTGGCATGCATAACGTCGTATTGGCAGTTATTTTCGCTGCGTTTGGGGAAGTTGGGAATGCCTTTATGATGTTGCCGGCGACGACTTATGCGAATAACCAATTGCCTGATTATCTCATTACTCACGGCTCAGCGATGATTAGCACCGCTCGCCAATTTGCTGGGGTTATCGGTGTCTTAGTGGCCACGACCATCGTTTCGGGATTTGGCGGGCTGCATGATGCCTACATCGTCTTTGGGATCGGTATGACGGTGATGATTGTGACCGTTTGGCGGATTACCGCTAGATACCAAGGAGCGAAATAGTCGCAAGTACCGCATAACTAAATCGCCATTTTAAAGGAATTCTGCCATGTCGTGATGCAGTTAGGTGCACACTTAATGACAGCCATTAAAAATGCATCCAACATAATCCATGAGGTTATCGGAAAAGAGGTGAGAGGTTGTGGCACTTGTAGGTACTAAGGCTTGGGCAAAGCAACAACTACGTGAAAACGGTATTCGCCTTATCGCACGTGATAAGGGAATGATCCGCTTGCAAAACAGCAAGACGCGTTCACTATACCGTGAGCTAGAATTGCGCGGTTTGTTAACCAAGTAATCTTGAATGTCCTTTAGGAAGGATAGATTACCCAACTGACGAATCGGTAAGGTAAGATAGCATTCGTAGAGATGTCAAAAGCATAATATGGCAACATTAGTTAGCGATGGTTACGAGATAGGTTAGCTAATGTTGGCGCTACAACTCCTTATGACTTGTATAAGTCAGTATGTGAACAACTCGAAAAAGCTGAGCAGATGGAATCCCCCGTTTGTTCAGCTTTTTTGATGCAACTTTTTTCAATTTAGTAAATGCATTTACTAGTTGAAATAGGTATAATGTTTGTAAAGATATGTATTAGAGAGTACATGGGTAATATCGCGAGGGGGATAGACATGGCAAAAAAAGCATCAATTAAAGACGTAGCAGCGTTGGCAGGTGTTTCACCAACGACGGTGTCACAAGTTATTAATAAGAAAAACGATCATTTTCCTGAGGAAACAATCGAACGTGTCATGGATGCAGTTCGTCAATTGGGCTACGTGCCAAATCAGAGTGCCAAGAGCCTTCGTGGTGGCGGTAACCCATTGATTGGGGTGATGGTGCCAAGTTTGCGTAACCCGTTCTTTTCAGACTTAATGCAAAGTATGCAAAACCATGCCCACAATCTCGCGGACTTGGTCTTCATTTCAGTTGATGACGATGAAATTGAACAAGGGTTGCTGAAGATGTTGGAACGTGGGGTAAACGGGTTGGTTATTGCGCGAATGCTACCAAATGCTTTAGAAGTGGATCGTTATTTGCAAAAACAAGGTATTCCGTACGTTGTGCTAGATCAAATTAACGATAGCAACATTTCGGACCACGTTAAGACAGATGAGTTTACCGGTGGTCAGGTGGTTGCGCGCCACTTAGTTGAACTTGGCCACAAAAAGATTGCTTTGTTGCACCCTGACGTGATGACAACAAATATGTTGGAACGTATTTCTGGGTTTACAGCGATTATTGATGAACAAGATGATGTTGAAATTATTGAGATTGCGACTAAGTTGTCAAAGCACGGTGGGTTAGCAATTGCGAATAAAGTCGCAGCATCAGGAGCCACAGCTGCCTTTACCTTGAATGATGAAATGGGAATTGGCTTGTTGCGTGGCCTTAAGAACAGCGGGGTACGCGTTCCGGAAGACATCAGTGTTATCGGTTATGACAATACTGATTATGCAGAATTTACGGTCCCATCACTAACGACTGTCACACAGGCCGTTTGGCGCATGGGGCAATTAGCATTGGACATGGTGCTGGCACGTCTTAAGGATCCGGCATTGCCAATGCAAGAAGAAATTTTGGATGTTCGTCTAATTCAACGTGAATCAACGGCACCAGCACCAACTAAATAACAATTAAGCAAAAGCCCTAGGAGTCGACGCTTCTAGGGCTTTTTTGCGCACGAAAGCGATTTGTTTGTGATTCATTCACCAAATTCCGAGTTGAAAAGGTTTACATTCCACAAAAAGGGTGTATATTATTCTTTGTAAAACGATTTACAAAAACGATTTACAAGATGCGTATTTGAAAAATGACTTATAAGGGAAAAGGTGAAAGAAATGAACAAGGTTGTCGTAATTGGTAGTTTGAACTTGGATATTATCCAAAATATTAAGCGTTTGCCTCTCCAAGGAGAGACCTTGCGAATTGATGAGCGCAGCATGAACCTCGGAGGAAAGGGTGCTAACCAAGCAGTTGCCGCCGCCCGCCAAGGTGCAGAAGTTAGCTTCATCGGTGCGATCGGTAAGGACGCAGCTGGTCAACAATTCAAGGCCCTACTAGAAGAAGGGATTAACGTTTCTGGTTTGCGTGAGAAGGATACAGCAACTGGTTCAGCTACGATTTTGCTTGAAGAAGACGGGCACAACACGATTCTTGTGTACGGTGGTGCTAACGCTGAGTTGTCAGCTGATGATGTGGTGATGTCTGAATCATTGATTGCGGATGCTGATTATGTTGTTGCACAGTTTGAGGTCCCACAAGAAGCCGTTGCTAAGGGATTCTACCTTGCTAAGAAGTATGGTGTTAAGACGGTTTTGAATCCAGCACCAGTTATGAATGCCAAGGACATTGATCCAGCAATCCTAGCATGCACGGATATCATCGTTCCTAATGAGACTGAAGCAGCCGCACTATTGGAACGCGAGCCGTCAACACAGTATGAGGACCTATTGGCAGTTAGCGATGCGATTTCTGAATTGTCAGTGCAAGGAACTATCATCACGCTTGGTGAAGATGGTGTTTACTACAACCTTGACGGTAAGGACCCTCACACTCGGCCAATCTTTAAGGTGAAGGCGGTGGATACGACTGCTGCTGGTGACACGTTTATCGGTGCGGTTGTTTCACAATTGAAGTTGGATGCGACGAATGTTGCAGACGCAGTTGAATATGCATGTAAGGCATCTTCACTTGCAGTTTCACGTTCTGGTGCCATTCGTTCAATTCCAACTCACTCAGAAGTTGTTCGATCATTGCACAATGAAGACTAGGGGGGAGAACGACATGTTAGACAAGATTCAACAAAAGAAGGCTGCTGGTGAATACGCCGCAAGTTTAGTTGAAAACGGTATGGTTGTCGGGTTGGGAACTGGTTCAACGGTTCGCTATTTCGTTGACCGTCTTGGTGAACGCGTTGCCAATGAAGGTCTTGATATTGTCGGTGTGACGACTTCAAATCGTACTGCGCACCAAGCACGTTGCTTGGGTATTTCATTGGCTGATGTTGATGCTGTTGATTATATTGATTTGACTGTTGATGGTGCCGATGCCGTCGATCCACAATTGAATGGTATCAAGGGTGGTGGTGCCGCATTGCTATATGAGAAGGTTGTTGCCAAGAATTCAAAGCGTAACATTTGGATTGTTGATGGTAGCAAGCAACACGCTGAGCTGGGTCACTTCCCATTGCCGGTTGAGGTGGTGTCGTACGGTGAACAACAACTATGCCGTTTGTTTAAGAAACACAACTTGAATCCCATTTTGCGTTTGGATGAAGATGGGCGTCCATTAACGACGGATAACGGTAATAACATTATTGATTTGCATTTGGAGACGATTCCATTCCCAGAAGAACTTGCTACGTGGCTATCAAATCAAGTTGGTGTTGTTGAACACGGCTTGTTCTTGAATGTTTGTGACGAAGTGATTGTCGGTGGGGATGAGATTCAAGTATTGAAGCGAGAAGCAGCAAAGAACTAGGGTTATTTTTAAATTTTTTAAAAATAGATGATGCCAGAGCCACGGCGTATTTAATTCGAAAAAAACTAAAGGTTGTAACGTACAAAATGTTAGTATGCCTTTAATGGGATATGAAAAAGATGACTCTGGTAATTGTACAAAGGGAAATAAATTTTTAGCTTTTGCTATGATTTTTTGAGATGAAGAGAGAAAAAGAAAGTATGAAAACAGAGGTAGATACAACCATATCATCAGCTGTTCGTGGGCTGATTGATATGAAGCACATTCCAGTGTGTGATATTTTGAAGCACGCCGGAATCTCTAGCAGTCGCTACTATACGTTTGTGAACGGGCAAGGTGATATTACTGTGCACAAGTTGCACGCGATGCTACGCACACTTAATGTTGGATTAGATGAGCTATGTTTGTTTATCGAACCAAAATCAACTGAAGATGCAACGGCAAGCCCGGTGATAAATGCGATTGCTGAATATCAACGGACGCGCGACGTATCAGGCTTGATTAATTTGCAAGACAAAAATGATTTCCGACCTGTTGTGCTAAGCAGCGAAGAAGCAAAACGCATTAAACCAGTACTCAATGACGTCCTAAGGCGATCAGAGTACTATACAATGGCCGAACTCAAAGCATTTTTGCTATATCTAAATTATTTTACATATGATGAGATTTTGGCCTATTATCCCAAAGCAATGACCAGTATTCGCTTCTTGACGCAAAAGTTAAAGAAGCGACACGATGCAGCGCGTCATGATGTGCTACACGTAATCAGCTTTTTGGTGTACCAGCTATTGTTAATTAGTATCCAACGTGGACAGAGTCAAGAAGTTCATGATTTATTGCATTCTTTCTTCAGTCTACCTTTTGAGGCGGATGATTGGATGACCCTATTTTTGCGTCAAATGGTTGAAATTATTCAACTCATCATGGCCGAAAAAGTTGATTTAGCGCAAGCCAAGTATGCTGCCGTCAAAGAGTCAATCAAATTATTTCAAGCAAAGGAGAACTGGGATTACTTCAATGCTTTCATGGACGACTCTTTCCAATCGTTTATGCTAACGCTATATTGGATTGAAGTCGGGGGATAATTACTATGGAGTGGTTACTGGGAAAAAAGGAAGTTAGAAAAGTGGCATTGGTTAGCTACTTTTACGAAACTAATCAAACTAAAATGCTGATTCCAGAATTGGAACGTCATTTTAATTGGTCTACCTACATGATCAAATCGCTAATCAATGAACTTCTACATGATCAAAAACGATTTGGTATACCAGAACAGGGACGATTACGATTAAGTCCATCTGAACGTGAAGTGGAGTTGATTCCCGGTAACCGAGCGTATTTGCTTAGCTTAACGGCTAATTATATTAAAGAGTCATATCTATTCCGAACATTAGTTGTGGGTATGACTAATAATCCTACAGCACTCTCAGTTTTGGCAGAAAATCTCAAGGTGCCTAAGCTACACTTGAAGAATGACATTCACCAATTTAACGATCGTGCACGAACGGCAAATATCGAGATTAATACGTATAATCGTCTACAAGGAGATGAGTGGGCGATTCGAATCATGTTAGTTAGTATTTTTAAAAATGTCATTCATGATGAAATTGAACTAGCAGAATTTTTTGCCCCTGACATTATTCGACAGGCGAATCAGGTGGCACGTTTTTATCAAATGTCAAATGTGGAGGCGGGGCACTTAACGGACCACCAACACTTGTCTTTGATGATTGAATTAGCAGTTTGGCTAGTTCGATTAAACGCGCGTTGTGCAATTTCAAGTTCTGATCAGTATAAGTTGTTGTTGCCAGATGATCAGTTGGATGATGCCTATCGCAATTTATTGGGGTTGAACGAGTCAGTTATTCGCCGTTTTGTCCGGTTACCACCGCACGAACTTTCATTAGAGAGCCGTTATGGTGTTATTATGTTTGTTCGAGTTGGTATATCGGACGGTCATTTGAGTCGGAATGCTAGCCCAGAGGTAGCTAAAGTGCATAGCATGCTAACGACAATCGCACAGACGGTTTATCGTGAGTTTTTTGGCCAAGATATGCCACAAGATTTGTCAACTCAATTAACACGTCAACTCGAACTACCAACGATGCGGTTATTGTTTTTGACGCACATCAACTACCAAGGTAATGATGATTACACGATTAATCATTCACTTTTCCCTGAGTATGCGTTGTTTACGGATCGGTTCTTAACTCGGGTCAACGAGTACTTAGGCATTAAGACGCTAAACATCAAGAATCGAATGTTCAGAATGTTCTACAACTTGTTCATCGGTATCTTAGATCGACAGGTTATGATTCCGCAGTTGCAGGTTAGTTTGAGAATTCGTGATACGTTTATGCACGAAGAAGTTGCGGCAATGCTTATGCGCCAAGCTGAATTGCGAGTTGATGTGAGTGACGAATTGGGACAATGTGACATGGTTATCAGTGATACTTTGTTACCCCATACAGATGACACACGAGTCATCGTGTGGACAACGCTACCAACATTTGCTGAGTTTGACTCGTTCCTGCATACGGCAGTCAATTTGACCATGGACAAGTTTACTAAATCAATTTACGAACGAGCAAATTAGCTCACTAAAGCAGATTAGGCCTGATCTGCTTTTTATGTATACGTAAAAAACATTATTGGTGCTCTTTTGATACAAGAAACAAAGCAAAACTTGAATCTCATCGAAGGGCTTGTTTTACGATAAAAGTGAACAAGACGGAGGGGGATGTGCAATGATGAAACATGAAGACGGCGTCGAACTATACGTTGTTGGCGCACGTAAACAACGACAAGTAGCAAAGCATGTTGAGAAGTTTTTACAGCAACATCAGCTGAAGTATCGTGTCATTCGCGTTAGGGAAGAGTTTCCAATGACATTTGATGAATTCTGTGAGATTTTATCTTGGTCTAAGAAAGCAACACGTGATAAGGAAATATTAGCCTTATCAGCGAGTGAACAACAGCGACTGCTATTTAACAATCCGAATAAAGTCACAGGGCCGATTATTGTGCAGTGGCATGATAATGAGGTTGTCAAAGCGAAATTTGGGTCAATAGACCTAGAGATGTTTATCTCCAAAGCAGAGCGGCATCGTGATTTGTGTTGTGCGTTGGGTGAGCTACAACGAGCTGATATGCAGGCATATGAAACAACCAATCATGAGAAAGCCAGTGTTCGTGAGCAACGTTGTGGTTGGTGATGATAATAAAAAGAAAGGCTAGTGCACAGTGCACTAGCCTTTTGTTGTATCGTTGAATAGGTGATAGTAGGTGTTAGTAAAAGCAAAGCATTCATCAATAACAATTAGACGATAATTTTAGTATAGTAATATCCAACGGTACGATGTCATTATAACGCCATGTCATTATCTGACAGATGGCTTGTCCCTTAATTAGTAAATAGATATGGCGATAAATAAAAAAACTCAGCATTGAGCGAATGATACTGAGAAAACGAAAATAGACAACCGTCTACTTATAGGAGTGTGTAATTAAGTACGCACACTTAATTACGTGTTTAACTATACTGCGTTAAATTGTCTGCATGTTGACCTTGCCTTTAAAGTGGAACAGATGTGGGCCATGGATGCAAAAAATGCGAAAACGGACGAATTGCGCACGATATCACCTCCACAAAACTGAATTTATCTGATGCCTGTTTTAGTAGGGTGCTACTATCTATCTATTCTGAATTAGAAGGAGATATAGCGGTGCTTAAATTAACAGATGACGAATACGCGAGATATATGACCTTGATCGGCGCAAATCCCAATGCGGTAGAACATATTGCAGCAAATCATCTTAACAAGGACTCGGTAGAAAATAACAAACATGAGGCGTGATTTTTACGTTAATAACATAATGAATATGATTGTTAACGAAAGATACTCCAAATAAAGAAATAATGCATTAAGCATGATATATCTGGTTTAAAATAACAACCGTAGATATATGAAGAATGTGTTTGTACCTCTATTAAAATCGCGTGAATACACGGCACATTCGCCACATGGTTGGTTACCCTATCACTTACAATCGAAGTGTGGTAATAAATCTACGTCGCTCTTTTATAGAACTGAGCATAGTTTCACATCATGTGTGACTTTCGGCGCATATGGTGTTGCGGATTGGCTTTCGCGGCTAATACGCACCTCTCTCTTTCTCTCTATATGCAAGTATACTTACCCACTGGTATATTTCATGAGGGTTTATTTTATTTTTGTCTGAATGGTCGACTTCGGTTGGCCATTTTTTGTTTGCGGTTATTTGTGTGCGTCGAGGCATGGGACGACACAAACCACAAACAAACTTTCAAAACAAAAAAGCACCCGCAGTACAGGGGGCGGATGCTTTTTGGAATATGTGGGTGTGATGTCTTAAAGGGTGATAAGAAAACACTTTGTAAAGAAGTACGACATCACTATATAAAATGGGCGTTGGTTATAACCAACATGAGTATCATAACGTCAGTAACAACATTAAACGTCATAACAATCGTATTTGGGAGGAATTACATCTTGGTAAGGACGACACCGCAGATGAAAAGTAAAATCCCAATAATTTTACGGACGGTCACGCTCTTTTTAACGACACCGAATAGGCCAAGTTGTTCAACCAATGCTTATCCCACCATCACACCGACAAGTGAAAGACCGATTGTGAGTCCGGCACCAAGGGCAGGCATCAAGATAGTCATAATTAGCACGTAAGCAGCGCCTAGCGTTGAGGCGACCCAACCGGTGAACGAAGTTAGACCAGCTGGTATTGTGTCCTTATGCAATGACTTTGTGGCGATCACAACAATCAACCATTAGGAAGGCGATAAATGAAGCACCAGAAGCGTTTTTAACAATGGCGGATAATTGGCCGTTAAACAAACCTTGAGTTGTTGAAAGGGCACCAGCAATCAATGCCCAGATGATTTGCCAAATATTTGCCTTAGGGTCGTTAGTTGGCGAGCTCTTTTCATAAGACGTTAGGAAGACGCCGACTAATAGTAGAACGACGCCGATAATCGCGATGACCTTAACTGGTACTTGATGCGAACCAAAGGCACCTGTCCAATCATAGATTAGACCAGAGAAGATTTGACCAAGGGTTGGATAAATAACAGCATTGATTGGCCCCAAAATAGGGAACAAGATAATGATACTGGTAATGAATGCTGCTCCCAAAACGCCACCAAGCAACCAAATATTACCGTGGCCGATTCCAAGCGACAAAATGCCACTCACGTTAGCACGGGTAACAAGCAACAATAATAGGAATTCGATGGTCCCGATAATATAAACCATGAAGCCACCGGCAATTGGCGACGATAATTCCTTACCAAAGTTTGAATTAAATGGATTTTGAACAGCTAGCATCAATCCAGATAAGATGCCAATAAGATAGAACATAATGTCTCCTTTTTTATTCTGGTTAGTGACAGAGCGACATTGGAATTTTCAAAAACGACAGTCAAGATGTGCATATCATGCAAAAATCTCCTTTATTTCGAAAAAACCGAGTGTAAACGCTTTCTAAATCTTGTGAAGCATGTTACATTATTACTTGTAAAACGATTTACAAAAACGTTTCACAAGAATTGTACACGAAATATAGTGATTGTAAAATAATTTATCTTTATTGGGGGTATCGTTATGTTTTTGATTGTTAACATCATCGCTATTCCAATTCTTATCGGAATTGCGTACTTGTTCTCTATGGATAAGAAGGCCATTGACTGGCGTTCCGTTCTAACAATCGTTGGGTTGATGTTGGTATTGGCTTGGTTCTTTAACAAGTTCACGATTGGTCAAGACATCATCAAGGGTGCTGCAAGTGGCTTCGCATGGTTGATCGCCGTTGCGAACCAAGGAATCGCATTTGCATTGCCAGATTGGCTAACCGCTAACCACGGTGGACCAAACTTCGTAACGTCAGCATTGCTACCAATCTTGTTGGTTGTGCCAATGTTTGACATCTTGACTTACATCGGTGTTCTACCATGGATTATCAAGTGGGTTGGACGTGGTTTGTCATTCATCACGCGTCAACCAAAGTTTGAAGCATTCTTCTCAGTTGAGATGATGTTCCTCGGTAACACTGAAGTTTTGGCTGTCTCAAAGGCACAATTGAACCGCATGTCAGCACAACGTAATTTGACGTTGGCCATGATGTCAATGAGCTGTGTGACGGCTTCAGTTCTTGGTGCTTACACGAAGATGATTCCTGGACAATACGTTTTGATGGCCGTGCCATTGAACATCTTGGCTTCAATCGTCTTCACAGCAATCTTGAATCCAGTGCAATTGGATCCATCAGAGGATGTTATCGTTAACGAAAGTACTGAAGAAGGACACCAACGCGAGCCATTCTTCTCATTCTTGTCAAACTCAATCTTGGGTGCTGGTAAGTTGATTTTGATTATCACGGCTACGGTTATTGCCTTCGTTGGATTGGCAGCGTTGATTGACCAATTGCTAGGCTTGACTGGTTTCCACTGGTTGACGTTGGAGAAGATCATCGGTGTTGTAATGTTCCCATTCGCTTGGTTGCTAGGATTTAACCCAGCCGACGCCTTCAACTTGTCTCAATTGATGGGATTGAAGTTGGTAACGAACGAATTCGTTGTTATGGGTCAAATTTCAAAGTCAATCATGGCCGGAACTGGTTTGTTCCACAACCCACACGCAGTGGCTGTTACGGCGGTGTTCCTAACAAGTTTTGCCAACTTCGGAACGCTAGGTATGATTATCGGGGCCTTCAAGGGATTGACTGGTAAGAAGGTTAACGATTTGATTAGTTCTCAAGCTGGATACTTGATGCTTTCAGGTGTTTTGGTTTCATTGCTAGCTGCTGCTACAGCTGGAATCTTTGTTTGGTAAGAGGTAAAAAATCATGCGTCAGGTTATCTTAGATATGGATCCAGGAATTGATGATGCCGCTGCGATTGCAGTTGCTGTCAATCACCCTGAGTTGAACGTGTCACTTATCACCACTGTTGCTGGAAATGTGTCAGTTGATAAGACGACAAAAAATGCATTGAAGTTGCTTGAATTTTTCCATCGTGAAGACATCCCGGTTGCGGCCGGTGCATCTAAGCCATTGAAGAAGGCGTTCGCAGATGCAGCAAACATTCACGGTGAGTCGGGGATGCCGGGATATGATTTCCCAGAACCTACGATTAATCCAATTGATGATGATGCCGTGACTGCCATGCACAAAGTGTTGCAAACCAGTTCACAACCAGTGACGCTGATTGCGACGGGTGCCTACACAAATGTTGCGACGCTGTTCCAAAATTATCCATTTGATTTGGTCAACATTGATGAGGTCATTTTGATGGGTGGTTCGGTTTCGGGCGGAAATGTCTCATCAGTTGCTGAATTTAATATCTTTACGGACCCAGACGCAGCTAAGATTGTCATGGAAGCGCCGGTTAAGAAAACCATGATTGGCCTGGACGTGACTTTGCAGGCGTTGATTACACCAGAAACAATGGCAGCCATCACGCAAATGGGTAAGGCTGGTAATATGCTGAGCCATATTATTACGGCTTATGGTGATGTTCATGAAGGTGGTAAGCCAATGCACGATGTGAACACAATCCTTTATGCGGTTGATCCATCATGTATGACTGTTAAAGATGGTGCCGTTGACGTTGTTACTGAAGGACCAGCAGCCGGCGCAACGGTTTGGGATTTCCAGCACCGTTGGCACGCAAATGACTTCGTGAATGCAACGATTGGTGTCGATGTGGACGCCGAACGATTCAACGAGTGGTTCTTGGCACAAGTGCAACAAATGAATGCTTAAAATAAAATAACAAAACTTGTATATATAGAGGAGAATGGAAAAATGGCTCAAAAGAAGATGATTTTGGACTTGGATGCAGGCGTTGATGACGCCTTGGCTTTGGCTTATGCATTGGCAACGCCTGATGCAGATTTGATTGGAATCACGTCATCATACGGAAACAACGTACAAGACATTACGTCTGTAAACAGCTTGAAGTTGTTGGAGTTGTTGGGAGCAACGGACGTGCCAGTCTTCCGCGGGGTGGATCACTCATTGAACACGAATAGCTTCGAGGCGATGCAAGTCTCAAAGGACATCCACGGTGACAATGGTGTCGATAACGTCGTTTTGCCTGAACCAAAGCGCCCAATCGAAAATCAATCTGCTGTCGACTTCCTTATTGAAGCCGCTCACGAATATGCAGAGAACTTGGTTATCGTGCCAACTGGTCCTTTGACTAACTTGGCCTTGGCATTCAAGAAGGATCCTGAAATTGCTGAGTTGATTGGAAATATCACGATTATGGGCGGTGCGCTAACAGTACCTGGTAACGTAACCCCTTATACTGAAGCAAATATTAATCAAGATGCTGAAGCCGCCGATTATGTTTTCAAGAATGCCAAGCACTTGGTGATGGTTGGACTAGACGTCACGTTGCAAACTTTGCTTACAAAGAAGGAAACGCAACAATGGCGTGACTTGGGTACCGAAAAGGGACGTGCCTACGCTGACATCATGGATTATTACATTGATGCTTACTACAACTTGGATATTAACAAGGCAGGAGCAGCATTACACGATCCATTGGCTGTTGGTGTAGCGGTTGACCCAAACTTGGTAACCTTGCTACCGCTTAACATGCGTGTTGACCATGAAGATGGTCGCACGATTGGTGATTTGAGTCGTTTAACAGATCCAGTCAAGAACACATATGCAGCTGTTGCAGTTGATGCGCCATTTTACTTGGAACGCTTCATGAACTACATGGCAATTGCATTGCGTTAATTTAAGCTGATAAAGCCGTTCGTTTGAACGGCTTTTTTATTGCCCAAAAATTTGTCATTCAATTTAATAACGTCTTTTCAGAAAAGGAAACTGTCTTAAACAGGCAGATGACGTCGTTATTCTATTAATACAAGACAATGTAGATTTGGGGAGTAGACAGATGATTGAGTGGATTTTTGGTAAACGAGAGTATGAAAAAATACAGCTGTTAAACATACTGATTGCTAATGAAAATCAAACCAGCCTAATTTCCGATTTGATGCGTCAACTGAGATGGTCGAAGTACCTAGTGTTGAGTGTCATTGAAGAAGTAGCCATTGATTTGCAAGATTTTTATAAAGACCATCAAAATCTACTGATACTGAGTTCAGATAGACGGATTGTGACGCTAGTTTCGGTCAGACAAATTAATGTTGAAGCACTGGCTGCCCAGTACTTTCATCGTACAGCTAGTTGGCAGATGCTAATTAGTATGTTGAATGAAACGATGCACTCGTATACGTATTTTGCAGAACATTATCTTTGTGCAGTGGGGACAGCCAGAAACACGAAAGTTATGCTCGAAAAAAACCTAGCGAAATATAATGTGGTGGTGTCAAATGACTATCACCTAAAAGCACGTTCGGAGTCCCGCTTGCGATTAATGTTTGTTGATCTTTTTAGAACATATTGGTGTGAGAAGAATACCCCTTTTGACACTGATACTGAAAAGATGATTGCAGAAACGATGAGCTGGTTATACAAAGAGGTAGCTGTGATGGGGGCCTTGCAAATATCTGCTATTCAGGAAATTAAAATTTATCTAGGCGTTTTATTTTTGCGGGTAAAAAAGTGTCATTTCACGTCGGTTGAATGGGTGGATGAGATACTGCAGGATAATGAACGCTTGACGGGCAGCAGTAAGGTCATCGTGCAACGATTAATGAACCAATTAATTAGTCAAATTGGCATCAGTGCCGACGTAGCGCAAGCAGAGTCGCGCCATTTTTTAGTCTTTCTGTATGCGCTGGGCATTTTTGCGGACGCCGACGAATATTTATGTGTAACTGATGACCTGACTCGACAACAAGACAGGTTGGTGGAAGTGGTAACTGATGAAGTGAAAGCGTTGAGTGACTTCGCATTTTCTAACACACAAATCAATCGTTTGCGTCACTACTTAACGCCTAAATTAATCCAGTTGTCAGCTAAGTATGATGTTAGATTCAGTGAATATGACAAAGCCACCGTTAAGGAAGGGTTTCCAGAAATTGATTATATTGTGGGACGGATTATCGACAAATTTAGAATGTCCATCGCGATGGAGGAAGGAATGATTAACAACGCGTTGTATATGACATTATCGATGTTAATTTGTTTGTTGTGCCAAAAAGAACGGTTATTTCCCCCGATTAGGTTGGAGGTGGATTTACCGGGTTTGCCAGGAACACGACAAATAATCAGCAATATGATTTTGGGGATGCCGGAATATAATGTGGTGGTGAGTACACAACATGATTCAGAAATCGATGTTGTTATTTCAAACGCTAATCGACAAGATGTTGCCCAACAAAACTTATTTGAATGGCAAGGTCTGCCAACGAATAAACAGGTACAGCAATTACGCGTCAGATTGCGTGAATTGAGATTTGAAAAAGTAATAAAACGCATAAAAAACGTGAAAACGACATGAAAATGAGTAATATTCTCATTTTGCGAAACGTTGATAAACCGCGGTGTTTAAACGTTTTAGTGCCTAGAATTCAAACATAATTCATGGTTTGTATTAAAAAATGACATTGCTTCTCATTTTCGTCCAGGATATGATACATGCATATTGAAAAACGTTATTTACATTTTCTGGATATGGGGAGTTATTTTATGAACAAATTGTTGAAGACGTCAGCATTGTTGTCAACGGCCTTGATTTTGGGATCAACGGTTGCACCTTTGACAGCAGATGCTGCTAAGTACAAGACGATCAACTGGACTGAAGGTGCCGACTTGGGAACGATGGATCCTTCAAAGTCTACTGCTGCTGTTGATTTTGATGCGTTGCAAGCCACTGGTGATGGTTTGTACCGTAACGACAAGTCAGGAAAGCCAGCTTTGGCTTTGGCTGAGTCTGTTGAGAAGTCAGAAGATGGCTTGTCATTGACGTTCAAGTTGCGTTCAGGTTTGAAGTGGTCAAACGGTGACGCTTTGACGGCGCACGACTTTGTTTACGGATGGCAACGTACGAACGATCCTAAGACGGCATCACAATATGCTTACTTGTTCTCAGGTATCAAGAACGCTGACGCTATCCAATCAGGCGAAAACACTGATTTGTCATCATTGGGTGTAACTGCAGTTGATGATACGACCTTGGAAGTGCAATTGGAAAAGCCAATGCCACAACTTGAGTCAGTATTGACGATGGCACCATTCTACCCACAAAACCAAAAGTTTGTGGAAAAGGTTGGTAAGAAGTACGGAACTGCTGCTAAGTACACGTTGTCATCAGGTCCATACATCTTGAAGGACTGGACTGGTTCAAACAACAAGTACTCATTGGTAAAGAACAAGAACTACTACGATGCAAAGGTAGTTAAGACGCCTAAGGTTGTTGTTCAAACGATCAAGGACCAAAACACGGGTTACAACTTGTACAAGTCAGGCAAGGTTGACTTCACTAACTTGTCACCTGACCAAGTTAAGGCTTCAAAGAAGAACAAGGCTTACAAGGTTATCCCACAAGCTTCAACGTTCTACATGGAGTTTAACCAAAAGAAGGTTAAGGCATTGGCTAACCAAAAGATTCGTCAAGCCATCTCATACTCAATTGACCGTAAGACTTTGTCAGACAAGATTTTGACGGGAACTGCAACGCCAGCAACGACGTTTACTTCAACTAAGTTGGCTGTTGATCCTAACACGAACAAGGACTTTGCTAAGGCAGCCGAAGTAAAGGGTGCAATTGCATACGACAAGACTAAGGCTAAGAAGTTGTTCAAGGAAGGTATGAAGGAAGCCGGCGTTAAGAAGTTGACGTTGCAAATGGTAACGGATGACACTGACGGTGCAAAGCGTACTGCCCAATTCTTGCAATCACAAATGGAAAAGTTGGATGGCTTGAAGATTGATATCAAGACGGTGCCATTTAAGCAACGTTTGGCTTTGTCACAAGAAAAGAAGTTTGACTTGGTTATCACTGCATGGGGAGCCGACTATGGTGATCCATCAACGTTCTTGGACTTGTACACGAAGGATTCATCATTCAACAACGGTTCATGGGATAACGCCCAATACAACGAGTTGATGCAAGCTGCTAAGACGACTGACGTTAACGACGACAAGAAGCGTTACGAAGACTACAAGCAAGCAGAGCAAATCATCGACAAGGAAGTCGGTGTGGCACCTTTGTACTACCGTTCATACGCTACGTTGTTCCGTACGTCAGTTAAGGGTGTTGTTATGAACCCTGCTGGTGCACCTTACGACTGGAAGTGGGCATACAAGAAGTAATTTTGATTGCCGAATCAAAACGACACTTGTTTGTTAAGTTTGAATAGACAACACGCATCTATCTACTATGGATAGATGCGTGTTTTACATATAGGGCGAGTGTTAAGTCGTCCCGGAATCTGGACAAACATATCAAAATCTATGTAAACGCTAACAAATTCGTAAGTGTTAAGAAATTTTGATTCTCATGTGATATTACCTGACAAACCCTTTTACAATCGTGTGTTGTCTGGTAAGATTAGAAAATACTAATAAAAACTATGGATATGTGAGAGATATCAACTTCGTCTTTAATTAAACGTAAGTGATCCTTTCATAATATGAATAGCAGGAATAATAGGGGAAGGTCATCGCTATGATCAAATATTTACTTAAGCGACTAGCAATCATTATTTTGACGCTGGTGCTGATTATCTCAGCGACATTTTTCTTGATGAAGCTGATGCCTGGTTCACCGCTTGCGAATGCTGAGCGTTTGTCTGAGGCACAACAAAAGATGATTGAAGCACAGTACGGCTTGGATAAGCCAATTTTCATTCAATACGTCACTTATTTGTGGGATGCCTTGCATTTTGACTTCGGTGTGTCATTCCAATTTGCTAACCAAGAAGTTTCAACGTTGATTGCACAACGTATGGGACCTTCAGCACAATTGGGAATTCAAGCTTTGATCTTCGGTGTAATCGCCGGTATCGGACTTGGTTCAGCAGCTGCCGTTCGTCGTAACACAAAGACGGATACAATCTTGTCAATCATTGCCGTTTTGGGAATTTCAATCCCATCATTCGTGTTTGCGGCTTTGTTGCAATACTGGGTTGGTTTGAAGTTGGACTGGTTGCCAATCGCTGGTTGGAAGGGCTTCTCTTCTACTATCTTGCCAACAATCGCGTTGGGAATGGCGCCTTTGGCAACGTCAGCTCGTTTCATCCGTACCGAAATGGTGGATGTCTTGGGTTCTGACTACATTGAATTGGCACGTGCCAAGGGATTGTCAAAGCGTGAAGTGATTTGGAAGCACGCAATGCGTAACTCATTGATTCCGTTGGTAACGTTGATTGGACCAATGGCGGTTAACTTGATGACTGGGTCAATCGTTGTTGAGTCAATCTTCTCAATTCCAGGAATCGGTAGCCAATTCGTTTCATCAATTTTGACGAATGACTACCAAATCATCATGGGAACGACGATTGTCTACGCCATGATGTTGATGGTTGTGTTGTTGATTACGGATATCTTGTACGGTGTCATTGACCCACGTATCCGTTTGGCAAAGTAAGGAGTAGCACATGGCTGAACAAGTAAATTTGACGGCAGATGACTTTAAGCTGCTTCCAGCGGATCGTCATGTCGATAACGAAAAGATTATGAAGCCTTCATTGAGCTTCGCTAAGGATGCTTGGCGTCGTTTGAAGAAGAACAAGGGAGCCTTCATCTCATTGTGGATTTTGGTATTCATTTTTGTGGCAGCATTTGGATCTGCCCCAATCGCCAACTCAAAGTCAACGTCACACCAAGATGTGACGTTGCAAAACTTGCCACCGCGCTTGCCGGGTGTCTTGGGAGATATTCCAGGGTTCACTGGTGAGGCAAAGTTGGATGGTGTCAAGGTTGATTCATACGATTCAGCTGGCGTTTCAAAGAAGAAGAACTTCTGGTTTGGAACTGACCAATTTGGTCGTGACATCTTCAAGCGTGTCCTTTACGGAACGCGTATCTCATTGCAAGTTGCGTTGATCGCCGCTGCCATGGACTTGGTCTTTGGTGTCACATACGGAATTGTTTCCGGTTGGCGTGGTGGTAAGACCGACATCGTGATGCAACGTATCATCGAAGTTATTTCATCAATTCCTAACTTGGTTGTTTTCGTTTTGTTGATTTTGATTTTGAAGCCCGGTATGTTGTCAATCGCATTGGGTATCGCAATGACATCATGGACGTCAATGGCGCGTTTGATACGTGCACAGGTATTGACGATTAAGGAACAAGATTACATCTTGGCCGCTCGTACATTGGGATCATCAGCATGGCGTATTGGTTTCCGCCACTTGGTGCCAAACTTGAGTTCAACAATCATTGTGCAATTGATGTTCACAATCCCATCAGCAATCTTCTTCGAAGCATTGTTGTCATTTATTGGATTGGGAATTCCAGTGCCAATGGCCTCATTGGGTACGTTGTTGAATGATGGACAAAAGGCTTTGCAATTCTATCCATACCAATTGGTAATTCCAGCACTTATCTTGGCTGTCATCATGATTGCCTTTAACTTGCTTGGAGATGGTTTGCGTGACGCCTTTGACCCTCGTACGAAGGATTAATGGAAGAGAGTTAAGACATGGCAGAAAAGATTCTTGAGGTTAAGGACCTTAAAATTAATTTCCGAACTTACAACGGTAAGGTACAAGCCATCCGCGACATTTCATTTGATTTGTACAAGGGTGAGACGCTTGCTATCGTGGGTGAGTCTGGTTCAGGTAAGTCTGTTACAACACGTTCTTTGATGGGCTTGTTGGCAAAGAACGCTGAAGTTGAACACGGTTCAATCAAGTTCAAGGGCGACGAAATCATTGGTAAGTCAGAAGAAGACATGCAGCACTTGCGTGGTTCAGAAATTGCCATGATTTTCCAAGACCCAATGACTTCTTTGGATCCAACGATGAAGATTGGGCAACAAATTGCCGAACCTTTGATCAAGCACAAGAAGATGAGCAAGAAGGATGCCTGGGCAAAGGCATTGGAAATGATGAAGTTGGTTGGTATTCCAAATTCAGAAAACCACATCAACGACTATCCGCACCAATTCTCAGGTGGTATGCGTCAACGTATCGTTATTGCGATTGCGATGATCAACAACCCTGAAATCCTAATTGCCGACGAGCCAACAACGGCTTTGGACGTTACAATCCAAGCGCAAATCTTGGACTTGATGAAGAAGATTCAAAAGGAAATCAATTCATCAATCATCTTTATCACCCACGACCTTGGTGTTGTGGCTGGTATGGCTGATCGTGTGGCGGTTATGTATGCCGGACAAATTATTGAAATTGGAACTGTTGATGAAGTATTTAACTTCCCACAACACCCATACACTTGGGGCTTGTTGAACTCAATGCCAACGACGGAAACGGCGCGTGGTGAGTTGGAAGCAATCCCAGGTACGCCGCCTGATTTGTTGGAGCCACCTGTAGGTGATCCATTTGCGGCACGTAACAAGTACGCTTTGGCAATCGATGAAAAGCAGAAGCCACCTTTCTTCAAGCTATCAGAGACGCACTTTGCGTCAACGTGGTTGTTGGATGAACGTGCGCCAGAAGTTGAGCCACCATTGGAAGTACAAAAGCGTTGGGCTCGCTACCAAGCTGAGCACCCAGAAGCTGACCGTAAGAAGGCAGTCGCCGTCGACGCAACGGCAGTTCTTGGAACGGAGGTTAACAACTAATGGCTGAAGAAAAGAAGAAGTTAGTTGAAATCAAGGGGCTTGATATCACGTTTAACAAGGGCCGTAGCAACGAAACGAAGGCTGTTCAAAACGCAACTTTCGACATTTACGAAGGTGAGACGTTTGGTCTTGTTGGTGAGTCAGGTTCAGGTAAGACGACAATCGGTCGTACGATTATGAAGTTGTACGAACCATCAGCAGGTGAAGTTTTGTTTGATGGCAAGGACATCGCTAAGTTGAAGAAGCGTGGCGAATTGTCAGAATTCCGTCAAGCAGTTCAAATGATTTTCCAAGACCCACAAGCGTCATTGAACTTACGTATGAAGGTTAAGGATATCGTTGCTGAAGGAATCGACGTTAACCACTTGGCCGCCAGCGACGAAGAGCGTTCGAAGCGTGTGGAAGATTTGTTGGAGACGGTTGGTTTGAACCGTGACCACTCAAACCGATACCCACACGAGTTCTCTGGTGGACAACGTCAACGTATCGGTATCGCCCGTGCGTTGGCTGTTCAACCAAAGTTCATCATCGCCGACGAGCCAATCTCTGCCTTGGACGTTTCAATCCAAGCGCAAGTTGTTAACTTGATGAAGCAATTGCAAAAGGACAAGGGATTGACGTATTTGTTCATTGCCCACGACTTGTCGATGGTTAAGTACATTTCTGACCGTATCGGTGTTATGCACTGGGGTAAGATGGTTGAAATTGGACCAGCCGACGAAGTTTACAACAAGCCTTTGCACGATTACACGCGCTCATTGTTGAGTGCCATTCCAGTTCCAGATCCATCAGTTGAGACGGCCCGTGAGCCAATCGTTTACGATCCAACTGACGAAATGGACGGACGTGACCGTGAGATGGTTGAAATTGCACCTGAACACTTCGTTTGGGCTGCAGAAGACGAAATCGAGATGTACAAGCAACGCGCCCGCGAAGCTGGTTTGATCGATTAGCAAGAAACGCACCTGACGTTATGTTGGGTGCTTTTTTTGCTTGGTTTTGTTTTTGGGTCGACGCGTTGCGTCGAGGCATGGCGGTTCGGCACCATCTCCGGCAAAGTTCAAATTAGGGCAACCGAATGGCGCGGACGCCATTCAGCGGGGCAAATAATTCCCCCTAATCCTTCTAGTCCTGTGTGGGCTTATCTGAATAGCGCCGGCCATGCGGCATGTTGCCCCAATTTGAACGCTCCGATGGTGCCGAACCGCCATGCCAGCAGCCAAGATGTACTAGTCTGTTATGGATTTACATCTACCGACAAACAAAAGGGAAAACAGTTCAACCTATTATTTTATGGTCGATGTAAATCAAACCAATATAGTATTGCTTGGCTGCTGTGCTTGGCCCCGCCACGCGTATAGACACGTCCAGACCTTGACCCGCAGGTGTGGGTTCTTAGCGGGTTTCCCGCTTAGAGCCACGGGAGGTAAAGGAGCACGCGCCAACGGCGTGGACTCCGCTCCCTGCAGGTCATGGTCTGGACGTGTTAGCGTGCCTTAGAAGGGGCCAAGCACTCCGGCCGTTAGGACGGACACAAACCACAAAATAGATTTTCAACATAAAAAAGCCATTATTTATCAGTTCAAGTCTATTTGGTAATCATGGTATACTACTTTATAAAGAAACTATTAAGGAATGGGTTGGGTGATACGCGTGAAAAATTTGGATGCTTTACCGGCGTTCTTCCAAAATCGGCGCCTCGCTTGGATGGCAGTGCTCGTCTCGGTGATGGCAATTATCGGCGCGATTCTAGCCTTTATGGTGAATTGGGTTGCCGGAATTGTCTGGCTGGCCTTGGTTGTGATTGCTTTGATGGTCATATTCAAGACCTTGCAGATTATTGGCGAAGACACCACACACTATATTGAGAATCTTTCATACCGCGTTAATCGTGGTGAACAAGAAGCAATTATTCAGATGCCTTTGGGGGTCGTTTTGTTCAATGAACAGAACGAAGTTAATTGGGTGAACCCTTATCTACAAAGTTTCCTTGGGGAACGTGTCATCGTTGGTCGACCATTGCAGGAAGCTTCTGTGCAATTGGCTGACTTGATTAAGCGATGGCCGGATGAAGATAAGCGTGTTACGCAATTACACTGGTTGGATCGTGTATTTAATGTACAGGTGCAGCCCGAACTACGTGCTGCATATCTGCTGGATGCTACCGACTCAGCGCAAGTCATGAGTGACTACGAGGCGCACAAGTTATTCATTGGAATCGTTTCATTGGATAACTATGACGAAGTATCTGAAGGGATGAATGACTCGGACGCGTCTGCATTGCGTACATTCGTAACGAAGACGTTGTCTGACTGGATGGCTGAACACAAGATTTACGTACGTCGTTTGGCTGTCGATCGTTATATGTTGATTGGTTATCGTGATGGTTTGCGTCGCGCTGAGGCAGATAAGTTTAATGTGTTGACTGCCGTGCGTGAAGCGACTTCAATGCAGAACACACCAATTACGTTGAGTATTGGAATTGCCTACAAGGAAACGGCGATTGATGTTTTGGCGCAGAATGCCCAAGCTAACTTGGACTTGGCGTTGGGCCGTGGTGGTGATCAAGTTGTTGTGAAGTCACCAACCGGGGACGCCCGTTTCTACGGTGGAAACACAAACCCGATGGCTAAGCGTACCCGTGTGCGCGCGCGTGTCATTTCGCAAGCTTTGGCTGACTTGATGACCCAAGCAGACCAAATTTTCATTATGGGACACAAGCGTTCTGATATGGATTCGTTTGGTGCTGCGCTGGGTGTTCGCCGTTTGGCTCAAATGTTGGGTAAGCCGTCATGGGTTGTCTATGAAGAGAGTGGTCATGAGCACTCAGATATTAAGTTGTTGCTACAAGAGCTTAAGGCTGATCCATCTGATCAGTCTGCCATGATGGCGCCTGCACAGGTGATGTCAGAAGCTACTGAACGTAGTTTGTTGGTCATGGTGGATCATTCAAAGCCATCGATTTCAGAATCACCGGAAGTTTATCAACAACTGTCTGAGCGAGTTGTGATTATTGATCACCACCGCCGTGGTGAAGAGTTCCCTGATGAACCGCAATTGGTTTACATTGAGTCCTATGCGTCATCTACATCTGAGTTGGTAACGGAACTGTTTGAGTATCAACCACGTCGTGCAAAGGGATTGTCTCGTATTGAGGCGACGGCGATGCTGGCTGGTATTCAGGTTGATACGAAGTCATTTACGTTGCGTTCTGGTACACGAACGTTTGATGCGGCTAGTTATCTGCGTTCAGTTGGTGCTGATGGTAAGATGTTGCAAGACTTCATGAAAGAAACCGTTGATTCATATCGTGAGCGTGCCCACTTGATTGAGCGTGCGCAAATTCATGATAATGCGGCAATTGTCATTGGTGAAGATGATGTGCAATATGATTCAGTTGTGGCTGCTCAGGCTGCGGATGCGTTGTTGCAGATGATTGGAATTGAGGCGTCATTTGTGATTTCACGACGCGATGACAATACAGTTGCCGTTTCGGCGCGCTCAACTGGGTCATTTAATGTACAATTAGTAATGGAAGCGATGGGCGGAGGCGGTCATTTGAGTAATGCGGCAACGCAGGTCTCAGAGACGACGACCACTGCCGTCTATGAACAATTGTTATCTGTTCTTGCGGGAACAAATGATGATGGTGATAATGAAGATTAATAAGTGAGGTCGATAATCATGAAGGTTATTTTCTTGGAAGATGTTAAGGGGCGCGGTAAGAAGGGCGAAGTTAAGGAAGTTCCTGATGGCTACGCTAACAACTTCTTGATTAAGAACAAGAAGGCTGAGCCTGCAACTAACGCAAATGTTTCTGCATTGCGTGGTCAAAAGAAGGCAGCCGATCGTGAGGCCGCTGAAGAAAAGGCTGAAGCTGAGGCTTTGAAGGCTAAGTTGGAAGACGACAAGACGGTTGTTGAGTTGAAGGCAAAGGCTGGAACTGACGGTCGTTTGTTCGGTGCCATCTCATCAAAGCAAGTTGTTGAAGCTTTGGAGAAGCAATTCGGCTTGAAGATTGATAAGCGCAAGATGGATATGAAGGAGCCAATCCGTGCATTGGGCTACCGTACTGTTACGGTTAAGTTGCACCACGATGTTGAGGCAAAGATTCGCATCCACACGGATGAACAATAAAAATCGGTGGATAAATAAAGTGACGAGCCAGTGATGTTTCACTGGCTTTTTCTGTTACAATAGATTCTATTGAATAAACAAAAAGGAGGCGTCCCCATGGCAGATGAAACAGAAACGACTGCGCTTAGCGTGCCACAAGATGTGACCGCTGAACAAGCCGTTTTGGGATCTATTTTGTTGTCGACTGACCCGCAGGATTTGATTGCGGACTTGATGACAATCTTGGAACCATCTGACTTTTATCGAACGGCACACCGTTTAATCTATGCGGCAATTTTGAAGCTTGATGAAACGCAACGTGCCATCGATATTTTGACGATTACCGATGAACTGAATAAGGATAATCAAGTCGAAAACGTGGGTGGCATGGCCTACCTGACTGAATTGGCATCAACGGTGCCGGTTGCCGGCAACGCACTTTACTATGCGCGTATCGTGCGTGAAAAGTCGATTCGTCGCAACATGATTGATACGTTGCAGAACAGTTTGACGCAAACGTATGAAGGGGCGGATTCGGTTGATGACGCCGTGGCTGAATTGTCAACGAAGCTGGATATGATTAATGGGGGCGAGAAGAGCGCCGACTTTAAGAATATCGCGGACGTTGTTGAAAAGTCATTCGAGCAAATTGAGCAAAACTCTCGCACGACCGAGACGGTTACAGGGTTGGCGTCAGGTTACCCAGCTTTGGATAATCTGACGACTGGGTTCCACGGTGGCGAAATGATTATTGTGGCCGCGCGTCCGGCCGTTGGTAAGACGGCGTTCGTTTTGAATATTGCTCAAAAGGTTGCGGTGGCTGACCCAAACTTGCCGGTTGTTATTTTCTCACTGGAAATGCCGGACACTTCATTGGTTAACCGTATGTTAGCGGCTGAAGGAAACATCAACTCACAGCACATGCGTACTGGTCAATTGGATTCCGAAGAATGGAATGCGTTGGCCGTTGCCATGGGTTCATTGGCAAATACCAAGATTTATATCGATGATACGGCTGGTATCAAGGTGACGGAAATCCGTTCGAAGTTACGTCGTCTATATAAGCGTGAAGGCCAAATTGGCTTGGTTATTATCGATTACTTGCAGCTGATTGAAGGTACTGGAAGTGAAGGGCGTCAGCAAGAAGTCTCAGCTATTTCTCGTGCAATCAAGATGATGGCCATGGAAATGGATGTGCCAATTATCGCGCTTTCTCAGCTTTCTCGTAGTGTTGAACAACGTCAAGACAAGCGTCCGATGTTGTCAGATATTCGTGAATCTGGATCAATCGAGCAGGACGCCGACATCGTTGCTTTCTTGTATCGTGATGATTATTACGAGAAAGCTAACGATGACTCGGATAATCCAAATGATCCACGTGATGAAGAACAACAAGATGTCGGAGAAATCGAAGTCATCTTGGAGAAGAACCGTTCTGGTGCGCGTGGAACCGCCCGTTTGCTATTTGTTAAGTCATACAACAAATTCTCAAACATTGAATTCCATGCTGAAGAACCAGGTGGATTCGGGTAATACAAACAGACATTAACGGGGTTACCAATTTGGTAGCCTCGTTCTCTTTTTTCAAAATAATGGAGGTAAGGGATGCAAACAAACGAACAAGGCATGTCAATTCGCTGGTTGTTGACAGCTAGTTTCATCAACAGTGTTGCCTTTGGCTTTATTTGGCCACTAACATCAGTGTACTTACACGATGAGCTATATCAAACGCTAGTAATTATTGGTTGGGTCATGATGGCCAATGCCGTTGGTCAGGCGGTTGGATCGTTAGTCAGTGGTCGCTTATTTGACCGCTTCTCACCACACAAACTAATTCAATTTGGGACGGTGGCCATGATTGTGTTGCAAGTGCTATTCATCCTCTTCCACGGGTGGCCAACTTATGCGGTTATTTTGGCCGTAGTTGGTTTCTTCGGTGGCTGGAATACAGCTGCGATTAATTCGTACGGCACGTATGTCCGTAGCCACGACGGCCGATTTGTCTTTAACATGCTGTACTTTATGGGAAACTTTGGTATGGTGTTTGCAACGGCGGCTGTTGGACCGATTTATACGTACGGTATTACATGGTTGTTTATCCTGGCTTTGATTATGTATATTGTCCTTTTGTTCATTGTGCGTTCACATTTCAAAATTAAAGTGGAACGTACGGAACAAAAGACAACGAAGTCAAGTTTCAAATTACCCAAATGGAATTGGCGCTTGGTTTACACCGGCGTCATTGGGTTGATGGTCTTGTGGATTTCTTATTCACAATGGCTCGGTAATTTGTCGGTTTACATGTCGAGCGTGTTGAAGTTGCCATTGTGGCAATACTCAATGCTATGGACGATTAACGGTATTTTGATTGCTGTTATTCAACTTGGCATGAACGCTTTGAACCTGTCAGCTAATCGCAAATCAATGTTCATTCAAATATTCGCTGGCTTGTTGATGTTTGGGTTGGCATTCTTGATTTTGCCATTCGCCAAGACGTTTACTGGGTTTGCGTTGGCGATGGTGGTCACAACGATTGGTGAAGCAACGGCTTTCCCAATGATTCCAGCGCTAGTTAATGAACTAACACCAATGGAATTGAAGGGCCGTTACCAAGGTCTGACAGCAGCAGCGCCGTCCGTTGGTCGTGCGATTGGACCTTTGTTGGGTGGTGCCGTGATTGAACAGAGTGGTTATGGCTCATTGTTCTATGGCGGAGCAGGTGTGGTCTTTATTGCCTTTGTCGGCGTTGCAACGATGATCTTTATTGGTTATCGTCACGCAACACAATACGAATAACAACGAGGAAACAACTGTATGAAATTAGGATCATTTCGATTGGGGATGCGCACGTTTAAAACGGGATTAGCTGTCATGATAGTCGTGGCAATTTTCGTCCTCATAAATCGTGGTAATCCTATGATTGCAGCACTTTCAGCTGTGTTTTCGCTCAGACAAGATTTTGAGACGACGGTTGAGTTTGGTAAGTCGCGTGTGTTAGCCAATGCCTTGGGTGGTGGCTTTGCAATTGCGTACTTTTTGATTTACGAATACTTCAATGAAGCTAGTTTGGTCCAAATTCTGGTGTTGCCAACTTTCTTAATGTTGTTGATTTCAATCAATGACGGCATTGGTAATAACAAAGGGATTATCGGATCGACGGCGGCTTTGCTGATGATTGCGCTGACGATTCCAGCAGATGCGACATATATGTATGCCGTGGAACGTGTGTTTGATACGTTCATCGGAACGGTAGTCGCCATCTTGATGAATATTGGCGTGCATCCAAAGAAGCCAGAAGAAGTCGTCGCTGAGATTGAGGCACGACAACAACGTTAATAGAGTAAAAATGTTCACAGCGATTAAGTATCTCTTATGATACTTAATCGCTGTTTTGCGTATTGGGGCCACATAGATTAAAATTACATGAGAAGTTTTAAAGGTGGGGAAAACTATGCGGGAACAAGAAAAATTAACAATACTAAAGGACCTGGTTGCCATTAACACAGTGGCAGCCAACGAGACATCAGTAGCAGTTTATTTGCAGGACGTCTTTAAGCGCCATGGCATCGAAAGTCAGCTAGTGGCTGATGATTCACAACGTGCAAACATTGTGGCGGAAATTGGGGATGGTGAAGGACCAGTGCTGGCGTTTGCTGGCCACATTGATACGGTTCACGAAGGTGATTTAGATACCTGGTCAACAGATCCGTTTGAAGTGGTTGCAAAGGATGGTCGCTTGTATGGCCGTGGCACGACGGATATGAAGGGCGGTATCGCTGAATTCTTGATTGCAATGATTGAGTTGCAAGAATCTGGTGCGCCATTGCATGGAACGGTGCGCTTCATCGCCACGGTTGATGAAGAAAAGACGGAGGCTGGGGCAAAGCTGCTAACTGAGCGAGGCTACTTGGATGATGTTGAAGCAATGGTAATTGCTGAACCAACTGGCGTGGCGTTAGACGACATTGATGATTATTTCCACAGCGGTGGGGCGGTCATCGATCCGGAAGCTTTGGCCGAGTTGAATGAAAAGAAGCGTGGTACCAAGGCGACGGAACAACACTTTATCTTCCACGCGCACAAGGGCTTTTTGGCTTATGAAGTGACGGCGAAGGGGAAGGCAGCACACAGTTCGATGCCGAAGTTGGGCATCAATGCGATTGACCATTTGATTACCTACTATCTAGCTGAGAAGCAATTCTATGAAGAACTGCCAGAAGTTAGTCCAGTATTGGACCGTACGTTATATGGCCCTGACGTCATTCAAGGCGGCCAACAACAAAACTCGGTTCCTGATTCAGCGACTTTGACGGTGCTAACGCGTATCATTCCGGAGTTACCACCCGAGGCGTTGATTGGCCGCTTGAAAAAGTTGATGGCTGACGTGATGGCAACGGATCCACAAATGGATTTGCGCTTGAACGTGAAGGCGTATGACGGGGCGGTTGTCGCACCAAAGGATAGCGAGTTGATTCGATTGATTCAGCAAACGATTCCAAAGTATTTGGATGAGCCAATGGCTGCACCTGCGATTGCGGTGTCATTGGGAACGGATGCGTCACAATTTATCAAGGCCAACCCAAACATGCAATTGGCAGTCATCGGACCAGGTAACGCAACGGCGCACAAGGCCGATGAGTATGTTGAAGAAGTGGCGTATTTCAAGATGATTGACCTGTTCAAAGATGTTGCGACGGATTATTTGAAGTAAAGTTCCCTTTTTATTAGGCGAATTTCGAAGTGTTCCGTATAATTCATAAATGAATTGATGCTTCGATTGCCAATCGTCACGATGACGCTCATATCAAACGCGCAAACAATGAGCTAGTCTTAACCTGGTATTGAATCAACGACATGAGACCTTCCCTTGGAAAACGAAGTGTACAGATGGACGAACCTGTTAACTCATGTCATGATACTTTGCCAAGCGATTGTCGCGTACAGAAAGACAACTGAAACACCATGGTAGCCACCAGATGAACTTAAAGCATCTGGTGGCTTTTCTTATTTAGTTGGATGTCTGTGTCGACGCGTTGCGTCGAGGCAAGGGGGTGCGGGACTATCTCCGGCAACGTTCAAATGAGGGCAACCGAATGGCGCAGACGCCATTCAGCGGGGCAAATAATTCCCCCTAATCCTTTTGGGTCCTGTGAGGGCTTGTCTGAATAGCGCTGGCCATGCGGCATGTTGCCCTAATTTGAACGCTCCGATAGTCCCGCACCCCCTTGCCAGCAACCGAGATGTTCTAGTCTGTTATGGATTTTCATCTACCGGAAAACAAATGGGTGAACAGTTCAACTTAGTATTGTATGGTGGATGAAAATCAAGCAAATTTAGTATTTCTTGGCTGCTGTGCTTGGCCCCGCCACGCGTATAGACACGTGCAGACCTTGACCCGCAGGTGTGGCCTCTTAGCGGGTTTCCCGCTTAGAGCCACGGGAGGTAAAGGCGTACGCGCCAACGGCGTGGACTCCGCTCCCTGCAGGTCATGGTCTGGACGTGTTAGCGTGCCAAAAGAAGGGGCCAAGCACTCCGGCCGTCAGGACGGACACACACAACTAACCACTTTTAAAACCAAAAAGGGTTTGAAACAGCGTAAACTATAAGTAATTAACAATAGATTGAGGAAAAACGACATGGCACTTTCATTTCAGGAATTAGTAACGGCAGTTCCACTCGTATTGCGAGGTGGTAATGTGCCTAATATTGTCGGTGAAGCTGGTATTGGTAAGTCAGCATTGGTCGCTGAAATTGCCCGTCAAATGGGCGCAACGCTCTTTACGACGGTTGTTTCTTTGTCAGAAAAGGGCGACTTGGCTATTCCAGTGCCACCTTTGACCAGCGATGCTTATGTTGAAACTGAGCAGTATGGCTCATTGGCTGATGTGAAGTACGGTTACACGCACACGTTGATTGAGATTATTGAAGCGGCGCAAGCACACCCAGGCAAGCCAATCATTTGGTTCTTGGACGAGTTTAATCGTGGCTCACAAGCGGTTCAAAGTGAGTTGATGAATTTGGTCTTGCAACGCCAAATTAATTCATTGATTTTGCCAGCCGAAGTGAAGCTGGTGATTGCTGAAAATCCTGATGAAACGATGGTTGGATTTGAAAATGCCGATTACGGGGTTGTGGCTGGTGATGCGGCCATTAAGGATCGTACAGTGCGTTTGGTGATGAAGGTTGATGTTGCTGACTGGTTGGCGTGGGCAGCGACTGAAGATAAGACAAAGCAACGACCAAACATCCATGAGATGATTCAACGTTACCTACAAGAAGATGCGACGCAACTTTACCCAGCTGAACGTGGGGATGACTTGAATCCTACGCCACGTGCTTGGCAACGTGTATCAGATAATTTATATGAATTATTGACGTTGCCTGAAGCGACTCAGCAAGCGTTGATTTTTGACATTGTGGCTGGTGACCTAGGTGAAGCTGCTGCCCAACGTTTCGTGCAATTTATGCAAACGAACCAAGAAACATTGACGCCAATGGATATCTTTGTAAGCCAACCATGGGGACCAGAAGTGCCGGAACAAGTGATGACAAAGTTCGTTGGTTTGCCTGAAGTGCAAGAGTTGGCCTTGTTGAAGTCAACGTTAGCCGCAGTTGATATTGCCCAAGATGATAACGCCGGTCGCTTTACGCAAATTTTGACAGCAACGGCCAAGGATGGCCAATACGCAGTCGTTAAGCAATTGGCAGCGGGTAACTTGTTGGAGCAACTGTACAGCTCAACTGGTGAGCACGCAAAGCAACTTTACGATGTCATCACGAAGGTGGCCGCCTATGACCTATCAGAAGATTGATGAACTAGTTCAAAAAGCCACGATGAAATTGTTGGACGAAAGCCGGTTTTATGGTGAAGTCGTCTTACGATTAAATCGTGTGTATGATGACACGGTTGGCGGTACGATGGGGTTGTCTTGGCAAGCGCCATTCTGGGAGTTGCGTATTAATCCGATTTTATTCGAAGAAGTTTATCACTCGGTTGCGGATGTTAAAGGTGCGCTGACCCACCAAGTGCTACACATGGTGTGGGAACACCCAATTCGTTATGCAGATAAAATTGCTGAGAATGCGGCTGAGGCCAAGATGGTCGGCTTAGCAACTGACTTATCCGTTAATCAATATATTCGTGGTGGTTTTCCTGGTGCGCACACGTTGGCTGAGGTTGAAGAAATGATTGAATTGGATTTGCCAACGTATGCCGATTCAAGTACCTATTACAATTTATTGCATCCGTTGATGGATACGATTGATAACGAAGGTGCTAGTTCACAGTTGCCTGGTGACGATCACAAAGGGTGGTCGACAGGTGCTGAGGCTGGCGAGGAAGCAGAGGCAGCATTGCGAAATGTGGTTGCCGATGCAAACCACGATGCGCTTGTTGCAGGTCGCGGTAACATGGCCGGTGAGGTTGAACGTCAGATCGAACAGTTGCTAGCACCACGGCGCAATTGGCGAGGCTTGTTACGTAAGGCGATGAGCAACGTGCCAGCAGGCAAGCAAGATAGTCGTGCTCGTTTCAATCGTCGCCAACCATATCGCATGGAATTGCCGGGCCAAGTGGACGCGACACAGACTAAGATTGCGGTCTTTATCGATAATTCAGCGTCAATTTCAGATGATACGGCGAGTCGTTTTATGGCTGAAGTAGCACAGATGCAAAAACAACTTGCAGCGGCAGTTGATTTCTTTGCCTTCGACACTGAAGTACATGCGATTGATAAAAATTGGATTGCCGATGGTCGCCGTCGCGCTGGTGGTGGCACGCGCTTTACAACGATTTTTGAAACGTTGCAGTCAGAGCGATACCAACCGCAGAGTACCGTCGTGGTTATCTTTACCGATGGTGACGGTGAACAAGAATTGCCAGCTAATCGTTATCGTCGATTAGTGTGGGTTTTGCCAACCGACGCGACACTTTTAGTTTTGCAACCGGTAGGCCAAGTTGTGACATTAACAAAATGGGAGGACGATTAATAGCGCTTGATCCATTGATGTTACGTGCCGTGATTTTGCGGGCACCACAATACGAACGTGCAGTTGCTTTGTTGTGGAATGAATGGAATCGCTTCGTAGTGAGTCATCCGATTTCACCAACGACAATTGCGGCAACCGATGCGCAATTTGCGATTGCATTATACGAAGCGGACTTAGTTGAACAAGCTGATGTCGCAGATGACTTTGAACAATTTATTGAAACAAACCAACAATGGTTAGGCGATGATGCCGCAAGTTGGTTAGAGGAGTGGCATGATGGCAGAGAATGATTTGAACCCAATTGATTTGCGATCATTTATTAATAAGGATCGTCGCTACGAGCGTGCCGAAGCCCTTATCAAGGGAACTTGGGAAGAGTTGTTGTTGTCACAACCTTGGGGGATGACAACGATCAATATGGCAGATGTCCAATTTGCTGAGGCGTTGTTGCAAGCGAACTTGGTACAACCAGTTAAGCAAAAGTTTGAGACGTTGGCTGATGTGCAACAATTCATTCAGGCGAATAGTGTTCGATTGACACCGGATGTGATTGCGTCACTTAAGGGGCGCTTTGATATGTAACAAAAAATCTCGACCGCAGTTTTTCTGGTTCAAAGTCAAATGGTACTGATGACCGGTAAAATTTAATATTTTGAACCTTGCTTAGGCAGCTGATTTCACATTGTTGAAATCAGCTGCCTTTTGCTTATAG
>JAAOED010000001.1 GCA_016466735.1 Weissella confusa | reverse complement strand
AAATTCTAAAAAAAGTGGTGACAACATTTCTGTCATCACCACTTTTTGCGACTCTTCAAATCGCGTTAATTTTCAATTTTATTGTCGACCAACGCTATTTGGCATAGAGCCCGTTTTACGCACAAAAGCCCCACCAACAATAAAGTTGGGGGGCTCCGTATGGCCGCACTGCAGCCTAATTCATCTGATAAGTAAAAGATACAGTAAGAATCGAAAATTGTCAACAATTACGTCTAAACTTACCGTCTACACCAGAAAGCCCTCTCAACTTCTTATATTATACATAGTGTTTCAAGGAATAACCAGAGCTTAAAAAACGACAAAAAGACCATTACTAAATCTCGAAAGAAATAGTAATGGTCTTTAAGTTACCCTTTAACCGGCCGAAGCCAGCCTCAGGTCAATTTTTATTTCGCTTAGAAATTAATCGTACGGCAGTAGATTACTTCTTCAAAGCAGTCCACTTCCAGTCAGTGAACTCTTCGATGTCGCGACCTTCGTTACGAGTAACTTCGAAGTGCTTTGCCAAGATGTCATCCATCTTCTTGTCGAATGCAGCAGCCTCGTCAGCTGAAACAACTCCGTTAGCAGCCAAGACAGCAACAGCGTCCTTAGCTTGGTTGAAGCGGTCCAACTTTGAGTATACACGCATGTCGTAAGTCGTAGTGATGTCACCATCTTCACGGTATCCGTGTACGTGCAATCCCAAGTGTTGACGCTCGTAGAAGATTGACTCGATCAAGTCTTCGTATCCGTGGAATCCGAAGACAACAGGCGTTCCTGACTCACCGAACAAAGCGTTGAACTTGTCATCTGACAAAGCGCGCTCGTGGTTCATCTCACCGTTCTTGTTTTGCAAACGGTGCAATTCAACAACGTTTACATAACGCATCTTAACGGCTGGGAATGCATCGTTAACCAAGTTCAAAGCAGCCAAAGTTTCGATCGTTGGCTCAACACCAGCAGATGCGAAGACGATGTCAGCTTGCTCACCTTCAGCAACAGTTGAAGCCCAGTCAATAGCCTTCAAACCTTCAGTTGCCAATTCTTGAGCTTCTTCAACTGAGAACCATTGTTGACGTGGTTGCTTTGAAGCAACGATGTGGTTAACCTTGTGACGCTCAGTAAATGCGCGACCAAAGACAGCCAACAAAGTGTTACCATCAGCTGGCAAGTATTGACGAACGAAGTCTGACTTCTTTTCAGCCAAGTGCGTCAAGATACCTGGATCTTGGTGAGTGTAACCGTTGTGGTCTTGTTGGAATACAGTTGAAGTTGAGATCAAGTTCAATGATGGGTAATCGTTACGCCATGATTGCTCTGAGGCGTGACGCAACCACTTGAAGTGTTGAGTGATCATTGAGTCAACTACACGTAGGAATGATTCGTATGATGCAAATACACCAACACGACCAGTCAACGTGTAAGCTTCCAACCAACCTTCAGCTTGGTGCTCTGACAATTGAGCGTCCAAGATACGTCCCTCGTGGGCTTCGTATTGGTCGTTTGGCTCCTTAACTTCTTCCATCCATTGACGGTTCGTTACTTCGAACATGTCCCATAGACGGTTTGACATCGTCTCGTCAGGTCCGAAGATACGGAATGACGTTGGGTTCATCTTTGAGATTTCAGCGAAGAATCCTGACAACACGTTCATGTCCATGTTGCGCTTTGAGTCAGCCAATTCAGTTCCACGGTTTGACTCGTTGATGTCGTTAGCGAATTGCTTCCAATCTGGCAAAGCCAAATCTTGAGCTTCTTCACCGCGACGACGTCCACCGTTAGCGATTGGGTTTGAAGCCATACGCTTGTCACCCTTAGGTGCCATTTCAGCCAATTCTGACTTCAATGAACCATCTTCGTTGAACAATTCAGTTGGCTTGTATGAGTTCATCCACTCTTCGAATTGTGGCAACGTTTCCATCTTCTTTGATGACAAAGGAAGTGGAACTTGGTGGGCACGGAATGAATCTTCGATTGGCATTCCTGATTGGTCGTGAGTAGGACCACCCCAACCCTTTGGCAAACGAGCGATGATTACAGGCCATGCTGCAATTTCACCGTCTTCGTAACGACCGTTCTCACGGGCGTCCTTTTGGATTGCTTGGATGTCTTCGATAGCTTGGTCCATAACCTTAGCCGTAAGCTCGTGGTATGCCATGTAGTCGTGGATGTCATCGTTTTCGATGAAACGTGGTGACCATCCCAAACCTTCGAAGAACTTAGTGATCTCTTCATCGCTCATACGTGAGAAGATCGTTGGGTTTGAAATCTTAAATCCGTTCAAGTCCAAGATTGGCAAAACTGCACCGTCGTTCTTAGGGTTCAAGAACTTGATTGAGTGCCAAGCAGTCATTGAAGGACCAGTTTCAACTTCACCGTCACCGATAACAGTAAATGCGATTTGGTTTGGGTTATCCAAAACGGCACCAGTTGCGTGTGACAATGAGTATCCAAGTTCTCCACCTTCGTGCAATGAACCTGGCGTTTGTGCAGTCATGTGTGATCCGATTCCACCAGGGAATGAGAAACGCTTGAACAAACGTGACATACCCTCAACATCTTGAGTGATTTCAGGGTAGTTTTCAGTGTATGAACCGTCCAAGTATGAGTTCGTAACCATAACTTGTCCACCGTGACCAGGTCCACCGATGTAGAACATATCTAGATCGTACTTGTTGATCAAACGGTTTGCGTGTGCGTAAAGGAAAGTTTGTCCTGAGATAGTACCCCAGTGACCGATAGGCTTAACCTTAACGTCTTCCACCGTAATTGGTGTGTTCGTAACTGAGAACAATGGGTTGCTCTTCAAAAAGATCATACCTGCTGAAAGGTAGTTGGTAGCACGCCACCAAGCATCAACCTTAGCAAGGTATTCCTTTGAATCAAAATCTACTGCCATTTTGATTAAATCTCCTTATAATTTTGAGAAAAGGTTCAATCGCAGAAGTTATCTTCTGGATTACAAATACTATAATAACAGATTTCAAAAATTGGTACAATAAAAAGCACAAAATTGGTGCGGTCCAATTTTGTGCTTTGCTTATTTTCCACCCGCAAATCCTGATATAATCGCTTTTCTGGCCAAATGTGAACAATTTATGAATTTTGAATTATTCGCCGTCCAAACTGACGAAACTGTTATAACGCATGTACTTGTAGTGCACACGCATCGTTCCAACTTCAAATGGGGTCCCGTCATCAAGGAAGTAAATTCCAGCCATCACGCCGACAGGTTCGACTTCACTCAGTTGCAAGTGGCTGCGATCATCTTCGTCAGATGGTTCAACCGTCACTGTCATAAATGACTTCGTAACCGCCTTCTTCGTCGTTGCCTCAGCATAGTGGAACATTGAGTGACCCAAGTCTTCGCTAGTCAAATCTGGTAGCAGCTTAACCGGCACCAAGGCATTCTCAATCATGAAAGCTTGGTCTTGCAACTTACGCAAACGCTTAATGCGATAGACCTGCTCACCAGGTTCCAAAAAGAGTGCCAAACGTGTTTCTTCGTTGGCCTCTTCCGTTTCAAACGACAATAATTGGATGGCTGGCGCTTCGCCGTTAAAGCGGAACGAATCAGAAACACCCAAGTTGTTACCAATTGCATGGAACATTGATTGATTTTTGAGATAAAGCGGGTTCACGAAGGTTCCTGAACCACGCTTCTTGAAGATAATTCCTTGCTGGGCCAGGACGTTCAACGCGCGCTTGATTGAACTGCGTGACACGTCATAAGACAAGGCCAATGAGCGTTCATCTGGTAATTTCAAGTTTGGGAATTCGCGCTTGTAGATGCGCTCCTTCAAATCCCCAAGTACTTTCATGTACAGTACTTCAGTCGGCATTTGTCTATGCCCTCCCGTTTTTAAGTCTGTCTTATCGTAACACAAAAGTGGTCCAACCAAAAGTTTTGGTTGGACCACTTTTTAAATTTATGCGTTAGATCGTTGCTTAAAGAGTTGGGTTAATCCTAGTGCTAAGACGACCAAACCGGTCGCAATCCAAAAGGCGGCGTGAATACCAGCCAAATTGGCACGCGCTTGCGCCATTTTTGCCGGTGCGCCCAATGAAACTAGGCTGTAAACCGTAATCAAAGCAGCGGTTCCAAATGAGGCGGCGACCTGACGAATCGTCGTGTACATCGCAGATCCATCGGGCACCATCTCGAGTGGCAATGAGTTAAAGGCCTCGGTTTGAATTGGCATCGTGACCATGACCAAACCAAGTTGACGGATGAATTGACCAACTGCTGGCAACCAGATTGGTGAATCCAGTTGTAACGTGGCCAACACAATCGTTCCGATAACCACAAACACCAAGCCGATTGGGGCCAAGCGCTTTACACCGAACTGGTCGTACCATTTACCTGATGTTGGCGATAGGAACGCCGTAATCAAGGCACCTGGTAGCAAAACCAACCCAGAAATAAAGGCTGATTGACCACGGACGGTTTGCATGTAAAGTGGCAACATCAAGGCACCACCATACAATGCAGCCATCAAGACCACGTTAATCAATGTTGCCATCGTAAAGTTGTGGTACTTGAAGACATCGAAGTTCAACAATGGCATCTTTGAGTGGGTTTGTTGATAAACGAACAACGCCGTTACGACAATACCGATTAGCAAAAATGCCCAAACGTCAGGACTTAGCCAGTTACCCGTACCGGCGTTTGAGAACCCGTATAGCAAGCTTCCCAAACCGATACTTGAAAGGACCATCCCCAAGAAATTGAACTTCAAGAACTTTTGTTGCCCGATGTTCTTCAAGAAAATAAAGGCCAAAATCAAATCAATAATGATTAGTGGCGCAATTCCCAAAAACAACCAACGCCATGAGTGGTTAGAGACCACAAACCCAGATAGCGTTGGTCCGATGGTTGGTGCGAAGTTCAACGCCAACCCGATAATTCCCATCGCTTGACCACGACGGTCAGCGGCGAACAGGTTCATCACAACCACGTTCATCAAGGGGCCGAAAACGCCCGCTCCAGCTGCTTGAATCATACGTCCCATAATCAAGATGGGGTATGAAGGTGCGAACCCTGCAACAATCGTTCCCACCGCAAAAATAAATACCGCGCTTAAGTACAGCGTTCGCGTCTTAAGGCGTTGAATTAAGAAGGCTGTTAGTGGCACCATCACACCATTTACCAACATGTACCCGTTCGTCATCCATTGACCAAGGGCGGTTGAGATGTGAAAGTCTGCCATGACTTGTGGCAAGGCCGTGTTCATCAACGTTTGGTTCAAGAATCCCAAAAAGACTCCTGCAATCAAGATGATCAAGACACCTCGCTCTTTCTTGCTAATTCCGTCCATATAGCCTCCTTATATTTTTAATTTAGATAATCAGTTCCTGCCCACTCTGCTTCAAACTGCGCCACGAATTCATGCATAATCGTATCGCGCTTTGCCCCAATTCGCTTTCCTTCGTCAGTATTGAGGTAATCCTTGAGCAAAAATAGCTTTTCATAGAAATGGTTAATCATCGTTTCGCCCGTCGCATCACGATAATCGGACTTCGTTTTCAAATCACGTGGTGGCATCGTTGGGTCATACAAAATATGGTGCTTTTGAACGCCATATTGAATAACGCGAGCCACAGCAATTGCGCCTATCGCTTCAAGGCGGTCAGCATCTTGCACGATTTGACCAGCCAGCGTGAGTGGCTCTGGGTTGCCGAAACGTTGCTTACTCCATGACATGTTATCGATAATTTGGAAAATCTCAGCCTGTTTAGCCTCATCAACACCATTATCCGTCAACATATCCACAACTGCTTGTTTGGCGCTTGTGACATTTTTAAACAACTTATCGTCATACGTGTCATGCAACGTTGCCGCAGCCACCGCGATAAAGGCATCCGCCGTTGGTTCCGTCGTCAAAATGTGCTTGGTCAATGCAACGACACGATCAATGTGCGTCGTATCATGGCCTGATTCATCCCCACCAAGTACCTTTTGCATAAAAGCAGTAATAGCAACCAATTGTTGTTCTTCTGTTTTTGTCATCATTATTCCCCAAATTTTATTAGCGTCGACCGATAATTGCCATCAACATGTACATGATAAATGTCGCTGCCAACACACCGCCAAAGAAGTAGGCGATTGGTCGGCCAACGGTTTCCCAAATAATAAACGCATCGTTAATCCAGAGGCCAACACCTAAGGCAACGATGGTCAAAAAGATAAAGTAATACAACGCCCCACTCTTCGTGTTTTGCCAATCGGCATCACTCAGATTCAAGGCTAAACTCAAGTTCAAAATGGCATAAATCCATAGTGCCACTTGCCACCAAGCGGTATTCAGCCAGACGCTACTACCGTCGTGAAACCCAATTAGCAGTTGTGGCCACAATAGTTTCGTTAACCCCCAACTGGTTAAGGCAATCCCGAAAATCGGCGCCATCCCAATAAAAAAGTTACCGAGTTGTTGGTACTTATTCTTGGGATTCCAAGCATGTGACACATAGCCCATGCGGTTCTCGTTGCCTTCCTTAAACGGATTTTGGAGCAACTTAATTTTATCGACATGGTGACCGAAGATGATCGACATCACTGCATGCGAAATCTCATGAATCATCACACCAAACCAGCCAAAAATGAGCGGTGCATTCATGCCAAATGCGCGCATCAAATGTTGGTTAGTGCGGGTTGTGACCACTGAAATCAGCGCACTACCAATGAGTGGCAACACGAAGAAAATGCCAATTATGAATACCCAAGTTTGCCAAATAATCGTCCAGCTCATGGTTAGTCAGCCGTGCGAATATCCGCAAACTTCGCGTGGACGAATTCAGCCAATTGCTCGGCATCCAAGCGGATTGAACGACCAACTTCACCAGCTGATAATGTAATCGTGCCAGCTTCCTTGGCACTGTTATCAAAGTATATTGGGAACTTCTTCGTTTGCCAGATACCAACCGGGTTATTCGCACCGTGAATGTAACCAGTCGTCTTTTGCAAATCCTTCGTTGGAATCATGTTAACCTTCTTGTTACCTGAAACGGCTGCCAACTTCTTTTCGTCCAAGTGGGCATCCATTGGCACGATACCGATAACTGGGCCAGTGACATTTCCAATCAACGCCAATGTCTTGTAGATATCATGGTCTGTTAGGCCATAGTTATCCAATTCGGCTTGGTCGCGGTTCATACCGCCAGCAAACACAATGCTTTCATATGGAATCTTAGCCTTATCAAGAATTTGCTCGACAAGGATCTTCTTAATACGCTCTTTCTTAGCCATGATTTTCTCTCCATTCTTCAGAACACTTCTCACTAAATCTAGTACCTATTAATATACGCTTAAATGGTGTACACTGAAAGTCCGACTAACCCTTCATGTACTTTTGAGACGTATTTCTCGGCTTTTAGCCAGGTACATGAAGAAAGGCTCGTACGTTTTGCGACGTACGAGCCTTTTTGTTTTCTATTGACTACTTGCGCAATTCCATTTCGATTTCTTCAAGTGACTTACCGCGCGTCTCTGGCACGAGGTAACGAACAAAGAAGATTGAGATGAAGGCAAAGACTGCGAAGACCCCGAATGGTCCACCCACGTTGTTGTGGAAGACAGCCAACAATACCAAGAAGAATTGTGATACCAAGAAGTTTCCAATCCAGTTGGCAGCTGAACCGATTGATGAACCGATTCCGCGTACTGACATTGGGAAGATTTCACCAATCAACAACCAAGCAATTGGTCCCCATGAAATGGCGAATCCGAAAATGTACGTTGCAATCAACAACATCGTTGGAATAGCGGCCGTTTCAACTGATACCGTGTAGTTCAAGACTGTCAAGATAGCCAAAGCGACCGTCATAACAATTGAACCAAACGTCAACAACGTCTTACGGTTGAAGTTATCCATGATCATCGTTGCCAAAATCGTCACCACGAAATTAACCACACCGATTCCAACTGAAATCCAAATGGCGTTGGCTTCGTTAAAGCCGAATCCCTTGATGAACACTTGTGGCAAGAAGTAGATTACCGAGTTAATACCAACTAATTGTTGCAAGAACATGATTCCAATGGCAACAATCACCGCTGGACGGGCAATCGTGAACAAATCCTTCAAACCACCCTTTGGTTGCTTATCAACTTCAGCCATCGCAGCCAATTCGGCCTCGACTGATTCACCAGACTTAGCACGCAAGTGCGTCAACACGCGTTCTGCATTTTCCTTATCACCCTTCGCAAACAAGAAGCGTGGTGATTCTGGTAGCAACAAGCCACCCACGAACAACAAGACAGCTGGAATCAAAGCTGATCCAAGCATCCAGCGCCAGTCACGGATTCCCATAAAGTCGTGACCCAAGAAACCAAGGTTAGACACGTAGGCCAACAAAATTCCGGCCGTAATCATCAATTGGAACATTGACCCCAATGAACCACGGTGCTTGGCAGGGGCCAATTCGGCCAAGTAAGCTGGCGTCAACGCTGACGCTGACCCAACGGCTAATCCCAACACGATACGAGCGATGGCCATCGTACCAAAGCCAGTTGCAAACGCCGTCATCAATGAACCGGCGATAAAGAACAAAGAAGCCAAAATCAACAACTTCTTACGACCAAAGCGGTCAGCCAAAGGTCCAACCCCTAGCGCACCAGCCGCTGATCCAATCAATACAGCTGACGTTACGAAGCCGGTTTCAGCAACCGTCAACTTAAAATTGCTTTCAATCAATGGAGAGGCTCCTGAAATAATTCCTGTATCAAATCCAAAGAGCAAGCCTCCCAGTGCCCCAAAGAAGAAAATAAACCAAACGTTAATCTTCATTACGCGTTCCCTCACAAATAGTAATTAAAATATCTCACCGGCTTAATATAACTTACTTTCCGGACGCTTGCAAGCGCTTTCATGTAAATTCTGGATTTATTTTGTACTTTATACGGGAAATGCAAAAAAATGACTCGCATCCCAATGAATACGAGTCATTTTTAAAATTCATTTATTGCAACCAATATAGCACTGTCGCGATTGCCAGCAGGACACCGGCGATCGTGATAATTGGTCGTCGAATGTCCTTACCCACAACAATCAAAGAGGTGGCGATAAATAGCCCCACCAAACTTAAGATATTTCTGATCATGGTAAAGACCTGCTTTGTCGTAATTATGATTCAACGTGTAATGAACGAATGCCTCGTAGAATATTACCGTAATCCTCACGCTCTAGCATACCACGATTTAGCTCAGTTACCGCATGTTCAAGACGCTTATCTGCATCGGCACCGAATGACAAACCTTGCTCACGGGCCGTGTTCACACCGCTAATCACGTTCATCGTAAATTGGTGAAGCACTTCGATTGGTGCCAATTCAACAACGCGGTTCGTGATGGTTGGCTCGAAGTCATTCAACATGTCCGTAATGGCCATAAACTCATCCGGACGGATAGCACCTGCCACCACGATATCCAATTGTTGGAAGAACGTGATGATTTCAGGATCATTTGCGAATCCAAACACTTCAGCTTCACGGTGCATTGATTGAATCAATTGGCCCAACATACGAATGTTTGAGTCACGGAACGCTGGCACAAAGCGAATGAATGACTTAATGACCGTCTCATAATCGTCAGCCGTCAATTCTTCTTCAGTACGCTCACGCATGCCACGTAGCGCCATTTCAATAACGGGATCTTCGCTGGCAATTGCATATGAATCAACGATGTTTTCAGCAACCTTCTTAAGCATGTCGCGATCACCTTCGAAGAAACGCAATGGCGCAAACATCAAGCGAATACGGAATTCAGTCACAATTGACGCCAAGTCCGCTACCGTGTCACCCACTTTAAGCTCCTTAGCAGCTGCCAAAATTCGGTCACGGTCATGAATGTACAATTCGTTATCACGAACATCAATGACATCCGCTAGCTTATCCATACGTGCCAAAACAGACTCCGTTGCTTCAACGATTGCTTCGGGGTGCATAACGTCACAGTCCCAGCCAAACTTCTTGCTGACTGTTTCCTTGGGCTCTGAGTTAATCTTCTTTTCAAGCTCTAAATCTGTTAGTTCTCCAAGTCCTTGCATAATTTTCACCTCAATTATTTGGTATCTCTACCCACTACTTCTATTAAGACTATCTTACCTAATAAATGTTGCACAATTGATATGAAAATACGAAAAACGCTGGCCTTTTTCGTAAAAGACCAGCGTCATCATTATTCTTGATCGTATTGCCATTCATCTGGGAAGCGGAATGTGCCATTCGTACGCAACAGTGCTGATGGGTACAGCTCCTTCACCATGAAGAATTCGGGTGTGATTTCAAAGGCAGGTTTAACACCAAACTCCGTTGAACGAATGTAGCCAAATTGATTCCAGTAACCTGGCCACCCAATCGCCGCCAAGACACCGTAACCAGCAAAACGAGCTGCGATTTCGGCTTCTTCAACTAAGCGCCATCCTAGGCCACGACCGCGGTGAAGTGGATCAACAACGACTGGTCCAACAACACCGACTGCTGTACCGGTGCGGTTATCTGCGACAGTCGCAGCTGACACGATGACGTAACCCAAAATTTCGTCACCACGCTTAGCCACGATTTCAATTGGCTTGCGACCAAATGGGTTACCCGCGCGCAAACGACGTACCAATTGTTCTTCTTCACCAGTGCTGTAGTTGGCATCGTCAAACGCACTACGGATAAGCTTGTCGACTTGGTCGAAATCCTTGTCGCCCAAGAATTCAAATGTCACATCCAATAATGGATGTGTCTCATTCATTTGGCGCATTGGGAAGCGGTCAAAGATGTAGCCCAATTGCTTCATGAAACGCAACTTTTGTGCATCCCCATGACGCAATTTCTCGCTACGGTCTGGGTCACCAATCAAGTGGCCAAACAAATTGTACAAATCGTACGTCGTTAGCACGTGGAACTCAGGTTCAGTGTGCGTGAAGATGAATTGACCGGGCAACTTATGCCCGATTAGCGGTTCGACCGCACTTTGTGGCATAAAGGCAACTGACAACGTGTCATCAGCGTTTGAGAACACCAATTCTGGCATGTCCAAACGTTCAAACCCAACCGTGCGCATGACAGATTCAATCATCAATTCATTGTCGATGACATCATCATCCAAAATCAACGGTGCCAACTTACTATCCAAGTCATATCCGGACAAGATTTCCAATGCGAATCCGCCTGAAACGATTGGTGTGACATTGGCTTCATTCAACGAACGCACCAATTGTTCAAATTGTGTATAGCGCTTCACATCCATTTCGGTGCGCCCTCCTATCTCAAAGTTCAGTACTTTTATTATACCCCACAAGGCTACTTGTAAGCTTGCCTTAACTCACGGAGCATCTCTTTCGTCTCCGTGCCATAACCATAACGGTCGTTTTCCTTGGCAACCGTTGACGCATCATGCACGTAACCCAAACCTTCGTAGACCAAATTGCGGTACAAGTCCAAATATGGCAAGCCGCGCTCTTCAGCAAGCGCCATCTCAGCAGCTTGGTCATATGCGACCGTGCGAAAATCCGTTGCGAAACGCGTCCCTTCGACATCCAACATCAAGTAACGGGCTTCACGGTTTTGACGCATTTTGCGCTTCAATGAAAATGGGCTACCGACTGAACCAGGGTTCAAAATTGCCCGACCATCCGAAGCCGTGCGGTAAATCATTTGGTGTGTGTGACCATAGATGGCAACATCCGCATCACGCCCCAAGAATAGCGCATCAAAATAATACTGATCACTCATTGGCAACAACTCATGACCCGCATTCTTATTTGGCATATTGTGCGACAACGTAAAAGTTAGGTCTTCAACGTTACGTGTATCAGACACTGGCAAGGCCATGATAAAGTCATAATCTGCTTTTGGCATGTGTTGCATGACATAGGCCGATAGACGTGCCGTATAAACACGCGTTGGCTTGTTGTAGTCCACCGTTCGCTCCAACGCTGCGAACATGAAGTCATCCCAGTTACCGCGAAGCCAAACCGTCACGTTTAGCTCACGCAACATTTCAACCACATCATGTGCACCTGGTCCCGGCATAAATAAATCGCCCAAGAACCAGAATTCATCAGCACCTTGTTCCTTGGCATCCGCAATCGTCGCTGCCAATGCGGTTATGTTACCGTGCACGTCAGATAATACCGCCACCTTTGTCATGTCACACACCTCCATTTCGTTATTGCTATTGTAAGCGCAAAAAAGCCCCAATTCCCGCGAAAAGGGAACTAGGGCTTTAACTTAGATCATCTTACGATCTGATTGTTGCAACTTCTTCTCGAAACGGCCCAACACGCGGCTGATACCGAACGTCAAAATGAAGTAGATAGCTGCTGTAATCATCAATGGAATAAATGGCTTAAATGAGGCACCTTGCACCACTGACGTTTGGAACGTCAATTCACCAACACCGATGACTGAGACAACTGAACCTTCCTTGATAACCGTCACAAACTCGTTACCCAAGGCTGGCAAGATGTTCTTGATGGCTTGTGGCAACACCATGAAGCGCATCGTTTGCATCTTCGTGAACCCAAGTGAACGTGCTGCTTCAGTTTGACCGGCTGGCACAGCTTGAATTCCTGAACGAATAATTTCAGCAACATATGCGGCTGAGTTCAAGAACATAGCAATCGCACCAGCCATGAAACTTGAAACATCCAAGCCGATTACTTGCGTTCCAAAGTACACAATGAAGACTTGAATCAAAAGTGGCACACCACGAACGGCTTCGATATAGGCAACGGCCAACCACTTCAATGGCTTGATACTTGAAAGCTTCATCAAGGCCAATAGCACACCAAGAATGATTCCGAAGAACACACCGATTACCGCCAAGCCAACCGTGTAGAACGTTCCCTTAACGAAGTAAGGCGCGTACTTCTCAAAGAATGACTCCTTGTGGTTCATCAAGGCGATTGCTTCGTCCTTCCACTTATCTAGCGGATCACCGATAACGTGCTTTTCCAAGATGTTGTCGACCTTGCTTTGCAAAACCGTTGCCTTCTTGGCCATCACAACTGAAGAACCGTTCGTTTCACCTGGCAACGTGGCCTTCGCAACCGCAAATTGGTTACTTTGGTCCATGTAGCTGTCAGCCGTCGTATCCGGCACAACGACACCGTCGACCTTGCTTTGTGTCAATTGCGTCACGGCATCGTTCACCTTCTTCAATGACACAACCTTCTTAGCACCAACTTGCTTAGCAGCGTCCTCTTGAATCGATGAAATTTGAGCAGCCAATGTTGCCTTCTTCAAATCATTCAAGTTGGCCAACTTGTTCGCGTTCTTCTTAAGCGTCATCACCACGTTCTTATCAACGAAGTATGGTTCTGAAAAGGCAACTTCTTGTTCACGCTCAGGTGTCGCCGTCATACCGGCCACAACCATGTCGACCTTACCCGTCTTAACAGCACCGAGCAATGCGTCAAAGCTCATTTCTTGAACAACCAACTTTACGCCCAAGCGCTTAGCAATTTCATTGGCAACTGAAATATCAAACCCAACAATCTTGTCCTTACCATTCACCGTTGTGTGGAACTCGTATGGCGCGTAATCAGCTGATGTTCCGACGATCAACTTACCACTTTTTTCAATTTTAGAAAGTACCGGATCCGTTTCCGCAGCTTGAACGGAAGTCAAACCAGCAAAGAAACCAATCATTAATAATGTCGCCATGACAGCTGTCACAACTTTTAATACCCACTTATGCATATACTCATTCTCCTACTGTCTTACAACATCTTTGCCAAGAAACTTTGCGCACGCTCTGAATCTGGGTTTTCGAAAAATGCTTCTGGATTATCATATTGCGTCATATCACCATCAGCCATGAACCAAATCTTTGACGCCACTTCACGCGCAAATCCCATTTCGTGCGTGACAACCAGCATCGTCATGCCTTCTTGGGCCAACTCACGCATCGTCTTCAACACTTCACCGACCATTTCAGGGTCAAGCGCTGACGTTGGTTCGTCGAACAACATAATCTTAGGATTCATTGCCAAGGCACGCGCAATCGCTACACGTTGTTGTTGTCCACCTGACAATGAAGCTGGGTATGCTTGCGCTTTTTCAGCCAACCCAACCTTTGCTAGGAACTTTTCGGCAATTTGTGTGGCTTCATCATCAGCCATACCCTTAACCTTCAACAACGCAATCTTAACGTTGTCGATAACTGACATGTTTGGGAACAAGTTGAAGCTTTGGAACACCATCCCCATGTCTTGACGAATCTTATCCAATTCAGCTTCCGTTGCCTTTGAGATATCCTGTCCATCAAAGATAACTTCACCAGAAGTCGGACGATCTAACATATTTAAACCGCGTAGCAACGTTGACTTTCCAGTACCTGAAGGCCCAAGCAATGCAATCACATCACCCTCTTCAACAGAAGCATTGATATCTTTTAAAATGACCTTGTCGCCATATTCTTTGTGGAAGTTTTTAATCGTTAAAATCGCCATAACTGTTTCCCCATTTCGTATTCAATGGATAAATATTAACAGGTGACGAAAATTTATGCAATAACTTTGTTTATTTTTGCATAAATATCACTAGGTAAAATACAAAAACGCCATTGCGATTGCAATGGCGTTTTGACCCCTGTGAGAGAGTTTGTTTTTTATTATTGGGCAACGTGTTCTGAAATCGTGGCTTCATCTTCGCGCCAACCCTTAGCGTGGGCACGTGAACGAAGGTCAGCTTCGATTTGCTCAAGTGATTGGTTACGCGTTTCGATTGTAAAGTACTTAACGAACGCGATAGCTGCGATACACAAAACGGCGTATCCGATGAACAATGAACCAGTTCCGAAGAAGTTCAACAATGGTGGGAACGTCAATGAAACGATGGCGTTTGCAGCCCAGTTAACAACGGCTCCAAATGAGTTACCCAAACCACGGATGTTCAATGGGAATGACTCACCGATCATAACCCACATAACTGGTCCCCAAGTTGCTGAGAAGAAGGCGATGTAAATCGTCAACGCAACCGCACAGATGTATGAGGCAGCTTGTGATTGACCTGAGAAGTGCATTGAGAATGACATGATGAACAATGAAATACCCATTCCCCAGGCACCCCAAATCAACATCTTCTTACGGTCAACCTTGTCCATCATCTTCATGGCTACCCAAGTAACGATAACGTTGAAGACACCGATTCCGATGTGGGCAATCAAGGCAGCACTAACACCGAAACCAACATCAGTAAAGATTGTTGGGGCGTAGTACAAAACTGTGTTACATCCCATGACTTGTTGGAAGATAGCCAATCCCATTGCCATAATCAACACTGGGCGTGCCATGATACCAAACAATTCCTTGAATCCACCGTTAGCCATTGAAGCTTGCAACTTAATGTCAGCCAATTCAGCTTGTGCAGATTCTGAGTTATCTTGCAATTGCGTCAAAACTGCCAAAGCTTCGTCGTCTTGACCCTTACGAACCAAGTAACGAGGTGATTCTGGCAAGGCAATTCCACCGAAGAACATGATGATTGAAGGCACAGCAGCCAATCCCAACATCCAACGCCATCCTAGATCAAAGCCAGACAAAGCGTAGTTTGAGATGTAGGCCAACAAGATACCTGTCATAATCATCAATTGGAACATAGTTCCGATTCCACCACGCTTATCGGCGGGTGCCAATTCTGACAAGTAAGTTGGGATCAAGGCTGAAGCACCACCAACGGCGATACCCAACACAATACGTGAAGCAACCAATAGCTCAAAGTTGTGAGCAACTGATGATCCCAAAGCTCCGATGATGAAGATGATTGATGAAACCATCAACAACTTACGACGACCATACTTATCTGAAGATGGTCCAATAATTGCGGCACCGATAATGGCACCAAGCAACACGGCTGAAACAACCCAACCTTGTTGCCATTCGCCCAAGTTCAATTGCTTTTCAATAAATAAAATAGCTCCAGAAATAACACCAGTGTCATATCCGAAAAGCAATCCCCCCAAAGCACCAAAGAAATAAATCAAATTAGTCGAAAGTGACTTCTTTCCTGTCTGCGTTTGCATGTTTACTCTCCTGTACTAAACATAAATAACAATTAGTTAGTTTGCCCAAAAAACTAACTCGCTACACAGAGTATAATACTCTTTTTGGAAGCGTTTACAAGTATAAACATTTAAAAGTTACAAAATTCACAAAACGGACAAAAAAGAGTGTCCGTTATTGGACACTCTTGCACATTTATACTAAAATACCGGACGCTTCTCAGTTGTCACCAAACTCGCAGACTTTGGCTTACCAAAGCGGACCTGCCCCTTACCGTCAACAATGAAGTTAAAGCTTGCCAACTTTGCCATTTCAGCAGCAACACGTTCGCTTGTGAGTGATTCATCAATATCGGCCATCTTCAAAATTGACGTTTGATTCGGCTTTTCTGCGTTCGTTGATTCAAATACCATCTTCAATACCTTGGTCATCTTCTTCCTCCTACGCTGCTGACACTGCTTTGACTTCAGATGTCACAATACTTTCGATATTAGTTTCTGCCCCCAACATCATCATGACCATTGCTAGTCGACGCAATTCCGTTGCTGGTGTTCCCTTTGCGACCTTAAAGCGACGCGTAATCTTATTCTCGTTACGATCCATCCCCATGATGCGTACCGTAATACGGTCATCAACTGCCTTTTCGCCTACCTTGTCTACTGCCATCATTCTTTCCTCCAAATTTGTCGTTGAGCGTGTGGCCACTTGCTCTGCTTATCAGCTGTTATTTGCTGACACTTATACTAACGAATCCAGGGAACCAAAATGTCGCACAAAACGAAAAAGACGCCACAAACAGTTGTGACGTCTCTCTATTTATGCATATGCGACAGCGCATCTTCAAATTTTTCTTCTAACTTCATGCCCCAGGCTGTCCAAGCAACTGCAATCCAGGCAACAAACAAGAAAATCACCACTGCAGCTGCCCCAATCTCTGAAACAAGAGCGTTCAAGCCAATACTCTCAAATATGACCATGTCTAAGAAGAACAATAGTGGTCCTGCTAAGACAAGCCCCAGGGTCATCGTCAAAGCATCTTCCCGGCGGTCCCGTTCTTGTGCTACCTCACAGGCACCGATTTTCAACATTTCCATCAGCTCAGGTTTAGAAACAATCTGTAAATCTCCCGCTTCATATGCCGAAAATTCTTGTTTAAAAGCCATCGCATCCTCAATGTGATCCCCGATACTGAATGGCGCAATCAGTTTTGTTAAGTTGGGCCGCGATAGACGCACTAATTTTTCAATCAAAAAATCAGACGTGCCATCTGGAAAATAAAACGTTAACGTATCCTTTTGCTGATTAACGACATAGTACATAATTGCCTCCCCATATAAAACTCCGAAGCGATTTGTACCATCATTATCCTATTGTTACGTTTTTGTTTCAAACAATCTGCTTTATTTCACGCGGACGGCCATCTTTTGGCGGCGACGTGCAAAACGAATCCAATCGTAAGCGTTAAAAATCATCATGCCAACAAAAAAGCTCACATACACGCGACCAAGCATAGGCACGATGATTGAAAAATCCATACCATACAAATAGCGCATCGAAAGCATCAAGAGGCCGAATACAACTGATACAAGCGCAAACATTACCGCCGTCTCATGCAAATCTTCCATGATTTTGGTATACATAATCATCACCGTCCCATTTCTCGTAAATTCAATATAATTATCATAATCAGAAAATGAGTTTATTATTTGAAACACATGAGAAACAAGGAGTACTCATTATCATAAATCCGAAATTTAGGAGCATGTTATCGTCACAATTAACGCCAAATACTTCTATTTTGCGAATTTATTACAGTTAAAAACCCGTCATCTTCAGCTACCACAGCCAAAAACAACGGGTTTCAATAACCAATTACATTTTTAATCCAGATTCATCGCTGAAAACGCAGGTGCTGGTTCTTTGTCACCGTTAGCAATTTCCGCCTTCAAACGACGTACAACCTTAACCCATGCTGGCACCAAGAAGACCAACGATCCAATCCAAGCCAATGGGTTCGCCAAGCTGGCTCCGAAGAAACCAAACCAGACAACCAATGAGAAGGCAGCCACTGAACGCACCACCATTTCACCAACACCAGCAAGCGTTGGCGTCTTAACGTTACCCAAACCTTGTAGCGTGTAACGAAGCACGAACAACGTTGCTAGGATGGCGTACAACGGACCATTTGCCCAGAAGTACAATTGCGCCAAATCCATAACCGTGTGTTGCCCGGCACCGACAAACAACGTTACTAGGCTACGGCCAAACGCGATTTCAAGAATACCAAGCAGTGTTCCCACGCTCATCCCCAAAATCAAAGCAATCTTCACACCAACCAAGATCCGGGCGTACTTGCGCGCACCGAAGTTTTGCGCCGTATACGTTGCCATTGTCACACCAAATGACATCACCACCATAATGATGATTTGGTCTACCTTTGACGCCGCCGTATTCGCAGCAACCGCATCCGTACCAAGCGTGTTAACGGCTGCGGCCAACGTCACTGAACCAATCGCAATGATTGATTGCTGGAAGCCCATTGGCACCCCAGCTAGCATGTGCTGACGCAATTCACCCTTAGGCAACTTGAAGTCAGAACCCATTAAGTGCAACGTATCCGTGTAACGACTGATGTGCCAGTGTGACGCTGCGATTGACACGAACTGTGCCAAAACTGTCGCAAAGGCCGCACCTTCAACACCCCAACCGAACTTCAAAATCAAAATCAATTCCAATGAGATGTTGAAAATCATACCCACGACCAAGTAGTACAGCGGTGCCTTACTATCACCAACCGCACGCATGGCATTAGAAATGATGTTATAACCCATCGTGGCGATTGTTCCAGCCAAGATGATGACAATAAACACCCGCGCTTCTGCGAAAATATCCGCCGGCGTTTGCATCAATCGTAGCAATGGATCAATGAACACCAAGCTAATAATCGTCAAGATAATTGACATAATAATACCGGCAACGATACTAGTAGCATACGATTGTCGCACACCCTTCATATCACCAGCCCCAAAACGCTGTGCCGTGATGATTGACATACCCGAGCTAAACCCTTGCACGAAACCCATTACCAAGAATTGAATCGCACCAGTCGCTCCCACGGCCGCCAATGACGTCACACCCAAGGTTTGTCCAACAACCAACGTATCGGAAATGTTGTACATCTGTTGTACTAAGTATCCGATAACCAATGGAATAGTGAACATGACAATCAACTTAAGTGGACTGCCCTTCGTTAAATCATTCATTTTTACGCTACTCCCCCGCTAACTTTAAACCTTATTAATTCATAGTATAGAGTAGTTTTGTTCAAATTGTGAACTTTCATGAAAATAGACCGAGGTTGTAACGTTTTGTAATAGTCCGGTTCTACAAAAAAGCACCCGTCTCGAAAGACAAGTGCTTCTGATTGTCATTACAAAGTGATGTTCTTCTCGGCAAGTTGCTTTTGCACTTCTGGGTGCGCCATGAACTCGTCGTAAGTCGTCTCGGCACGGTCGATTGCACCTTGATCTGAAACCACGATAATGTGGTCCGCAATCGTTTGAGCAAACGTGTGGTCGTGAGACGTGAAGATGATACCACCCTTGAAGTTAATCAAACCATCGTTCAATGACGTGATTGACTCCAAGTCCAAGTGGTTAGTTGGGTCGTCCAAAACCAAAACGTTTGGCTTCGTCAACATCAACTTAGACAACATAACGCGGACCTTTTCTCCTCCAGACAAAACGTCCAAAGTCTTTTCCGCATCTTCACCCTTAAACAACATACGTCCCAACAAACCACGCAAGAACGTGTTGTCGCTTTCTTCCTTAGAAGCAAAGTCACGCAAGTAGTCCAAGATTGGCATCTCAGGCTTAGGGAAGTTCACGTTCATGTCCTTAGCCAAGTAATCGTGAGACGTCGTAACACCCCAAGTTACTTCACCAGAATCTGGCGTGTCGTTTCCAGCAATGATGTCCAACAATGCCGTAGCGGCAACGTCGTTTTCAGCCATAACTAGGGCCTTCTCATTAGGGCGAACCGTGAATGAGATGTTGTCCAGCAACTTAACACCATCAACCGTCTTTGAAAGGTTTTCAACGCGCAACATGTCGTTTCCGATTTCACGTTGGATTTCAAAGTTGATGTATGGGTACTTACGCGTTGAAGGTTGGATATCATCAAGTGTGATCTTTTCCAATTGCTTCTTACGTGAAGTTGCTTGCTTTGACTTTGAAGCGTTTGCTGAGAAACGGGCAATAAAGTCTTGCAATTCCTTGATTTGCTCTTCCTTCTTGGCATTTGCTTGTGATTGCAAACGTTGTGCCAATTCTGAAGATTCCTTCCAGAAGTCGTAGTTACCAACGAACAACTTGATCTTACCGAAGTCAACGTCCAAAATCATCGTTGAAACGGCGTTCAAGAAGTGACGGTCGTGGGAAACAACGATAACGATGTTTTGGTAGTCAGCCAAGAAGTCTTCCAACCAAGCAATCGTCTTCGTGTCCAAACCGTTGGTAGGCTCGTCGAGGATCAAGATATCTGGGTTACCAAACAATGCTTGGGCCAACAAAACCTTAACCTTCGTTACTTCGGGAAGATCGGCCATCATCGTGTAGTGTTGGTCTTCAGAAATCCCCAAACCTTGCAACAATTGTGCAGCTTCAGTTTCAGCTGACCAACCGTTCAATTCTTCGAAACGCGCTGACAACTCACCAACCTTGATACCATCTTCGTCAGTAAATGGGTCGTGCGTGTAAATTTCATCCATTTGGTTCTTAACGTCATACAATTCCTTGTGTCCTTGCATAACAGTGTCCAAGACCGTGAATTCGTCGAAGGCAAAGTGGTCTTGTACCAATGATGACATACGCTCGTTAGCCTCCATTGAGACCGTTCCAGTCGTTGGTTGGAGCTTGCCTTCCAAGACCTTCAAGAACGTTGACTTTCCAGCTCCGTTGGCACCGATAACACCGTATGTGTTACCAGGCGTGAACTTCAAGTTAACGTCATCGTATAGCTTCTTACCAGTAAATGATACTGATACGTTTGAAACAGTTAGCATATTTGTTTACGTTTCCTTTTCTCGTTTTTAATGTCATTGTTTATTATACCGAAATTGTGAACATTTTTGGGAATTGGTTTAAAAAAACGGCAACAAGTTGCCCCGTTGCCGTCTGATATTTAATTGCGTTTGTATAGTGAAGCAAAATAAATTGCTGCCTCAATAATAGCGATGAAAAATGAAACAGGTAGGTTTAGGACATAAGATAGTACCAATGCTGACCAGACCCCTGCTACTGAGAACAGAACTGCCAGGCCAATAATTTGCCAAACCGTGCGTCCCCAGCGCATCGCGGCACTGGCTGGCAGAATCATCAAGATGAAAATCAACAATGATCCAACGATTTGAGCGGAAACCGCGACCGTTGTTGCCATCAAGCCTAAGAACGCCACTTCGATTAGTTGGATGTTCTTCAAACTGAAGACCGCCGTGTCATAATCGAATGCATAGTGACGTAATTGACGGAACATCAACAGGCTAGCTAGTAATACTAGCAATGCCAAAATCACCACTTCAATCACGTCGGTGCGACTAATACTAAAAATCGAACCGAATAAAATACCCGTTGCGGCTGTCGCATTTTTATTTGAGAGTGACAAGAACGCAATTCCCAAACCAATTGCCACTGCACTGACGGCCGAAATTAATGATTCAGAACGCTTTTCCTTGATGCCCAACTCACCGACGGTCATTGAGGCAGCCACTGAAAACAGTAGCATCCCCACCAACGGTGACCAGCTCATAAAGAGCGCAAATGACGCCCCGGCAAAGCCGATTTCACTCAGCGTGTGGGTCAAAAAAGACATGCGACGCGCCACAACGAATGTACCAACCACCGCACTCACGATGGCAATCAACGTCCCAGCCACAAAGGCATTTTGCATAAATGGATAACTAAGCATGATTTTGATTACCTACCTTCAACTTTGAAATGTCGAGATTAGCAATTTCACCAAACTCACTACCTTGTGGCGTTAGCAGCAAATAATCGTCCGCATAACGTTGGATAATCTCCAAATCGTGACTAACCATAATCACCGTAATTTCATGGTGTGCTTGATAGTCACGAATAACATCCATCAACTCAAACTTCGCCACGTTGTCCAAATTAGCTGTCGCTTCATCAAGAATTAAGACATTGGGTTTTTGAACCAATGCTTGGGCCAAATAAGCGCGTTGGCGTTCACCACCAGAGGCAGTATCAATGCGGCTTTTCGCCAGCTTCGTTAAATGCGTGTCGGCCAAAACATGGCTTAACTTTTCTTTTTCAGTTGCCGTTAGCCACGGACGCATACCTCGGTCGAAACTCAACGCCACGAAATCTGAGATACGGAGCGGAAACGCCTGCATATCTGGGCGATATTGAGGCACGTAACTAATCGCACGGTCCGCTTCGCTGGTTTCCCAGTCAAATTGTCCGGCAGATAGTGGTAACTGGCCTAACAGCGCACGAAGTAACGTTGTTTTTCCAACACCATTATCACCAATCAGCGCTAATACGTGCCCATTTTCAAGTTTAAAATCAACGTTTTTGTACAGCCATCGGTCGCCAAACTGCATCCCGATGTTTGAGCCAGTTAATAATGTCATTTCTTCAATGCCTCGTCTAATGCCTTCAATTGATCGTATTGCCATTCGGCGTACGTCTTACCGGCTGGCTTCGTTTCTGTCGCTTGGACAACCGGCACACCATGTTCCTTAGCATAAGTCATGGCCTGCTTAGCCAACTTACCCGTTGACTGTGGGTTGTAGATAACGACAGATACTTCACCAGCATCGATTGCTGCATTCCAATTACGAATATCTTCAGGGGTTGGGTCTTGGTGCTCGTTGACCGCCTTTGAGAATGATTGGTTCAAGACGTTAGCGCCTAAATCAATCAATGTATTGTCAAAGACCGGTTCCGTTGCCATAACGTTCTTCCCCTGCAAGTCTTGCTTCACCTGTTGTTGCATTTGCTTCACATCATCCAAGGTCGCCAAATACTTGTCTGCATTCTTTTGGAAATAAGCCTGCTTACTTGGTTCTAACTTACTATAAGTCTTAACAAGTTGCTTTGACAAGCGCGTCGCGACGTCTGTCTTATACCAGAAGTGCTCATTACCGGCTGAGTCTTCGTCATGATCATGTTCTTCAGCCTCATTGTGGTCATGCTCGCCTTCAAAATCATATAGCTTAGCCAAGTTAATTGCCTGCGCATCGTTATTTTGCTTAGCGAAATTGACGCTCCAGTTATCAAAACCGCCACCATTTGAAATGATGACATTGGCCTTTTGATAAATCTTAGCATCAGCTGACGTCGGCTCAAATTCGTGAGGATCCATGTCGGGGTCGTCCATAATGCTCGTCACTGAACCCTGGTTTCCCAACACCGCTTTGGCCATTTCACCGTAACTATCCAAACTTGCGACAACCTTAATCTTACCGGTTTGATTCGTCTTCTCAGTTCGATTAACGCTTGTCCAAATAACCGTTCCGATCATACCAACTACTGCAACTGCGGGAATGGCCAATAGCCATGGGTGTTTCTTATTACTCATGATTTCCTCCGTTTAGTCGATCGGCAACCAACGTCAAAAAGTGACTGATAGTCGTTTGGTCTTGTTCCGTAAAGACAGCAAAAACACTTTGATACTCCGCTAACGTTTCACGATGGCGTTGTGCGTGAGCCGTCGCCATTGAAATACCCAACGTCGTCAATGACCAACGCGACACACGGCCATCGTCAGGATCTGGCACCACATTGACCATTGGATCATCAACCGTGTTGAGACCCTTCATCGCCTTGGTAATCGCGGCGGCTGACACATGCAAGGCGTGCGCCAATTCCGTATTCGTTTGTGGTCCATTTTGCGCCAACAACATCAACACGTGGCCTTGGGTCGTCGTAATGGGTGAATTCGCATCCCCCAACAAAATCTCACGTTGATTTTCAGCCAACAAGCGTACGTCATTTAAAAAATGATCCAATTGTTCTGCATACTCTTCAGTCGCCATACCGTCACCTTTATCCTTTACCGGTTAATTAACCAGTTAAGAATACCACACATGACAAAAAATTAGCAACCTGAAATATAAAAAAGCGCTGACTTTTATGTCAGCGCTTCGCGTTATTATTGATTCTTTGCCATATCCTTCGCAATCAAAGCTGCGTATTGAACAGAACCAGTTGGATTAGGGTGAACGTGGTCCCCACCAAGCCAATCGCCGTGGTCCTTGACCAAGTTCGCCCAATCAACGATGTGCAAATTTGGATACTTTGCTTTTTGTTGTTCTAGGAATTGGTTATTCGTTTGGACCCATGAACGGTCAGCATAACCATTTACCCAATAAACGGTGCGGTTACCAATGATTTGCATAATTTGATCGAAGACGTTTGGCCCAATGGCACCGTTCGTCCCAATCGAAATCACAACCGTTGGCGCCAAAACACCCTTATTCACGTATGACTGCAACACAGTTGGTACAACGTAAGGTTGGCGACCAACCGCTGCATCAGCCACGGTGTTTGGCATCAACTCTTGCAAGTCAGGGGCCACATCAACCATGACCGAATCACCAATGGCGGTGACTGACTTGTCCTTAATCGCTGCATATTCCTTGTCAGTCAAACCATACTTTTGAGCGACTGGATCCGAACCAGTCGTTGATTCACTGTTTGATGAACTATGCTCAGCCGTCTTCTTGTCGGCCTTGTTGCCTTTCTTAGCCGCTTCGAGCGCCTTCTTGTTGGCATCCGCAATCTTATTCTTGTTGGTATTCAAGCGCTTTTGCAGGTCTGTCTTGGGGCGAGCATGCCCTGCTTCCTTCGCTGAAACTGCGTTCACAGTCCCCAACATGAATACCGCCGCAATGCTAGCCATAATCTTAGCTGCTCTGCTTTGGAAGAAACGGGCCATCTTTGGTTCACCAGGTTGCAAGTCTGGCTTTTTGAAACGACGGAAAACATTTTCCACGTACCGGTAGCTTACTTCAGCAATTCCCAACACAACCGCAATCTTAATGACATTCATCAAGAAAAAATCGTTGTGACTGGTGAACTTATCGAAGAACACGAATACCGGCAATTGGTACAAGTAGATACTGTACGAACGCGTGCCAAGATAGTTCAACGGCTTGTTATCCAATACCTTACTCAAAAACGAAGCGGGATGTGCCGTGATGGCAATCAAGCCCGTTACCATCAATGTGAACACAAACATCAAGCCCATATACGTGGCTTCCCACTGACCGTTTAACCAAAACAAGCCAACCAACGTAAAGGCTAATGCAACGACACCCAGCACATTCAAATTACGCTTTGCTTTGGGCTTCAACGTTAATTTCATGTGGTTTGATGGCCAAGCAAAGGCCAATGCCGTTCCCAAAAGCACCGCAAACATACGTGTATCCGTACCATAATAAGTCCGGTTGATGTTGGCTGGATCATAGAAAATCCCCATCAGGATAGCTGAGACAACTGCTAATCCTAATAGTGACGCAGCGATTGAACTGCGCTTAATCTTCAATGCCAACACCGCAAAGACCACGATTGGCCAAATCAGATAAAACTGACCTTCAATCGACAATGACCACAAGTGCGTAAATGGCGAAGCACCACCCCATGAATCAAAATACGAGTCGCCGTGCTTGGTCGCCCAAATATTGTAGACATAGGTCATATTCGTCATGATAATTGCGCGTAAGTTATACAACAAATCACGTGCGAACAAGCCAATCATCGTCGCTGTCGCAAACAGCATCACAACTAACGCCGGGTACAAACGCTTGATACGTCGGCGATAAAACCCAATCAGATCAATGCGCCCGTTACGATCAAATTCTTGGATTAATAAATCTGTAATTAAATAACCTGACAACACAAAAAACAATGGCACACCTAGCCAACCACCAACTAGATGTTCCGGCCACAGGTGAAAGACAATGACGCCGATAACCGCAATTGCGCGCAGACCGTCAAAGCCAGTGATATACCGTGGCTTCTTACTACTATTTTGCCCCATTTTCATTCTCTTCCTAAAGTACAACTAACATTACAAAACTAATTTCTATCATACCGTTATATGCCAGTGTGTTTCAAGTGAAGATGCCCATGTATAAAGAAAAACGTACACAGTTAATTACCATGTACGTCATAATTTCATATTTTGATTAATCAACCACTGGCGCAGTCATTGAAGCACGCAAAACGGCTTCAACATCAGCTGGTTGCATTGGTGCATAAACACCTTGCGTCAAGCCACCGTGCTCAACTGCAGCTGCAGCCATCACGTCTAGCTTTGACTCGTCGATGCCAACTTCTGGCAACGTCATTGGAATATCCATTGATTGGTACCAAGCAATTGTCTTGCGGATGGCATCCTTGGCAACAGCCATGTCATCATCCCCTTGCAAGCCCCAAACGTTACGACCGTATTGGGCAAACTTAGGTGCCGTCTTCTCGTCCAATGCGTATTCCATCCAACGTGGCGTCAAGATAGCCAAACCAACACCGTGAGTGATGTCGTAGAAGGCTGACAATTCGTGCTCGATTGGGTGCACAGTCCAACCAACTGGCTTTCCGGCGTTTTCCAAACCATTCAAAGCCAATGATGAGGCCCACATCAATTCGGCACGTGACTCGTAGTTATCAGGCTCGTTGAACGCAATAGGTCCGTGCTTAATAACAACCTTCATCAAAGCTTCAGCCAAGAAGTCTTGCAAGTCAACGTTTGCCGTACGGGCAAAGTATTGCTCAAACAAGTGGCTCAAGATGTCTGATGAACCAGCGGCCGTTTGCCACTTTGAGACCGTTTGCGTCTCTGCTGGGTCCAAGAATGATACTTGTGGAATCAAGTTCATACCCGTCGTTCCCAACTTTTCGTTCGTCTCCATGTTTGAGATAACAGCGTTACGGTTCATTTCTGTTCCCGTTGCTGACAACGTCAAAATATCGACCAAAGGCAAAGCCATGTCAATCAATGATGGGTTCTTAACAAGATCCCAAGCATCCCCATCATAAGGAACACTTGCTGCGATAACCTTAGAAGCATCCACAACTGATCCACCACCAACAGCCAAGATAACATCAATCTTGTTGTCACGGGCCAACTTAACACCTTCACGTACTGAATCAATACGTGGGTTTGGCTCAACGCCAGCCAATTCAGTCACTTCAAAGTCACTCAATTGGTTCATAACACGCTCGTACAAACCTGAACGCTTGATTGATCCACCCCCGTAGACAACCAAAACGCGCTTACCAAACTTTGCAAGTGCCTCTGGCAATTCGCTCAAACGGTCACGACCGAAACGAATGTCAGTTGGCACGAAGAAACGGAAGTTCTCCATGAATACTCACCTCTAATTTAGAATATGTGATTAGTATAACAAAGCAACCAACCTTAGTCACCAATTTTTAATTCACCGGTGAGACGGATTGGTGCACCACACTTTCCGCAGGCATAGCGTAATTCATTGAGTCGGCGTTGGCGATAAATTTCATGGCCATTCTTACAGGTATAAATCCAATAATGCTTGGGTTGTTTGCGGACTTTCGCCTTAGAGGTCGCTGGCGCATAACGCAAACCGGCAATGCGTTGCAATTCTGTCTGAAAATAACGGTCCTTATGTTGGTATGGCAAGCCTTGAATGTGATTGTGGTAATGCACCAGTTCATGCTTAATCACACCAACCAAGGTTTGTTCATCAAACTCTTCAATCATCAAGGGATTGATTTCCAAATTATGCGTTTGCAGCACATAGCGACCGCCAGTCGTACGCAAGCGACGGTTAAACGTCGCTTGGTGGACAAATGGTCGGCCGAAATCAGCTAATGAGATTTGTTCAACCAATGCTTGTAGTTCAGTATCGGTCATCGCCAGCGGTCTCCTCGATAATTTTTGGGTGCTTTTGTTGGTAGTTTCAAAGCTTGTCGACGTTTGGCGTTCTTTGTTGCGAACTGCCCCAACGTATCCGCACTCGCGTCCGTCAACAATTCATCGGATTGCCAAACACTTGCCTCACCGTAACTTTGGGCAAACTGTGCCTCGTAGTAACGGGCAAAGTAGTTCATTAAGGCAATCCCCGTGTCACTGACAACGACTTGTGTCTGGCGGACGGCTAGCAAGCCACTCTTCAACAATGCTTGTGCGACAGCCACATGTTCGTCTGAGAGGCCATCATGATGCTCACCTTCGCTAACTAGCCAGTGCTTGCCACGCTTTTCGAGTTGTTGCTTTAGCCCCGGTTGCGACCACCAACGTAGCCACGTATACATTTGGAACGTGAAAGGCTGGAAGGCTTCACCGGCGACAATTTTACGCACCCAATCACCAACTTCAGAAGCTTGTGCCAAAAATTGCGTTTGAAGTACGGGCATCTTTTGCCAGTTGCCACCTAAACGTTGTGCAACGCGTAGGACTTGAAAGGCCGACTTTTCGTGTGCCACAAAACTCACGTACACACTAGCTGAATGACGGGCTGATTGCACGCTCACTAAATCAACATCCGGTTCAGTGACACGAGCCGCGTTTTGCTGAATAAATTGTTGCCAGATGCGACGGCTCGCAACCTCTTCGTGATCCAAGAAGCCAATCGTCACCTTTTGGTCTGCCTTCGGGTGCTGATAGGGCTGATAGATATCCGCACGTGTATCCGTCACCGCAACACGAATCGCAAACCCTGCATCTTGGTTACGTCCAAGCTTCACGCGTGGCGGCCGTATTTTCTTATAACTTGCGACTTTTCTCGCCATGGCACCCTCCTAAAATTGTTCTAATAGCTTTTCAGATAAGTTGGCGTCCTTAAGCCAGCTCGTCAAAAATTGCTCGCGATTACGCAAATACAGCTTACCGAACTCATCGATTAAAGCGTGGAATTCACGCGCTTCATCCGGTGTGAAGTCAGAATTCATCATCACAACCTTTTGCACCTTTTCATAGGTCAGCTTTTCAGGGCCACCCAAGAAATTCATCAAGCGGCGTGAATAGGAATCCGCGATAAATTGGGCACGTCCAAAAATGTAAACCAGCCACACATCAGCCGTTTCATTACCAATTCCCGACACTGCCCGAATCCGCTTGCGTAGCGTTGGTGTGTCGAGTTTTTGTAGTTCACTCAAATCAAAGTCGTATTCGGCAAAAAATTGCAACGACGCACGCAAGTACTTGGCCTTGCTGCGGTACAACCCAGCCTCAAAAATCAGCTGTTCCAATTCTTCCTGAGACATCGCCATCAAAGTCGCCGGATCAAAATTCGTTTCGCGTCCAACTTTTTCAATGACTGGATCAACCGTCTTAGCCGAAGCATTTTGAATCAAAATACTCCCAACAATCGTTTCCATCCAACGTTCAGCCGGCCACCAGCGTTGTGGTCCCATTTGATTATAAAGTTGTTGATACAACCCACGAATATCCAGCGTCTTCATCTCTCAAATCTCACTTTTCCAATAATAAAAGGCTAGAGTTTAAACTCTAACCTTTTTACTTACTATCTATTATAGTTCATCATCTTCATCTGATGTTGATGCGGTGTACGTTGCACGGGCACCGTAACGACGTTCACGCGTCAATTCAATGTAGAATTCCGCCATCGTCGCGTTGTAGTATGGCACAACATAAATGGCAGCCAAGCCAAACGTCAACGCTACCAAGATCCACCAACCGATAAAGCTCAATTGGAGCCAGAACCAGCGTAACTTGTACCCAGCCATCAATTCTTGTGAGCGGAGCAAGTATTCAGACAAGTTCGTAATTTCAACGCCTTGCTTGTGGTCTTCTGCGTAAATCAATGGCGCTTGAGAATAACCAAATGACTTGACTATTCCTGGAATGATCAAGACCAACGTCCATAGGAATGTAAATAGGAAACGCAATCCAAGCAATACGACGACATCCACGATTGTGCTGCGACCCCAAAACTTGAAACCATCTGCAACTGGGTTCTCAGGCAATTCTTTGTTACGTCCCCACTCAACAAAGGCCCACATAGCACCCAACCCGAAGACACCAAAGATGATTTCACCAACCATGTTCGTTGTGAACAGGCGGAACAAGAATTGTAGTGATTCACCAAACGTCATCGTCGTTTGTGCAAATGACACCACCGGCGCTTGGTTCCCATCCCATACTGATGATAGAATCTGCCAAATGATTAAGAAGATTGACAATTTAATTGAAACATTGAAGGCTGGCCCTTTTACCCGATTACGAGCACGTGCCTTCAGATCATAATTAGTTAGCATAACCCTTTTCCTTATAAATAATCGTTTTAATACCTAATAGTGTACCATATTCCGGCGCACCGCTTCTCGGCGCAACAAAAAAGGCAGCAAGCAAACGCTCACCGCCTTCATTAGCTGGGATAGCTGGATTCGAACCAGCGATACACGGTACCAAAAACCGATGCCTTACCACTTGGCCATATCCCAATGATTTTTCAACAGAAAATATAATACAACTGCTTACAAAAAGTGTCAAGCACAAAAGAGCATAGAGAAACGGTTTTCTTGCGCAGCAAGAAAATTGGTTGCCCGGAGATAAGGCGAAATAATCTCTGTGCGCCAAAGGCGTGCGGAATTATTTTGACTTATCGTAGCGGCGACCAAAGTTTCGTCAGGCGTTTACTAGAGCACAGCCAAAATCGGCACAAAAAAAGCCGGCGAGCGTATTCGCTCACCGACTTCCATCAGCTGGGATAGCTGGATTCGAACCAGCGATACACGGTACCAAAAACCGATGCCTTACCACTTGGCCATATCCCAATGATGCGATGGGGGCTATAGGATTCGAACCTATGAACCCGAAGGAATGGATTTACAGTCCACCGCGTTTGACCAGACTTCGCTAAACCCCCGCAACAACTTTTATATAATACCAAGTATTTCACACCTTGGCAACCCCTTTTTAAAAATTAGTTTTAAAACGCCAAAAAAGGCAACATTTCTATGTGAGAAATGTTGCCTAATGAGCTTTATTTAATTAGTCGTGCTTACGTTCGCGCATGAACACAGCAGCACCCACGGCACCGATAAAGACCGTAATCGCAGCCGTTACACCGACAGCTGCCATCCCCTTATCGTACGCATTTAACACAACTTGTTGGAACGCGTGCGCAAATGGCGCGTTAGCTAGGCGATCGCTAAACGCCACCGCGTGACCAGAGAATGGACCAGCTTCAACCAATGCCTTGTGCAAACCAGTTGCAGCCGCTTCAGGCATCTTCACTGAATCCAAGTGTGCGTTCAAGTACTTTTCGTAGTGGTTCGTTTGCGTCAAACCAAGCATAACGACACCAAATGAAACACCGAATTGACGGAAGACATTCAACAAACCAGCTGCCATTCCCATTTCTTGTGGCGCAACACCTTCAAGACCAGCCGTATTCAACATTGGGTTAACGATGGCATTCGTAATACCCATCAAAATCATGGCTGGTACCAAATCGATGAATTCAAGCTTTGTTGTCATGGCATTAGCCAACAACAAGAACCCAATTCCACCAAGCAATAGCGCACCTGACATCATCCACTTCTTTGAGTACTTGTTACCCAAGATACCCGTCACTGGTCCCAAAACAAGTGACCAAATTGAAATCACCAATTGGCGCAAACCAGTTTGGAAGGCTGTGTAGCCCATGTAGTTTTGCATCAAGCCTGTCAAGTAAGCGTTAATGGCATAAACACCAGCACCCAACGTAAAGGCCACGATAACGGCACCTACGAAGTTAATGCTCTTGAACATCTTCAAGTTCATCATTGGCGTCTTCACCTTCAATTCAACCAAGACGAAGATAACTGCCAACACGAAACCTGCAATCAACCAGCCGGCAATGCGCATATCAGTCCAAGCCCAGTGGACGTTGGTTTCCTTTTGAATCAAACCGTAAACTGCTGAGAACAAAGCTGCAGCAGACAACAACATACCCAAGAAATCGATTGATTGACCCTTACCATAACTTGGTGTCTCCTTAACATTGATCCAAGTCATAATAACCGCCACAATTCCCACTGGGACGTTGATATAGAAGATTGAAGGCCAACCAAAGGCTTCGACTAGCCAACCACCAACAAGCGGTCCAGATGCCGTTGAAAGCCCGATAACAGATCCTAGAATTCCCAAGGCTGTACCACGTTCGCGACCTTCAAAGTTCGATGCAACTAGCGCCATGGCCAATGACATCAAACCAGATCCTCCGATGGCTTGGACACCACGACCGATGTCCAACACCAACAATGATGAGGCCATTCCGTTAATCGCTGAGGAAATTACGAAAACGAACATGCTGGCAATAAAAATCTTCTTACGACCAAACATGTCACCCAACTTTGAAACAATCAACAACATAACCGCAAACACAATCGTGTAAGCGTTCAAGACCCATTGCAAGTTGTTGAATGTCGTTTTGAAATCAATCGCCATCGTTGGCAACGCCACGTTAACAACCGTCACGTCCAAAAGCGCCATGAAGACACCCAAAGACATGGCTGCCAGTGCGAGCCACTTCTTGTATGACTTTTCTTCCGTCATTTTATTCACCGTTCCTATTTTTTTCGACAAGAACTGATTATAGACTCATTCGCTTACTTTTCCAATGCAAAAAGACGCCTAACTCAAACGAGTTAGACGTCTTCTAATTAACTATTTAACACCCGCCATCAGCTTCTTGATACGTGGTACTAAGAATACCAACAAAATACCAAGAACAACTGAAGCAATTCCGAACCAAGCGAAGTAAGCCACTTCGTTCTTAGGGTTGTACAACGTTACCAATTGGGCATTCAATGCTGAACCAGCTGATGAAGCCAAGAACCACATTGACATCATTTGTGACATAAATGCCTTAGGTGCCAACTTAGTCGTAACTGACAATCCAACTGGAGAAATCAACATTTCACCAACGATAACCAAGGCCCATGAGCCAACCAACCAAAGTGGTGAAACCTTACCAGCCGTTCCGAACAACGTACCAGGCAAAGCCATCAACAAGAATGATGCTCCAGCGAACATCAAACCAATTGCAAACTTCATTGGTGATGAAGGTTGGTTCTTTGTCCACTTAACCCACAACCAAGCGAAGAATGGTGTGTAAAGCATGATGAACAATGGGTTCAATGATTGGAACCATGAAGCTGGGAACCAAGACGTATCAACACGTTCTGCGGCAAACGTTGCCAAAACGATTGATCCTTGCTCTTCGATAGCCCAGAACAATACAGCAGCCAAGAACAATGGAATGTATGAGATAACGCGTGAACGCTCTTCCTTGTTAACCTTAGCTGACGTAATCATCAACGTGAAGTATCCGATTGGCAACAAGATTGCGACAATCGTCAACAAGTTAACGAAGTTTTGCAATTGCGTCCAGCCCATCAAGGCCATCAACACGATAACCAAAGCAAAGGCAACAACACCCAAGATGATCTTCGTTACCAAAGGCTTAACTTCCTCTGGTTGCAATGGATCTGGCGCGTACAATGAATCCTTTGACAAGTGCTTACCGCCAAAGTGGAATTGAATCAAACCGAAGAACATTCCGATGGCAGCCAATGAGAACGCCAAGTGGAAGCCGGCTTGCTCTTGCGTCCAACCAACCAACAATGGGGCGATAAATGAACCCAAGTTGATACCGAAGACGAAGATTGAGAAACCAGCGTCTCGAGCTGAGTCGCCATCCTTATAAAGTGATCCAACCAATGATGAAACGTTTGGCTTCAACAAACCAGTTCCCATCACGATCAAGACCATTGAGGCGAACATCGCAGGCGCACCGAATGGCAAAGCCAACGCGATGTGTCCGAACATGATCAACACACCACCCCAGAAGACAGTGCGACGTTGACCCATCAAACGGTCAGCGATAAATCCACCAACAACACCTGACAAGTAAACCATTGAGGCGTAGATGGCCATGATTGATGCGGCAGTTGCCTTGGTAACATTAAGGTCGCCAGTGGCAATCAAGTGCCACATGTAGTAAAGCAAGATGGCCTTCATACCATAGTAACTGAAACGCTCCCACATTTCGGTCATAAACAAAGTTTGTAGACCGCGTGGTTGTCCCAGGAATTTCTTTTCTGATTCCATTGAGAAAAGCTCCTTACAAATTATATATTTGGTTTTTAGAGTACTAAAAATAACTTATTCATTAGAAAATACTTATTAAGTTTACCGGAATTTCTTCATTATCACAAGAAGTTCAAAGAATTACAATTTACTTTTTCCAACAATAAGCGTTGCGAATTTGGTACAATTACTGTCATAACGGCGTCAGAAAGGCATTATCATGGTCAAGATAGCAGTCACAAGTGATAATCACTTCGACATCAATAAGCAGGATTATCAACAAATTCTTGCACAACAATCACACTATATTAATGAAATTAACCCCGATTTCTATTTAATTACCGGTGACTTATTCAACGATTTTAAGAAATCAATGGCATATGTGAGCGATTTACAACAAAACGTCGGGCCAACCAAGGTTTTGTTCATCGCCGGTAACCACGACATGGGCCGTGGCACGTCATTTGAAGAACTTGAATCACCAGTTAATGAACATTATCTACATAATAGGTACATTGATATTCCTGGTACGGACTGGCGAATCATTGGTCACAACGGCTGGTACGATTATTTATTTGCTGAAGGTATCGACCCCGAAGAAGTTGCCACGTTCCGTCGTGGCTTCTATTATGACCGCATCATTGAACAACCCATGTCCGATCCAGAACGCATGGACTTAGGGTTACAACAAATGAAGGTTCTATTAGATGATGCAAAAGCAGCCAATAAACAAGTCATCTTCATGACGCACTTCGCCCCAATTGGCGACGAGCTGATTTATCCAGTTGGCGATCGACGTTGGCGCATGGTCAATGGTGTCCTTGGTTCACCACGAACTGGCGAATTATTGGAATCGTATGATAATGTGAAGCACGTTTTCTACGGTCACATCCACGTAACCGTGCCACCACGTGAGCGAAATGGCGTGACATACTACAATACCAGCGTTGGTTATAACCGTCGGCGCCTGCAAGAATGGACCGCGGACAACTTCTTGGACGCATGGAAAAACAAAGTTCAACAAATAGTGTTGACATCTATATAAATGTTCTGTATAGTATATATTCGTTGAGGCGGTGATAAATCGCTAAGGCGTTTATATGATGGGGGTTTAGCGAAGTCTGGTCAAACGCGGTGGACTGTAAATCCATTCCTTCGGGTTCATAGGTTCGAATCCTATAGCCCCCATTTATTATTGGGATATGGCCAAGTGGTAAGGCATCGGTTTTTGGTACCGTGTATCGCTGGTTCGAATCCAGCTATCCCAGCTAAACGAAGTCGATGAGCGATTACGCTTGTCGGCTTTTTTGTTGTCTACAAAATCTAACGAATGATTTAAAATTCATATTAGTCCTTTTTTCATACTCTTGTACAATGATAGGCGTTCTGTAAAAAAGGAGGCCTCATGAAAATCAAATGGACCATCATAACCCTACTATCGCTAACGGCCACTGTGGTAGCTAGTTACTGGGGCGTCGATGCATTCAACGACAACAAAACTTATCAACGCAACATGCAATCGGCTCGCGAAGCGGTTGCGGCCCACGAGTGGTCAGATGCTGCAATCTACTACACCGCCGCTCGAAAGGTACGCGTTTCAATTGAAAACCGCACCGCGCTTGAGCAATTGCATTACCTTAGACACGCGGACAAAGAAATCAAAGAAAACAACTGGCCTTCTGCCCTTAACCTCTACAGTCGCGTTTTAGAAACTAACGACGGGGTTGAGCTACTAAACAAGGCTGCTAAGAGTGGCGAAACGTATGTCAGAGCACTAAAGTCAGCTGATGAAAATTCTGATAAAGTATCAGAATTAAACAATACCATCGCTAAGAAGACTTCGGAGTTGGCGCAAGTACGATCAGCCGCCAGCAATTCTGTGAAAGCAGCGCAAGATTCCGCTAAGGATGCGATTTCTGTCGCTAATAGCAATGCCGCTAAGGGTGCTTCTAGCCAATCAGAAAAGTCTGACACCAAGACTTCCAAGGTTGACGATAAGAACAAAGATAACAAAGATAATAAGACTGAAAGCTAAATTTACCCCAGCAACTCAAATGCTGGGGTTATTTTTTACCCCAAATTCCAATCTCTGCATTATCATAACGGACACTACTACAATCGGTACAAAAACCAACGCAACGTCCAACCAATGCACAACCTCTAATTTTGCCTCATCAAGGCGTAAGTCAATTAACGTATGCATAATTGCTACCATCCAGATAGTTTGCGTCATTAAATATATAACCATGAACACCATTCCCAAAACAGTTGCATAAACAACCTGCTGTATGACTACATTAAACTGCTCATGCCCTAAATTAATAAAGTGACACATCCCAAAGGGAACGCTGCCCAAAGCAAACAACCACCACTTGCTGCATTGATACCGGGCAACCTTGTGGAGTACCATGACCATTACTGATAATCTTGCAACTACTTCTTCTCCCATGCCTGGATATAATGCACTTGCAATGAATCTAAACATTGATGATAGTGACACATCCCCACTTCCGTATGTCATTAAAACGATTGCAACATTGAACCACAATGGCCAACTTATGACCAAAACCAACAATATCGTCAATAGCTTTGACTGATCAAAAAATACATCAACCGATGCAAAAACTCTCCGTTCAGACTTTCTACTAATTAAATAGAACATCATTGCACCGAAAATAAGCACAAAAATTTGTTTATTTTCAGACATTTCATGAGCCATCCGCCCTATCACCGTGTAAATAACGACTCCAATCATATATAGCATTTCTTCCTCCATGTGCGGTTAAACATAAACTTTCTTTGTAAGGTTATCCAATAATCAAATACCCAGCAAACGTCATAACGTTACATTTCATAAACATTAGAAATAAACTAATATGTAAAATGAATTTTTGTTAACAGGGTTACATCGGACCTTTACCAATTTAAACGCGCAAAAAGCCTGGTTGGTAAACGCTGTATACATTCACCAACCAGGCTTTTCTAATTGAATTACTATTTTAAAATGATGCTTTCATTTTTGCTGCTGTGGCAACTGAGTAAATCGCGATAAACACGCCAATCATCAGCATGACAGCCGCCCCTACATTACCAACGAAGTGTGAGGCTGACACCATCACGCCGGCGAAAATGTTTCCCAAGGGGCGCGTGGCTGCAAATGCACCTGAGTAAGCACCCAACTTTTCTGGGTTCATCATATCGGCACGTAGCGTCTGACTTGATGGCACATTAATCATTTCACCAACCGTGAATACAACGGCTGCGAAAGCCAATGGCCAGAAATCACGCAGCAAGAATGCCATCGCGAAACCAAGTCCCTGCATAAATGTTCCAATCGCATAGCCACGAATCAGCGGCCAGCGGTTTGTCATGTGGTTAAAGGCCGACATCGTCAACACGATTACGACCGTGTTAATCACCAACATGAATGACAGCATACGTTGGCCATAGAAATGCACCCCGAACAATGTGTAATCACGGAATGATTCAGCCAAGTGGGCCGCCAAGTAGAAATCAGGTTGTGAGTAAATCACGACGGCAAAAATCGTTCCGAACATGAACAACAAGTAGCGCTTGTCAGTTAACACATGCGCGTATGACTTAACGGCGCTCCAAACGGATGAGTTCGCCTTAACGTTACCCATATCAAGCGTTTCCGCCATCCCCCAATTAATAATCGAAGCATTGATAATTCCAACAACCATCGATCCCATCAACAACTCAAACAAGTAATCACGGAAGAACCAACCACCAATTGCCGCGCCAATCATCACACCGATATTGATAATCCAATAAATCAACGCAAAGACAAATTTACGATTCTTCAGCGTCGACGAATCAATCATCATTGCCTGTTCAGCGGGGTCAGCAAACGATGCCCCGACCGACGCTGTCAAAAATCCCACGAACGTGATGTACGGATTGGTGTACCACGGTGAATTCATCAGCATCGCCAACGCGTACCCACCGATAATCATCGCTGATCCAATTAACATCGTCTTCTTACGGCCCAGCACGTCCGCCAAGTGACCACCATACAAGCCGGCGATAAACCCAGCGACCGATACTGCAATCAGCAAGAAACCGGTGATAAACGCACCAAAATATTCCACATAATACACGGTCACATTCGGCCCAATTGAACTTCCCAAAAGCACAGTCAAGAAAACCGTTAATGATCGCAACTTAAGATTGCGATCCAATGCCATGAAATCTTGCATCTCGTTGACCCCCTTTACTGTCTAAACTAATCTCACTAGCATAACACAAAGAAACCGCTGTTTATACCCAAAACAGCGGTTTTATTAAATTTCAATTAGAACACATTACTTTACATATTCATGCGATACCAATTGACTATCAATTAGATTGGTTGGAATCGTCATTTCAACCGGACCAACATACATCGCCGCAATGTCACCACGTTGGAAAACCAAAACCAACTGACCACGGCTATTAATGTAGAAGGTTTGCGCCTTCGAAATTGCTTCAACTGGCGTGTCATACTTATCTGACGCCGCAATTTGCTTGTTCACATAGTCGCGCAAAATTGTTTGATAATCATTTGACTTGAACAACATTGGCAACGTCAATACCAATCCACGTTGCTTATCAATGGTTGTATAGCTCAACTTGGTCGCTGTGTCAGCCATCGACATTTCTTGACGGCGTTCAAGCACTAGCAACTGGTCGTTATTCACCTTTTCTTGATACGTCTGCGTTAGTGACTTTGGCGTCTCTGCCGTCTTATTCATAAAGGCATCGTACAAAGCACGCCCTTCACTGGCGTATGACGCATTAAGTTTATCTGCCAATTCAGTACTGCCCAAGTTCGTTAGCAGTGGCACTTTAATATCCGCGTATGATGTCTTATCAACATGCTTGTATTCACGGAACAGCAACACCTTCACCGCATCACGGACAACCGGCATGCGTTCAGCTGCGCTAGCGAAGGAATATGAGGTGTTCAGCACAAGCGTGAACGCTGCAGCTACTGCCCCGACACCAATTAGTGATGTTTGCCACCAATTCAATCGCTTACGCTTAGGCGCCGTCTTCACAACGGCTTGATCAATCACGGCCGTTAGCTTATCCATTGGGACATCTTGCGTATCATATGCCGTTTTTACATCTTCTAGTGTCATCTTACATTCCCCCGTTCAAGGCTACTTCTAACTTCTTCAAGCTACGATAATAGGTCGTTTTCACCGTGTTTTCTGATAATTCAAGCGTCAATGCAATGTCGGCAAACGTTTGATTTTCAAAGAAATGTAGCCGAATAATCGCCTGTTCTTTATCAGATAAATCCGCAACGGCTTCATTAAGTGCTAAGCGCATTTCAGGTGCAATCGTTGTTAATGCTGGCATAAATTCAAGCGACTCATCGCCGATTTCGTTCCTTCGCGCTTGTTTGCGTTGCGCATCAATCGCCGTGTTAATCAGGATGCGGAAGAGCCACGTCTTCAAATAGCGTGACTCCTGCACTTGATTCACCTGACGCAAAGCTTTTTCAGCGGTCGTTTGCACAGTATCTAGCGCTTCAGCTTCGGTGTGCACATAACTCAGCGCCACACGGTACAACGCGACTCTATTCTCATGTAGCGTTGCAATTAATTCTTCACGCATGTCGCGTCCTCCTATCTGCTTACACTAATTAGACGCACGAACTAGGGAAATAGTTTCAAAATAAAAAACACGCCGTTAAGCGTGTTTCATTTTACTACTTAGTTGTAGGAACTTCCTTGATTGGGTTGCGCTTACGCATCAACTCAAGCAACTTTTCAGCTTCCATCTTGTGGAAGACAACGTTCGCTGCGTCGCGCATGAGTTGCAAGTCCAAGTGATCGGGGTCGAATTCAACTGGCACAGGGCCTTGCAAACGGGCCGCCAATGCATCCACGAAGGCATTGTAAGCCTTCTTTGGATAATCCCCAACCGTTACTTGATCGATAGCCGCACGGATTTCATCTAGTGAAAAGACTGGCTTCATCAAAGAAATAATCAAGATATCCGCAATTTGCATTGCTTGGTACTTCTTCTTGATTGGTGACATGATGACCTTTTGCTTAACGTAGTTGTTAATCATCGTTGACGTCACCATTGGCATGTTAAGTGGTGCCAAAACGTTATTCACGTATTCAACGACTTGATCCATGTATAGATCAAATGCCGGCAAATCCTCCCAGTGTGGGAATTCAACATCCTTTAGGCCTTCACGCCATGTCATATATTCGTTCATGTTAGCTCATTGTCCTTCCGTGGTATACTATTAGATGAATTAATTTTACCACATCTAGAGTGAGGAACTAAATATAATGTTTGAATCTACTAAGTCACGCGTTGTTACTGAAGAACTTGCCAAGCGTATGCCTGAGGAAGCGCAAACTGCAGTCTGGGGTATCTTTGATACGATGATGACCTACAAGGCCATCGTTGCACCAGTTGTTGAGATTTGGTTTGCGGATGACTACACGGATGAAGCGGTTGGTGTGTTGTTCCGTCAACACGACGGTGATTTCCAACAAGAAATGGAAATGCCATATTCTGGTGACCACTCATGGTTGGGTAAGGGATTGATTGTTGAGATCCGAGATGAAGATAACGTTGTAATGGACGTCTCAGAACGTTTGTTGCAATACGAAGCTGCCGTTGCTGAAGAAGAAGCAAACAAGGACGCTGAGTAACAAAAAATGACCTGATGCTAAACGGCATCAGGTCATTTTTGTTTAATCAAATAAATTTGCGATAACGCGCTTAGCGTCGCGGTACCACTGCACAAGTTGTGAAGCTTGTGCAACATCCTCATTCATGATCAAGTTAACCTGCGGAAATCCGTCGACAAAGTCATTTGCCGCACGAACTTCCGTCTTTGAACCACCATCAACGAACAAATTTTCGTTGTGGTCGACAATGTGGCCCTTTGAAATTGGGGCAATCATGTCGTGATTTGAACGAATCGTCATATTCACCTTGGCGTCGTCCCAAGACTTCGGCGCAAAGAGCGACACCGTCTTATTCGTTACCAATGGATAACGACGGTGTCCATCTTTGGCTTCCTCAACAGGCACACGTTGCATTTGTGTCCCCTTCTTAAGGGTCACCACTTGTGTTGCAGCCTTCACTTGGTCCAACATCGCAGCTGTTTGCGTAAACGTGTGGTCGCTACCAAGTACAACCGTAATCACTTCGCGGTTATCCAGCTTCGTTAAACCAATAAAGGTGCTGTGTACTGACAACGCATAACCCGTCTTCAAACCTTTGAACTCATAACCATGACCATCCGTCAGCAACGCATTGGAATTTTTGATAGTCTCGGTCCCAGCTACGCCACTAGGCACAACTGCTGACGTCATACTCGTAATTTCCGTGATACTTGGATAATCTTCAACTAAATGACGACCGACAATTGCCAACTCACGCGCTGACAGTTCATTTTCAACGTCGTCACCCAGGTTTTTGTTCTTCAATGACCCCATATCACCGTTGGTCAAACCAGCACCACTAACAATCGTTGTGTCAGTGATTCCCCAATCCGTCAACAGGTCTTGAATTTCCTGATTAATCCCAGTTGGTGTACCTGAAACGGCATAGCCAAGCGCCAACGCTGCTGCATTGGCTGACTTAATCAAGGCCATTTCCATCAACTCGCGCACTGTATACGTGCGTTCTGTACTCAACGGCACATTGGCCAACCCTGGTTCTGTACTAATCGCCACAATCGACGCTGGGACGGAAATTGGTGTATCCATCGTCAACTTACCAGCTTCAATCGATCGTTCGACCAAGTAAGCCGTCAACAGCTTAGAAATGGATGCAATCGGAATGCGCTTATCGCCGTTTTTATCCGCGAGAACCTGGCCGGTTTGCACATCCACCACAGCCGCCGCTTGCGCATCAACTGTTGGCGTTACAATCGCGGCATAGCTTGGTGTTGCCACACCAAATGCCAACACCACCGTCATTAACAAACCTGTTAACCATTTTCTCATCATCACATTACGCTCCTTCGCCTTCAAGTCCCTCTGGTTGTAATGGTAGTCGAATAATAAAACTTGTCAAATCGTCATTCGATTCAACCCGCACCGTACCACCGTGTGCTTCAATTACGCCGTTCACGATTGCCAATCCAAGACCAGTGCCACCAGTCTTGGTGTTACGTGAACTTTCAACGCGGTAAAAGCGATCAAACAAACGCTTAATTGATTCTTCTGGAATCTTTTCACCATTGTTTGTCACGCGAATTTCAGCAACATTCTCAGCTGGGAAAGTTTTAGCTGACAAGCGAACAAATGTCGCCCCATCCCCATACTTCAAGGCGTTGCTAATCAAATTCATAAAGACACGCGCCAAACGATCCGGATCCCCAACCATTTCAATACTGTTTGGGTTCGTTACCGCTGACACAACCACGTCTTTATTCTTGGCTTCCAACTCATAGTTAACCGCCAATTGTTGCAACATGGCTGCCAAATCAAGTGGCGCCCAACGTAACTTGAAATCAACTTGGCGGACTTGCGTGTAATCAAACAAATCTTCAACCAATGACTTCATTTGCCCAGCTTTATCAAATGCCGTTTTAGCATATTTCGTCATATCAGCACGTGACAAATTATCTTGTTCGTCATTCACAATCAACCCCAAATAACCCAAGATTGACGTCAACGGCGTCCGTAAATCGTGCGACACATTCGTAATCATTTCATCCTTAGAACGCTCAATTTCACGTTCCTCAGCCATTGCTTTTTGTGCGGCATCAAACACGCCATTCACATTCGTTGCAAGCGGACGCAAGCGACGACTCATGCGCGTCTCTGGCAATCCAGTAGCATTAGCATCACGCACATGTGGTGCCAACTCACTCACGCTATCAATTAGGTGCGTCAAAACAATCTGTTCATAAAAGAAATGAACCACCACACCCCACAGCGCAATCACCACAATGGCGACTACGACTGCCAACGTCGTATCTTGACGCCAGATGGCTTGAATTTCAAGCAACCAATTTTCTGTGTGCCAGTTTGAACGCATTGCTAATAGGATACCAATGCCAGTAAACACAAAAAGCAGGGCCGAAACGACTGCCTTGACCACTAACAACAGCCAATCCAGTACACTAAGTTTCATCCCTACTTCCTCTTTCTATAGAACGCGGTGCTTATAGCACTTCAATCTTATAACCAACACCCCAAACGGTTTGCACAACTTGGTTACCACCAGTTGCCGCTTCCAACTTATCGCGCAAGTGTGAAACGTGCACCATAACTGTCTTAGCAGACACAACTGATTCTTGTTGCCAAACACGTTCGAAGATATCGTCAGCACTAAACACACGGTTTGGGTGTGAAGCCAACAAATACAAGATTCCAAACTCCAACGCCGTCAAATTAACTTCAACACCGTCGGCCGTCTTAACTTCGTGGCTGTCCTTGTTAATCGTCAAAGGACCGATATCGAGCACTTCAGGCGTTGCTTGGGCCATACCGTTTTGGGCACGACGTAGCAAAGCACGTACACGCGCCATCACTTCCAATGGGTTAAATGGCTTCGTTACGTAGTCGTCAGCACCCGTAATCAACCCTTGAATCTTGTCCATTGCACCAGACTTGGCTGACAACAACAAAATTGGCACAGGATTGTCCTTACGAACTTCCTTTAACACTTCCGTACCGTTCATTTCAGGCATCATGATGTCCAAAATAACCAAACCGATGTCTGGGTTCGTACGGATCTTCGTCATTGCTTCTTTACCATCGCTGGCAATAACTGGCTCGTAACCTTCGTTCTTCACGTAGATTTCAAGCAATTCAGCAATTTCGTGATCATCATCAACAATCAAAATTTTCATCGATTCATCCTCACTAATTCTAGTTGCTTACTTGGCTTGTGGACGGCGCGTGCTACCACCAAGGAATCCACCTTGGATACCAGTCTTAACACGCCAGAAGCGGAAGCCGATAAAGGCAAGTACGGCGAATACTAGGTACAACCAACCTGGCAACAATGGGTTGATAACAGCTGGCAAGTAGCTGAAGCCCAAGTATGCCAAGAACCACAAGACGAAGGCACCGACTGAAATCAAAATCTTCAATAGCACTGGCGTCTTTGAGCCGTCCTTCTTTGGTGCCAACGTCATCGTGACAACAGCAAAGAAGAATCCACCCAACAATGATGTCAAAATCAATGACGTAATTCCGGCTGCACCGGCGCTACCAGTTTGTGACGCCTTGCTAAATAGCAACGTCAATCCAAACATAAAGCTGAACATCATGAAGAAGGCAATTGCGTTATCAACCAACAATGGCCAGAAGCCGTATGTCGCGTAGCCAGGTGCTGGCGTTGCTTCGGTTGCGTTTGCCTTGCGTCCCAACGCTTCAGCAGGTGTGTTAAACAATTGACGTGCTGTTGTACCAGTCTTTTGACCGTCCAACAACTTTGCGCCAACTTCGGCAATCAAGGCCGCCTTGCTTTCGTCACCTTCAACAAGTTGTACCATTTGCCAAATAAAATCTTGATTACGCTTCGTCAAACCAGACGTGGCCAAGTCGGCACGTGATGGTAGCGTTGGCGTTACCGTTTGTTCTTGTGATTCTGTCATGAGTTCCCCCGATTAAACGTTGAACAAGAATTCGATGATATCACCGTCTTGGACAACATACTCCTTACCTTCTGAACGACGACGTCCAGCTTCCTTAACTGCCTTCATTGAACCGTATTCGTCCAAATCAGCAAAGGCGACCGTTTCAGCACGGATAAATCCACGCTCAAAGTCTGAGTGGATAACACCGGCAACTTGTGGTGCCTTCATACCTGCACGGAACGTCCAAGCACGCGTTTCCTTACCACCAGCGGTAAAGAACGTGCGCAAGTCCAACAAGTGGTAGGCTGAACGAATCAAACGGTTCAAACCTGGTTCCGTAATACCTTGCAATTCCATCAATTCAGCCTTGTCTTCGTCATCCATACCGGCCAATTCTTCTTCGGCACGAGCTGAAATTCCGATAACGTCAGCATTTTCAGCTGCAGCGTATTCCTTGATTTGTTGGAAGTACTTTGATGCTTCTGGATCAGCCATGTCGTCTTCAGCAACGTTAGCCACGTACAAAACCGGCTTTGACGTCAACAAGAAGAAGCCACGAACGATCTTTTGCTCATCTTCGTTCCAATCAATTGAACGAGCAGGCTTTCCTTCTTCCAAAACTGGCTTCAACTTAGCAAGCACTTCAAATTCTGCAGCTGCATCCTTATCCTTAGCTTGCTTGGCCTTCTTTTCCGTAGTTGCGTAACGCTTTTCAACGGCTTCCAAGTCGGCCAAAACCAACTCCAAGTTGATTGTGTTGATGTCATCGATTGGGTCAACCTTACCGTTAACGTGTGTGATGTCATCATCGTCAAAGGCACGAACCACGTGCACGATGGCGTTTACTTGACGGATGTTTTCAAGGAACTTGTTTCCCAATCCTTCACCCTTTGAGGCACCCTTAACGATACCGGCAATGTCAGTAAATTCGAAGGTCGTTGGCACGATCTTGTCAGCTGGCACCAATTCTTGAATACGGGCCAAACGATCATCTGGCACTTCAACCATTCCCACGTTTGGTTCAATCGTGGCAAATGGGTAGTTAGCCATTTCGGCACCCGCCTTAGTAATTGCGTTAAACAAAGTTGACTTACCAACGTTTGGCAAACCAACGATTCCTGCTGTAAGAGCCATTTTTAAATACCTATCTCTCTATTAATCTTGTTCTGACGCTGAACGCAAAATGCGCTTCAAACGCTTATCGAAATCATGACGCGTCATCATTACTTGGTGACCACAACCTTGGCACGTCAACTTAATGTCCGCACCAATACGGTTGATTTCCCATTCATTCGCACCACACGCGTGTGGCTTCTTCATCTCAACTACATCATGCAAGTTGTACATAACCAACCTCCAGATTATTCCTCGTCAAATGAAATGCCCAATACATCAAAGATGCGGTTCAAATCATCATCAGACAAGTATGCAATTTCAATTTTACCAGCACCCTTACGATTACGGGTCACGTTGACCTTCGTGCCAAACTTATCTTCCAAAGCAGCTGTCGTCGCCTTCAAATAAGCGGATGGTTCATCGTTACCCTTACCAGTGGTGTCAGCTTGTTCGTTCAACTTGTTAACCAATTGTTCAAGTTGACGAACCGTCATACTTTCAGCAATTGCACGCTTGGCAACTGGCACAATGCGACGCTTGTTGCGCAAACCGAGCAACGTACGCGCTTGTCCCATTGACAGTTGACCCGCTTGCAACATGTCCTTTACTTCGTCAGGCAAGTTAAGCAGACGAAGGAAGTTAGCCACAGCAGAACGCGCCTTACCTAGACGCTTAGCCACTTGTTCTTGCGTCAACTTCAACGCATCCATCATGTCGCGGTAAGCTTGCGCCTCTTCAAGCGGCGTCAAATCTTCACGTTGCAAGTTTTCCAAGATAGCGGCTTGCATCATTTGCTCGTCGTCTAACTTACGAACAATTGCCGGCACATCCTTCTTACCAGCCAATTGCGAGGCACGCCAACGACGTTCACCGGCCAACAACTCGTATTGAGTGTTGTCCTTAGGGTTGTGACGCACAATCACTGGTTGCAACACGCCGTTTTCCTTGATTGATGCTGCCAAATCTTGCAAAGCATCTTGATCAAAGACATGACGTGGTTGGAATGGGTTCGCCACAATCTTATCGATGGCAATGTCACGAACCGTATCATTTGTTGCAATTTCTGTATCAAGACCTTGCTCAGCAAACAAAGCGCCTAGACCGCCGCCGTTGCCACCAAGGCCACCCAAACCTGACTTCTTAGTGTTCGCCATGAGCTGCCAAGACCTCCTTTGCCAAGTCCATATAAACTTCGGCTCCCTTTGACTTTGAATCATAGTCAATGATTGCCAAGCCACGTGATGGCGCTTCTGACAAACGCACGTTACGTGGAATGACCGTGTCGTAAACATCGCTGCCGAAGTACTCACGCACGTTTTGAATAACATCTGATGACAAGTTGGTACGTGGATCAACCATCGTCATCAACACACCCTCAACTTCCAAGTCAGGGTTAAAGTGTTGCTTAACCAACTTCATGTTGTTCATCAACTGCCCTAAACCTTCAAGGGCGTAGTATTCAGCTTGTACCGGAATCAAAATTGAGTCCGCTGCTGAGAACGTGTTAATCGTGACCAATCCAAGTGAAGGTGGATTGTCGATTAGGATGTAGTCGTACTTTTCGCGAACACCTTCCAAGGCATTCTTCAAGCGCAACTCACGCGCCATTGCTGGAGCTAATTCAAGTTCAGCACCAGCCAAGCGAATCGTAGCTGGCACAATGTCCATCCCTTCGTGTGACGTTGGTAGAATCACGTCGGCCAATGGCACATCGTGGACCAATACATCATACACATCACGTTCGATGCTTGACTTTTGCACGCCCGAACCTGATGTGGCGTTTCCTTGTGCATCAGTGTCAATCAACAACACTTTCTTACCTAGGGATGCTAGGGATGCGCCCAAGTTAACCGTCGTGGTCGTTTTACCGACACCACCCTTTTGGTTAGCTAATGCAATAATGTGTCCCATTGTTTTCCCCTTTCTACAACGGCTTGCGCACTGGATCACCAGGCTTGCGCGGATACTTTTTTGGTGTGTTCTTTACTTTCTTGATGACGATAACTGAACGTGGGTCACCGTTTGGTAGGCTCACGTCGATTTGCTCGCCGATTTCAGCTCCCAAAGTCGTGATGGCCTTCTTAGCCTCTGCCAACTCTTCATCGGCAGCGCTACCCTTCATGGCCAACAACACGCCGCCAACCTTAACGAATGGCAACGTCAACTCCCCCAAGACATTCAAACGAGCCAAGGCACGAGCTGTGGCAACATCATATTGCTCACGAGCTGGTGCCGTCTTGTTCCCAAACTCTTCAGCACGGGCGTGTTCAACAGTCACACCTTCCAAGCCCAATTCCTTAACCAAATCACGCAAGAAGTTGATGCGCTTGTTCAACGCATCAATAATCGTGATTTGCAATTGTGGAAATGCGATCTTCAATGGCAATGATGGGAACCCTGCCCCCGCGCCAACGTCAATCATGTGCAACTCTTCTGTCTGTAATTCTGGATATGCCCAGGCCAACGTCAAAGAGTCGTAGAAGTGCTTCAAGTACACCTCATCGCGTTCAGTAATTGCCGTTAGGTTCATGTGTTCATTCACCGCAACTAAACGCTCGTAGTATTGCTGATATTGCGCTAGTTGTTGTGCATTCAATTCAACATTATGCTCGCGTAATGCCGCCGCAAATTCTTCAGGATTCATCACCATTCTCCAAACTGATTCCAATAATAAAAGAATACCGCAAAATGCCCGTCTAATCAATAGTTCCACGGCGTTCAAGAAAACAAAACAAGGTGTTATGTTTCACGTGGAACACAACACCTTGTTTCATTACTTAATTCGCGCGATTTCTGACATGAACCATTCGTTAAATGCTGCTACATCAATATCTGTAGCCACTGAAACATTTGTTTGGCCGTCGTGTGACGTACGCAAAATGTCAGCGATTGTCCCACCCATTGCGGGACCTTCAGTTACAACATCAACCCAATAGTCAGTCAATTCAAAGTACTCTGGGTGCGCCAAATAGAACAATGTGTTCACATCATGCATCGGCTTCCCTTCAGTTTCATCATCTGCATAATTACCCAACAAGGCTTGCAGCATCGCACCAGATTCGTTGAGCGTACTTAGCTTTTGGATATTTTCGTGTGAAAGCAATGCCTTCATCGTCACATCAAGACCAATCATTACGAGTGGCAAACCAGCCTCAAAGACGATTTTAGCAGCATGCGGGTCTGTATAAATATTAAATTCTGCCACACTAGACATGTTACCGCCTGACAACGAACCACCCATGACAACCAAACGGTCAATCTTGGTCTTCGTTTCAGGATACATACGGAACATAAGCGCCAAATTAGTGAACGCCCCCGTTGCAACAACGGTTAGTTTTTCTTCACTAGTCATCAATACGTTGCGCATCGCTTCAACCGCGTGTTGCGTCAACGGCTTAGTTGTTACCGGCGCAAAATCCCAGCCAGGCATTCCTGACGCACCGTGCACGTGAGACGCATCTTGATAGTGCTTCAACAACGGCATTTGCGCCCCCGTTGCAACTGGCACCTTATCTTGTACACCGAAAAACTCCACCAACTTCAAGGCGTTAAGTGTCGTCTTATCAGCACTGACGTTACCAGCAACGGTCGTCAAAAGTTTTACATCGAATTGGTCATCGGTCAAAGCAATTGAAATCGCTGCTGCATCGTCAATTCCCGGATCCATATCCAGCAAGATTTTGTGTGTCATATCTATATTCCCCGTGTTCCATTTGTGAGTCTGTGTATTAGATAATACCATACATTACGACTGCATAAAGTTGCATATTAATTCAGTCGCTTCCAAATTTTCTCTTGAATTTTTGGTTGTGGATCACGCGCTAATGCCTCAAATTCCCGCCATGTCCCGCGTTGAAGCGCCGTTGCATCAACTTCGGACGTCAACACAGTCACCGTCCATTTTTGATGCGTGTATACGTGCGTCACTGGTCGACCACCCATTTTAGCCAACTTAGCCGCGACACCATAATCAGCCAACAAACGCTTCTCGGTAGCTGTAATCATTTCATCTTCGGACCACTCAGCATCTGGATCCGTGACGAAATCCGTCAATGCGTAGAGTGGCATCGTCCAAAAATTAGCCAGCAACCCGGTTGTTGGACGTTGCTCCCATAGATATCCAGCTGGCGAATGTACTGCGACCGCAAAGTAGGTGATTGGCTTAGGCTTAGGTGCTTTGGATTTCACAGGGTAGAAATCTTCGGTGCCATCTGCATACGCAGCATTAAATTGCTTAACTGGTGAGTGTTCAGAATCATAATTCTTGGCACTCATATAAGATGAACCCAAATCCATAATCGCTTGATTAAAATCGCCTGGACGCTCTGGGTCAATCAATTGCAGACCTAAGTCAAAAAACACCTTGCGTGTCTTCGGTTGCGCGATATCGGCATCAATCTTGAAAAGACGAGCAAACACGCGGAAGGCATTCCCGTCGATGGCTGGAACTGGTTCCTTGAAGGAAATGCTAGCGATGGCGGCCGCCGTATATGGCCCGATACCCGTTAGATTTTCAAGTTCGGCCATTGTATCCGGCCAGACGCCACTGTAATCGTCACGCACTTGAATGGCCGCTTTTTGCATATTCCGAACACGTGAATAATAGCCAAGACCTTCCCAAGCTTTTAGCAAATCTTGTTCGGGTGCTGCTGCCAAATCATTCAGCGTTGGAAACATGGTCATGAACCGATTGAAATACGGAATGACCGTTTGCACCTGCGTTTGTTGCAACATAATTTCTGATACCCAGACGCGATATGGGTCTTGGTTTTCACGCCATGGCAAGTCAGCTCGACCCGCTTCGTCATACCAATCAAGCAGTGTCGCACGGAACGCACGAATCTTTTCTTCGTCCCACATGTCAATCATGACTCGTCCTCAATTTCTTTTTTCATAATGAGTCCAGTTTAGCAGATTTTACTAACAATTTAGCACCCGCGTTTTTTGCATTTGCTTAAATCAATGTTTATAAGCGATAATAGAAGTATTAAATCTATGAAATGGAAGTTGGCCACATGACTGATACAAACGAACTCAAGAAAATTGCCGGTTATCGCGCAGCTGAATTTGTCGAAGACGGCATGGTTGTCGGTATCGGTTCTGGTTCTACCATCGCGTACGTTATCGAAGCTCTCGGTAAGCGCGTGGCGGAAGAAGGACTTAACATTGTTGGTGTCCCAACGTCAGACAAGACGCGTCGTACGGCGGCTAAGCTTGGCATTCCAATGTACAACGTTGATGACGTTGACCACATTGACCTAACGATTGACGGAGCCGACGAAATCGACCCTGAATTTGCTGCCATTAAGGGTGGCGGGGCCGCTTTGCTTTGGGAAAAGATCGTTGCCATTAACTCATCACGCAATGTCTGGGTTGTTGATGAAGGTAAGCTTGCGCCAAAGCTAACGCACTACTTGCCAGTTGAAGTTATCCCTTACGGATCTGACCAACTTTTCAAGCGTTTGGAAGCCAAGGGCTACAAGCCTTCATGGCGTCTTGACCAAAACGGCAACCCCGTTCGTACCGACTCAGCAAACTTCTTGATTGATTTGCATCCAACCGACATCACGGATCCATTTACGCTTGGCCGTGAATTGACTAGCATGGTCGGCGTTGTGGAACACGGACTATTTTTGAACATCGTTGATAAGGTTGTTGTCGGTCGCGACAACGGCGTTGAAATTTTCGACGCTCACCCACAACCTTTGATTTAAAGAAAATGCAAAAGTCTCGCCAGCGCGAGGCTTTTTTATTTGTTTTGCATATCAACTATGACACAATGACCTTGGGAGGTATTTGTTATGGTAACTATGTGGCAAGCATTTATTAATTTTTGGAAAGGCTACGTGAACTTCACGGGCCGTTCAACTCGTGCCGAATTCTGGTGGATGCGACTTTGGTCATCTATCATCTTCATCATTTGGTTAATTTTATTCATCATCGCCTTGGCAAGCGATTCCAGCCTAATCAGCAAGGTTGACAAGTATAGTCAACCTAACGTGCAAGGTATTGAAAATTGGAAGCTACTGACTGAACTTCTATCAGCACCGTTCACAATTATCGTTGTGATGCTCGGTATCCTATTGGCTTTAGCAATGTTCTTACCAAATATCGCGCTAACAATTCGTCGTTACCGCGACGCCGGTACAGTAACCTGGGCCGCTTGGGTTGTTTGGGTACTTTCGTTGTTCTCACGCAGTGATCGCATTTACAACAACGGTTCAATGCAAATTACGTTTATGATTGGTGGTATTTTTGTGCTAATCGGATTCATTCTTTCCGTTTTGCCAAGTGATACCCTAACTGGTACTGGCTTTATCGGCCGCAAGCCCGAAGAAAAGTTTGTCTTTAAAGAAGAAATTAACGATTCATCAGACGATGATGAATTGTAATCAAAAAAGCGTAGCAACCGCCGTGGTTGCTACGCTTTTTGCTTACTTCAACTTTTCTAGCACTGACGTTGGCACGTCTGACTTTTGTACCCCTTCAGGACCCTTTACAACACGCTTTTGGCTGATTTCAGCCTTCACATATGCGTTTGGTGTCAATGGATCAGCGTCTTCAATGTTGTAATCCAAGACACGACGTTCCCCGTCAGTCGTGATGAATGTCAACTTGTATGAGTATGACTTTGAGCCGGCAATCTTCTTACCAGAATCATCAACCGTATCCTTCAACTCTGGCACTTGAGCAGGCACCTTTGCGTAAGCTGGCGTTGCCTTGTACGTAACGTTGTAGTATTCATATCCCTTGTATAGGCCGAATACGACCAACACTGCTGCAATCAAACCAATAATCTTCTTCATGATTTCCACCTCTTAAAATATCTCAATCATTATCCGTATAGTACATAACCTCTTATACTATTTAAAGTATAATATCAGTAACTGAATAACACAAGTGGAAAGTACATTTGTTTTTTGTGCGGTTTTAGTTGGTGGTTAGTGTCGTCACTGTCGTGACGAAGCATGGTGGGCATGGACGCGGGGGCTCTCCGTCCTACAATATAAGCTGGTGGCGACGGGGTCCCATTCTCACTAAGCCTCAGCGTGTTTCATCGCCTACCGGCTCGAAATCCACTGCTGCTAAGTGATAATTGGTGCCCCTGTCCTCGCTTGGTCACCGGCTAATATCGCAGGAGCTCCGAACCCCCGCGTCCATACCCACCATGCCAGCAGCCGAGATACTAATAACATATTTTAGTTTTTCATCCCCGGCTAACAATGAAAAAGAGAGCTATCACCCTATTTATTGAACCGTGGATGCAAATCCATAACAGACTATCATATCTTGGCTGCTATCGTTTTGGGGAACAGCACCCCGCTGTGCCCCAAAACGATTCGTGCGCTAGCACGACACAAACACAAAAAACGGTACCACATCACTGCGATACCGTTTTCCGTCATCCTCCCTTGTTCAGTTGTCGTAACTGATTAGGTGTCTGACCATATGATTCTTTAAACATTTTCATCGCTAACTTAGTGTTGCTAGCGCCGTGGCGGATAAAGATTGTTTTAATCACCTGATTCGTCGCAAGCACATCTTGATAAATGGCATCTAAACGAACCTGATAAACATAGTTCACAAACGTCACCCCAACCCGTCGTTTGAAAATACGACTGAGGTAATCAGGATTGTAATGGAACTTTTCTGCGACCTCACTCAACGAGATTTTCGTTCGATACTGCTCGTGAATATACATAATCACGTCCTTCAAACGATCATCTTCCGTTAAGTCATCCGGCGTTAACGTCACAGCATAATTGGTAATCAAGTCATATAAGACTTGCATCAAGATGCTGCTAAATCGCAACCGATAGCCAGCTTCTTTTCGCAAATAGATTTGGGTCATTTGCTGAAGCATGCTGACAATCTTGTCATACGTTTCGTCATGCAAACTATGATTCGTCCACAAATCAAATCGTAGCAATTCACTATTCGACCAATACTGGTTGAGATAATACACAGGAATTTGCAACACGAGGGCTTGATTTGCCAAATTGGTGGTCGAGTGGAGAATCCCCGATCCAATCACAATGAACTCATTTTCATGTAACGTGACATCATGTTGCTCATATCGAAACGTCACTTCGCCGGTTAGGACGAGCACAATTTCAATATGCGTATGCCAATGCAGTGGCTTAAATCCAAGTGGTTCATCGGATAAAAAGACGCGAACCCCAACATCTGAATTGTCTGCAACTATTTCGTGCTGTTGCGCTGCCTTTTCCATCACTGAACCCCTTAAAGTTTACGCACCGACCCCCATCGGCTCCGCGAAATCTATAAGTTCAGTTTATCACATTCTCAATTAACTCGGGGCGCTGACTTTCTGTCAGGTCTAGCCAATCTTCTTCCACAAAGGCAAGCTCATGAAGTCGTAGTTTTCAGTCATCCAGCGACCGTTTTCAGTCACTTCAACGACGCGACCATCCAAGATGTGCTCCCACTTACCAGCTGGCAAGTAGTAATCAACATCCCCTTCTTCAGTCATAACAGGTGCCACCAAAACGTCGCTACCAAGCATGTATTGACGATCCAACGTTGCCGTATTTTGATCTTCAGGGAACTCCAAGTACATTGGACGCATCAATGGGATACCAGCTTCAACTGATTCCTTGGCTTGTCCGTAGATGTATGGCATCATCTCCAACTTCAATTGCGTGAACTTACGCGTTACGTCAACGGCTTCTTCGTCAAACAACCAAGGCACACGGTACTCGATGTTACCGTGGTAACGTGAGTGACTTGAAAGCAAACCGAATTGCGTCCAACGCTTGTAGATTGATGGGCTCGCATTCTCTTCGAAACCACCAATATCGTGACTCCAGAATGTGTAACCTGATGACATCAAGCTCAAACCACCACGAAGACTGTCAGCCATTGAGTGGAATTGGCTCAAGTTGTCACCACCCCAGTGAACTGGGTATTGTTGACCGCCGACCGTACCAGAGCGAGCAAAGACAACCGCTTCGTCTTCACCCTTTTCTTGTTGCAACAACTCAAACACAGCGTCGTTGTAACGGTGCGTGTAGTAGTTGTGCTCACCTTCAGGGTTGCCGCCGTTAAAGAATACAGCGTCGTGCATTGGGATACGCTCACCAAAGTCCGTCTTGAAGCAGTCAACGCCCATGTCCAACAAGTTCTTCAACAAACCTTGGTACCAAGCGCGGGCTTCTGGGTTCGTGAAGTCAACCACGGCGTTACCTGGTTGCCACAAGTCCCATTGCCAAACACTGCCGTCAGTGTGCTTGATGAAGTAACCCTTTTCCTTACCAATCTTGAAGAGTGGTGACTTTTGTGAAATGTATGGGTTAATCCAAACGCAGACCTTCAAGCCCTTGTCGTGCAAACGCTTCAACAAACCAACTGGATCTGGGAATTGTTCCTTATCCCATTCCATGTTTGACCACTCGAAGCCCTTCATCCAGAAGCAATCGAAGTGGAATACTGAAACTGGAATATCACGTTCGAACATACCGTCGATGAAACTCATAACCGTTTCTTCTGAGTAGTCCGTCGTAAATGACGTTGATAGCCACAATCCAAACGTCCATTCTGGTGGCAAAACAGAACCACCCGTCAACTTGTTGTACTTTGAAATCACTGACTTTGGTGAGTCACCTGCAATCACGTAGTACTCCAATGACTCGCCACGCGTTGAGAAGCTGACACGATCAACCACTTCGCTGCCGACTTCAAAGCTTGTTGGTTGGCTTTCGTTAACGAATACACCGTAGTAAACACCAGCCTTACCCGTCATGTAGAACGGAATTGACTTGTAGCTTTGTTCTGAACCAGTACCACCATCCATGTTGATAGTGTCGATGCTTTGGCCGTTCTTCACGAAGGCCCCAAAACGCTCACCGAATCCGTAAACATTCGTACCTGGCAATAGGCTCAATTGCTCACGCATAAAGTGATCAGTTGCTGTAACAGATCCTTGTGGTCCCAAGTTTTGCGCACCAGTAACCGTGTTGGCGTGCATCACTTGACCCAATTGCTTACCTGACAAATCATCGATTGACGCTTGAGCCTTGTATTCAGAACCCGTAATGCGCTTACCCTTGTAGTTGAAATCGATGTTGAACTTGTCGTGCATTGAGACAGCCAATTGCAAATCACCACTCGTCAACGTTGCAACAGAATCTGCGATTTCAATCGTTGGCGTTACGTTATTGTTTTGCAACTCGTATAGTGGATTCTTGTCATCGCGATCGAAGTGCTTCAACTCGACACCGATAACATCTTCAGCTGGTGAGAACACCGTCATCGTCGTTGCACCGACATCCAACATGTCACTGCGAGAGTTGATACGGTGGTAGGCTGAGTAAACGCGCAAGGCATCACTTGCGTAGTTGTCATCATCCTTATCTACGACCATTGCGTCAAAGGCTTCCAATGGTGAGTTAACAATGTACTCATCACGGTTTAGCCAGTATCCATTAGTAAACTTCATGTTTTTATTCCCCGTTTAATTATGTTTGAAATGCCTATCTGCTTAGGCTTCAGCTTCTGCAACTGCAGCAGCTTCACGTTCGTGCTTAGCCGTCAAATCTGCGACCATTTGTGGCTCAAGCTTGTCGATGTTGTTGAACAACAAGGCGATTGCTGAGGCAGCGTAACCGATAAATGGAATCCAGATGAATCCCATACGAATAGCGTCCAATGCTGATGCGGTCTGCGTACCGTCAGCTGAAGCAGCATAACCACCAGCTGCCAAAACGGCGGCCAAGACCATACCACCGATTCCCATACCCAACTTGGCTGAGAATGAACTAAATGATGTTACGAACCCTTCGGCACGCACACCGTTCTTCCACTCACCGAAATCAACGGCGTCTGACAACATAACGGCGATCAAAGCACCCGTCAAACCGTAGCTGATGAAGTACAAGACAATACCAGTCAAGATAATGGCAACGTTTCCGTTCATGATGTCCGCAAGGTAAAGTACCAATTGTGACAAAGCCGTTCCGACCATTCCTAGCAACATTGTGTTTCGCTTACCCAAGCGACGGGCAACGAATGGCACCATTGCTGTTGAGGCCAACGTGATAACCGTTCCGGCCAAGACCAAACTTCCCAACGCTTCGTTGTGCAAAACGTACTTGAAGTAGTAAGGCAATGAACTTGAACGAACAGCAAATCCGCCCCAGTAGATAAAGTTAATGAAAATGATGATGACCCATGGGTAGTTACCCTTCAAGGCCTTCACTGATTCGCGCATTGGAATTGAACGGTTAGAGTCCTTTGTGACCACTCGCTCACGAGTTCCGGCGAAAGCAACCAACAAGCAGGCTGCCGTGATAATACCCAAGATAACAGCCCAGATAAACCAACCGGTTGCTGATGTTGATGGATCCTTAGCACCCTTATCAAAAATACCAGCGATAATACCAACAGCTGGCAACGTCAATGGCAAGAAAATGGCTGCGCCCATGTTTCCGAAGAATTGACGAATCGTTGACAACGTCACACGCTCTTGTGGATTTGAAGTCAACGCTGGCAAGATTGATGTAACCGGAATGTTAATTCCTGAGTACAAAATCTTAGCGCCGATGTAGGCGATGTAAATCCAAACGACCTTACCAGTTTCTGATAGTGGCGGCGCCGTAAAGGCCATCACACAGAAGATGGCAAATGGAATTGCGAACCACAACCAGTAAGGACGTGACTTTCCCCACTTGGTATGTGTACGGTCGATGAATTGTCCCCAAATCACCCCATCGATTGAATCAATAATTGCTGTAATCGCGAAAAGTCCTGTAACGGCTGCTGCTGCAACACCCAAAGTGTCAGTACAGAAAACCAAGAAGTACGTTCCTACGATTTGAAAAATTGTGTTACACCCAAAGTCCGACATGGCGTATGAGACACGTTCGCCCCACCCCACTTGATTCGGCATCTTTTGTTCCATGACTATTACCCTCCGTTGTTCATGGTGACTACCTTAAGAATTCTTGTAATGCAAACGTTTTCTGTAAACGGTTTCATTACCACGTGTTTGAGAATACAGGGAATGATTTTAATCTACAAGGGGTCTTTTGCCGGAGGTCGTATTTATCCGGTCAAAAAGTCAAAATCGCCACCTAATTTGCAAGTGCAATTGTTTGACATTTACAAAAAAATAGCCAACCTTTGCAGGTTGACTATCACCGCTATTAATTAGTTACTAACACACGGTCAGCAGACACTTGCTTGTCGTACTTGTTATACATACCCGCCAAAGACATGAAAGCAAATAGGTATAGCAAGTTGTCGTAGTAACGGTAGACACCGTCACGCATTGGCATGTTCCAGAATAGATCCACGTAATACTTTGACAACTCGTTGTTTGGCGTTACTAGTGTTGATTGCGCCATCCCCGCCTTCAAGGCAACCGGGTGCTTCACATACAACAAGCTTTGACCATCTTCGGTCTCCTTGTCGCCAACAATCGTGCCATCAATCCAATAAACCGGGATGTTTTCTTGTTCAATTTGACCCTTGTAGAATTCTTGCAACTTAACGACACGGTCAGTCAATTCGGCATCAACCTTGCCAGTCCACGCAGCATCCAAACCAACGTTCGCAGCCGTACGGTATGCATCTGAGAAGAATGATCCGTGGCCACGGAAGTCATTTGGCGTACCATCGTAGTTCGCATATTCCGCTGACATCCCCGTTTCTGGGTTCATCGCCTTCTTCAAGTATTCGCGTGATGCATCAGCTGCGCGCTCAAAGAACGCACGGTCTTCTTCATTACCGTATTGCGCGTACACCTCGTAGAAGTGCGGCAAGTGATATGACGGATCTGAAATATCCATTTCTGCGACGAAACGAATGTAAGTCGTCTCAGGATCGAACATACCACGACCACCTTCTTCTTCATCCTTGTGCACCATCTCGTGCAACAAAGACTTCGCCTCGGCCGTGTAGTTAAAGATGCCTTCGCCGTCACCCCAACGGTTAGCAGCCATCAACAAAGCGGCCGCAAAGAATTCTTCACCGTCTGGGGCAGAACCTTCAGCGTTAGAAACACCTGAACGTTGGGCTGACCACTTGAAGAAGCCGTGCATTGGGCCATCCGTAATCAACATGTACTTGTTCACCCATGCCCAAAACTTGTTGAACATTGCTTGGTCATCAAGTTGCAAGGCAATCATCATGCCGTATGACATTCCCTCAGTACGCACATCATCGTTACCAGTATCAGTAAAGTACGCTGTACCATCACCGTTGTCATAGTAGAACTTAGTTTCTTCATTTGTAAAAATCGTATCCAACACTTGTTGGAACTTTTCGTCAATTTGCGCTTGTGTATAACCAAAGTCAGTAAACTTACTCATTTTGTTTCTCCGTTTTCTTTATTACCACAGATGAATATACGGTCCGAGTATGACCGAAATGTGGCTTAAACAAGAAAAGAGAGCGCTTTCAAAGGTTCGCTAAAAAAAGCGATGCCACCTTAACCTCAGTAGCATCGCAATTGACTATTTAATTTTTTGATTCTTCGGCAACGTCATACTGAAGATAGTACCGTGCGGTTGATTGTCCAACACTTCAATGGTACCACGGTGACCTTGGACCACCCACTTGGCAATCGCAAGCCCCAAACCGTGACCACCCGTTGAACGCGAACGCGCCTTATCAACACGATAAAAGCGATCAAACAAACGCTGTTTATCAGCATCCGGCACACCCTTACCGGTGTCAGAAACCTGCAACTTTATGTTGTTGTTAGTCTGAGTCGCAGAAATCGTCACGTCGGCCCCCTCACCAGCGTACTTCTGGGCATTATCCGTCAAAATAACCAACAATTGACGCAAACGTTGGGCATCTCCGACAATCGGCAATGTCTCAGGCACATCAACTCGTAGTGTTTGCCCCTTTTCTTCAGCCGTGAATTCGAAAATATCACCAACTTCACGGGCCACCTTTGCCAAATCCATGTCAGCAAACGCAAACAGCGGCACATCAGCATCGGCCTGTGATAGGGTCAGCAAATCACCCGTCAAATTATTCAAGTGACGCACTTCAGTCAACGCATTCGCAACGTTTTCGACTTGGTCCATCACCGTATCATTCGGACGTTCCAACATACGTTCCAAGTTATTTTGAATAACCGTCATCGGCGTCTTAAATTCGTGCGCTGCATCAGCCACGAACGTTCGTTGTTGCGACCACGCACGCATAATCGGACGCATATTGGCGCGCGTCAACGCAACCGCCATCAACAACAGCGCAATTTCAGATAACGCGAAAATCCAGACCAAACTATTCTGGAACTGATCCACAATTTCATGTTCCGTCGTGACATCCACAAACGCCAGTTGATCACCCTGACGATTAAAGAAATACCAGCTACCACGGTATGACTTAAGATACACCTTATTTTCATGTTTGATATTCAGTGAATCCTTAAACGTAGCCACATAATCTGTAATCTGCGAGTTTTGCATCGTTGGCTGGTCATACTGATTTGAGCGCGAATCAAAAGCCTGAGCGACACGCCTTTCCGCTGTGCCATACATCACATTCCTAAATTGACCGACCGTAAACACACCAATCAATGAAAAGACCATCGTGAAACCAACAGCCATCAAGATGGTCATCTTAACTTGTTGTGGCAACGAAGCGCGGATCCTCTGCAGCCACTTAGGTAACTTAATTTTGGCAAAAAACGCCCGGACACGTATTTCTAACCGTTCATCCCAGCGTAGTTTGTTCTTTTCTACCATAAAATCAGTCTTCCGGTAGCGCTGCGTTTAGCGTATAGCCCACATTACGCAACGTTTTAATCGTGACTTGCGCATCCGCATTACGCAAGTTCTTACGAAGGTTTGACATATATACTTCGACAACCGTCAAAGACGTATCAGAGTCAAAGCCCCAAAGGCGGTCAAAAATTTGATCCTTCGTGACAATTTGCCCCACGTGTTGCATCAAGTAGACCAGCAAACCAAACTCACGACCTTGCAAATTCACTTCTTGGTCGTTAACCAAAACGCGGTGTTGATCAATAAACACTTGTACGTTTCCGACTTCGAGGGCACCATCTTGACCAAGCACACCCGTGTGACGCAACAACGTCTTCAAGCGTGCCAGTAATTCTTCCTTGTAGAACGGCTTAGTAATATATTCATCCGCGCCCAAGTTAAAACCTTGCATCTTATCTGATAGTTCACCCTTGGCCGTCAACATTAGAATTGGCAAGTTCGGGAACATGTCCTTCGCCTTCTTCAAAATTGTAAAGCCATCTTGCCCTGGCAACATCACGTCCAACACAACAGCGTCATAAACACCTGATTCAATTTCAAACCAGCCTTCGTCCCCATCATGCACTTGCGTCACTTCACCCAATTCAGAAATCGTTTCACGAACGGTATCATTCAACGCAAAATCATCTTCCACTACTAACAACTTAATTGTATTCCCTGCCATCTCATTAACCTCACATATCCCCAAATGGGTTTCATTCATATCTCTTATAAAGCAGACTGAGCATGTCGGAGTTTTTTGACCTCCGACATGACCAGCCACTGTGATAATCGTGAGCGTCGGCCGCTCTGTTGTCTTAAATAATAGTTAGTGAACCTTAAAATCGACATAGCGTAGCCTTGTCTGAACCTTAAATATTTAAGGTTCAGGTCCATTATAACCGTTTCACGGACTCTGTACTCATCTCTTGCCGCGCAAAAAAGCGCCATATGAAAAATATGGCGCTAATTATTATTTAAATTCGCGACGTGCTTGCACGCGAGCGACAATAATTGATGACACGATTGCCACCGCAAGCAATCCAACAATTACAATCAATGAGAAAGCATTTGAGATTTCAAAATCCCAATCGAACATCTTACCACCTTCATTAATCAACATCTTGGCACCAATGAACGCCAAGATAATGGCCAATGCATATTTGATATAACGGAACATCGGCAATAGCTTTGATAAGGCAAAATACAATGAACGCAATCCCAAAATCGCAAAGATATTTGATGTGACGACGATGAACGTATCTTGCGTCACCGCCAACACGGCTGGAATAGAATCCACCGCGAATAGCAAATCGGATGCTTCGATGAAAATTAGGGCAACCAAGAACTTTGTCACATAATGACGACCATCTTCTTTAATCATGAAGTGTGGCTCTGTGTAATCATCCTTAATCGGCAAAATTTTTCGTAGCACCTTAATCAAACGACTATCATCTAAGTTCTGGTTTGCTTCTTTTTCAAAGAGCATTTTCAATCCGGTATACACCAGGAAGACCCCGAAAATGTACATCAACCAGTCGAAACGTTGTAGCAGCGCAGCCCCACCTAAGATGAAGAGCACACGCATGACTAACGCTCCAAACACACCCCAGAACAAAACGCGGTGTTGGTACTTCGCCTCAATACCAAAGAAGCTAAAGACCAGGATAAAGATAAAGAGATTATCTACACTTAATGATTCTTCAAGCAAGTAGCCCGTTACAAAATCCAACGCGTGGTCACTTCCGGCAAAATACCAGATACCACCCGCAAAAATAAATGCCAAGGCTACCCACATACCTGTCATCATCAATGACTTTTCGAATGTTGGTACCGTATTTTCTTTATTAAAAATACCCAGATCAAGCGCTAGCATCACAATGACAAATGCAAAAAACGCCACCCAGATCCATAAACTAACTTCCATAGGTGAATCTTCTTTCTTGTTACGAGATATTCTATATCTTACTCCTATTTTGTGCGCTTTGTTTGACTAGCTTAGAAAATTACGTTTGTGGCGTGTGCGTGTGATGTTAGTGTCCGTCCTATCGGCCGGAGTGCTTGGCCCCTTCTAGGGCACGCTAACACGTCCAGACCATGACCTGCAGGGAGCGGAGTCCACGCCGTTGGCGCGTGCTCCTTTACCTCCCGTGGCTCTAAGCGGGAAACCCGCTAAGAACCCACACCTGCGGGTCAAGGTCTGCACGTGTCTATACGCGTGGCGGGGCCAAGCACAGCAGCCAATCAATACTCTATTTGTTCGATTTTCATCCACCGCAATACTGCATGTTGAACTGTTCACCCATTTATTTGCCGGTAGATGTGAATCTAAAACAGACTAGAACATCTCGGCTGCTGTGGCTGGGGGCGCCCCGCGTATAGAACGAGGAGTGGCTAAATATGTGGCAGTAGCACTTAGCGGTTTTACCGCTTAGTGCTACAAGGGGTAAAGGTGCACCGACCTTGGTCGGGACTCCGCCCGCCACTATTTTGACACTCCTCGTTTAGCGGGCCTAAAGAAGCCCCCAGTCACTCGACGCAACGCGTCGACACTGACCACTAACTAAAAACCGCATAAAAATAGCTATATATCAATGCTCGCGTTGACAAAGCGTAAAAAAAAAGACACCAGGTTCGCCGCCTGGTGTCTTCCGACCATACATCTCAAATTGCAATCTGCATGGCCGTCCGGTAGTTGCCTACCGGGCTAAATACAATTACGTATCGCCCTTGTTTCCTATACAAGGGCGATACGAATCGTTTGATTGCTATAATCTGACAAAACGTATCACCCCCTTTCCTAGATTGACTATTATTATAGACCCTCATTTTAGAAATTCAAGCACAAAAGGCGATTACTTTTTGCGACGAATAATTAGCATCCCCAAGAAGGCCATACCACTTAATCCGGCCCACTTTAGCCAAGTATTACCAGAACGTTCAGCCGCTGTTTTCGGCAATTCAACCGCACCCTTTTCAACCAACGTTGGCGATGCAATTTCAGCCACCTTCTCCAAGGTCACTGGTTCAACAACGGGTGTTTGTGCTGTAATAATCGGCGCCACCTTGCGATTTACGACTGACTTAGGCGTCTCTGTCGGAACTAACACACGGTCCTTCACAGGTAATTCCGGTTCTGGATTTTGTGTTGGTGTGTCAATTTGTGGTTCAACCGCTGGTGACGTTGGGTTATCATTCGGTGTGATGACATCTTCCTCCGGTGTTTCCGTTTGTGGCGTATCCACTTCTGGCGTTGGCACATCAACCATTGGGTCTTCTGGCGTCGTATCTCCTGGTTGTCCCGGCACATTTGGTTCATCTACTGTCGGCTCTGTTGGCACTTCAGGTTCATCTTCCAAAGGCACGTCAGGATCGTCTGGCTCTTCAACATCCTCTTCGAAAATATAATCTGGATCATCAACCGGCGATGCTACGTACACATACACGACCGACGTTGTCTCGTTCGCCTTGCCGTAAACACCGGTTGCATTATCTGTCACACGCAATAGATGATAATCTTCTATTTCTTTGGCCGACGTTTCATACGGCGTGCCTGGATTTGCAATCTTCACTTCAGTTGTAGCCAGTTCATGGCCAGCTTCGTCAATGTGGAACACACGCAAACGCGCTTGCCCCTTAATATCAACGACATCCGGCGTTGTGGCTGCGCGGGCAATTTTGGTCGTATTCAACAATTCACCAGTTGCATTATAGGTTTTCAACACACTCGTCACTGCATTAACCGCTGTGTTATCAGCAAAATGAATGTAGAATTGATGGCCGTGCGACCCAGTTCCTTCGGATGGATTTGACCCGCCAGCCCGAGCAATATTGTCATCCAACGCCTTCAAATCAGTCGCCGTCAACGTGCCATCGGCGTCACGGCTTAACAAGAATTCGCCAAATGTTTGATTACCGAAATTATCAACACCCCAATCTGCATAAGGGTTTCCCATGTTATAGGCCATTGTATATGTCCCATCGGCATTCAAATGAATCGTATATGCACCACGCCCAACCGACGCTAAGTCACGGACAATTTCCTTGTCAGATGTACCCTCAGCGTATTCAATAAAGTTTTGCGCATCAATGGATTCAGTATTCATCTGGGAAACAGTTGCCGAAATAACGGTTGCTTAATATTTGCCGGCCGCATTTTTATCAACAACATAATAGGTTGAGTAGCCAGCCGATGACGAGGCAGACAACACAGTTCCTTGTTCAATTTGAACGTGTTGCAATTGAATCAAATCTTCCGTTGCAAAGGCGCCCGTTTCACGAATTTTAGCAGTTATATCCGCATCCCCGCGCAACAAAGCGTTCATGTAGCCATCATCTTGATAGTAACTTCCAACACTCACTTGATCACTCTTCGTAAACAGTTGCTGGGTTGCAACACCAGGCGCATCCACTTGGAAACGTGATTTAAATTCAAACGTCCCTTGAACCGTCGCATCCCCAAAAGTAATTTTTGCTATACCCGTTTTTTCAGCCCAAATCTTGGCTTCCGGCAACGGCGATGAAGTTGATCCAGTAATTGCTAGGTGTGAAGACGCCTCACCAATCGGCGTTGTGGTGAAGGTAATCTTCAACGTGCCCCCCGTTACCTCATAACGCGCAAACGTTGCGCCGTCATTTTGCAAAACACCGGTAGCCTGCACCAAATTAAACGTTTGCTTATGCTGATCACTTGCCGAGACCATTTCGCCATACAGCGGGATCGACAACGTATCACCCGTTTGATATTGCCCATTTGTATTATCAATCTTCAGCCCAATCGCATACCCATTAACGATTCGCGCATCAACCAGCTGAACAAAACTGCTTCCTGCTGGCAGCACTTTACCATCAGCGTTCACGGCGCCATCCACCGTCGTCATAACGGTTTGTGCAACGCTCGCATCGGTAGACCAATCCCAGTTTTTAGGCTCGCGATTACCAGTTCCATCAGTCGTTTCGCCAGCAGTCCCCACAACCATCGCTGACTCAGTTTCGACACCATCTGCCTTCACATCAACTGACATCCCCAACATCATCAAAGTCGCGCCCGACACTAATACGCGCTTCTTCACACCAAAAACTGGGCGCTTATACGGCCCAACATTATCCCCAAACATACATAAACCCCTTCTCTTCTTTCCTGTATAACGGATTAAAACTATTCCACTTATTATACGTAAGCGAAGAAGGAAAAGCCATATACTTAAAAACGAGTTGGTGTATACCAATATCACACCAACTCGTTTCTTTCCTATTTAACTTCTTGCGCCTCGTCCAATTGGTTGCACAATTTATGACGCTGAATCTTACCACTCGCTGTGCGAGGGAATTTATCCGTCACAAAGAATCGCGCTGGCACCTTATAGTGCGCTAAACGATCACGACCAAACGTTCGTAGACTGGCAAAGTCCATGGCTTCACCTGGCTTGAATGACAAAAAAGCTACCGGTACAGCGCCCCAGCGTTCATCTGGGATACCAACTACTGAAATTTGGTCAATCGCCGTCGCTTCACCATAAACCGATTCAATTTCATCTGGGAAGACATTTTCGCCACCAGACGAAATCATATCACCCTCACGACCCTCAACATACAAAAAGCCATCGTCATCCAACCAGCCCATGTCACCAGTATCGAACCAGCCATCAACAAATGATTCAGCATATTTATCAGGACGATTCAAATACCCAACCGCCAAAGTCGGTGACTTAATTTGAATGCGACCAACTTGATCCGTCTCTTTCGCCTTTTGAATGCGAACTTCTACCGGGAACAGCGGCTTACCAGCTGAACCCAACTTCTTCGTTGCACTGGCAGCATCCAATGCAATCACTTGTGAAGCCGTCTCCGTCATACCGTATGATTGGACAATTTCAATGCCGGCCGCGGTTGCCTTTTCAAGGGTTGTTAAATCCGTTGGACCACCACCAAGTAGCATCGTGCGGAAACGATCATGATACTTTGCACCCTCAGATAGTTGCGCCAACAATTGTTTAAGCATAACCGGCACCACTGAAATCGTCGTTACTTGGCCAGCCATCAATTCGGCATTAATCTTTTCGACATCAAATCGTTCATACAAGCTAACACCCATACCATAAATCAATGAACGCATCATGATTGAAAGTCCGCTGATGTGGAAAATCGGCACTGCCGCTAGCCAGACATCATCCGGCGTTAAACCCAAGTTCAAAGCAGAACCAACCGCTGAATAGAAGTGGTTACCAAAGGTTTGCATAACACCCTTTGGGTTACCCGTAGTACCTGACGTATACATAATTGACGTCACCTTATCCAGGTCGAAATCCGCCACTGGATCGACAGCTTCAGCGTTCGTTGCCAAAACTTCAGCAAAAGTGACTTGTTTGACCGGTAATTCGCCCTCGAAACGATCATCTTGGAAAACAGTCGTAATTGCTGCATCGTCCAATTGGAATGCCATTTCGCGTGGTGAAAGACGACGGTTTAGCAAAACCACTGTTTTATCCAATTGTTGCACCGCCAAAATCATCAAATAGCCCATTAGATTATTTGGTGTAATCAAAGCGATGCGTTCATTATCATCAATGTGTTGCGTGATTTGGCCAGCAATTGTCAAAACGCGTTGACGCATTTCAGCAAAAGTTAGCGTTGTATTTTCAAAGCGCACCGCCATCCGATTCGGCGTCAGCATGGCACGCTTCGTTAGCCAATTTTCCATTGCCATGTCCTTTCAACACAAAGCCCCACATCAGTCTTTCAGAGATGCGGGGCTCGTTTTTTCATTCTAAGGGAACTTAGGGAATTGTGAGAAGTCTGGTTCGCGCTTTTCTAGGAACGCGTTCTTTCCTTCCTTACCTTCATCCGTCGTGTAGTACAACATCGTGGCGTCACCAGCGAATTGTTGCAAGCCAGCCAAACCATCGGTGTCAGCGTTCATCGCTGCCTTGATAAATCGAATAGCAGTTGGTGACTTCTTCAAGATTTCGTTAGCCCACTCCATTGTGGCATCTTCGACTTCAGCCAAAGGTACAACGCGGTTAATCCAGTTCATACTGTAAGCTTCTTCAGCCGTGTAGAACTTCGTCAAGAACCACACTTCCTTAGCACGCTTGTGTCCGATAACACGGGCCAAGTACCCTGAACCATAACCTGCATCAAATGAACCAACCTTCGGACCAGTTTGACCAAACATGGCGTTATCAGCAGCAATCGTCAAATCAGCGACCAATTGCAAGATATTTCCACCACCAACGGCCCATCCCTTAACCATCGCGATAACTGGCTTTGGAATAATACGAATCAAGTGTTGCAAGTCCAACACGTTCAAACGAGCAATGTGGTCAGGTCCAACGTAACCACCGTTACCTCGAACTGATTGATCACCACCTGATGAAAAGGCCTTGTCACCAGCCCCTGTCAAAATGATTACGCCGATTGACGCATCATCACGGGCGATTGAGAAAGCATCAATCATCTCTTGTACCATCACCGGCGTAAACGCGTTGTGACGAGCAGGGTTGTTCATTGTAACCTTCGCTACAGCATCTGAACGCTCAAACAAAATTTCTGAGTATTCCTTAATCGCTGTCCATTCTACAGTCATGTTAAGTCTCACTTTCTGGTTTCGATATTCTCTATCTCAAATATGTGCTTAATAAATTATAGCTTTTTTCTACTAATTTGGCCAAAGACCCGTTAAACTTATATTTAACACTTTAACCATTTGTGCGATTTCTTGTTCGCCCTAGTTAAAGTTATAATCATATACAAAATAAATACATCCATATATAGGAGTTTCGAATCAAAATGAATGCGATTGAATATTTAAACATTTCTGTTGAAAAAATGTCGGCCGAAGAAGTTATTCTAACCATGCCAATCCGCGATGAAATCAAGCAACCATACGGCATTGTTCACGGCGGCATGAACGCCTTGCTCGCTGAAACAGCCGGCAGCTTCGGCGCTAATATCGGACTCGATAACACAAAGCAAGTACCCGTTGGATTAGACATCCACACGCACCACGTCGCCCAAGCAACCGAAGGTACGTTGCGCGCCATCGCAACACCAATCCACGCCGGTCGCCAAATCCAAACTTGGCGTATCGACACCTACGTCATGGAAACAAATAAGCTAACCTCATCATCAACATTCACTGCGATGATTATTCCAGTTCGCAAGTAGGCATTTCGCAGCAAAAGACGTATAATAACCAACAAAGAAAGAGATTGCGTTGTCACAGTAGCTATCGGTCAAACCCAAGGAGATTTCCCATGAAGGCTTTGTTGATTATTGATTACACAAACGATTTCGTTGCACCAGAAGGACCCCTAACTGCTGGCGAGTCAGCACAAGCACTCGCGCCACGTTTAGTAGAACTCGCTGATGAATTTTTGGCTAATGGCGATGCCGTTATTTTGCCAACCGATTTACACGTACCAAACGATCCTTATCACCCAGAAACAAAACTTTATCCAGCTCACAACGTCGCCGACACACCCGGTCGTGAATACTACGGTGTCTTAGCGGATTGGGTTGCTGAACACAAGGACGATGATCACGTTTGGATTTATCCAAAAAATCGTTACAGCAGTTTTGCTAATACCGATTTGGATAACTACCTTCGTTCACGCGACATCAAGGACATTCATCTAACAGGTGTCGACACCGACATCTGCATTTTGCACACGGCAGTCGACGCGTACAACTTGAACTACAACATCACCGTTCACGCAGATGGCGTTGCAAGCTTCACACCAACCGGTCACCGCTGGGCGCTTTGGCACTTTAAAAATGTATTAGGCGCTACGGTTACACCGGACATCGATTACAATTTGGACTAACAACAAATAAAGACACGTTCCGTTCGGAACGTGTCTTTTTTCTCTCCCCTCCCCTTCTATATAGAAGAAAAGAGTTTTTTACTTAATACCATAGTGCGCCGCAGCTGCACCAAAATTAAATCGTTGGTAGGTAACCGTTTTGAAACCAGTATCGGTCATCAAATCAGCCAGCGCCTTAAACGACATAAATTCTTCTGTCGTCTTTTCGAGATAATTGTATGAATCCTTATCGTGAGCAAACACCTTACCCATCATCGGCATCACACCCTTGAAGTACATCTTCCAGAAAGGCTTAATTACAGGATTATCTGGTTGAGACGTTTCCAAAACAACCAACTCACCACCTGGCTTCAAGACACGGTACAATTCTTGCAAACCCTTGGCTGTATCAGGCAAGTTACGCAAACCAAATCCGATTGTCACCAAATCAAACGTGTCATCTTCATACGGCAATTCCATTGCATTACCTTGCGTCAACGTCACCCAGTAACTAACACCAGCTGCCACAACTTTTTCACGTGCGACTGCCAACATTTCTGAACTCAAGTCAAAACCAGTCACATGACCTTTTTCGCCGAGCTCCTTAGCCAAAGCGATTGTCCAGTCACCCGTCCCAGCTGCCACATCGAGAATTTGGCCGTTTTTTGGCACATTAATTGCAGCCATCGTCTTTGTACGCCAGCTACGGTGCGTTCCCAAACTAATAATGTCGTTCATCTTGTCGTAATCGTGCGCAAGGCCATCAAAGATTCCTTGCACGCGTTGTGGCGCTTTATTCATGTCATTACCCTCAATCGTAGTTGTTCCTTACATTATACAACTATTCAGAGTCAGACCACAGCCCAATCCAATACCAACGTTATACAAAGTCAGTTGACACATCATTTGCATTATGCAAAAAGCCTCAATCAAGTGAATTTATCAAACTCGTTTTAAGTGGTGTATCAAGCAACGGTCGCCACGGCTCAATCGACACAATCGCTGCATCGTAATCCACCACAACCGGTATTTCATCACCCATCGATTGCACCCGCTGTTGGGCTAAATCATCACAACGCACCCAATCATAATCACGTAATCGATACAACCACTGTTCTGGTGGTAGCATAAACATCGGTTTCAGTTGACCATGCAAATAATCATGCGTGTTTTCGATTAATTCAACCGATGGCACCTCCCCTCGCCCACTCAAGGTCGGCACCACAACAACATGGCGGCCAACATCAAAGACATGAATCCCATTCCCACTTGAAAACGGACGACACCACACACGACGAATCCACCCCATCTGGATAACTGCCACACCATAATCCGTCGCATTTCGATGATCACTCCTCGACCATGCCCAATGCCAATACTCACCTTGTTCACGCAACGCTTCATCAACTAACAAAACTGGATTATCCGCCCAAACACGCGTGACACCATCACGCGGCAACACACCGTTGCCAAATAAAGTCGGCGCACCAGCCGCCGCATGCTGCGTCGCATTCAATAAAACAAGTGTCTCAACACCAGCATCTAGCAGATTCTCAACAAACATCTGCCAATCCACATACCCTTGACGTAACTCCCCTAAGTCCACAACCAATAATCGCATCTCAAATCCCCCTTGATCTGTTAAGCCCAGTTTAGAGGAGACAAACGCCGGTATCAAGGCATTTAAGACACGTCTTTTATGCAATTTTGTCATCGAAAACGTCTTAATTAATAGCCCTAACAAAAAACGCACGCGGAAATTCATTCCACGCGCGATTAGTCGTATACCTAACTATTAATACCGTTAATCAATTAACACAGCAGCTGTTGGTCTAAAACACCTGACTTCAGTCAGGCGCAAGACCAAAGACGCACCTGATAAGGGCGACTTGGTCACGTCGTAGGTCTAAAAACCTCCGACATTCCCAGTCTACTTTATAAATCGCTTAGGCGACCCCACTTCGGACGATCTGCATCTTCGGCAGCTTCCTCCGCAGCCTCTTCAGCTTGGTCAGCGTAGTACATTTCTGCTAAATAATCATCAGCCGGCGCCTCAGGTTTAACTGGTGCTTGGGCACCGTTTTCAACTGCAAGCACTTCACCAAGCACCTCATACAACTTCACGATTTCATCGTGGGTCAACGTCAAACCCTTACCCATTTTGCTACCGTCAGGCGACCATGTACGCAAGTCAAACTTCGGCGTATTGTCGCCCCACTGTACAAAGTTTAATCGCATTTCCCAACCGCTTTTGCTCGTCGAGAGAACGCCAAATTTTTCAAGGACATCATACTTCAAATCAGCCATTTTCACCCTCACTTTTGCTTGTAACGCCTGTAACAGGCAGTTTTTGTAACGTTAATTGTATTATACAAAATCCAGGTCGTGCGCAATCGGCGTTTGCATGAGCATTTTAACCGTCTCGAGCTCACGTGTCTGAGCCAGCACCCACATTAACTTCGCCACAATCGCTTCTGTGTTCATATCACCGGCCGTAATCCCACCAGCGTCTGCCACTTTCTTTCCCACTTCATAGAGGTAAATATCCTGACCCTCTTCCAAAATTTGGGTCGTAATAATAACCGGAATATCCGCTGCAATCAACTTCTCGATACCCGGAATTAGGTTACGTCGCTCAAACGGCAACCCACCATTTCCAAAACTCTCGATGATAACACCATGAACACGGGCAGCCAAATAATCGAAGATATCAACCGTCAATCCAGGAAAAGCTTTCAACACAAACACATTTGAATCCAATGAAATACTTGGCGTTAACACCGGTTCTTCTGGCTCTGGTTGATACAGCGGTACCATGTTACCCTCGGACACACTGGCAATATATGGGTAGTTGATACTCTCAAAAGCATCATAGCTCTTTGACTTCGTCTTTACTGCACGCGTCCCAGCCATTACCAGGCCATTAAAGACCAGGTAAACACCCTGCAAGTCTGTTTGACTGGCAAAAGTTAACGCATCGTGCAAATTGCGCACAGCGTCCGTCTCAACCATTCCCAGTGGCACTTGCGACCCAGTTAACACAACTGGCTTATCAAACCCATAAAGGAGGTATGAGAGGCCCGCTGCCGTATATCCCATCGTATCTGTACCGTGGGTAATAATAAAGGCATCATAGTCATCATGATGCTGTTGAATACGCGTCGCCAAATCCAACCAATCCTCTGGTTGCATGTTGGTTGAGTCCTTACTCATGACACTTTCAACTGATAGATTCACGCCTGGGCGTCGTTCAAAATAACCAATCAACGTTTCAGCATCAAGACCGGGTGCCAAACCGTTTTCTGTTTTGGTCGACGCAATTGTGCCACCAGTTGTTAATACAAGGACGTCTTTCATTGACCTACCCTCCCCTACTTCACTTATTTATTCACTCATTATCGCACAGGTTATCCTGTCCGCCCAATTTATTTTCACATCAGTGCCATGCAAAAAGGGCGAGTCGCAACTATGCGACTCGCCCTTCTATTTAACTTACATTAACCCTTGTTACTGTGCTTAGCACCGTACAAGACATAAACAATCGCTCCGATGACAACCCATCCAAGCGCCAAAATCAACGCATCCTTGTTCAATGAGAAGAACAATCCTAATGAAGCAAGCGCTGAAATGATTGGCAATACTGGGTACCAAGGCATCTTGTAGCCTGAGTGATCAATATCTTCACGCTTACGCAACTTCAAAATACCAACTGAAGCAACGATAAAGGCAATCAACGTACCAGCTGAGACCAAGTTAGCCAACATACCAACTGGGAAGACAGCACCCAAGATAACACCCAAGACCGTCAAAACCACCGTCGCGTTAAATGGCAAACCACGTGAATCCAACTTTGCGAATGCTTGTGGCATCAAACCATCACGACCGAATGAGTAAACCAAACGTGATCCACCGATCATCAAGGCAATCAAACCTGAGAACATTCCGACCAAGGCCACCACTGAAAGCAAGTTAGCTGTGAACAAGTGACCTGACTCACGCAATGCCCAAGCAGCAGGCTCAGCGTTGTTTGCGTACTTCGTGTACTTGTACATACCAGTCAAGACACCCGCAACACCAACGAACAAGGCCGTTGCGATCAACAACGTACCAATAATGGCACGTGGCATCGTGCGTTGCGCATCCTTAACTTCGGCTGAGTTAGCTGCAATTGTGTCAAATCCGATGTAAGCGAAGAAGACTTGTGCTGCACCCATGAAGATACCGTGGACACCACCAAAGTTCGTACCAGGTACGTGCTTTGGTACGAATGGCAACCAGTTTTGCAATTGAATTGCCGTGGCACCAACAACGATGAACAAGACGATAACCGCAATCTTACCGATAACCAACCAGTTTTCGATCTTGGCTGCCCCCTTAACACCACGTGATACCAAGTGACCAACAACCAACAATGACAAAGCACCGAATAAGTCGAACCAAGTACCGTTACCAGCGTTAAATGATGCCGTTAGCGCCTTAGGAAGAGCGATTCCGAATCCTGATAAGAATCCTTGGAAATAAGATGACCATGATGCTGAAATCAACGCCAAGGCAATCAAGTACTCCGCCAAAACAGCCCATCCTGACAACCAACCAACGAACTCACCGTAAATAACATTTGCCCATGAGTAGATTGATCCGGCAAATGGCATTGCAGAAGCAAATTCTGAATATGCCAACGCTGACAAACCAGCGATAACAGCGGCGATTACGAATGACAAGACAACCGCAGGACCTGCATAATCAGCAGCCACGATTCCAGGCATCGTAAAGATACCAGCCCCAACAACAGTTCCAACACCCATGGCAATCATCTCACGCATGCCAAGGACTGGCTTCAAATGACCATCCTTGTCAGCGTAATTTTGCGGGTCTTCCTTTCGCGCCATGCGCGAGAACAAACTCTTTTGTTCCATAAAAACTCCTCGTTTCACTACTAAAACTAATAACCTAAATCACTATTATTGCACTCTAAATAATTAAAAAATGATGTGATTATTCTACATTTAAAACCGTTTACTGTCAACATAATTAGGCACCAGAAACGCCTAATTCTCGGATATTTCCGACTTTTTATTAAATATTTTTCATAAAAACGTTTAACCGTATGAGAAATTTTACGCGCCTTTTTAGCTTGCACACTAAAAGTAATAATGATAAACTTCTAATTATTAAGTACAGAAAGGCTGGTCGTCATCATGATGAACGATTTCATTAACGCAAATCAACTTGTTGGTATGACAACCACCACCTCAACCACCATTTTTGCTGGTTGGGATATTTAATGTGCTGTTAACAAACGATATTAACAGACCGTCCAACCAGTTCGACACCCCATTGCGGTGCGCGTTCGGTTGGACGGTCTTTTTGTATACACAGAGGAGAACAGGAATATGGCAGATAAAAAACCAGAGGAAGTGCAGCTTAAGCGCTCCCTGACGTCAAATCAAATGCAGATGATTGCCCTTGGTGGCACAATCGGAGTCGGACTCTTTATGGGATCGACTTCTACCATTAAGTGGACTGGACCTTCAGTTTTGCTAGCATACGCATTCGTCGGGTTGCTTCTTTACCTCGTGATGCGCGCCTTGGGTGAGATGATTTTCATTAACCCAACGACCGGTTCATTTGCCGATTATGCAACTAATTATATTCACCCGTTGGCTGGTTACCTAACCAAGTGGAGTAACGTCTTCCAATATATCGTGGTTGGTATTAGTGAAGTCATTGCCGTTAGTACGTATTTGAATTACTGGTGGCCAAACCTCCCCGGCTGGGTTTCCGGCATCGTGGTCATCGCCACGTTGACGCTGGCGAACCTTGCTTCCGCTAAAGCATACGGTACGATGGAGTTCTACTTCGCGATGATTAAGGTGGTGACGATTATTTTGATGATTGTCATCGGTGTGATGGTTATCTTCCTAGGTCTAGGTAACCACTGGCACGCTATCGGTCTTTCAAACCTCTGGTCACACGGTGGTTTCTTCACCGGCGGTGTAAAGGGATTCATCTTCTCGCTTTCAATTATCGTGGGTTCATATCAAGGAATCGAAGTGCTTGGTATTACTGCTGGTGAAGCGGCTGATCCACGTAACGCCATCGTTAAGTCAGTTAAGTCAGTTGTTTGGCGTATCTTGATTTTCTACATCGGGGCCATTTTCGTTATCGTGACGATTTACCCTTGGAACCAATTGGCCGCTGTTGGTTCACCATTCGTCGAGACGTTCTCAAAGGTTGGTATCGCTGGTGCCGCAGGAATCATTAACTTCGTTGTTTTGACGGCTGCCATGTCAGGTGCTAACTCTGGTATCTACAGTTCAAGCCGTATGTTGTACAAGTTGTCTCGTGACAACGAAACATCAGGCATCTTCCAAAAGTTGTCTTCACATCAAGTACCTTACGTTTCAATCTTGGGAATTTCAGGTGGTATCTTGCTTGGTTTGATCTTGAACACGGTGCTATCAATTTACAGTAAGTCTACGGCGAACATCTTTGTGCTTGTTTATAGCTCAAGTGTTTTGCCTGGTATGGTGCCTTGGTTCGTTATTTTGTGGTCAGAATTGTCATTCCGCCGTTCAAACAAAGAACTGCTGAAGGATCACCCATTCAAAATGCCACTTTATCCACTATCAAATTACTTTGCCATCTTCGCCTTGTTGCTAATCGTTGTCTTCATGTTCATCAATCCTGAGACGCGTATCTCAGTTATGATTGGTGCCGGATTCTTGATTTTGCTATCAATTTTCTTCTTCGCTACGAATAAGCACAAGCGAGTTGCTGAATAACTAAAAAACAACGCCTTACGTGTGTAAGGCGTTGTTTTTTAGTACCCGTTAACCACTGTCCAAGTTAACGTGGTCTGGTAACTACCAGGCATGAAATTATTACCGTTAGCATACAGTCTCAGGCCGTCATTTTTCTGCCAACTAATTGCTGACAATGCTTGCCCCGCGTTTGTTTGTCCAATCTGTACCCCATCACTCTCCAACGTTGTGAAGTTACCATTCTCATAGTAACGTAACTTCGATGGTAAGACGGCATTGATATTATCCGTCATCTTGAACGGTGCATCTTGGCTAACAAATACCTTGAGCGCTGATTTGTCACGACGGGTGTCTTTCACATCAACAACTGTATTTGGCGCATTCGTCGCATCCGTGCGATCGAATACTTGGTCTGTATTCACAAACGGATGCGCACCATAATCAATGTTTTTCGGCGTGAATTTGAGCATATTATCAGTGTAATTAATTGTCATGTTAGTTCCGTTAGTCGTAAATTTCGTCCCGTCCGGATTGTTTCCCGATACAAACGGCAACGTGTCAAAGGAAGGTTGCTTACCACCAGCATCCCCAATTGTCACGTCAGCGGTAAACTTAAGACTTCCTGGACCAACAAAGTTAACATTATTTACGAGCACAACATCAGTGGTTCCTTGATGCGTCACCGTATAATCAGTGCCAGCTGCGAGCGTCTTATCACCCAGCTGCACCTGATTGAACACTGTACCCGCCGGCACTTCGAAGCGATAAACACCATTCGTCATTGATGATGCCTCAGCAGTATTTTTAATATCCGTCACATACCGAACTTGATCACCCGGCAAGACACTGTTAATAGTTGTGTTGGCCGCGTTGTGATCATCCGGATACGTCGTATTAAACAACTGATTTTGAATGGTTAGCTTAACCGGATTTGCATTTTCCTGCTTCTGAACATTCACAATCGCATCATTTGATAACAAAGTCGTTGGTGAGACATAGTAATTTGAGCCGGTTGCCAAAGCTGTATTTCGCAAGGCGACATCCTCATTGACTGTTACCTTGGTTTGAACCGTCTTCGTCACGCGACCATCAACCGGAACGTCACCAACCGACAATTGGATGTGCTTTTGCCCATCCAACGTCGTAATGCCATCTGGTAAATCATCGTTGATTTCAACATTTTCCCAAGTATTTCCAAGTCCATTCAACTTAGAATTTTCAACCACGAATTGATACTCTAACGTATCACCGACGTTTGCGGTTGTACTATCTTTAAACTCAGTCTCACCAGCCGTTACGTTACGAACCAACTTTGTTAAATTAGGTTGCTGAATAACTTCAGTATAGGCAACCGCACCGACCATTGATTCCGCTCCGGTTGAGCCACTGAACCCCCAATAGACATTACCATTACCAAATTGCGACAGTTTTACTGTGTGGTCACCGACATTTTGACCATCAAACGTCGTATTCATTGTTCCTTGACCAGTTGCTGTATTCGGCGTCCACGTAATAACCACTGAATGCCACTTTGCATCATTCATAACAGCCTTCATAGGCGAATAGTGTTTCATATACTTATTGCCACCGAATATGCCGCCACCGCCATATTCGTCAGGCTGGACATACGCAACGTGCCCCAATCGTCCAACTTGATCAACAACTTTGGAATCACTATAGTCACCATTAGGATAAGGGTCAAATTCCACACTCAAAGCATTACGAACAAAGTCGCTGTATCTTCTATCACGAATCGTGCCATAGACACCCAAACTCTCACCGTTCTGACCAAGCGCAGTTGGTCCCTGCCCTTGCAAAGTGAACGTCAGTCCGTCGGCATCTCCCGCCATATAAATGTAGAACTTGGTCTGAAAGGGCTTATTAATGTTGACTGGGTTTTTGTACCACATGGTTTCATAGGTACTTTTTGTCCCATCAGAAATGATTTGCATGTTGCGATACTCATCATCCTGTCTCGGCGTAAAACCATTGATATAGAAGTTTCCGGCCACATTCGGTCCTGATGACGGCGGTTCCGGAACAACCCCAGCAGCCTTAACATCGTTAGACTGCGTATCCGTTAACCGTGGCGCCAGCCCTACCGGCACACCAATGAACCCAAGTAACACAGCAGCCAACATCAGTAATGTTCGCAGCCGGCCATGTTTATGATCCATCATGGTTCCTCCTTTTCACTAAGTAATACCCACCACCAGCAAGACCAGCTACAATTAACCCACCGCCCCAATAATAAGGCGTCCAGTTTTGCTTTTCGGGTTTATTCGTCACATCCGGCGATGGTTTTGCATTATTAAACGATACTGTTTTTTCTTGATCCTCTTTTTTAAACGTCACAGTCGCTTTTGTAAATGCGTCTGGACGGCCATCTAGTGGTAAAAACAGCTTAAACGGTGACTTCGGCGCAAGTGCAATGGGTTGCATCGTCTTTTCAGCAACCTTCTTATCGTGGTTATATACCGTCAATATTGCCTGAACCCCAGTCAACAATTGCGCCGTATCATTGCTGAATTTAAATTCGTAACCGCGCTTAGATGTCGTGAAAACATCAGCCACGTTAGTAACATCAAGACCGCTTACAGCCGTCGTTTCAACTTCACTTGTCGCCATCACAATACTAGTAATGAGCGAGATATTATTTTTAATGTCATTTTTCGACGCCTGCGCCAGTTCTGTCACCCGCAAACCACCAATTTTTACCCCGTCAAATGGTTTTTGATCCGTTTTTAAATGAAACGTGACGTGTTTTGTCTCCTGCGGTGCGATGGTACCCGTTTGTTTTGGCTGATTAGTCAACTCACGAATACCTTGACGCTTGTCAGTATCGCGATATACCAGTTGCCCATTCTGATTTGTATAGGCATCTTCTATTTCTGCTTGATAGCGTCGCTTTTCCGACCCCGTATTCGTGATATCCGCCTCAACAACATATTCATGGTCCGCTTCATAGTGAAAACTATAAATATTCGGCATACCCTGCGTACCCGATTCGCTAATGACAGGTGTGACGGTTAAATCCTGACCTTTCAGCGTTGTCGCCGACACATTAGCCCCCAGCAACAACCCCAATAAGCAGCTAAGGCTCAGAATCCCCCATTTCTTCATCGCTACTGTCATTTTTCTTGCTTTTTATCGCGAGTCAAATACCAGGCATAGCCCATTGACCCAATCAAAATCACAACTAACATTGAAACGCCACCCTTCATCATGGCGCTCGTCTCTGGCAATTGCGTTTGTTCAACGGTAACAGTTGGTCGATTACTGTTGCTTAAGTCATCTTCAGAGCTTTGATTTTGACTCTGACTCTGATCAGCTGTTTTGCTTTTTACGCCAACGCCAGCATCTGAATGACCATATGTTTCTGCATGAATCGTACTAACCGGCGCCGCTAACAGTGCTAGCGATAGCAACCCTGACAATAGCATCCCCACTTTTTTACGCATCATTCCTCCTCCTTTAAAACTTAACTTGCTTGGTTCTGTTCCGCCTTCTTTTTACGGTGAATGTAGTACCAAATTGCCAAAATCAAAATAATCAAAATAACAGCTAGGATAATCCACTTAATCCATGGGTTATAGTGATCGTTAATCACAACCGCATCAGCAATATCAACCGTGAAGTCCTTCTCTAACGTCCAATGGTGACCATCAGCCGTTTGTACCTCAGCCTTATAGTGATAGTCCCCAGACTTAATCGTCTTCTTGTCCCAATTATTAGTGAACTTGAAACTAGAATTTGGCGCCATGCTCAACCCAGTTTCCGTCGTTTTACCCATCACCTTGCCATCATCTTTAGTCGTAATCGTGGCATTCACTGTCATATCACTGATAACGGCTGGCTTGGTATTCTTGTAAACCGACTTCACCTTAATGTCTGCGCCAATGCGACCGGCTTTAATATCGCCCAACTTTAAATCAGGTTCAGCTTTTTTGTCTTCTTCCTTCAAAACAACCGACATCGTGTAAGCAAACTTATTCTTAACGCTCACACCTTTGTGAGTTAACGGATTCTCTTCAGCCGCTGACTTCACCAACAAGCCACCTACCGCAACACCCTCAAACGGCTTTTCTGGTGTCGTAAACGTAAATGGCACTTCCACAATTTCATTAGCAGGAATTGTGATGGTCTTTTTGCGGTCCGCCTTACGGACAATATTACGGAACTTCACTGGTGCTGTAGTGGTTTTAGGTGTTTTTACGCGATCAATCGACAAAACACCCGAATCAGCCGTGTATGATGTCGTTGGCTGAATCGTCACCTTTTGATCTTCCTTAGATAAATTAGCAATCTTAAGTTTGATGGTTTCTTTTTGACCAGGTGTCACCTTTAAATTAAAAATGCCGTTCTGCGTAATTTGATTATCCGGATACACTGGCGCAATTGCTATTTCTGATGTACCTATTGCATGAGCGGTTACCGCACTAAACGGAAACACAATCAACATCGCTAGCACCATAAATAGTGGCTTCAATAAACGCTTAAACGTCATTGTCATGATGGTTATTATTCTCCCTCTATATCAGTTTCACCCCTAAATAAACAAAAGGACCCTTGCTCAGGGTCCCTAAAAAGATGCGAAGTTTTAGTTTACCGACTCATTAGGCGTTGCGTTTAGTGTCCATGTAATAGGCGCATCGTATTGACCGGCTGGTACGTTAGCACCCATGTCCAATGATGCCGTGTTAGCCTTGTTGTAGTAAACACTTGTGCTTCCGTAACCCGTACCTTGTGCTGATTGCATGACACGGTGTTGCGTCTTGTCACCTGAAACAAGCTTTGGTTGATACAAGCTTGGCATCTTACCTGACGTGTTCTCACCTGAAGTTTGCTTCAAGTTGATTGCCCAGTCAGAAAGATTTGCAACCGCAGTACCGTCAACATTAGCAAAGTCACCCAACGTTGCCGTCAATTGCCAAGGCATTGTCGTTGTTGTCGTTGAACCATCCGCACCTGAAGTTGCTGTACGTGAATCCGTAACCTTCAAAAGTCCTGAATCGTTTCCATCATCAGAAATCAAACCTTGGTTGTTAATCAATGGCAAGTTCTTGTTTGCCGTCTTTGATTGCGCCGTCAAACCGAAGTTCATGTCAGGCACAGCATCCAAAGTCAAAAATCCTTCTTGAACCTTTACCGTGGCATCTGAGTTACCTGATACAGATCCCTTTGCATCGTTCTTAGTTGTGCTCGTAGCTGCTGGCAAAGTTGAATCAGCATTTGCAACGATTCCAGTAGTTCCCACTACAGCTGCCAAAGCGGCAGCGCTAGCCAAAATAGACTTGTATGACATAGTTCCTCACCTCAAAAAATCTTATTTGTAACTTAAGTACAAGATGATAGTACCTAAATTACTTACAATTAGTCGGCGCTGTTTTTGTCAAAAATGAAATTTTTAATTAACCATTTTATCCCACTAATCAATACATATAGAAAAAAGGCAATCGTGAACAAATCACAATTGCCTTTCAAATTACTGCTTATTCTTATAGTAGAGGTAAACCGGTACGCCAACACCCACGAAGATAAATGAAATCAAAACCATCGTGAAACTTGAAATCAACGTATTTACCAAGATAAACAACGCACCCAAGATGGCAACCAACGGGATGAACGGGAACAGCGGTACACTAAACACTTCCGGATCCTTCTCCAAACCAGCCTTCTTATTACGAGCACGCAAGATGAAAATACCAAAGAACGTTGCCGTGTAGAACAACCAGATAACAAACACGGCCATATCTGACAACCAGTCAGCCTTTGACGTGAACATCAATGCGCCAGCCAATACAGCCGTCGTCCAAAGCGCCCCAACTGGCGCTTGTGCCTTATTCAAGGTTCCCAAGAACTTAGGCAAGACACCATCATGTGACATTGCATAAACCATTCGAGGAAAAGCTAGCATCTTACCATTTAACGTTCCAGCCATTGATACCAAGATACCAACTGACAACAAACGACCACCTAATTCGCCGAATGCAGACTTAGCAACTTCAAACGTAACATTGTTACCCAACTTCACGATTTGATCAGCTGGCATCGCACGGTAAACACCGTATGACACACCAACATAGGCAATCATGACAATCAAGACACCCCAGATAATTGAACGCGGAATGTTACGTCGCGGGTCCTTCAATTCACCCCCCAAGTTCGTCAATGTCGCCCAACCGTCGTACGCAAACAGCGTCGCCAACACAGCCATTCCAAAGTTTCCCGTTGCCGTTGATGACAACTGTGAAACCGTTTGACCCAACGCATCAGCCTTCCCGAAGAACAAACCAAACACCATCAACACGGCAATTGGAATCAACTTAATACTCGTCGTCGCAACTTGGAACATCGATGCAATGCGATTATCCAATGAGTTCATCGCTGTCACCAAAATCAGCGCCGCCAAACCAATCCATACGACACTACTCTCGGGAAAGCCGAAGAAGTTCGCAAACAAGTAAGCAAAGTAAGCTGAGATCGAGGCAACGATGGCCGGTGCATAGACAACAACTTGTGTCCAACCCGTCAAGAAGCCCCAAAACTTACCATAAAGCTTTTCCATATATATGTAGATACCACCCGTTTGTGGGATGTGTGCGCCGATTTCAGAAATCGTCAAACCGGCCGCCAACGTTACCACACCACCAGCAATCCAGGCCCACAAAGCACCCGTTGTGCTACCAGCAGTTTCCAAAACTTGCCCTTGCTTGAAGAAAATTCCTGATCCAATAACCGTTCCGATAACGATTGAAATACCCGTCCAAACACCCATTGAGCGTTTCAAATGTCGTTCATTGCCTGCCATAATGTCTACCTCATCTTTCCTTAAGCCCCTAAGTATACAAAAAAGCCACCCAACCCCTGGTATACCTATACAGTCTATGTATAAGGGTACCAACATGGTTGAGTGGCTTTGTGAAATACAATTATTATTGCACGTCAAAGTTACTCAACCACAAACGGGTGGTTGAGTCAGAGGACGTCGTCATGATCATAGCTGTGCTAATTCGGTTATTCATAGGTCTGCCCTCCTTTTGGCGTTTTTAGTATGGTTAGAACTTTATCATCTAGGTATAGGGTTTGTCTAGCTTTTTCTCATTTTGTTTACATTTTTATTTTTTCGTGTTTTTGGATTTTTTTGGTTTCAGTGTCGTCGCTTGCGCGCCGAAGCATGGTGGGTATGGGCGCGGGGGCTCTCCGTCCTGCAATATAAGCTGGTGGCAACGGGGTCCCATTCTCACTAAGCCTCAGCGTGTTTCTGCGCCTGTCGGCTTGAAATCCACTGCTGCTAAGTGATAATTGGTGCCCCTGTCCTTGCTTGGTCACCGGCTAATATCGCAGGAGCTCCGAACCCCCGCGCCCATACCCACCATGCCAGCAGCCGAGATATTCTCTGTTAGTTTGTTAATCATCCACTGTTCCTTTGATAAGGAATGTTCATCCCTATTTTCTAACCGTGGATGTAAAGCTAAGACAGACAAGAACATCTTGGTTGCTATCGTTTTGGGGCGAGTTGGGGCGGTGTGGAGCTCCTGCTGTATTAGCCGGTGTTCAAAGCGAAGGAAGGGAAACTAAATCTTCCTTAGTCAGGGCAGATTTCAAGCCGACCGGCGCAGGAACATGCCAGGACTTAGGAAGATTAGGTTCCCGTCGCCACCAGCTAATTCAGCAGGACGGAACACCGCCTCGGCTCGCCCCAAAACGATTCGTGCGCTAGCACGACACTAATACCAACAAAAAATCCATCGTCCGTAAACATACGAACGATGGATCAAATTTATATGTTAACCGGCCATTGTAACCAAGATACCACCTAGCATAACGAAGATAGCACCAATTCCAATTCCGACAATTTGGCACTTCGTCTTGCGCTCCTTCAAGATGATGATGGCACCCATCGTTGAAACGATGATTCCCATTTGTGACAACGTTGATGCCTTAGCTTGTCCAACCGCTGGATTCAACACTGCCAAACGAATCATCACTTCACCAGTTCCCCACATCACACCGGCGATTCCGTTCTTAGCCGTTTCCTTCGTCAACAATGGCAAGCTCAAGTTACCACCGTTGAAGATGATGATACCGAAGACCAACGCACCGATTGTTTGTCCGATGGCAATTGGCAATGACAAGGCCATTGTGTTGTGCAACGTACCTGTGTTGACGTGAACCAAATCAAGAATGGCAACCGTCTTAGGAATCATAAAGTAAATCATGTAGGCGAAAACTGAAATAGCTGTCAGACGAACACCATCTTTGTTCAAGTTAGATGGCTTACCTGAAATCAAGAACACACCGACGATAACTGAAGCGATAGCCAACAATCCGATTGTCCATTGGTGTGCGCCAGTCCATTCACCAAACACAGCTGCGCCGACCAAGGCATTCACAGCAATTTGTCCTGCGGTGTTCAAACCTGAAGCTTGGGAAACACCCATCTTCTTAAAGGCCGCTAGTTGGAAACTCGTTCCCGCTGCCCAGGCGATTCCTGAAAGAACGTACGTCAATCCCGCCATGCTGAATACAACCGATGTGGTTGGTGCTTCGATATATGCGTACACGCCAACTACAATTGAAAATACAAGTGATCCAAGTGCACCACCCAAAATTTGATTTGCGACACGACCACCAGCCCAGCCGTTCACAATCCCCATTGCACCCCACAAAAATGCAGGAATCAAAGCAAACATAATTGACATGTACCAATTCTCTCTTTCGTTCTAGTAATCAATGTAAATTACTATAGCACCGCTAATTAACAGCACGAATTAAAAAGGGAACAAAATAGACCAATCGTCAAATTGGCGTATACCATTTCTGACAATTGGTCTAGTTTTTTGCTATTGAATTGCTTCTGAACCCGCATCCTTAGGCAACGTCAAAATCTCCAACATCGGGATAATGGCGAATATACCCAAGACAACAAAGCCCCATGAGTACGCACCCTGCAATGTGAAATGCGTTTGGAACAAGTGGATAATCACAGTAATCAATGAAATGCCCAATCCTTGTCCCATACTTTGCGTAACAGCCGTCAACGTATTGGCTCCGTTACGGTCTTCCGGCGCAATCTCAGTGAATTGCAAACCGTTATATGACGTAAACGCCAATGAACGGCCGACACCAGAAATCAATGCCAACAACATAATCCAAACTGCTGGTGACGTTGGACGAACTAATGCCAAGGCAAATGAACTTAAAGCTAGCATTGAGAATGAGGCAACCAGCGCACCGCGGAATCCCAACTTGCGAATGATCGGATTCGTGAATGGCTTGATACCAATATTACCGACGAAGATAAACAGCACATACCATCCGGCACGCGCAGCTGTCCAGCCAAATACCGTTTGGAGCAATACCGTCAAAACATATGGCAAACTAGCAATCGTAACTTGGAAGATTGTCCCACCAGTTTGGAAGACACGGAACGTCGGTACCTTCATGGCATCAACTGAGAATAATGGATTCTCAGCCTTACGCAAATGGAAGAAGACATTCACACCCAACAAGATACCAATGACTACCAGAATCAAGCCGTACCAAACAACCGCACCGATACGAGCGACCATTTCTGCCCCTGCTAGCAAAGCAACTGATGCTAAGGCCAACTCAACGAAGCCACGCACATCAAAGGCACGCGCTTGCTTAACCTCATCCTTTGGCAACAAATGCATCCCAATCAAAAAGGCGACAATACCAATTGGCAAATTAATCAAGAAAATCCAGTGCCACGTGAAGTATGTGACGAACATACCACCAATTACCGGTGCCAAGGCTGGCGCAACCAACGATGGCCACACTAGATAACTAATCATGCGTAGCAACTGATTAGCCGGCGTCTTTTCCAACACAATCAAGCGCGCCGTTGGCGTCATCATAGCACCAGCGATTCCTTGAATCACACGCATCGTTAATAGCACAGCGAAGTTTGGCGCTAAGGCACTACCCAATGAACTAACCGTAAACAAAGCGACCGCCAATAGCCAAATACGCTTATTGCCCAAACGTTGCGCAATCCAACCACTCAACGGAATAAACACAGCGACTGCAATCATATATGTACTTACCAGCAGACTAATTGTGGCAGCTGACACGTTGAAGTTCTGTGCCATCTTTGGCAATGCAGTCGTGACAATCGTACCGTCCATGACATCCATGAACAAACTAGCCGCCATCAATAAAGCGACTTTTATCTCTCTACTCATTTTCCTACCTTTGATCCTATTTTTCTCAATCTGATTGTTTCATGTGAAACAATCGGTCGGATATCTTTATCACAGCAGCTGTTGGTCTAAAAGCGCCGACATTCCCAGTCTGCTTTATGTATCTCTCCCCTATATGAGAGACAAAACTACGAGAAACCATGCTACGCCTTTTGAATACACCATGCAAGAAAAATTAACATGTAAATTTTTCCGAAGCGTTTAAACACATGATTTAACAAATCAACGATAAAGCGCTACACTAATAAACGTAGACATACACGCCGGGCCAAACACCTGACGCGCAATTAATGTGCAGGAGGTAATGGAATTATGTCACAAAAGAATAAGTTGAAGAAGTTGTTGGAAAAGAAGGGGATTGAGTCAATTAACGTTGACGGTACACCAACACCTGTTCAAAGTGCTAAGGAGCTTGATTTGATCGAAGCAGCCAAGGCAAACGGCATTATGTAATTCTGACTATGCAAAATAGGACGCACAACCATTTGGCTGTGCGTCCTATTTTTTAATCGTGCGCGATACGCGCTTGTGCTGCAGCTGCAATGGCTGACACAATATCATCAATAAATGTGTTCACGCGCCCACCACGGTGTTGTTCGTCATTCAAGCGCCCAACGATACCTGGCTTCATACGATCAAGGTAACCAAAGTTAGTCCATGAAATCGTGCCGTACACACCCAAAATTGACATCACTAGTTGCTCATCAATGCCGTATGTTCCGTGGTCGCGGTCGATACGACTTTGCAATGGTTGTGGCAATTGCTTTGCTTCTGCCAAATCATCGATAGCAAGACCGGTCATAACCGCATCTTGCACTTCGGTCTTGTGCAAAACGTGTTGCACTGAATCAATCGCATCATCCATCGTCAAATCAGGAATAATGGCGCGTTGACCAAACAAGACCAACTCTGCAATATCCTTCAACTCAACACCGCGTGCGTTAAGCATCGCAACAACATCTTCATAATAATCGCGTTCTGTAAATAGCATGTTAAAAATCCCCCGATAGTTATTCTATCAATAAATAACAGCAGGCGGTTGTTCCACGTGAAACAATCGCCTGATTTTAATCTTTAATTAAAAGGTAAATACCGTCTTACCTGCCAATGAAGCTTGGCGAGCTGCTGCGTGTGCTTCGCGCAATGCTTCAACTGAGAATGGCTTAACATCCCCAACCTTAACAACAATCTTACCGGCAGCCATATCATCCAACAACGCTGCCAAGTTGGGACGCTTGCCGTTTTGATAAGTGTGAGCTGCATCAATATCAAACTTGCTGATGGCTTCTTCATCGAAACCAGTCAAGTTACGCAACTTACCACCTTGCTTCAACACCTTAGCTGATTGAATAGCAACATCCCCACCGATTGTATCCAACACAGCATCAAAGTCTGACAACTCATTCTCATAAGCGGTGTGATAGTCAACTGGCGTCACATCACCTAATGACTTTAGATAGTCAAAGTCGGCTGGCTTAGCCGTTGCGTAAACAATTGCACCACGGTTCAAAGCAGCTTGGATGGCGACAGAACCAACACTACCGGCACCACCTTGAATCAAAACCTTTTGACCAGGTTGCACATCCAAGTCATCTGTAATCATTTGGTACCCAGTCGCTGCACCGACAACGGCCGCAACTGCGTGAACGTCGTCAACGCCATCTGGCACCTTAGCAACTGCAGATTGGCCAACCGGAACTTCTTCAGCGTACGTTTGGTGGTGACGCGTTGCAGCAACGCGATCACCAACCTTGAAGTCAGTAACTTCTTCACCAACTGCGATCACTTCACCTACGACACTTGAGCCAGGAATCAATGGTAGCTTGTCAGCCTCACCCATCAACCCTTGTACAAACTTCACGTCATAAGGATCAATTGCAGTTGCATGATTCTTAACCAATACTTGCTTCTTCAAAATCTTAGGTGTGTCGACTTCAACTTCCTCAAGTACATCAACGTCCCCAAATTCCTTAATTTGTACTGCCTTCATGATGAAATCCCTCCTTGGTTTGACCAATCTTGATTTGTTGATTTTATTTTAGCCTCTTTCCTACCGAGTGTACAAAATAAAGGCATTATTTTTGTCCTGAAAACAAAAATACGCATCGTCACTTGGACGATGCGTATTTTAATGATTGATTATTAGTCTTCTTCAGAACCCAAACCAAACTTAGCAACTACGGCTGCCAAAGCGGCACCAACCAATGGACCTACGATGTAAGCACCAATGTTAGTAATCGCAGCTGATGAACCGAAGATTGCAAGGAATGCAGCAGGAGCCAATGAACGAGCAGGGTTCAATGAAGCACCAGTTGCTTGCAAACCAAGCATAATCAAAGCAGCCAACGTCAAACCAATTACCAATGGAGCAACTGATGAGATAGCTGAGTTCTTCTTAGCCGTAACCATCAAGATTACCAAGACAAAGACGAACGTCAAGAATGCTTCAATCAATGAAGCTGACAAGAATGAAATTGGTGACGTAAAGTTCGTTTGACCAAATCCAACTTGCTTAATCGTTGCTGCTGGAGCACCGAAAGCCTTCATGAATCCCAAAACAACAGCTGAACCTGCAAAGGCACCGATGATTTGTGAAACAACGTAACCCAAGAAGCCCATCCATGAGATGCGACCGTTAATGGCTGCAGCAAATGAAACGGCTGGGTTAAAGTGACCACCTGAGATTGAACCAAAGGCGTATGCTCCGGCTACAACAGCCAAACCAAAGGCCAAAGCAACCGGCAATGGACCAGTTTGAGTTCCGACGAAGACAACAACGCCAGTTCCCATGGCAACCAACATCAACGTTCCGAAGAACTCAGCAAGATACTTGCGCATGTTTTCCATGATAAAAAAACTCCCTTAATATACATTTGTACGACAAGCGTACAGTGTTAATAATTTCTGTCCCTACTATATAACACAACTAGTCTTAAATTCAGCTTTAAGGTTTGTCATTAAAAGAATTTTAAGTTTAACGACCAATAATTTTACTTGCTGCACGGTCTAGTGCAAGCCAAACATTCATTGCGTTTGCCTTAAATTGGTCGATATAGCTAGGTTGGTCATCTTCCGGCTTTGCTTCACCTTCATAGGCGTTACCAATACCGAATACTTGTAGTGCGCGGAAATCCTCATCCCAACGAACCGTAAAGTAATTACCTTCCATGCGCTCGTCGATAATATCTTGGAAGCCTAGCTTTAGGGCCTCCTTGATAACATCATCTTCACTAACTGGGAAGCCACGTGCTGCCATCAAGGCCACACGGTCAGCCACTTGCGTCATATCTTCTGGGATTGATCCTTCATTCATTATGAATAGTCCTTCTTTCCTTCACTTACTTTGTGTCAATCTAAACACGCTCCTAAAGACATTTTAGCAGTGAGTTGCGATATAATAAACTGTGAACGTCCTAAACGACGTTTTTGCTATTATACCTATTAAATTAAGGAGGTTACTTTTCATGGTTGAAGCAGTAACCGCACAAGACATGCAACGCTTCGATCGTTACACGATCGAAGAAATTGGTGTGCCCTCATTAGTTTTGATGGAGCGCGCCGCAATGTCTGTGATTGAAGTTCTTGCGGCCGGATCATTCGACTTGGCTAACGTCCTCGTCATCGCCGGTTTGGGTAACAACGGTGGTGACGGCGTGGCTATCGCTCGTATGTTGACCCAAAAGGGAGTCAACGTTGACCTACTTATTCTAGGCGACGAGCATCGTGCAACGGCTAACACGGCTACCCAATTGAAGATTGCTCGCGGATACGGCATTGAAACGCAAAATCGTGTCCGTGATTTCCGTAATTACACGGTTATCGTCGATGCTTTGTTTGGAATTGGCCTTTCTAAGCCCGTTCCAAGCAAACTTGGTGATATTATTAAACGAGTAAATGCCGCAAACATTCCAGTTGTCTCAGTTGATGTGCCTTCTGGTTTGCACGCGACAACGGGAGAAATCCTTGGCTCTGCCATTCGTGCCACCGCAACGGTAACTTTTGCCTACCCAAAGCAAGGGTTGCTACAAAACGAAGGATTGAAGCGTGCCGGTAACATCTATGTGAAGGATATCGGTATCTATTCACCCGAAGAATTAGCAGCATTTAAGCAGGAAGAGAGTGAGAACTAATGAATATTGCATTGGTCGGAGCTGGTCCTCGAAACTTGACGTTGGTTGAGCGCTTGATGGCGCACGCCAAGAAGACGACTGACCCCGTAGACATTACGTTATACGACCCATTCCCAATTGGAGGTCGTGTTTGGAATCCAGATCAAGATCCAACATTTTTGATGAACACTGTGACACAACAATTGACGTTGTTCACAGATCCATCAGTTCCTAACCATGCATCTACTGCCCTATACGGACCTAACTTCTACGAGTGGGCTGTAACTTACGGTAAGGAATACGTTAAGATGCACAACTTCGAAAACGAAGCCTACTTCTTGGACGAGTTGACGCGCATTAACCCTAACCGTTTCACTTCACGTGCCTTGTTTGGTGTGTATTCACAATGGTTCTTTGAACACTTGGGTGCCCACGTACCAGCTAACGTGACATTGTCATACGAGCGCAAGTCTGTTTCAGATGTTGTGAAGAATGGTGATGACTACACGGTAACTTTGGAAGACAATTCATCAGTTAAGGCTGATCATGTTGTTATGGCTTTGGGTCACGTTGATAACGACTTGGACGACGAGCAAAAGGTTTTCGCTGCCGCAGCAGATGAAAACGCTGACTTGTTGTACGTCGCACCAACACACCCATCTGAAGCCGACTTGGATGCCGTGCCAGCACGCGAAAAGGTTGTTTTGCGTGGTTTGGGATTGAGCTTCTTCGACTACATCGCTAAGTTGACGATTAGCCGTGGCGGACGTTTTTCTCGTGATAACAACGGAGTCTTGTACTACTTGCCATCAGGTAAGGAGCCACACATGATTGCCGGTTCTCGCAAGGGATTGCCTATGCACGCCCGTGGTGTTAACCAAAAGGTTGAAGCTGAAGGTTACCAACCAAAGTTCTTTACGAGCGAAAACTTGGACGCCTTGGCTGCAAAGTCAAACGGTCAAGTGTCTTACGATGAATTCTTTACGTTGTTGCGTAAGGAATTGGAGTACAAGCACTACCAAAACACGATTAACGATTTGGGTGTGACATGGCCATTTAACGCTGAAACGTTTATGAACGCTTTGGCCGAGAGTGACAACTTGAACGAAACTGCCCGTAAGTTTGGTGTTTCCGAAGAGTACATCATGGATTGGGAACGTATTTTGAACCCAGTTAACGACGTACCTGCTGAAGTTGAATACAGCGACTTCATGATGAACTACCTAACTTGGGACATCAACGATGCTTACCAAGGTAACAACGATGCACCATATGCTGGTGCCTTCGATATGTTGCGTGACGTTCGTGGTATCATCCGTCACTACTTGGATGCTGGTTACTTGTCAGCTGATGAGTATGCTAAGTTCCTTTCAAAGTTCAACCCATTCAACTCATTGATTTCCGTTGGACCTCCTGTCCTACGTGTTGAGCAAATGCGTGCTTTGATCGAAGCCGGCGTTTTGACGATTGCCGGCCCTGGTTTGGCCGTTTCTGTCCAAGACGATCACTACCTAGCAACAGATAACCGTGGTAACTCATGGGCTGTTAACAACCTAGTTGAGGCCCGCTTGTTCGCTGTTTCATTGGCAAACTCAGTTAACCCATTGGTTGCTAACTTGCGTGATCGTGGCGTTTTGAGCGCTGCGGAATACACGAAGGCCGATGGCTCAACTTATGTTGTCGGTGGTACGCGCATGAACAAGGAAACGTTGGTTGTTATCGATGAAAACGATAACGAAGTCGACGGCTTGTACGTATGGGGTGTTCCCACTGAAGGTTGGTCATGGTTTACGACGTTCGCACCTCGTTCAGGTGTTAACGACAAGAACTTGCGTGATGCCGAAAACATCGCCTACCACATCTTTGGTTAATAATTAGACATTAAAAGTAATAGCACCAACTCGCATAACCATGCGGGTTGGTGCTATTTTTTGTTAAAAACACAGTTGTATCAAGCGTTTTCGTGTTTGCAAAGATTTTCTAAAGGGTGTATATTAGGTTTATCCTAACGTTAGGATAAACCTAATATACATAAATAGAGGTCATTCTGATGGTCGATGTCTACCAAAAAGAAACCGCCCGGCACGTGATGGTTATCGACTCAAAAAGCTTTTACGCTAGCGTTGAAAGTGTCGATTTGGGACTCAATCCCCTCAAGTCACTCCTGGTCGTGATGAGTCAACAAGAAAACACAAATGGCGGTCTTGTCTTAGCTGCCTCGCCCCAGGCCAAAAAGGTCCTCGGGGTGTCTAACGTTATGCGACAGCGTGATGTGCCCCGTGATCCGCGCCTGGCCATTGTGCAGCCTCGTATGAACTACTATATTCAAAAAAACAAACAAATTAATGACATTTATCGGAAATTTGTCGCCGAAGAAGATTTACACATCTATTCAATCGACGAATCGTTGCTTGATTTGACCGATAGTTGGCGTTATTTAGAGTCTAAATATCATCGCACCCTGACCGATTACGAAGTGGCACGCATCATTCAACAAGAGGTTCGTGATGCAACTGGCATCTACCTAACCGTCGGCATTGGTGACAACCCTGCAATGGCTAAGATGGCACTTGATTTAACCGCTAAGCATGCCGATGATTTAATTGGTGAATGGCATTATGAAACTATTCCCGACGTTTTATGGCCTATCGAAAAACTTGATGACGTTTGGAGTATTGGGTCACGTACCGCTAAAAAATTGCGTCGCTTGGGGATTTTTTCAATGCGCGATTTGGCTGCAACTAACCCTTACCGTCTTAAAGAAAAATTCGGCGTTAAAGGCGTTGAACTATACGCACTGGCTTGGGGCATCGATCGTAGTTTGATTAAACAAAAATATCGACCAAAAGAAAGTTCATTTAGCAACGGGCAAGTTCTCCCTCGCGACTACGACAATCCAACCGAAATTGAAGTTGTGATTCGTGAAATTGGCGAGCAAGTCGCGAGTCGTCTGCGCGCCAAACACATGGTCGCGAGTCAGATTAGCCTTGGCATCGGCTTTGGATATCGAGAAACGAATCAATCGCACGGTTTCGGGGGTCAACTAACAATCGATGCGACTAATCTTAGTTTGCCAATCACTAATGCACTCCGCGATATTTTTAGGCAACATTATGAGGGACAAGTCGTGCGCAACGTTTACGTCAGCGCCGGCCGACTGGCTCCTGAAGGCGTTGAGCAAATCGACCTGTTTACCCCGGTCGTGATTAATACACGCCAACGAACCATCGATACCGTCATTGATGATATTCGCAAAAAATTCGGCGTTGGTGCTGTTTTTAAAAGCTCTAGCGTTGCCGGTGGTACAATGCTTAACCGCATCGGTTTGGTTGGTGGTCACAACGGAGGAAACGCCTATGGATGATGAACAGGACATGTTCGAACGGGCAGCCTACTTTTTCAGCCACGATTATCAAGATCGCGGCATGGTGAAATGGCAAGGATACTACCTGTCTGACCACACTGAGGACGTCAAAAAGAAGGAAGCCTTAGAATTTGCCCGTCAAAATCGCAAACGCATGCCAGAAATGAGCTTGGCTGACATGACTGCCATCATATTCGATGCTTTCGGCCGACACGAAGAAGTAGCCGTGCAAGAAAATTATTCAGATACAGATGGTGCAGTGCCACCGATTATAACCGGTTTAGTCACCGGTTATACCGAATCAGACATCATTATCGGTGGCACCCGTATACCGTTATCAAATTTATGGTGGGCGCAAAAAACGCAGTGATTCAATCGCGAATCACTGCGTTTTTCATTAATTAAGCTTCAACCAATTGCTTTGCCAAGTAGAAGCAACCGAGGATACCGGCGTTATCACCGTTTCCGACCGTCACCAAGTACTTATCCAGGTCATCAACTGGTAGGTAATCTGCTAACTGTTCTGCAAATGACTTACGCACCATTGGCAACAATACTTCACGGTGTGGCACCCCACCACCAAATACAATGCGATCTGGGCGCAAAATAACCGTGTACGTAACGGCCGCTTGTGCCAAGTAGTACGCTTCGATTTCCCACGCCAAGTGATCATCCGGCAACGACTTAGCTGATTCTTGCCAACGGTCTTCGATGGCCGGACCAGCCGCCAGTCCTTCCAAGCAGTTGTCCCCGTGGAATGGGCAGTGACCAACATAACTGTCTTGTGGGTGCTTACGCATCATAATGTGCCCAGCTTCAGGGTGTGAATTACCGCTTAACAAGTGCCCATGTTGAATAATACCGGCACCAACGCCTGTTCCAACTGTCAGATACACGACATTTTCAACGTCCTTCGCTGCACCTGACACATACTCAGCCCAGCCGGCACCATTCACATCTGTCGTCCAGTAGTACGGAATATCACGCCATGCCTTCATCGCACCTAGAAAATCATAGCCTGACCAACCTCGCTTCGGTGTATCTAGGACATATCCATACGTACGACTGTCCGGATTGATATCAACCGGTCCAAACGCAGCAATCCCGATGGCTGCGATATCATCATAGCGATCAAAAAAATCAATCACCTGTGCAATCGTCCCCGCGCCATCCAGGGTTGGAAAACTTTCACGTGCAACGACAACATCAGGATTCTCCTGTTCTGCCACCGCAACCACAAACTTTGTACCACCTGCTTCAATAGCTCCCAAAAGTGCCATATTTTTAATCCCCCTAATTTAAAACACTTACAATACTGACAACTTCGAAATCAAAATTGCCCCCACAATTACCAATACCGTTCCTAAGAAAATATAACCCATTTGACGGGGCGTTTTGCGTTCACCAAGGATAAAAATCGCCCCGAACGTTCCGACAATAATTCCCGTTTGAGAAAGGGTTGTCGCTGTGGCTTGCCCAACCTCTGGATTTCCAGTTGAGATAAACATAAAGACATTTCCAAGCGCCCAAACTAACCCCGTGATAATTTGACGCGCCGTGCCAATCTTGAAGATGTTACGCGTCTCCTTAAAGTAGAAGGCCACAATCAGCCATGCACCCAGGATTTGTCCAATTGACTGTGGTGCAACGATCGCTGTCATGTAATCCAACCCATTATTTTGATTGTGAATAGCATCTGAAATGTAGCCCCACTTATTCAACAAGTTTGGCAAAACAAAGTACATCATAAAGGCTAGCGTTGAAACAATAACTGCCGTCACACCACCTTTGAAATCACGTTCCGGATTGGTTTCGACCGGCGCATTTTTATCGCGCACCGTCGTCAAAAGCGCCCCACCAGTTACTAACGCAATTGATAGCAAACCAAAGAACCACATGCGCCCTGTGTGCCATTCACCTAGCACCGCAGCTGCCATCAAGGCATTTCCAACAATTTGACCAGATGTCGACAACGGATTTCCGATCGACACCCCTAACTTCTTAAAACCAATCAATTGACCAACCTGACCAACTGCCCAGATTAATCCTGAGATAAATCCTACCAACCAAATACGTGAATTAAATGCATAATCCATGCCGGCATTCGGAATAACGAAAAATGCCAACGTGCCGAAGCCAAGTAAGATGGCCCCAATCGTCATTCCCATGATTCCTTGGGCAGCCGTCCCACCAGCCTTGGTGGTCACAATCCCTACCGACCCCCACGCTAACGCTGGTACCAACGCAATCAATATCGACATATCAATAATTCCTCCAAATCAAAAATTTCCTATCAACATTTATTACGCTACTCGTGTGAAAACGCTTTCACAAGTTTCGTTTTTTAACGAGTCGTTATTTTTCAGATAGATGCACAAAAAAACTGGATGACATTGACCATCAAATCAATATCATCCAGCTTATTAATTACATATTAACTGTTTACTTTTCAAACAATTCCAAACCTTCACGGCCCACATAAATCGCAAACAAGATTGCTTCAACCGCATCTGCCCACCATAGACCAAACAAGGCCGTTAGCACCATGCCACCTAATACAAGCGCAGCTAATACAGCACACGTGACATTACACATCGCGTCATCACGCAACGCTTCAGATTGAATACGATCACCGATACGACGCTTCATCGTCGTCATAATCGGCATCAAAACAACTGACATAATCGCAATGACCAACCCAATTCCGCTTTCCGCTGGCATTTCATGGTTAATCAAATTCATAACCGAAGTAATCAACACATATCCCGAAAGCAACAACAAGATGCCCTTTACCAAGCGACTAGCCGTGCGTTCAACACGAGCCACCGTTTTCGCATCTGCACCGTTATATTCCGCGCGCAAACGCCAAATTAAAATAACACCGGCGATTGTTTCCAAAAAGGCATCGAGACCAAACGCAATTAGTAAAATTGACCCAGCGTGAATCCCCGCAGACACCCCGAGTACAAATTCAATCGCCATCCAGGCCATCGAAATCACTTCTAATTGAATACCGCGCGCTAATAATTTCTGTCGTACTTCCATTTCATTTTCTCCCCGTTTAATACATGTTATTTATTTCATATGTTTATTCTATCATAAGTTTGAGAAAAAGTGCACAATTAAAAAAATGACCTCGGCTTTTAGGCCGAGGTCATTTCAATGATGATAGTTGTGTTCCACGTGGAACAAATTATTTAATTCATTCGTGAATGTTTCATACCGTACGTTAGATACAAAACAATCCCCAACACAAACCAAACCAGTGCAGCAACCAGCGTTTCAAGGTGCAACTGTGTGATTAAGAAGAACGTAAATAGCGCCGATAAAATTGGTAGCACCGGATAACCAGGCATCTTATAACCATCTTGGCGCACATCAGCTCGCTTACGTAATGGCAAAATTCCTAATGACACGACCATAAATGCCAATAATGTGCCCATATTCACCAAATCAACGAGCTTTTCTAGCGGCACGAATCCACCAAAGAACGCTACAACAATCGTTGCGATACCAAGCGCCCTTTCTGGTTCACCCTGCTTACTCAACTTACCTAGCCCACCCGGTAGCAATCCGTCACGACCAACGGCATAAATCAAACGTGAAGAAGCATAGAGCATCGTCACCATCATCGTAAACATCCCAATCAATGCCCCGATTGTGATGATAAGGGCTGCCCAATGTTGGCCGACTTGTTGCATTGCAAAAGCAGCTGGATCAGCAACGTTCAACTTTGAATAGTGCACCATTCCCGTCAAAACCAACGCAACCAAGCCATACAAAACCGCTGCAACAATCAACGTCCCAATAATACCAATCGGCATATCACGCTTTGGATTTTTTACCTCAGCTGCCGTCGCTGACAAAGCATCAAACCCCAGAAAGGCGAAGAACACCATTGATGTTCCTGCGAAGACCCCTTGAATACCAAACGCCCCATCCATGCGCTTTGGAATCAGCGGCGTCAAATTGTCAGCTTTAATAAAGAAAAATCCAACGACAATGAACAGCACAATAATACCAATCTTAAGGAGTACCATCGCATTTTGAACGCGCTTAGATTCAGTCATTCCCCCACGCAAAAGCAGCCCGATTAACAATACAATGACCACTGCCACAATATTCACGACCGTACCTTCAGCCGGATTGTAAGATCCTGATAATGCGGTTGGGAGCTTGAAGAATGGCGACATCAAATTCGCAAAGTAGGCTGACCAGCCAGTAGAAACAGCAGCCACACCAAGTGCATATTCCAAAATCAATGCCCAGCCAAGAATCCAACCAATCACTTCACCAAAAATGACATTTCCATATGAATACGCTGATCCAGCTACCGGCATTGCTGATGCGGTTTCAGAATACGCCATCGCAACCAAACCAGAGACAACAGCCGCGATAATGAAACTAAAAATCACGCCTGGGCCAGCAGTCGTTGCAGCAACCGTACCCGGCAAAATAAAAATACCAGTTCCAATAACTGCCCCAATCCCTAACCCAATTAAATCTTTAGCGGTCAGTGACTTTGAAAAGTGCGCATCACTCTTCAAATATGTTTCCAATGATTCTTTGCGGAACATCCGCTTTAATAACGACATATAAACACCTCTTCCCAAATGACAAAAAGCCCCAGTAAATTAAAAAAGCACGCATCGGATACCACTCCAGTATCCGATGCGTGCTAAATGAGTTTCATACAAATCAACTGTTTCGTTGCCTGATGTCTCACACACTCGGATACTTTACCGTCATCCGAGTGTTCAACGCAAAATAACTTTACGATTGATTCGGATGACTAACCGAAAAACGTAAAGTAGAAAAACGCTTGCGTTGATGACATAAGTAATTGCATGAATTTCATTTCCTTTGACTTTGATTAACGCCGATTCAATTTGAATCAACGGCCCCTTTAAATGACCCCCTAAGCATATGATATCCCTGACATTTCGTCAACAACTTATTCACACTGACTTTTTGTAACTATAACGAAACACTTTGCAAGCCGGATACTCGTTTTTCGACAAAAAATAAGTTTATAATAGAAATCAAGTAGTTTGGCACTAAACCAAACTGAGTCTAAAAATGAGGTGGTTTCATGTCGATTCGCACGTATCATAATGCGCAAGTCTATGATGTTGCGCAAGAAAAATTTATTCCTAATTCATGGTTCACTGTTGATTTGACCAGTGGTCGTATCACATCTACCGGAGTTGGCACTGCGCCTGCAGAAGGCCAAGAACTTGTCGATCTTGAAAACAAGTTCGTGACACCCGGTATGATCAATACCCACGTTCATATCATCAACAAGGTGTTCCCATACGGTCCTAAGACATCTCGTGAGCCATTTGAGATCGCTATGCAAGCCCAAGCTAACTTGAACGAAATGTTGGCTTCTGGCGTCACTTACACGCGTGTCCTTGCGACAGCAAATAGTTTTGATATTGGTATCCAAAAGATGACGTTGAACGGTCAATGGCGTGGTACCGGAGTGGTTGCTTCTGGTCGTGCCTTTTCAACCATTGGTGGTCACGCTTCAAAGATTGGTGAAGCGTTGACCGGTCCGGAAGAATTCCGCGCCGGTGTGCGACGCCGTATCGAACAAGGTGCCCATGCGATTAAGTACATGGCTTCTGGTGGTATCGCCTTTGATCAATTTGAACAACCTGATATGCCACAAATGACCGAAGCCGAAATGGCGGCTGGTGTCGATGTTGCCCACCGTCGTGGCATCAAGGTCGCCGCTCACGCCGAAGCGTTGCAAACCGTTAAGGAAGCTTTGCGCGCCGGTGTTGATTCTGTTGAGCACGCCTTCGTTATTGATGATGAAGCGTTGGACTTGTTCCTTTCAACCGGCACTTATTTGACACCAACATTGGTTGCACCATACGTTATCATCAAGCGTGGTGATGGATTGTTACCACAATGGATGGTCGATAAGGCCTACAAGTGGGTTGATTCTCACTTCGAAGCTTTCGGTAAGGCAGCTAAAAACGGCGTTAATTTGGCGCTTGGAACGGATGCCGGTTCACCATTGAACGGTTATGCCGATACGGCTTTGGAAGCTGAACTGTGGTCAATTGCCGGTGCAACTAACCAACAAATTTTGCGTGCCCTGTTCACTAATGCCGCCGACTTGCTACAAATCAGCGACGATTACGGCGAGTTAGTACCTGGTAAGATGGCCGACTTCGTTATGTTCGATGCCAGCCCACTTGCTGATATTAAGGTTTTGCAAGAGCCAAAGCGCGTTGCTAAGTTTGGCGAATTCGTTGATACAACTGGATTCCAAAACCCATTTATCTTGCCACTTGATAAGGGTCACCTAGCCTACTAAAAAATAAAGACGAGATGAACACATCAATGTTCATCTCGTCTTTTTACTTTGCCCAGACTTTTTGCATGGCTGCAAAGACCGCTAGTGTTGCGCGTGAATCCGCCAGCGCACGGTGCTTTTGTGTGCCAATTTCAACTTCATATTCGTCAGCCAAGCCAGCTAATGAAATATCATTTGGATTACCATTCAAAGCACGGTGGATTTGTTGCGTGTCAAACACCTTACCGTTCGTCTTCCACTTGCCCAAATCGTTATAGCGAAGACCTTCTTTGATTAATTGGACATCCCCATCAACAATCGCGTGGCCAACTACTGGATAATCACCAACGAACTTCATAAAGCGCGTTAATGCGCGCTCTTCGGCCAAACCGTTTTGAATCATTTCCAATGTAATCCAGCCATCATCACCACCCATTGATTGTGAGATGAACTTAAATGATGCCATCCCGCTCCCCATTGGCGGATTGTTGACAATCACGGAAAATTTTTCGATATCTTGACCAGTTGTTACCTTCAACGCACCAATCTCGATAATCTGATTACTGCCGTTCATTTCCAAGTCAAAAACGACGTAATTTTTTAATTCTGTAAAAAGCATAACCCACTCCCAATCGTTCACTATGTTAACAGTATACCCCGTCAAGAAACCGAATGCTTGCATTTATTAGGGGGAGGCGTAAAGTTATCACTAACAATACGTAAAGAAAAGGAACTATTTTCATGCGCTCTTTAGCAAAATTCAATAAGCTACGCCGCAATTTCAACATGGAAAGCCACCGCAAGTTGCAACTTGACGAGCACGGCGTCACTGACGTTTATGATGGTGTTCAAGTGACCGTTCTCGTTAAGGACGATCAAGCAACAATGATTTTTATCGACTCTGAAGATGCTGATAACGACGAGGCAGGTCGCGCCTTTGTTGCCTTCGAACACGGTATGAGCTGGTCTTCACAAGAATTCTACAACGCCTACATGGCCGTTCACGAGAATCCAGATGAGCCAGCCGTCGCCACGGCCAACGGCATTCAAGTGACCCACAAAATCGACGCTAACGGCTTGCACATCAAGATTGTGCCAGCCCCATAAAGAAAAAATTCCGTCTCACGTTGAGACGGAATTTTTTGTTTCATTATGACAGTGGCACGCCGTTATATTGTGTATCAACCGCAGCCACATTATCCATTAGATAGTGTTCAACCGCCACCTTATAGGGCACTTCGTTTTCATAGGCGAATGCTGTTAGCTTCGTGAATTCAGGTGAGTTCATGTGCCAAACTTGCTTTACACCAACTTCAAGCAAGTGGTTGTGTAGCAAACCAACAATCGCCTCGAATTGACGCAATTCATGTGCGTTTGCATCGTAAATGTTGTACAAGTTAAATGAACGGTTTTCGATGTTGGCCAACATTACCAAACCTTGAGCAGCCGTCCCACGCGTTTGGCCATTCACCTTGTACATTGTTGGCGTTGGATAAGCACGATTGCTGGGGTAAGCCACAGCTTGTGCTTCCAATGCATGCAACTTCGCGATAACTTGTCCGGCGACTTCAGGTCGAACGCCTGTCTTCACCAAAATGTTTCCGAATGACATCATAAATGCTTGCGTGTGAACTGTCCCTGCCATAATCAACTTGCCCCCTTGTTAACGTGTTCTCTGTTATTACAAGTCTAAGTTTATGACGCAAGACATAGAAAATTCAAAAAGTTCACAGAATGGAACAAATTAGAGTCGTTTTTACGCAAAAAGCGCCAACCACGCGGGTTGACGCTTATTTTTAGTGCATTAATAACATAATCAAACCAAGCGCTAGGACAACTTGGAAGATGATTGTCACCAGGCCATATCCTAGGAACGTTGCTCCTGAAGACTTGATTGTGGCCCATTTCAAATTAAGACCAATTCCGGCCAAGTTTACAATACCAAAGAAGCTTGTAACTTCATGTGCCGTGCCAGTTAGTACGTGTGGCAAACTCACAAATGAGTTGATAACCACTAGGACAATAAATGTCAAAACAAACCAAGGCACCTTAACTTTTGAAGTCGGTGCAACGCCTTCAACTGGCGTTGCTTTCGTGGCATAGCGCGACATCAAGATAACAACCGCTGACAACAAGACCACACGCAGCATCTTGAAGATTGGCGCATACGTCACTACATCGCCACCGACCAAAGAAGCCGTACCTGATACTTGTCCAACTGATTGCACCGTTCCACCAATCAATGCACTAACCAACATATCGTTATGGTGCAATAACTCTGGCCCGATAACTGGCAAAACAAACAACAACACAACTCCGGCTAGCGAAACAGTTGCTACTGTCGTACGACGTTGATCATCAGTTGCGCCAATCGCTGGCGCAACTGACGCGATGGCACTTGATCCGCAGACCGCGTTTCCAGCCCCCATCAACATCGCTGATTGTGGCGCAACCTTGAAGACGCGTCCACCAATCCACATGACAAATAAAATCGTGGCCGTCATTTGGAGCAAGATGAAGATTACACCTGACCACCCCAATGTTGCCATATTATTAAGTGTCACGTTTAGTCCAAGCACCGCAATTCCAATCTCGATTGGGTACTTCTCCGCCCACTTCACACCAGCATTCCAGCGTTCATGTACAAATAATGTATTTCCCAAAACGATTCCCATCAACATCGCCAATGCTTCGCCACCCAGCGAAGGCAAATATGGTGATAGCAATTTTGCCACAATAGACACTGCCAAAGTCAGCAAAATTCCCGCCACCATATTACGTTTAATTGCCATAATACGTCTCTCCTCGAATAAACTACTTTTCCTAGTGTACTACTATTCGACAGAAGATAACAGTTTATTCCACTGAACGTTGCATATGTGTGTAATGATGCTCACCAATCATGAGCTCGCTAACCGGTTGAAATCCTTCACGTTCATACAACGCACGTGCCTTTGGATTTCCATCATCCACATTAAGTCCGATGACTTGTTCACCTTGCGCTTGCGCAACAGCTGGTAAAGCAGCCAATAACTGTGTCCCCACACCCTTACCGCGGGCCGTCTCTGACACTGAAATTGAGTCAAGATACCACTCTTGTCCCACCGTTTCCTTATCGGGGAATAGTTCCGCTAACTCACCAAAGCGGTCAGCCAAAAGGCGTTGTAAAGATACATCCAAATAAGGTTCTTGCTTAGCTGGATAACCAAAAGCCACCCCAACGATAGCGCCGCCCATTTCCGCAACCGTGGCATGCGTGTGTGAATAACGCGCCGTGTCATCAGCTAGTGCACTATCATGCAGTAATTGTTCAATATTGTCACGACCAAGCTTTTCCACCATCGGAATTTGCATCTGGTCAATAATTGTCATTTCTAAATGGACAATTGCTCCTGTATCAGCAATTGTAGCTGGTCGAATTTTAATCATAATATCTTTCCCCCATCACTCTAGTCTACCGACTTTATTCAGGTCTGCCTACTAATTTTTTCGGAATTATCTACTTTGGATATGTAAACGCCTTGAAAGGACCCGTAAAACCCTTTAATATTGTAAATGTCCCAGTTTGGATTGCGGAAGATCGAGCCGCATAAATGAAAATAAAAATGTTTAGAGAAAGGATTTAGACATGGTTAAAGCAAAGTCAGCTTACTGGCAAGGCGTTGTCGATGAAGCACAAAATCACCCCAAGGTTCCTGGTGTTGAGAAGACCCCATTCTTCTCACTAGCACCAATGGAAGCCGTTACGGATACGGTTTTCCGTCGCGTTGTCGAGAAGGCAGCTGCGCCTGACGTTTACTACACAGAGTTTACGAACGCCCGCAGTATTTCACACCCCAAGGCAAAGTTTACGGTCCAAGGTCGTCTACACGTTGATAAGAGCGAAAAGATGCCCGTCGTACAAATTTGGGGAAACCGTGGTGAAGACTTCGAAAAGTCATCACTAGAATTGCGCGACCGCGGCTACAACGCCATCGATTTGAACATGGGTTGTCCGGATTCAACGGTTATCAAGAATGGAGGCGGATCAGATTTGATTCGTCACTACGATTCAGCAAAGGAAGTTATTGGCGCAGCTAAGACAGCTGGTTTGCCAGTGTCTGTTAAAACTCGTTTGGGCTTTAACGACATTGAAACGTTCCGTACTTGGATTCCATTCTTGTTGCAACAAGACATTCAAGTTTTGACGGTTCACTTGCGTACGCGTAAGGAAATGTCAAAGGTTCCAGCCCACTACGAGTACATTGATGAAATCGTTAAGATGCGTGATGAAATCGCACCTGATACGTTGTTGCAAATCAACGGTGACATCAAGACTCGTGAAGAAGGTTTGGAACTTGTTCGTCAACACCCTGGTGTTGACGGTGTCATGATTGGCCGTGGTGTTTTCGAAAACCCATTTGCCTTTGAAATCATGCCTACTGAACACACGTTGGACGAAACGTTGGCTTTGTTGCGTTTGCAACTTGACCTTTACGATGAGTTCACGGCGGAGTTCGGTCCTATGCACTTCCAAAAGTTGAAGCGCTTCTTCAAGATTTATGTTCGTGGCTTTGCCTACGCTTCAGATTTGCGTGTGGCTTTGATGGACACAAACACAACTGACGAAGTTCGTGCCCTTTTGGACGAGTTCGACAAGCAATGGGAAGCCAAGAAGGCTGAAGATGCTGTCGCAATCGAAGCAAAGTAAATAATAATAAAAGCCCGCATGCGTGCGGGCTTTTATTGTAAAGTTAGAAAACTAGAGGTGCTGCCATGTCAGAACTACAAAACGGTGATTTGCTCTTTGTTGGGTCGACGACCGAGCAATTTTCACAAATGATTGCCCAAAGTACCCAACCTGATACTGAAACATTCAATTACACCCACGTCGGCATCGTTGAAATAACAGCTGATGCCGTATTTGTGTTACACGCCTCCCCTGACCTCGGTTCCGTTCGCCAACCTCTCAATTCATTCCTGATGGCGCAAACCGGAAGCGTCGATTTGTATCGTTTGAAAGCACCATTTGATTCCGACTCAGTAATCGTCAAGGCCAAAACGCTTTTAGGGCAACCTTATAATTGGTCTTTCATTGCCAGTGAACCTGGTTTTTATTGCTCTGAATTTATTGAAACAGCTTTCTCAGCTATCGAAAATCCATTCAAAAAAATCGCCATGACCTTTGGGCCTGACGATTCAATCTTGCCCGAATGGCAAACTTATTATGCAAAGTTGGGATTGCCGGTGCCAAATGGCGAGCCGGGCACAAATCCCAACGCATTAATTAGCAATCAACTTGAACGGGTTGTACGCTTACGATAGTGCTTAGCAACTTGTCGCTTAGCCAAAGCCGGACGACGTTTTGCAGGCACCCCTTTTGCAGCCAGCGGTACAGTCGCTGGCTGTTTTTCTTCGGGATCAAATAGGATGCTAAACCAGGCTATTAAAATCTGACCAACAACCATAATGGTCCCAACCAAATTTAGATAGACCATCAAAACCAATAGCGATCCTAATGACTGGTAGAAGCCCACGCTCTTAACTGCAAATTGCGCATACCAGCTAAACCCAGCGTTCAGCAATACCAAGATGACGACTTCGATGCCGGAACCAAGTAGCGTTGCCTTCCATGGCAAACGCTTAGCTGGCAAAGCAACGTTAAATACACACATCAACAACCACAACCCGATCAAGGCAAACAATCGACTTTGCTTAGCTAACTCATCCAACCAAGGCAGGTCGCCAGGAATTGCTTGGATAATCGCCGGCATAATCGCTGTCGCAGCCATGACAACACCAGCCGTGATCAAGATAACCATCAACCACAGAAAACTAAACACACGCGTCAGCATGCCACTGACACGTTCTGGTACATCGTGCACCCCATTGAACGCTTTTCGAATGACTGCCAATACCGCACTAGCTCCCCAAACGGTTGTCACAATTGAGAATGACAAAATTCCAACACCACCGCTTAGAACCGACTTAATAATCGGCGCCAAAATCGACATGATGTTGGCAGGTAGATTTGTTTTTAAAGTTGCAATCAACTCAGTCGACGAGATGCCAACAAGTCCAGCAATCGCACCTACACTCATCAGCACTGGCACCAGCGACAGTAATGTGTAGTACGTGATAGTCGGACCAACCATGTTTAAGTTAGCACGGCTAATAAATGTTTGTAGATCCGTAAACCGAAATTGCTTACGGAATTTTTCGATATCGACTTTTAACCCACGCATCCCCCTTATCTCCTTCGCTTTTCTTACAGTATCGCAGTTATCGCGTCGCTGGGTCAAAACATTTGCTTAAATGGCAAACAAAAAAACGAGCGAATGTTCCACATGAAACATTCGCTCGTTTTAATTTTGTGGTCGATTATCTTTAACGTAATTCCAAAAACTAACCACCGCTGATAGCAAATCAACCGCTGGCAAAATGGCAATAAAAATCCATTTCATCGTTGGGTCAGTTGGTCGGAAAATCAAAAACCAGACCGTATCAATAATTAGTTGTACAAATAATTGTTGTGGTGTCGCCCTAAAAAACGACTTACCAAACGCACCAAACATGGTTGCCCCCTAAATCAGAGCCACTTCTCCAAGAAGGCCATCTTCTCATCGGTGAACTCTGGCGTCATGTATGACGCAGGTCCGTGTCCAGTTCCTTCAACCAAATGCAACACTGCCTTTTCTTCAGGAACGAATTGACGAGCCGCGTCAATCATATTAACTGTCTGTTGATAAGGTACCACAGCATCGGCCGTTCCTGCAAATGCCAAAATAGGTGGCATTTGGTCATTAAAGTACATTTCTGGGTTATAGTTCTTAACGCGTTGTGGCACATCCTTAGGTGCTTGCTTGTTAAACATTTGTCCCTCGAATGATTCCGCCGTACCTGTTTCAGCGTACTTTGGTGTCACACCACTCTCTTCAAATTGTGGCACAAATTGATCAAAAGCGTATGGTCCGTACATCGCGATAATGGCATTTACCGTCTCTGGTTGATTGTTGTTATCACCCATAAATGGGTTTTGCAACGCATCAACTGATGCTGATACACCAGTCATCACAGCCAAGTGTGCCCCAGAAGACTCCCCCATCAAAGCAACGCGATTCATATCCAATTGATACTCATCAGCGTGGGCACGCAAAAAGCGTAGTGCCGCCTTAATTTCGTAAATTTGGAACGGGAAATCCTTTTGGTGAATCAATGAGTAATCCACGCTCACGACAGCGTAGCCCTTATCTAACATACGCAAAGCTGGCTCTAGCTTGTGTGAACTCTTGTCACCAAAGATCAAGCCACCACCGTAAATATCAACAATGACAGGGAATGGTCCTTGGCCATCATTCGGCAAGTAAATATCCATGCTGTGACGGTCGCCATCCATGTAGGCCACATCGTGCCATTGTTGCTTAATGTAGTCGGTTTCAGCTGGGACCTTTTGATAATCTCGCTCAATAAACTTTTCTGCCATGTGTTTCGCTCACTTTCCTAGACAAAATAAAAAGGTGAATGCATATCTGCATCCACCTTTATCATACACTATTTTATTCTTTAACTCGGCGACTAAGGGCAATCATGATGATAAACCAGATAATTGCCAAGACCGTTGTTGGCATCGTTGACTTCGTAAATAGCAAAATCAAGAAGATGCCGGCTAGGAAAGCCATCGTTAGGTAATCCGTAAATGGCGCTCCTGGCATCTTGAAGTGTTGTTCACCGTTCTTGAAGTCATCTGATTGACGGTAACGCAAGTGCGCAAACACAAGCACGCCGTAGATAACCACAAAGGCAGCTGAGGCAACTGATGTCACCAAATCAAAGGCGTTTGATGGGAACAAAACGTTCACCACGGCTGCCAAGGCAATCAAAATTGTTGAAATATTAATGGCGTTACGTGGAATGTAACGACGGTTCAACTTACCAGCGTAGCCCTTTCCGTTAGACAACGAGAAAAGCATACGCCCAGTTGTAAATAATGAACTATTCAATGATGATGCAGCAGCCGTCAATACAACAAAGTTAATGATTCCAGCCGCGGCTGAAATACCAATTCCGGCAAACACTTGTACGAATGGTGACTCGTTTGCGTTGTAATTCGTCCATGGTTGAATACTCATGATGGCAATCAATGCACCAACATAGAAAATCAAGATTCGGATAATAATTGAATTAATTGACTTGGGAATCGTCTTCAACGGATCCTTGGTTTCAGCAGCCGTCATACCAACGAACTCAATTCCCAAAAAGGCGAAGAAGACCATTTGGAACGCGGCCAACATTTGATGTCCTTGGTGCGCCACCACGCCATGTTGCCATAGGTTTGATAGGCTCGTTACCCCGGCTGACGTCTTCGTGTGCATCACAATCATAATGATTCCAGTCACAATCATCGCCAGGATAGCGACGATTTTAATCATTGAGAACCAGAATTCCGTTTCACCAAAGGCTGAAACGGCAATGATGTTAATACCGTAAAGGGCTGCCAAGAAAATGATTTCCCAAATCCAAACTGGAACTGATGGGAACCAGAATTTCATATATGTTCCAACGGCCGTTAATTCAGCCATCGCAATCGTAATCCAGCCAATCCAGTACGTCCAACCGATGACGAAGCCTGCCTTTTTGCCTAGGTACTTCTCAACGAATCCGACAAAAGTTGGCTTATCAGGATCAGTAAGCAACAATTCTCCCAATGCGCGCATCATCCAGAACATGAACAATCCAGTGATGATGTAGATTAGCAGAATAGCTGGCCCTGCTGTACTAATTGAATGACCGGCACCCAAAAACAGTCCAGTTCCGATTGTTCCACCAAGCGCAATCATCTCAACGTGGCGACTTGAAAGTCCACGCTCTAGCTTCTGATTAGAAGCTTCTTGCTGTGCCATAGTTAACACTCTCTTTCTGACTTTTTATTTAATTTTCTTTTTCAATAACGTAGTCGCAAAGTTGCAACACTCTTTCTAGTATATAAGAATTCACTCATTTTTCAAGATTTCGCCGACTTGCGGTAACTAATATTTCTTTTTTCGCAAACAAAAACGGCTAGGTTCAATAGAGCCTAGCCGTTAATTGATTTTAGTAGTTTGGACCTGGGAAGTCGTCTGGCGTCATGTCGTTCAAACGCTTCAACAAGCGACGCAAGATACCCTTCTCAGTCATAGCTGCCCACATACCTTCCAAGCGACGCTCGCCGTAGATGACAACAGATGTCACAGCGCGCAAGTCACGGAAGTCTGAGCTAGTGCGTGAAATTTCGTCCACTTCTTCTTCGGGCAACTCTTGGTGGCCCTTTTGCTTCAACGTACGATCGAAGTTGCGGTCAAAGTAATCTGACCACTCAAAAGCCTTAGCAAGCTCAATCATGCGTTCGTCGTATTGTGGGTGTCCATCAGCGACAGCCCCCATTACCCAAGGAATTTCCTTGCCTTCAATTTCTGCCAAAAAGGCGTCCCACTTCTTAAAATCAAAAGGGTGTTCTTTTGCCATTAGTTGCCTCCTTCATTTTGACGAGAGTGCCCAATGTTTCGACCGTCCTCTCGATATCACGAAAGCTATTGTAACACTTTACTTCCTTTTAGTCAGTAAATTAGGCCGGTAAGATTTCTGGGAACAATTCCTTCAGGTCCTTAATCTCGTTCAATACTTCAACGTGGTCGCCAACAGATAATGTCACAGCATCTCGGGTGCGTTCCTTAACACGAACGCCTAATTCATAAGCCTGCCTTACAACGCCAGCTAATTCACCACGGCCAAACAAGTTCTCAAACTGTTCATCATGTTTCACGTGGAACAAATTACCACGTTCATTTCCCAACTTCGTCGCCCATGTCTGTAGCTCATCTGGCGTTTTAGCAAGTGCCACAATTTTAGCGGCTGGCGTCTTGCTTGGTGTTAGGATACGTTCTGCAATCAGTGACAAACCATCATTAAAGCGCATACCAAAATGATCGGCAAGCTTTGACACTTCGCCCATTAAGGCCATTGCCTCTTTTTGATTAGGCAATTTATCTGTCGGTGACTGCATTGCGATTTCATTCGCCAGCTCATTAGCGTGCACCAAATCATCCGCCGAATACACCTCATCTTGGAGTAACAAGTAAATAATCACCAAGTGAATGATGTTCAGCGCATTTTCGGAAATACCCGCTGGATCAAATGGGTCAGCATCCAAAATACGCAATTCTAAGTAATGCACGCCTTCTGTAGCCATCGCTTCTTTTGTCTCCGGCCCCTTAAAGCGAACCGTGCCATAGAATTCATGGTTTGAATATAAATCCCCCGCCTGGATATGCTGCTCGATTTGGTCCAAATGGTCCGCCAAGTTTGTCGCGTAATCAACTTGGATATTAGCATCGTTCGCAAAACCAAATTGACTCGTGCGTAATGAACGTACTGGGTGATCAAGTTCTGGCAGGCGTGAATCAGTCGAATTCAAACTAAACGGCGTTGCCCCAAACAAATAGACAAACAACCAACGATTAGCTGAAATTGCTTGTGCCAACTTAAAATACACGCAATTCTTATACGTCACATAGTCAGTTTCATCACTAAGCGCAAACAACTTTTCAAGTAGCGTTTCCGGCAATGAATAATTCAAATGAAGTCCAGTGATGATTTCGTGGGTTGATCCATATTTATCCGTTAACCAATCACGATATTCACTAATCCATGGTCGATCAAATGTTTCATCAACCCACTGCAAATCGTCAGGTGTTAAATGTGGTGGCATACTCAATGGCCAAATCGTTTCGTTTTCGGCCATGTGATCGCGCAAAACCCATTGTAGTTGCAACAACAAGTCGCGCGCCATCTCAAATGACGTTGCTGGCTCAGTAACAATTTCTGATTGCGTTTCACTATAATCCGTTTGCAAATATGGGTGCGTGGCACGCGGCCCTAACATATCCGGATAAACACGACGGCTCAAGCGTCCTTCTTCCGTGACGCGATGCTCTTCAATTTCGATGCCGAAACGACCACCCAGCAATTCGTGATATAAATCATTTTCAGCAACTAACTTGCCGATTTCCAACTGGTTTTCTGCCATATTTCTCATCTATCCTTCTGCAGTATTTAAAAAACATTATAAATCAATGAGACGACTTTAACAGCTAAATCTTTTTTGACCCTTTTTATTTGTCCGCTTTTACAAAAGCGACTATGATAAGGCTTGAAAAAACAGACTGGAGTATGCACATGAAGATTGGAATTATCGGGGCAACCGGAATGGCCGGTTCTGCCTTTGTTATCGAAGGTTACCAACGTAGGCACCAAGTTACTGCAATCACACGTTCAGCCGGCAGGGTGACGCGCATGTTTGGTAATGAAATCCCTTCTTTCGAACGTCAAAACTTTGAATTGACGCGCGAAGACCTAACACAATTTGATGTTATCATCGTCGCTTCGAACTTCACTCGCGCTAGCGACCACGTTCGTTTCGCCGAATATCTACACGACCAATTGGCTGGCACTGACGCCCCTATCGTCGTCTTCATTGTTGGTTCTTCAACTTTGCAAATGCCTGATGGTTCAGTGATGGCTGATCGTCTAGGTTTGATGCGTGGACAAGCACCTTGGATCGAAGCAGCAATCGAGCAAGCTAACGAATACAAGTACTTGCAAACGGTTGATGATTTTGCCTGGATGGCAATCTCACCACAACAAGCCTTTATGCCAGGTCCCGCAACACCAACATACTTGAAGTCAGACGATGCTTTGATTTTCAACGCTCGTGAGGAATCACGTGTTACGACTGGTACGTTGGCCAAGGCTTTGTATGATGAGTTGGAAGCACCTACTCACATTCACGGTCGTTTCACGGCAGCTGACAAGTTCTAAAAAAACATTACCGTGTCTATCTAAAACATATACAATCCAATCCAAAAATACGGTAATTAAAAAGCTGGCAATCTTCATGACTGCCAGCTTTTTTGTACTATTTAAAACTTACCGTTGTCGTTAGCCCACTTGTCTCGAGCTGGGATTTCTTCAATAATGTCCCAGTGTTCCGCAATCTTGCCATCAGCCACACGGAACAGGTCGTAGAATGTCACCGCCTTACCGGCAAATTCACCATCCCCCATCACCAATACAAAGTTGCCTTGGCCCAAAACCTTGAATACCTTGTCATAAACCATGGCAACGCCTTGTTCAGCCATCGCGGCAAAGGCCGTCGTAAGTCCCGTCAAACCATCAGCAATGTCTGTATTGTGTTGAATGTAGTCCTCACCAGCAATGTATTCTGGTAGCTTTTCTGGATTTTCACCACGCAAAACATCGCGGACGAAATCTGACACCAATTGCTTGTTTTCGTCAGTCTTGTCCAAATCCGTCACAGCCGTTTCACCGTCGAATTGCGTGTGACCTGATGGGTTTGGTGCCACAACGTTGGTCACGTTATCCCAGTGTTCCGCAATCTTGTCACCTTCAAAACGGAAAACATCAAAGGCAACTTGATCACCTGAACCGGCGAAGTTCACCACGTTTTGCAAAACAACAAAGTCACCATCTTCAAATGAACGAACGGTCTCCAACGTAGTCTTCACAGGCGCTTCTTGCAAGCCCTTAACCGCGCCAATAAACGCATCGCGGCCATCCCCAAAGTTCAAATTGTGTTGCTTGTAGGTAGGCAATGCACTTGCCTCAGCAACCGCAATATCACCTGAAACAAATGTACCAACCAATGCTTTTGCAATATCTGTATGGGTCATAGTTTTGTACCTCCAAGTACTTTTTCATAATCGTTCTTGTCTATGCCTATAATATATCGCACAAGCATAAATTGCATAAGTAGGCACTTTAAAGTGGCATAGTTTCCCGAAAGAAACTATTGTGTGATACATTAACTTCACAGAAAAAAATAAGGAGACAACCCGATGACGTTCAGTATCGATATGACACCAGAAATTGCCGAGAAGCTCGTGACTCTTAATGAACTCCACCGTAATCGCTGGCGTCCAGACATCGTTAACCTCTTATTAGAGGAAGGGACGCTCCGCTTCGGAGAATTGCAAAAGAAGCTGGGCATCACGCAAAAAGTGCTGACTAGCAATTTAAAATGGCTGGAAGAAAACAAAATTGTGACCCGCAAGGTTTATCCGGAAGTTCCACCCCGTGTTGAATATTCATTGACTGACGTTGGGCAACAATTGCAAGACGTCCATGAAGCGATGCGTATCTGGGCTGACTACTACGTGACCCACGTTAACTAGAAAAATGGCGCTACCTCATAAGAAGTAGCGCCATTTTTTAGGCTTCTGTCCGTTGTTGTTTTTCAATTTGCCATAGTTGCCAAGCGTAAACAATAACCGTTCGCACAACCGCATAGAACGGCACGGCTAAAATCATACCGGCAATACCAGCAATGTTTCCAGCCGCCAACAATAAGATAATAATCGTCAATGGGTGAATGTTTAGCGATGCACCCATGATACGTGGATAGATTAAGTTACTATCAATTTGTTGCACAATCAACACCACTACAACAACCCAAACAACTTGCCAAATGTCTTGGGTAAACGCCACAAAGATTGCGGGTACCAGACCGATGTACGGTCCGACGTAGGGAATCAGGTTGGTTAAACCGGCAAAGATACCAAGTAGTAGTGCGTAATTCTGACCAATAATAAAGTAGCCAATCGTCGTCGCTACACCAACGAAAATCATCTCGATTGCTTGTCCGCTAATGTATTGTGCAATCGTCTTGTTTAAACGACCCAAAATCTCAGCAACACGGCCCTCATTTCGGCCTGGAAAGATTTTCTGTAGGAACGGCACCAATTTTTGTCCGTCATTCAACATATAAATGGTCATAACCGGGACGGTAACGGCCGTGATTGTTACACTGGTAATCGTCCCAATCAACGTACTCAAACTACTTGCAGTCCCTGAGATAAATGTTTCACCGTACTTTTGAACTTGGGCTTGTAAATCCTGTAAATTAGCGTTCACGCCAATGTCTTTCACCCAGTCCGTTTCGCTTAGCTGAGAAATCCAACTTTGCGCCGTCTTAATCAGCCCTGGTGCATTATCAACCAGCTTGCCAAGTTGCGTCGCCAACGCTGGTACCAACGCCATCACGGCTGCGACGATCAATGCAATCAATAGCACCATCACAATCGCAATTGAAAGCCCACGCTTCAAATGGAACTTACCAACGTGAACTTTTTCAAGCAACCCAACAATCGGGTTTAATAAGTAATAGAAAAATCCTGATACAATCAGCGGCACAAACACCGCTCCGATAAATTTACCAATCGGTTCGAGTATAAAACTCAACTGCGTTACAACCAGAATCAGGAGGGCAACGGCTAATAATTCCACTGTCCAATACAAGAGTCGTGATTGTTTCAATTGCTGTAACACACGTCTACCTCTTTTCGTTTTTTGATACATTCCCCGCGATTGCCACCTTGAAAGTTGGCAACCTAATGCATTTTATTATACCAAAACACGCGACAAATGCCCGTTTATGGGCGTTGTGATTTTCTTCACTTGTTAATTAAGTTTAACCTAACGATTGGTTGCGCGTGACATTTGTCATGCGAACAAACTTTCCACAAGTTATCCACAGGCTTTTTGTGTAAAATAATAAGTATTAACATATCGAGGCATTTTATATGAAATTGCATACTAAAGATGGTAGCCAAATCGATTATCAAACATACGGCTCTCCTACAAAACCAGCCTTGCTGTTATTACATGGTAACAACGGATCGCAACAAGACTTCAACGCCTACCTCCCCCTCTTCGCGCATGACTTCTATGTCATTACGCAAGATGCGCGCGGTCACGGCCTATCAACCAATACACAACCGCAACTTAATTACCAGCTGCTAGCATCAGATTTGGATGAGCTGCGGGTCGCGGTTAACATCCCGACGTGGAGCATTTTGGGGTATAGCGATGGGGCCAACTTAGCTTTACGTTACACCCTGGATAACCCGACACACGTTCACGCATTAGTTTTGAACGCCCCTAATCTGACCATTAATGGCTTAGCCAAGCCGATTATTCTAATTGCAAGCTGGATTGAATGGTTATTGGGCAAGTTGCGACATCTCCACCCCTTCTTCGAAGCACGTTGGCAGCAAACCAGTCTTATGTTCAAAACGCCAGGCATTTCCAAGCGAGATTTGCAGGCAGTCACGGCGCCCACCCTTGTTTTAGTCGGCCAATTCGACTTTATTAAGCGACGTCACTCGCTAAACATTGCGCACGCTTTGGGAAACGGCACCCTTTACATTGCACCGTTTAAAACACATTTATTCATTCAATTTTCGCCGTTGGTTTTTTCAAACATCGTGCGTCAATTTCTTAAGGAGCATTAATCATGAAATCTAGTTTTCTAAATTTCAGACGAATTTTTATTATCGGCGTCGCATTCGTCGCGCTATTTGAACTCGGGGCGTTAATCAAACACATTCCGCCAGAGAGTATTGTCGCTATCCTGGCCGAGTTACCTCTCAGCCTGACTATCAGCATTTTTTTGATTGGTTTAGTCGGCGCAAGCACCGGCGTTTTATCAGACTGGGTGCTACGAAAGATTTTCCGGGATAACGATGCGGATAACGCACCTCAGGGCCGCAAGTTTTGGTTTGAAAGTTGGACCATCGCCAACTTAAACAATGCATTCGGCATTGGCGATGTGGTCATGAGCTGGTTGCGCGGTCGCGTGTTTAACAGCCGTTCCGTTCAAGAATCAGCGACAATCCGCCAACACTGGTGGCAAGGTACATTCGGTTTAGGCATCGCCAGCTTGTTGAGCTTTGTAGCGACCCTTATTTTCTGGCCGAAAGCGCCTGTTGCCGATTACTCATTTATTTTGTTGATCGGCATTTTGCTACCTTTCATAGGTGTCGCCGTCACAATTCGCAATTGGAAATCACTTGCATTCCCAGTCACAACCCACAGATTCGTCCAGACAGTTGGCGCTTCGTTGGTTGAATGGTTTGGTAGCACCGTTGCATTCCTGGCATTCGGCGCGGTTATGCAACTACCAACGCCGCTACTTGAACTTGTGCCACTATTTATTGCCGCCCGTGTAATCGGCCTAATCACATTAGTGCCTGGCGGCTACGGCACATTCGATATCTTCATTTTCTTCGGACTACAACACCTTGGCATCGACTCAGCGGTCGCATTCCTATGGATTATGTTCTACCGTTTGGCATACACCGCAATTCCCGGCATCATCGCTGTAATTGCAGCCATCAGCAGCGCCTTAGTTAATTTGAATGCATCATTCCGTGGTGTGCCAAGAGCCATTGCCGGATCAATCATCCAAAAAGTTGATGCCGTATTGCTCTACTTGATGGGTATCACGATGATTTTGGTTGGTGCACTCCCTGGCACACTGGAATCAATTACATTCTTACAACGTTTTAGCCCTTGGACGAGCAACTTTCTAACACAGGTGCCTAACATCTTCTTAGGGTTCATGTTAATCATGGCTGGACGTGGTATCGCTAGCAAAGTAAAACGTGCCTACGTGCCAACATTAATTTTGCTAGCCGTCACATTTATCTACGTCTTCATTTCACGCAGTTACATCACACCAGTTATTCTGGTTGGCGCATTATTCCTAGCTACATTATTCATCAAGCCACGTTTAACGCGTGAACAATTGGTGTACAGCTGGGAATCTCGTCTAATTGACGGTGCCATTTACAGTATTTTGTTTATCGCTTATCTATTAATCGGGCTAGCCAACTTGCCAGTTGTGTCAGCACACTTCCACATACGTTCTACAGGCCTCTTGTTGTTGCCATCATTCCATTGGTGGATTATTGGCTTCCTGACAATCGTGGCTGTGAGCCTTGGTTCATTGGGCTTCATCGCTTACTTGCAAGGTAAGCGCGAATTACTCGGTGAAGCGCTTGATGAAGAACGTGTTGAAAAAGTTCTCGCAATCGGCGATAACCACTACACGAATTTGATTTTCTTGGGTGATAAGCGTCTCTTCTACTACCAACCTAAGGAAGGTGCTGAAGATTCCGTGGCCATTCAGTTCCGTCTCATCAACAACAAAGCCGCCGTTATGAGCGATCCATTTGGTAACGCCGATGATTTCAAAGCCGCTATGAGCGCCTTCATTTCCGAAGCTGACCGCCTTGGTTACATGCCAATTTTCTATGAAGTATCAGAACAAATCGCCATGATTGCCCACGAGTTCGGGTACAACTTCATGAAGCTTGGCGAAGAAGCCCGCGTTGATACCGTAAACTTTAAGACCGCTGGTAAGAAGTTCGCTAATATCCGTAGTGAAATTAATCAAGCTGCAGCGGCAGGCTTCGAATACGAAGTTCTGCAACCACCATTCAGCCCTGCGCTAATGAACGAGTTACGCGCTATTTCAAACGAATGGTTGAATGGTCGTGAGGAAAAAGGTTATTCATTGGGGTTCTTCGATGATCATTACCTCCAGCGTGACGGCATTGGCGTTTTAAAGGCCCCTGACGGCCATATCGTCGCCTTTGCAACCTTGGTTACGTCACACACGGAAAATCAAATGACCGTCGATCTCATGCGTTTCACGAAAGAATCACCAAACGGTACGATGGACGTGCTGTTCGTTAAGACTTTCGAATATGCTCGCGATGCCGGTTATCAAACATTCAACCTTGGTATGTCACCGCTAGCTAACGTTGGTTTATACCAACACAGTTTCATCCGCGAACGTATCGCCAACCTCATTTTCCAATTTGGTTCTGCGATTTATTCGTTCGAAGGTTTGCGTCACTACAAGCGTAAGTTCGCCAGTGATTGGCAGCCTTACTACATCGCTTATTCAAACCACTCAAACATCATCTTTGTCATGATTGCTTTATTGCTGATTGATAACCCTGGTGTTGAATTGGATTAACAAAAAAGCTGCCCGCTCTCAAATTTGAGCGGGCAGCTTTTTAGCATTGTTCAAAACATTAAATGAATAGCGCAACAACCAAGCCAATTGCCAAGGTCAATGAAATGACCACCGCATTCTTAATTGCTTGCGGAAAGTTTGGCTTAATCGGGTTCGCTTGAAAGGCTTTCGTGTTCTTCATAACGATTGGGAATGAGACCAGCGCAATCAATGCTGGCCATGGCAAAATACGCAAAATAACCGCCAAAATCAACACGATGTACCCAGCCAAATAAATCCAACCAAACACCTTAACGGCACGTTCCTTACCAAGGTACCAAACCAACGTGTGACGATTCTCAGCCAGGTCTTCTTCGTAATCACCGATGTTATTCGCCAACATAATATCGCCGATTGCGAACCAAGAAATAGCTGATGCAACAATTGCGTGTAACACCAATTCAGTCGTAAATGTTGGCGCAACGTTTACGTAGGTCGCACTTAGGAAAATCAAATATCCCATCGTCAAACCAGACGCTAGTTCACCAAACGGCGTACGTGACAATGGCAATGGTGTCCCTGCATACCAATAGGCAACAACGAAACCAATCAGCCCCATCACTAACAATGGTATACCCGTTTGTGACACCAACCAAAGGCCGCCAACCGCAACGATCAACACCAACCCAATCAGTGTTGTCCATCCTTGGCGAGGTGTGATGCCACCCGAGCCAACAATGTTGTTCACACCGTTCTTCCATTCCTCACTTGTGGCTGACTTAAAGTCCTGCAAATTGTTCCAAACATTCACTGCCATCTGCAAGGCAAATGCCACGATTACAAACACAATCGCTAGCACCGCATTCATATGTTGATAAGTAATCGCCGCGTACAAGTTACCCAATACCAATGGCAATACACTCGCTACCAAAGATTGAATTTCAACGAATTTCAACCATGTTTTCAAAGTCATTCTCAAAAACCTCCAAAAAGTTTTTCCGACAATTCAGCTTACCCGAAGTACCCGCTGTAAGCAAGAAATACCGAGTTATCCACAGGGGTAGGGTAGGGGAAATCGCCCTTTAACATTTATGTTGTATCATACAATTTCGCCAAACCAAGGCGTTAAAGGCAGGGTTTACACGTGTTACACGTTACATCTGTTGAACGAGGCGTTCAGTTAAAAATGTAAAGGATTTTCACGTTTTTACACCGCCAAACCATCGTTTTTACACGTATATTCCGTATGCATTTATATGCAAAATCGTGTATGTGGTTTATGCATTTGGTTGCATATTGGCCATCATAACGAGGGTGGGTTTTGATAATAACCAACATCAAAAATCACCAACATTTGAAACACTTCGTCTCAAAAAGCACGCCCCCATCCCCATCAAAAAACACGCAATCTGCAGCCCAAAATCCGCACCAACAAACACCAAAAATTGCACCTCAAGCAAACACCTAAAAGCGACAAAAAAGACGTCAATCCAAACCACAAAAGTGTGGATCAACGTCAAGCTGAAACACTAAATTTTAAGTAACGCACCGGCCGATTCACGACCCCAAAATACAGATTGGTATACGTCTCTAAATCGCCTTAAACATTCGTCGTTCTGGCGATACATCAATCGACTCAGACGTAACCGAATCAACTCGACCATACGGTGACGGTGACACACTAACACCATTCACGAAGTCTTTCATTGCCACCTCGTCACCCTGCGCTTCGATTCGAACAGAGCCATCTGATGCATTCCAAACCACACCTGTAACACCCAAACGATCGGCCAAAATTTTCGTGAAATAGCGAAAACCAACCCCTTGAACACGACCTGTCACAACGATGCTTTTTGCTTCTACCATAGCCTTTCCCCTATCAAAAAAAGTCCCATGGATAACGGTTATCCATGGGACTATTATAGCTTTTTACTTCTTCTCAGTGGTCAAATCAGAACCGAAGTACTTCACTGACAACTTCTTCATTGTGCCATCCTTCTTCAAAGACTTTTCTGCCTTTGTGATTGCGGCGGCCAACTTCTTATCCTTCTTGTCGAGCATAGGCGCTGCGGTCGTCTCACCCAAAGCCTTCGTTACCTTAGCTCGCAAGTCCGTCTTTGGGTGGGCCTTCTTGTAAACGCCCCATGAGTCTTGTGAGTTCAACGTGACATCAGCCTTACCTGAATCAACCAAGTCCAAAGCTTCTGCAAAACCTGGCGCTGATACAATCGTTGCCCCAGCCTTAGTAGCCGCTTGACCGAAGTCAGATGATGACGTTTGCGCCGCCTTCTTACCCTTCAAGTCGCTGTATTCCTTAATCTTTGAACCCTTCTTCGTGATCATCACTGACTCAGTGAACAAGTATTCTTGCGCAAATGCGTAAGCCTTCTTACGTTCTGGCGTGATTGACATGTTGTTAAACACAACGTCGTACTTCTTGGCATCCAAACCAGCGACCAATGAGTCGAACTTAGTTTGAACAAACACTGGCTTCAACTTCATCTTCTTAGCAATGGCCTTAACCAATTCAACTTCGAATCCCGTCAACTTACCTGAGTCGCTGCGGTATGAGAATGGTGCATATGTCCCTTCCAAACCAACGGTCAACTTGCCCTTCTTCTTCAATTCACTCTTGTATGATGCCGCTGAAACAGTCGTTGCTGATGCAACAACGCCACCAATCATACCTGCTGCAACCAACGCAACAGACGTCTTCATAATCTTGTTCATTTCTATACCCTCGCCTACATAGCTGTATTTATCATTAGTGTTGATCCCAAGTTGAACGTCACAAACATTACAGTCAATGCAACGTTTAGACGCATTACCCAGTAGCGCTTTCGATAATTAACTGACGAAACAATCATATCGTTAACTTCCTCAACTTTTATTCTGTTGAGTGAGTATATGCGCGTCTTTTTATTTGCGCAAACGAAAAAGGAATCGTTCTGGTCACTTTCAAATAATAACCAAAACGATCCCTAAATTGCAAATGCTAAATCTTACTTGGCTGGATTGCTGTAATCAGCATCCAAGTACTTTTCTGAAATTTTCTTCATCACGCCATCCTTACGAAGCTCATGTTCAGCCTTTGTAACGGCCTTATCAAGGGCAACGGACTTCTTATTCATCATAGGTGCTGCCCCAGTTACAGGCATGTACTTTGATGGTGAAGGGATAGCAATCAAATCAGTATCAGGGTGCGCCTTCTTGTAAACTCCCCAGGCCGCTGCATCATTCAAAGTTGCGTCTGCATGCCCGTTTTCAACCGTGGCAACCGCTTCAGCAAATCCTGGCACAGCAACATTCGTAGATCCTAGCTTCTCGGCGTACTTCACATAGTTACCAATTGCTGATTGAGCAGTCTTCTTGCCCTTGATATCAGTAACTTGCTTAATCCCTGAATCTTTCTTAGTGACGACAACTCCCCCAGTATAAATGTACTTCGCTCCATAGCGGAATACCTTCATACGCGCTGGCGACACAGCCATATCATTCAAAATAATATCGTATTTGTGGTCTTGCAAACCCGCAACCAGTGAATCCCACTTCGTTGGTACGAAAACGACCTTAACACCCATCTTCTTACCAATTTCCTTGGCCATATCCACATCAATTCCTGTTAGCTTACCTGAGTCAGTACGGTATGAATATGGTGCATACGTACCTTCCAAACCAACAGTTAGTTGATCCTTGTGAAGGAGGCCGAGGTTCTTAGTAGAATCCGCATTAGCGGTTACACACCCCGGCGCTCAACAATGTTCCTGCGGCAAATACCGCTGCGACTAGCTTAATCCCGTTAAAGCTGTGCTTTTGCATAATTATCTTACGCCCTTTCAAAAAGTATGTTGCATAGCATAAACCCACTTTGCCATGGTTGTCAAATACCTTTTTAATCTTTATTTAATTCAGCACCGAGAATTTCTTATCCTAAAACGCTTGCATTTAGTTAGCGATGTCTCTAAAATGAAACACAACAAAGACTAATTAAAAAAGACGGAAGGAAAGTTAACCATGATGACGATCAACACACAAATTACTGTTGCTTGCATCAGCCTAGCGCGCTATTCGCGGTAGGTCGTTTTGGTGAACTTATCATTCCGATGAACCGTTAAGAAGAGCGCGCTAGGCCTTTCCTGTGTCACACAGAAACTGTCGGCGCGCTCTTTTTTGCGCTCATCCTCAGAAAGGGAATCTTCATGTTTGAATTTATTGCCAAGTATGCCCCACAATTGATTATGGCGGGTATCAAGTACACAGTGCCTCTAGCACTTATCTCATTTGTCATCGCCGTTATTATTGCGGCAATTGTTGCGATGCTCCGTTCATACGTACCGCACGCAACCGGTATCAAGTCAATTGGTTGGCGCATTTTGAAGTTCATCCTTTGGTTCTACGTTTGGTTGTTCCGTTCAACGCCAATGTTGGTCCAATTGTTCGTGGTCTTCTACGGATTGCCTAAGCTGGGCATTAGCTGGCTATCTCCTTCTGGTTGGGCCGCTGCTATTTGGGTATTGTCATTGAACACGGCCGCATACGCCTCAGAAGCAATCCGCGCCGCTATTTCATCAATTCCTGATACACAACGCGAAGCTGGTGCAGCACTTGGTATGACTGATTCACAAATTTTCTTGCGCATCATCCTGCCACAAGCTGCTCGTATTTCAATTCCAACGTTGGCAAACTCATTCATTTCTTTGGTTAAGGATACGTCATTGGCATCTGTTGTCACGATTGTTGAGATGTTCTACCTCTCACAACAATTGGCCGCTGCCAACTTCGAACCATTGCAAATGTACTTGCTAGTCGCTGCAATTTACGCACTATTCGTCTCAATTTTGTCTATTCCACAACGCTACATCCAACGATGGGCTGATCGTTTCGTAAAGGTACAAGGGTAATTAATTATGTTGAAGTTAGAACACATTGATAAGCAATACGCTGAACACCACGCGCTAAAAGATATCAACGTGACGTTCAATCCACATGAAACGACGGTTATTGTCGGACCTTCTGGTTCAGGTAAGTCAACGTTGCTTCGCTCACTTAACTTGTTAGAGCACCCTGATTCAGGTTTGTACACGTTGGACAATCGTACGATTGATTTGAGTCAACCAATCACAACTGAAACATTGCTTTGGGTTCGTCGTAAGACTGGCATGGTTTTCCAACAACCACGTATGTTCGATCACCTAACAATCTTAGGAAACATTATTGAGGCGCCTGTACATGTTTTGAAGCAAAACAAAGCCGAAGCAATCGCAAAGGCACACGAATTGCTACAAGCTGTTAATCTGGACAACACGGCTGACCGTTACCCTTACCAACTATCTGGTGGCCAAACGCAACGTGTCGCTATCGCCCGTGCTTTGGCGATGTCACCTGACTATCTTTTGCTTGATGAGCCAACCTCTGCCTTGGACCCTGAATTGGAAGCACAAGTTTTGCGTGTCTTGAATGGTTTGGCAAAGGACGACCAATCAATGATTATCGTGACACACAACATGGAATTCGCACGTGAAGCCGCTGATCGCATGTTGTTCTTGGAAGACGGTGAAATTGTGTTTGATGGTACACCAGCTGAGTTCTTCAGCGAGCCAACCGACCGTATCAAGCACTTCCTAAACGCATTCAAATTTGAAGATTAACCACGTGTTTCACGTGAAACAAAAGACCTTCGAGATTTTTTCTCGAAGGTCTTTTTCTTACTTCTTAACTGGCAATTGTAGTTGCCAACGTTCATTAAAGAACTTGCGGTAGGCCATGAAACTAGCAAATACGGATGAAATACCGGTCGCTGAAAGCAACATGAACACCACCATGATTTGATACTTAATGGCGTGAATTGGATCAACCCCCGCCATAATCAAACCAGACATCATACCTGGCAATGACACCAAACCATACGTACGCACCGTATCAATTGTTGGTTGCATACCAGTACGGATAGCCTCATGCACAATGCTATTAGCAGCTAGCTTAGGCGAGCCACCCAAGGCCAAACGCTCAAACACTTGGCCTTGTTGATCACGGAACTGTTGATTCAAACTACGGTAAACCAAGCCAACTGCTGTCATTGAGTTTCCGGCTACCATACCCGTTACTGGAATCATTTGGTAAGGCTCAAACTTCAGAACACCCGTCAAAACCAGGATACTCATCGTCACTGTCGTTGATAGGAGCAATCCCCACCAAGAGATATAGAACGCACCAGGAATTCCTTGACTACGCTTCTTTCCATTGCGAGCAGCATTATAAACAATGAATAGTTGCATCACAATCGTGACCAACCAGTTATCCAAATTGAAGATAAACTTCAATAGGTACCCAACAATAATCAGTTGGATAATCGCGCGAGCAACCGAAATAATCGTATCCTTTTCGAGCCCTAATTTCTGACGATAACTAATCCCCAATGAGATAACGACCAACACAAACGCAAGGGCGAGCGACCAATTGCTAACATTAATTTGACTATTCATGCGTCAACACCCCCTCACCCTCGTGCAACGTTAACACAGTTTGTGCTTCAGCGATTTCTTGCTCATCGTGTGTGACTGACAAGACAATGTTTTTTTCGCGGTCATGCAAGGCGTGAATGGCTCGCCAAATTGCTTGCTTCGTTTCGCTGTCCAAACCGGTTGAAATTTCATCTAGCAACAAAACCTTTGGTGGAAATAGCAAATTACGCAACACACCAATGCGTTGGCGTTCACCACCTGACAATTCAGAAACCGCCTTATCAAGATACGTCTCGGGCAATCCCATCTTTACCAAACCGTCACGTTGGGCGGCTTCATTCACCGTTTCTTGGCGCACTAAAAACGGAAAATCTAGGTTGTCACGCACCGTTTCACCAAAGAGTTGAGCTGACTGCGTCGCATAAGAGATTTGTTGGCGCACCACCCCAATTGGCATCGTCGCTGTATCGATATCATCCAACAACACATCACCATCAGTGGCATCTTGCAGTCCGGCAATAATCTTTAATAGAGTACTTTTACCCGTTCCCGACGGCCCCACTACCGTCACCCAATCACCAGACGAAAGCTTCAAATTCAAGCCTTTCAAAATCGTCCGGTCATCTACCAGATAATTAACATGTTTCAATTCTAACGTTGTCATACATATCCTCCCCACAATAAACCTAATGAACATTTTAAACCAAAAAGCGCTGATGCACCCGGCACCAACGCTGATTAATCAATTTTCTTCTTCATTTAAGACAATTCCTTGCTCCACAACTGGCAACATTTCTTGCCACGTTGTTTCGAAAAGCGTTTTAAACAAATTGTCATCCCACTTGTCAGCAAAAAATGGGTGATAGAAATATGTAAATGTCTGCATGATGGTCATGCCACGCTGATTACGGAATGTATCCCAGGCCATGATGTTTTCCACGGCCAGCGCAAAATCCTGCAAACGTGGATCAAGCAACACATCTCGGTTAGCCAATTGTTCTTCGTAAAAAGCCATCATTTCAGGCTCACGGCTAAATCCTTCGCGTCGACGTGATGCCAACAACCACAACCAATCATGCAAAGCTGTGACACGCTCTTCTTCGGGTGCGCGAACATTCGCTTCCCAAACCGGGCCATCAACTTGCTCTAGCCAAGCCGTATTCATCGCTTCAAAAAGCGCCTCTTTATTCGCAAAATGCTTGTATAAAGCCGCCGGCGTAATATCCAACTTTCGGGCAACGTCAGCTAATCGTGACTTTTCAAAACCCTTTTCGTCGAGAACTGCTCGTGCGGCATCAAAAATGGACTCTGTCGTCACTTTCGCCATGGCGTTCACCTCCGTTCTGTTGTTTATCACAGTAGCTGTTAGTCGAAAACTCCTGACTTTAGTCAGGCGTAAGACCAACAACGCACCTGATAAGGGCGACTTGATCACGTCGGAGGTCAAAACCTCCGACATTCCTAGTCTGCTTTATTATAGCCGAACCTTAAAAAAGTGCCTAATTTTTTAAACTTCTCAATATTTTTGTTATCATTAAGGAGTAGTTGTGTAACTTATTTTTATTTAGTAACGTTACACGTCGATGCACCTAATCAATTTAATAGGAGTGTGAAATTTAATGACTATTTCATCATTGACTGATACTTACACGCTTTCAAACGGTGTTAAGATTCCCGTTGTGGGATTCGGAACTTGGCAAACGCCTGATGGTGATGTGGCCTACCAAAGCACGTTGGATGCTTTGGCTGCCGGCTACCGTCACATCGATACGGCCGCTGCTTACGGTAACGAAGAATCAATTGGACGTGCTTTGAAGGATTCAGGCATTGCCCGCGAAGATATCTTCGTAACGTCAAAGTTGTGGAACGACATGCACGGATACGAGTCAGCTAAGCAAGCCTTGGAAGACACGTTGAAGCGTTTGGACTTGGAGTACTTGGACTTGTACTTGATCCACTGGCCAAACCCAAAGGCTAACCGCGAAAACTGGGCCGAAGCTAACGCTGAGACTTGGCGTGCGATGGAAGAAGCCTACGAGGCTGGTAAGGTCCGTGCAATCGGTATCTCAAACTTCCAAGTACACCACTTCGAAGAATTGTTGAAGACGGCTAAGGTTACGCCTATGGTTAACCAATTGTTCGTTAACCCTTCTGACATGGAAGCCGAAATCGTTGCCTTCAACAACGAGCACAACGTTTTGACTGAAGCTTACTCACCATTGGGAACGGGTAAGATGTTGACGGTCGCTGCAATTCAAGAAGTTGCCGACAAGTACAACAAGTCAGTTGCCCAAGTTGCATTGCGCTGGTCATTGCAACACGGATTCTTGCCATTGCCAAAGTCAACGCACAAGGAGCGTATCGTTGAAAACGGTCAACTCTTTGACTTTGAGTTGTCTGCTGAAGACATGGCAACGTTGGACAAGCTTGAAGGTGTTGCTGGTACGCACAACGACGCTGACAAGACAAACTTCTAATTATGCATAACAAAACGCCCCTAACTGAAAAGTTAGGGGCGTTTTTGTCTGTAAGGAATGATTCAATTGAATGATTTCTTGCTCATTAGGTGGCTCTCTCACCAACCACCCAACGATATTGATATATGATTACTTCTTAAAACCAAAAGCGACTGTAACGACGCCTACGGCCAACAAAGCAACAACGGCTAGAACAACGTCTAACTCAACTTCCCAAGTTGAGGCGTTGCCCTCAGCGCTAAATAGCAACATCAATGCTGCGAACACAACAATCGTTGCAATAGCGGCAATAGCTGACGCCTTTGCTGACATCACATACTTCATCTCTTGCATTATTCAAACCTCTCACAAATATAAATCTCACACGAGTATTTATTATAACCGTTACTTACTTTTATTCAAGAGCGAAAGGAAAAAGTCGTCCACAATAAAAGATACCTAAGTTAACTAATTTTGTTCCACATGAAACAAAAAGCGGGTGTAATCACCTACACCCGCCTGCCAAAACATATTAATCTTGATTGAATTGCGTATCAACGTACTCACGATACAAGTCGTGGTTGGCAACCAATTCCTTGTGCGTACCAGCGCCACTTACCGTCCCATGTTCGATAAAGTAAATCTTGTCTGCATCTACAATTGTGCTCAAACGGTGTGCAATCACCAACGTCGTACGGCCCTTCATCAAAGATTCTAAAGCCTTTTGCACCATTGCTTCAGATTCTGAATCCAAACTGGCCGTTGCTTCATCCAACATCAAGATCTTTGGATCACGCAAGAACGCACGCGCAATTGCCAAACGTTGACGTTGTCCACCAGACACTTTGACACCACGTTCACCAACTTCAGTATCTAAGCCAGCTGGCATGTCGCGTACGAACTTTTCAGCAAATGCTAGTCCCAACACACGCCACAAATCATCATCTGAATAATCACCCGTTAGACCATACGTCAAATTATGGCGGATGGTTCCAGCCATAATCGCTGAATCCTGGCTAACAAACCCAATTTGTTCACGCCAATTAGCCAAATTCACATCTGCCACATCATGATTACCAATCATGATTTCACCGGCCGTTGGCATGTAGTAACGCTCAAGCAAACTAAAGATGGTTGACTTACCACCACCCGACGGTCCAGCGAACGCCACAACTGTATTTGGCTGGGCCTCAAACGATACATCGTTCAAGATGTTCTTGCTGTCATCATAGGCAAAATCAACATGGTTCATCGCCAACGTTTGTCCTTCAACATCAACCTCGACACCAGACGTCAAATCTTCTTCAGGCTCTGCCAACAAGGCTTGAACACGTTCTGTTGAACCACTAGCCTTAGCTAAATCTGAGAAGAATTGACCCAACGTTGCTGATGGGCCCAGCAATTGGAATAGGTACATCAAGAATGAAAACATCGTTCCCATCGTCATCGTGCCTTGTGACACACGGTGCGCACCATAGGCCAATACACCAACAAATAATCCCATCATAACCGCCGTCATCAATGGACCGGCCACAGAATCATACACAGCTTCACGCAAGCCAATCTTGTACAAAGATTGGATCGTTGTGTGTCCCTTTTCCGTTTCAAATGGCTCCGCGTTAGATGACTTCACCAAACGAATTTCGCTTAGCGTTTCACCAGCTGCCCCATTAAAGTCAGCCAATGAATTCTGACGATCACGACCAACCTTGTGTGATTGGCGCATCACTGGCAACATCACCAGCATCACCAATGGAATTGCCAATGCCATAATCGCCGTCATGCGCCAGTCCTTCAAGACCATCAGCGTCAACGCACCCACCACTGTTAGCAAAGACGTAATCATACGAGGGAATGAGTTTGCCAGCAAGTCTTTAATTTGCGTTGAATCATTAATCAAACGCGACGTCATTTCGCCCGCTTTGGTTTCATCAAAATAGGCGACGCGCAAACGAATTAGTTTGTCCCACAAGGTATTACGCAAACGACTAACCACGTTTTCGCCAAAGATCCCCAAAACAGTTCCTGATAAGGCGCTAATTACCGCGCTCAAGATAAACATGCCAATCACACTGACGAGCAATGTTTTATCAATCGACTTACCAAATCCGTTAATCAAATCACCCGCAAAATGTGGCACGGCCAACTGAATGCCCGTCGCAATAACGCCCAAACCTAGGCCCAGCCCTAGTTGCCAGTAGGCTGGTTTTGTTTGACGAATCAAGCGCATAAATGCCTTCGTATCAAACTTTGCTGGTCGTTGAAACGCTTCTGTTTCAACGTTTTGTCCACGATCCATCTCTCTGCCTCTTATCTCTTATCTTTTGACGGTTAGAACCAACCCTTGAAGCCCTTGTGCAAGTCGTGGTGCATCTTGTGCATCTCCTTGCGCATTTCACGGCGGTCAGTGAAATCCATGTTTTGGAAACGCTCGGCGAATGGTCCAAACGCATCGCGGAGCATCTCAGGATCCATTTCAATATCCTCAGTATTGGCTGCGATGCGACGCAACATGTCCTTCAACTGCGTCTGCTCGGCTTCAGTTAGCACTGAGAAAGCCCGTTCACTCATTTCGTCATTACCGTTATGCAAACCAGCCAGCGTCTCCTTACCGGCATCCGTAATGAAAATAAGTGAAACACGGCCATCATTCTCAGAAGCACGACGTTCAATCATCCCCGTCTCCACCAAGCTCGTCACTTGCGCGCTCACTGAACTAGGACGAATATCTAACTTTTCTGCGATTTCCGCATTCGTTAAGCCATCTTCCTTGTTCAACAAAGCCAACAAGCGCAAACGACCACGACCCAATTCCTTATCACTACCGCGCTTAGTACGCATGTTCATTGACATCGCTGCCATAAAGAAGCGTGAGTGCATCAAACGGCTGAACGATTCCATCAAGTCTTGTGTTTCATCTGTCATTTTATTTTTACCTCAAATAGTCACTAGTTAATTAGTTAGGTTTGCAACAACCAACCTAACGAAAAAGAAGTATAAACCGTTAGTTAGGTTAAGTCAACACAAACTAACTAATTAATTTTGACATTAAAAAGGTCGCACCCATCTGAGTGCGACCTTCGCTTAATCTTCACGTAGCCAAACAGCCTCGGAAGCCTCATTATCGTTAATCACTTGATGAACGGTCTTCTGCGCCTGTGGCACAAACATCTTAGGTTCAGGGATCACCGGTACGTATGAAACAACCAGTGTTTCCTCACCATCTTCACGCAGCGCGCCACCAACCGCTTCAACTTCAAAACCCATTGCAAGCGTTTCTTGCGCATCACCCCAACGGTTCTCAGTGACGATTTCAGACGATACACCGAGCAAACGCTTCACACGCACATCAAGTCCCGTTTCTTCTTTGAATTCGCGTACAATCGCTTCCTGTGGCGTTTCACCGTATTCGATATAGCCACCTGGAAAGCCCCAGCCTTTTTGAATATCAGAACGTTTCTCTAATAAGATTGCTGAACGATCCGCCTGCCATAACACACCGAATACCGTGTTAAAAATCATGCCTTCGTGACCAACTTTTTCGCGCATGCGTGCGATGTAATTTTTCTCTGCCATATGATTCGCCCTCTTTTCACCACCCATTATTCCACGTTAACGTGATAATGCAACATGTTATCCACGCATATGCTGGAAAAAGCTATTCACAAAGTTGACGAGGTAATAAATACCGGCCGGCACAATAATGATACCGACAATCAAGATTGAAAAATGTTGTTGGAAAAACGGCACTGAGCCCAAAAAGAAGCCAATTACGGTTGATCCGAGCACCCAAATTAAAGTTCCCACCATATTTTGGTTTTTAAAGCGGTCAGCTGCATACTGACTTTCACCGGCGATTATTGGAATAAAAATACCCAACACTGGAATATACCGGCCAAATAGCATCGCTAGGGATGCATGACTGTTAAAGAACGCGACTGTATCGTCCATGCGGGCATTCTTAATTTTGTGCTTGCGACCACGCTTATACTTCGCCTGCCAACCAAGATACACCATTGGCAGATAACCAATCCACAGTAACCACAGTTCGATTGGGATATCTGGATGAGCCGCCAAACTACCGGCCAGAAACATGGTCGTCTCTGCTGGCATCCACGCGAAGAGAACGAAATAACTTTCTAGTGCCACAATCGCCCAAAGCACCGGATACACCAGCCACGGATTGTCCATGATTGGTCGGATGAAGACAATCGGATTTTGGATAACTGAAATAATATCTGCTAATTCAATCATGACTTAACCCAATCATCTGGTAAGACAGCCATGAAACTGATATATGTGGTGATCGTGTGCTCATATGAGGCCATGCCTCCATTCGCCATATGCTCGAACAACTTTGCATACACCGGATGTGTCTTTGCATATGCCATCACATTAGCCGTTCGCTCAGGGATTTCCAGCCCTTGTGGTGCCATCATCATATCCTGCACCCATTGATATGGCGTCATCGTTTGTCCGTCCCACCAAGGTGTCGTCGCATGGTAAAAGTCATGCACACTTGATGCCAACGCATAATATAGTTGCAAACCACGTTCCAACATGTCCGCATCTTGCTGGGCATCGCCCTTAAATGGCACCCCATTAATGCGCTCATATTCCTTGGCAACTTCAGGCAATGCTGACACTGGCAGCATATGTTGCTGACCAATGTGTGTGAAGCCCCACTGGACTAGTGGGAATGTTGGCGCCGTATCTAACGGGTTAATGATGGCATGTACCGCTTCATACTTCACTGCATAATCAACATTAGCTACTGTCTTATATGTCGTCGTTGGCGCGAACGCATAAGCAAAAACACGTTCTTCGCCAGCATCAACTAGCAGCTTACCAACCACTTCTGTCGCACTACCACCACGAGAATGACCGGTTACCCAAAAAATATTGTTCTGACCGACATTGTCGAATTGCATCACGAAATCGTGTAGCTGCGCCGCAATCTTTTGGCCGATATAGATCATATTATCCATACCTGGTGCATCTTCATCACCAATCATGAAGTCACCCGCCCATTCCGCGCTTTGCGGCGTCCCGCGGATAATCACCGCAAACAGATTATTGGCCCCAACACGCTTATAGCCAAGCGTGAAGGCCACGTTATTTGGATCATCAACTACATGATAGCCATGTGACTCTGTCTTAAATCCCAATGCACGCAAATTTTCAGTCGCGTAACCCGGTCCTGCAACTTGGCTATCACGCGTGTACGTCGAGCCAGCCATCACGGCACTAACTCGCGCCAAATCATGTTGATACTCAGCTGGATTCTTATCAAAAAGCGCATCGCTATATGGCACATCCATCTCACGTGCTTCCGGTAAGCGTCCCTGATTATTACTTGTTGTAAATGTTAAAACAGTCATTTCATTACCCCCACCACTAATTACGTCACTGTCATGATTATAAACGTTACTTGTTACCCTCCAGTCTACTTGATTTGTATTCTAAAAACATGAAGAAACATTGCTACACAGTTAAAAAAATGCTTGCAGAGTATTAGCCCCACAAGCATTTCATCATTTCTTAACGACATTCATAATCAAAATTGCACCAAGTGTCATGACAATCCCCACTACTTGGAGCGCATGAAACGAAACACCCAACACAATCGCTGATAAGACAGTTGCACTTAACGGCTCGAGCATGCCAAGCATCCCCACTGTTTCCGGTGCCACCTTACGCAGACTCGCAATATACCAGACAAACGCAACGATTGACCCAAATACCACAATGAAGAACAGCAATATCAGATCAATCGCATCAAAATGATAGGCTGGGTGATAAAGGGGCGCCACGAAATTAGCGGCCAAACCACCCATAAACATCCCCCAACCAACAACGACGATAGCATCATTCTCAGCCAACAAAGACCCTGGAATTAACGTGTACGCAACCAATCCCAGCGCTGACAAAATCCCAAAGAATAGTGTTTTCTCTGAAATCTGCAATTGGGCCAGATTACCATTGGTCACCAACAATACGATTCCCACCAACGACAGAATCACTGCGATTAATTCTTGTCGTTGTGGCCATCTGTGTCGAAATAGCGCTAGAAAAATAACAATCAATGCCGGTGCCATATACTGCAACACCGTCGCAACCGCTGCGTTACCGTAGTACAACGTTCGTACAAAATTTGACTGGGCAAAATACACCCCAACTAACCCAAATGATACTAACAAGACTGCATTCTTCGGTTGACGCCAAATCGTAAAAACATTTTGCCGGCGAATCAACGAATACAACAGCAACGCAACACCTGAGATTAACAAACGAGCGGTCGTTAACCAATCTGGTGAAATCGCAATCCGATCGAATAACATATTCGACAAGATACCATTGATACCCCAGAACAAGGCACCACCAGCAGCCATCCCCACATACCACTGCTTACTCACACAAACACTTCCCTTACTCTAAAAATAGAAACTTATCGCTAAGTATACCACGCAAAAAACGGCCATCAGACCTTAATCTGATAGCCGTTACGCCAAATTGTTTTACCAGCCATGAAAATGACGAGGCCCGCCCAAAGTACAGCGTTGCCTAAAACGATTATTTTAATAACTGGTGACACGTCATACGAAATCGTCACGTTATTCTGACCAACCCGTGGTCGAACCTGTAACGTCCCAATACGTGTCGTTTGCGGGTTCGTCACCTGCTGGCCATTCAAAACGACCTTTGAATGCGCATAGACAGCAACCGGCACTGTTGTCTGCTTTTCATTTCCACTATGCCAACGATACGTGAGTGCATTATTACCTTGTGTCACCTGCGCTTTTAGTGGGTTCTGAATAACCTCACGCATATACATGTCATAACTGTTATCACCTGGTCGCAAGCCATTATTTACCAAATAATCAGGGGTCGCTTTTTGTACATCTGCTAATGCAACCTGCACATCACCGTAGCGCCAATCCCGTGCAATTTCAGCTTTAGATTTTTTATCGTTAAAGACCATGTGCTTCGTGACGTGGACCAGCTCATCTGTATGCAAACGATGCGCGCTCTTCGCCAAAATACTTGAGGAAATCGCCACCGGCACCACAACGGCAACCATCACAATTACCAGTCGCAACCGGCGATTTAGTTGCCTTTTCACATCCGGCACCATCAGGATTCGCGGCAACAGTAGCACCAAAGCAATGTTGCTAACAACTGACAAACGCGACGGGAATTGCATCGTATCAACCAGGGCTGGGGCAATCTGTTGCATCGCATTCCACGGGAACACCGCCAATGACAAACTGAAAAAGACAGCCGCCAGCCAAAATAAGAAGCGGTATTCACGGGCCAGCTTCCGATAAACCATCACCGCAATGATTAAGACAATCACCGCAATAACCCCAATCCAACTGTAGTTTCGAAGCGTTGGTGCCTGTGATAACGTAATGCGCATCCCTTCCCGACTAATATTCAGTGGTGTATACGGGGTTAATATTTGGTTACTGCCCATCACGTCGGCCATACCAACTAAAACATTAGCGACTAGTAACCCATACAGGACAACTGCTTTTATCAGCCTTTTCATCAGCGCAATAATCGTCGCCTTATTTTTACCAATCACCGTCACCACAAATAAAATGCCTAATACCAAGACACCTAATAATGCCGTGAATAAATGGGCTTGCGTCAGTACCGCCAACGATATCGCCAGGCCAACCCAAGAAAAGGTTGTCGGCTGTTTAGCCATTGCAATGCCGTAATACACTACATATGGCAGTAGCGCGGCACCGATGCCGGTAAACGATTGACTCGTTTGCCAAGTTGTCGTTAGCGGTAACGCCATATAGATAACTGCACTCACTAAACTGGCATATCGACTAGATTTCAAATAACGGCCTAGTCGATAAATCCCCACACCAGCGACGAGCAAGATAGCAATGTCAGTTACAATTTCAAACCAAAACCAGTTTGGTATTAGCATGAGGGCAACCCCCATCAAATACGATAGCCACGGTCCATATAACGGTGTGACAATTCGTCCGGAATGTTGATAGCCATATTCTGACATGAAGTAGTTAAACTGCCCGTGTTTAATTTGTTCCGCAATATCATAGAACCGATTAAAGTGGAAAAGCGCATCGATGCCAATAATCGGCATATTCGATATCAGCTGTGGTAACACCAGTACAACTGATGCTAACAACAGCACGCCACCAGGCAACACAAGCGATCGCCATGAACGCATCTTGCACCTCCTATTTACGACTAATATATCAGGTTATAGCCTATCAATAACTTGTTAATTTATTTTGATGATTATCACAAAAAGGTCGTCAGTCCAAAACTAACGACCACAGTATTATGCGTGTTGATATTGCGCCAAATAATCCTTCAAATACTGACCTGTGACGCTTTCTGGTATCGCAGCCAATTCAGCTGGTGTCCCAGTACCAACAATTTGACCACCATGCGTACCGCCACCGGGTCCCAAATCAATCAACCAATCTGAGTTAGCCATCACTTCCAAATCGTGTTCGATGGTAATGATTGTCGCCCCTTGCTTCAGCAACAAATCGAACACATGAAGTAGGTTCTCGATGTCCAACGGGTGCAATCCAACTGACGGTTCGTCAAAGATAAACAAGCTGGCACCTTGCTTTTGGTGAATTTGTGACACCAACTTTAGGCGTTGTGCCTCACCACCTGATAATTCAGGCGTACTTTCACCCAGAATCAGATAATCCAAGCCCAATTCTTGCAACGTTTCGAGCGTCTTTAGAATCTTCTTTTCATCCTTGAACACTTCAAGTGCATCCGTGACAGACAACGCCAACAAATCTGCGATTGATCGATCATGCCATTTTACATCCAATACCTCAGCACGATAACGTGAGCCTTGGCAGGTTGGGCAGACTTGTGTCACGTCTGGTAGATATTGCACATCGAGCGTAATGTGCCCGACACCACCACAAGTTGGGCACGCACCAGCTGCATTGTATGAAAAATCACTCGCGGCGAAACCATGTTCCTTAGCATCCGGCAAGCTAGCGAACAATTTGCGCAAATTATCCAAAATGTTAGTGTACGTCGCAACCGTTGAACGTGCATTCTTACCAACCGGCACTGAATCAACCATCACCACGTTTGCAACACCTGCCGCATCAAGTGACGCCACACCATCAGGTAGTGGCTGTTTTTCGTTTTGCGCTAGAATACCCGGCACCAACAAATCGAGAATCAACGTTGTCTTACCGGCACCACTCATCCCCGTGACACTCGTCAATCGATTCTTAGGAATCTGTGTCCTAACGTCATGCAAATTATTCTTGGCAGTCACCGCGATATCGATACTACCATCATCAAACAGTGATTCCCGTGGCGCCAATGTTCTGGTCTGAATGTCAGCCGTCCCGTTTAGATAAGGGGCCACCAATGCGTTAGATGCCTTTGCATCACGCGCACTTCCGGTAAACGTCACCGTCCCACCGTAATCACCCGAACCAGGGCCAATTTCAATAATATGGTCGCTCGCTCCAATGACACTCATATCGTGATCAACCACGACCAACGTATTACCTTGCTCCAAAAGCGTTTTGAAAATCGTTAATAGGCCTGCAACGTTGGCTGGGTGCAATCCAACCGTTGGCTCGTCTAGCACATACAACACACCCGTCGTTTCATTTCGAATCGTACGTCCAAGTTGAATACGTTGTAGTTCACCCGTTGAAAGTGTACTTCCGGCACGGGCCAACGTGAGATAGTCCAAACCGAGCTTAATTGGTGCGTCTAATAGTTCCAAAAACTCATCAACAAGCTTTTGTCCCATCTTTTGCATCTCGGCTGGCAATGTCGCCGGCAATTCGGCAATAAATACTGCCAGTTCTTCGATAGTGTACTCTGATAGCTCCGCGATGTTCTTGTCTCGTAGTAACTGCGTCAGCAACGCCGGGTTAAAACGCGACCCATGACATGTTGGGCAAGTTTGGAAAGTATAAAACTGATTCAAGCGTTTGATGGTGCGCTCATTTTTACTGCTCTTCATGCTGTCCTCAATAGCGTTCGTCGCATTTTCAAACACCGCATGATCCATGTGGAACACCTTGCCGCTTTTGCTTGGAATATTAATTTCATATTCGTCACGGTCACCATGCAAAACCAAATCCTTTTGATCATCTGGCAAATCTTTATACGGGATATCAATGTTGATGCCTGCTGCTTCAGCTACCAATGGCATAAACGTTCGTCCAGGTGTACGCCATGAATTCACCGCACCATCGCGAATCGTCAGCTCTTCATTGATTAGCAAAGCTGGATTAATGGTTTGCACCTCACCCGTTCCTTGGCAAGTTGGGCATGCACCAGCCGAGTTAAAAGCGAAATCTTCGGCGCCATATGGCATGAAATGCACGCCACAAACCGGGCAATCCATCCCCGTCATATCAACATCCATTGCAACAGCCAATGTTGGCCCAATGCGATGCCCATTCGGACACACCATCGACCCTAAACGTGAAAACATCAAACGTAACACGTTCAAGCTCTCAGTCATCGTCCCAACTGTTGAACGTACGTCCGGCACCTGTGGACGTTGGCGCAGTGCCAAAGCTGATGGCAAATGATGAATACTTGTCACATCAGCGCGATTCGCCTGTGTAATGCGGCGTCGCGTATAGGTCGACAAGGCATTCAAATAACGACGCATCCCCTCACCGTATAGCGTCCCCATCGCCAGTGAACTCTTTCCAGACCCACTGCGCCCGGTAATCCCGGTCATTTGCCCAAGTGGAATATCCACATCAATATTTTTCAGATTATTAGTTTTTGCACCCCGGACTTCAATCGAAAATGTCATTTTCATCCCCCTAGTTGTCGTGCTTGTTTCCCCTGTTACCTTTCATTGTATCGCTTCAACCCATGAAAAACAGTTCTCCCCAACTGAAAAAAGGACGCACAAATAAATTGCGCGTCCTCTATCTTACTTGCTCTTCTTCGTAAACTTAACAATACCTTCCCAACGAGCAGTTTGTGGGAACATATCAATTGATTGGATGTATTCAACATCATAAACACGCGTCAAGTCGACCAAATCACGGGCCAACGTTGAAGCATTACATGACACATACACAAACTTATCTGGTTGTGTTTCCAAAATCGTCCAACGCAATTCTTCATCCAAACCAGTACGTGGCGGATCAACGACCAAAGCGTCGGCCACCCAGCCTTCGTTTGCCCAGCGTGGAATCAAATCTTCAGCCGCACCTGTGTAGTAGGCAGCATTCTTAACACCGTTATCAGCCGCATTTTCATTAGCGTCATCAATGGCTTCAGGAACCGTGTCCATACCACGCACTTCACCAGCGTGATCCGCCAATGAAATACCGATGGTTCCAACTCCTGAGTAGGCATCAATCAACTTATCAGCTTGCGTCAAATCAAGCGCTGAGATGGCCTCGTTGTACAAACGTTGCGTTTGGCGTGGGTTCAATTGCAAGAATGCACGTGGTGATAACTTGAACGTCTTACCGTTAATCGTCTCCGTAATGTACTCACTACCCCACAACAACTTGGTATCTTCACCCCAAACAAGTGACGTCTTGTCTGAGTTGATGTTCTGGTGAACAGAAACAACTTCAGGCAATTCCTTGTTGATGCGTGCAATCAATTCATCAGCACTAGGCAAGTACTTGCCGTTCGTGACAATCGTCAATTGCACATCACCTGTCGTTTCTGACACACGAGCAATCAACGTCTTAACGATGCCTGAGTTCTTGCGCTCGTTGTAAATTGGCATGTCCATATCAGCCAAAATATCACGCACCTTACGCACAACCTTCAACGTTGCTGGGTGTTGCGTTGAAACCTTTGGCAAATCAACCAAGTCGTGAGAATTACGCTTGTACATTCCCACGGCCAACTTACCATCAACTTCACGAACCGGGAATTGCGCCTTGTTACGGTACCCATCTGGGTTTTCCATACCAATCGTTGGGCGCAAATCAAACTTTTCATATCCTTCAGGCTTGTACTTTTCCAAGGCCTGACGAATCACATCTTGCTTAAATTCTAGTTGGCCATCGTAAGACAAGTGCTCCAATTCAAAGCCACCAACTTCTTGGTTATCAACTGGATCAACACGCTTTGGTGAGCGTTGCTTAATCTTACGAACACGCGCTTCGATGAACTTGTCTGTGACGTTCGTTACAACAACGTCAACGACTTCATCAGGAAGGGCTCCTGGAATAAACGTAATCTTACGCTTATAGTAACCAATTCCTTCACCGTTGATTCCCAATCGCTTGATGGTAATCAACAGCTTGTCACCAACGTTAACTTCGACGTTTTGTTGGTTGCGATTATCGCGACGAGGTCCACGTGTTCCACGTGGAACAAACTTGCCGCGATTTTGATTGTTGCCACCCTTACCTTGGTAAGGACGACGCTTCTTTTCTTCAGCCATTTCGTTCTACAAAGACTTATCGTCTACTCTTTCTATAAGATAGTTCTATTCTAACATGTAGGAAGTAAAAATGACCGGTCAGTCCTTCGCGACTAATCGGTCATTCGTTTTTAAATTAAGCCACTGTTCAACAACCAAGGCAGCCCATATCCAATCATCAACCCTAAGATAACAACACCAACTAAACTGCCAATAAAATCATGTCGCTTACGACGAGCAATTGCTTCTGCTTCTTCACGCATTTGTTGTTCAATGATTGGACGCAATTCTGGATGCTCAATCATCATCACTTGGCGACGGAGTTCGAATTCCTTATGACTCAATTCATTTTGAGTTGCTAGTTCTGCCGCCTGCTGTGCCAAAAGACGATTTTGCTCTTCTACCGCAAAAGTGTTTTGCTGTAATTCATAAGATTCCATATTCAGCTTACCTCTCTAAAAGTCATAGATATAATACGCTTCTAGAAAGTAAATTGCTGGTTTCCAGCTTGTGAAATAGTTAGATAATTTAGCCCTTCGACGCCGACATCACTACCCCTAATGAAACCTTATCGACCTTATCAGATGTCTCTAGTGCCTTTAAATCTGCAATGTTTCCCGTAATAACAACGCCAGGAAATTTCGCTGAAGCCAAATTTGGCGCAGGCTTTTGCCATGACATTTGAGGCTTAAAGTGATTATAAGACTTCAAATAATAGCGATAATCGCTCGCCGGATCTTCTTTTCCGATTGGAACACCCACGTACTCCGCGGCACCAGTGGCAATCCCTGACCACAGCCAAGTAACGGCCACATTTTCAGGCATCCCCCGTTTAATTTCGTCATACGTCAACTTCGATTTGAACGTCACCGCAAGCTCAGCAACATCGTCATCACGATATTTCGAAAAGTCAGCTTTAACAAAGCGCTCCTGTGATTTCCCGTTAAACTGCAATAATCGCTGATCATTCTCACTATCTCGCCAACTACCATCAGCGAAAAATTGGCTATTTTGTCTTAACTGATTTCGCCCCATGGCGTTATACAAATAGGTCTGATTCTTCCACTGAATAACTCGGTCCGAAATTTCCTTACTGGCGCGGTAGTCAACCCTCCCCATGAACCGTCCAATACCAGAAGCAACTAAATAATTCATCTGAACATTAGGCGTGGTGATGTTAGTCCAATGTTCAACCTCCGCTCGCATCAACGCGCCTTGCTTATCAGTGCGGTGAAACAAGAACAGTACAACTACACTCCCCATGACAAATACTGCAAAAGTATATCCAAACACCCTCTTCATATTCCGGCATATTCCTTGTCCACTAATATTTTGCGCAACATGTTGTTACCTCCATATCTTTCTTGTATGTCTTTCAATATAGGGGTTTGTTCATTTTTTCACCACGATAAATTTTTTATATTTTTTCAAAAAAATCTCGCGCATAACGGTTAAGACCTTGCGATAACTGAAAAGGGACCCGCGAAAAATGCGAGTCCCTCAATAAGTTTTTTATTATTACCACCAATTGTTAGCAACACGGAATGCAACGGCGTTATCGATTGAACCGTAACGCGTCACAGCGTAGTTAACCATACCGGCTGTTTGTTCTGCAACAGAACCCGTTCCCCATGATTGCTTGGTTTGACCCAAACCTAGGTAACCGTTTGGTGATACGGCATCTGGGTTTCCGCCTGATTCTGGCATCACAATATTTGACCACAACGCATCCGTTCCGCCGGCTGCAATAAATTGATCATAAACTGAACCAGTCGCTGCTGGCGCTGGCGTTTCAGCTGCCACTTCGGCCGTTTGGTAAGCCGTTGTGACACCTGAGTCCGTCGTTTGCGTGAATGAATCAGCTTGCGTTGGTGCACCGACGTAGTTTGACGCTGGAGCTGCCACGACAGGCGCTTCTGACGCTTCTTCAGCAACCGGTGCGACTTCTGATACATCTGATGCTACCGGTGCCTCTGAGACAACTGGGGCTTCTGACACAACAGGGGCTTCAGATACCACTGGCGCCTCTGACGTCACAACCGGGGCAGCACTTTCAACAACTGGTGCAACCGGTGCAGCTTGGGCAACCAAATTGATCGTTTGACCGATAAAAATCGTGTCGTTAGCCGTCAAACCGTTAATTGCCAACAAATCAGCCAACGTCATGTTATTTGCTTGTGCAATGGCGAAAAGCGTATCACCATTCTTCACCGTGTATGAACCATTTACGCCAACTGGAGCAGCAGTCGTCGTTGCCGTCGCATCTGCGTCAGCTTGTACCGGTGTAACCGTTCCGTCACCATTAACCGTCAATGATACACCCGTCAAAATGAAGTTTGCATCTTCAATGTTGTTATCACTAGCAATCTTTTCAACCGTCGTTCCCATTGCATTGGCAATGCTCGTCAACGTGTCGCCAGCCTTAACTGTGTAAGTATCAGCTGATGCATTCACACCAACAGCAACCGTTGCGACTCCTGCAGTTGTCATTGCTGTCAAAATTTGTTTATTAATCATTTAATGTCTCCTATATTCGTAGAGGCCTACAATCCTACAAAATATCCACTTTCTATGATACCGGTGCATTATTCACAACACGTTACAAAACCTCGCCCTTAAACCATTTTTAACTACCATAAGAATTGGCTAGGAAACTTTATAAAGTTATTTTGCAGGCAATTAAAAAATCACTCACAACCAAAATTTTTGGTCATAAGTGATAGTCATTTTAGTGGCGTCGTTGTTCCACACTGTAAATAATCGTTCCTAATATCGCAAAGCCAATGCCGACCAAAACCGTCGTAAACGCAAAGGTTGTAAACAAATACGCGACCACCACAATGGTCAGGTAAGTCATCCATTTGCCGCCCGGTAGCTTGTAGCCAGTTGGCAATGTCGCATCACCACGTAGCTTAATCGATGAGAAAATTGTACCCAAGTATTGCACGAAATCACTCAGCACAATTAGCTTAATCAAAAATAGATAACTACCGCTCAAAATCAAGCCACCTGAAATGGCGATTGTTAGCAAGATGGCGCCAACTGGTGCACCATAGCGATTCAAACGTGAGAATTCACGTGGCAGGAAACCACGTTCACGGGCCATCGAGGCTAATTCAATTGGTGAATTAAATGATGTTGCAATCGCAACACCGATAATCGACAACATCATACCAGTGATGATAATCGTCCGGCCAACACGGCCCAAAATAACATTAAAAATGTCCGCAACCGGCAAAGATGAGCCTGCCAGATGATCACCCAAAACTGTCATTGCGACAACTTGCATCAAAACAAAAATCGCCGTCGTGGCTAGCATCACCGTCAAAATCGCACGTGGCAACATTTTGCCAGGATTCTTCATCTCTTTAGCCGCAATCGGAATCAGTGAAAAACCAGTGAACATATAGAAGGCATTTCCAAAGGCGCCTGAGAAATCATGCACCGGTTTCGCTTGGGCGATTGAGAATTGCGATGTGCTACCCAGCAGCAACCACACAACCGTTGCAATGAACACAGCCAAAATGACCCCGATTTTTATCAAACTGGACGCATCATCTATGCGACTCGCAATACCTGTACCGAAGTAATTCATGACTCCCAGTAGCAACATAATGCCGATAGCCAAACTATTGTAGACTAACGGCGTACCAACCGCCGGTACCAGTCCTGTTAACGTTTTTAAAAAGGCCGCCGTTTCAGCACTGATGGTAATTACCCCAAACAGCCAGCCAAACCAGCCCACCAAAAATCCTGGGTAATGTCCAAAGGCGCGCTTGGTGTACACCCACGCACCGCCGTCTTCATCAATTCGTGATGACATGACGGCATAATGCATCGCGATTAACGTCGCTGAAATACCGGCCAAAGCAATTGCCAATAAAACGTATTGGCCACCCTGCTTGTACATCGTACTTGGCAGCAAAAACAGCCCACCACCGATGACGCCATTAATACCTAGCAGTACAACACTCGGGAATCCAATACCTTTTTTGAATTTTTTCATTGTTCAATCCCCCCTAAGGGCCAGTCTACCTAAATTTCGTGCCTTTTTCTTTTACAAGTTGTTAAGGACGAACGATAATGATGGCAACAAAATAAAGGAGGCCACCATCATGATGACTTTAGGACAATATGAAACACTTGCAGCCGCATATAACAACACGAGTACCATCACGTACCCCATTCCCGCATCATTACCAGTTGGAACTACCGAAGTTATCAATGAAGATGGACTTCAAATGAACATCACGAATACCGCAGACGGCGTTACTGAAATTCGTTTTGATGCTGACGCGAATGATCGTCGCTACCCGGGTACATTCCAAGGATTCGAGTTCGGGATGCACTGGATGCACCCTTCATTTATCGGCGCTTTTTTGGAAGCCAAAGATAATCACAACCAACACTTCTTGGGTGATAACGGCACAGCAGCTTATGACGCTTTCGTGGATTCTGATAACCACCTAACCGTCACACTTACACCCAGTCACTAATAACTGACCATTGCTTTTAAAGAAAATTCCCCGTATGCTATCAGAAATAATGCTTACGGAGGATTTGCCGATGGCGAGTCGCAAAACACGTCGACAACGACACAATCCAGTTAAAAACCTACTGAAATGGCTGGGAACCATCTTTATCATCATGCTATTAGCGGGTGGCGCTTACGTTGGTTACGCCATTCATCAAGCGCCTACGATTACAGAATCAGCCCTCAAGGCGAATCCTAGCCCCGGTGACAATCAGGTTTATGTCACCTATGACAACATTCCGGACGACTATCGTAATGCTTTGATTTCAACCGAAGATCGAACGTTCGAAACGAATAACGGTGTCAGCTTGGGCGGGCTATTCAACTTGGTTGTTTCAAATATCAAGGCCCGTTTTGGCGATGGTGTTGCTCGTGGCGGTTCGTCAATCACCCAACAGCTTGTTAAGTTGACCGTTTTCTCAACCAGCAAGGCGGATCAAACGCCTACCCGTAAAATTCAAGAGATTTATCTGGCGCTTCAGTTGAACAAAACGCATTCTAAAGCACAAATTTTGGAATACTATGTCAATAAAATTTACGAAGGCCACTACCAATACGGTGCGCAAACAATTGCCTACTACTATTTTGGTAAGCCACTATCTCAATTGACGTTGTCACAAACGGCCATCATTGCCGGTTTGGGTCAGAGTCCATCAAACTTTGACTTATACAGCAATCCTGAATTGGTCGAAAAGCGTCGCAACATCGTGCTGGCCGCGATGCTAGATAATGATAAAATTAATCACCATGAATACGAAGATGCGAAGGCAACCAGCGTAACAGCCGGTTTAATGCCACGGTAATTCGTCTTCACTAAAAGACTGGGACAGCAATTGCTGTCCCAGTCTTTTTTATTAACCAATCAGCGTTTGTTCGCGTTGGTCATTCAGTAGAAAAATTGAGCCTGGTTTAGATATTGAATCCGCCCCAGCCCCTATGGCAGCTTTGGCCATAGCCTGTTCATAGGTCGATGCAATTCCGAGTACCTCGCCGGTAGATTTCATTTCCGGGCCCAAATCCGTTGGCACTCCAGGCAATTTATCGAAAGAAAAGACTGGCGCTTTCACTGCCACCAATTCTGGTACTGGCTGAACCCCGGTTTCAAACCCCAAATCAGCCAACTTAGCACCTAACATGACCTGCGTTGCTAACTGTGCCAGTGCAACGCCAGTCACTTTAGAAATAAACGGTACTGTACGTGAAGCGCGAGGGTTCACCTCAATCACATAGGCAATACCCGCTTGAATCACAAACTGCACATTAAGCAAACCAACAACATGCAACTCACGTGCCAAGGCTATTGCTGCATTTACCATCTGTTGTTGAATTTCCTCAGACAAGTTTTGTGGCGGGTAAACACTCATAGAATCACCTGAATGAATACCGGCCGGCTCAATATGCGCCATAATGCCGGGAACAACTACAGTTTCGCCATCACTCAAAACATCCAATTCGGCCTCTGAACCAGCCAAATACTGGTCAATCAACACCGGATGATCATGGGACACGGCAACTGCCCGTGCCATATAATCCGCTAATTCATCCCCATTCGTGACAATTTCCATGGCACGCCCCCCTAGTACATAACTAGGGCGCACCAACACTGGATAGCCAACCTTCTCAGCGGCTTCCAAGGCTTCTACAACTGTTGAGGCAGTTTTACCTGCCGGTTGTGGCAATTGTAGCTTTGCAATCAATTGATTAAATGATTCGCGATCCTCGGCCCGATTCAAATCAAACACCGACGTACCCAAGATTGGCATATCATGTTGATTTAAGTCATCTGCCAAATTAATAGCCGTTTGTCCCCCAAACTGAACAACGATCCCAATCGGTTTTTCTAACGCCACCACTTCTCGCACGTCTTCGAAGGTTAATGGTTCGAAATACAACTTATCCGAAATCGAAAAGTCCGTCGAAACAGTTTCTGGATTAGAGTTCATGACAATCGCTTCGTACCCGGCGGCTTGAATCGCTTTAACTGCATGCACGGTAGCGTAATCAAACTCCACCCCTTGTCCGATTCTAATTGGCCCAGAACCAATTACCAATACGGATGGACGCTGCGTGACGGTTGACTCATTTTCCTTCCCATAAGTTGCGTAATAATACGGGGTTGAAGAATCAAATTCACCAGCCACGGTATCTACCATTTTATAAACTGGCTTGATATTGTGTTCCGCTCTTAGTTTCCAGATATCATCGGGCGTCATCTGCCAAATGTTGGCAATGGTTGCATCCGCAAAACCACGGCGCTTTGCGAAGCTCAACAACTCAATATCTTGCGGAGATTGGTGCAGTTGCTGCTCAATTTTAATGATTGATGCCAATTTATCTAAGAAATAGTAATCAATTTTCGTGATGGCATGTAGCTCTGTCATGGCAACGCCGCGCCGGATTAATGCTGCTAACATAAACAACCGATCATCACGCGCTGGCCACAGATTATCCAACAACGATTGCGTTGACCATGTTTCAAATGTGATATCATCTAACCCCACCGCATCGATTTCTAACGACCTAACCGCTTTTAGTATGGCTTCCTCCAGGTTTCGTCCGATTGCCATCACTTCGCCAGTTGCTTTCATTTGTGTGCCCAATGTCCGATCGGCCTGACCAAATTTATCAAATGGCCAGCGCGGAATTTTTACCACTACATAATCCAAAGCTGGTTCAACATCAGCCAAAGTCGTCCCTGTTACGGGATTAACAATTTCATCAAGGGTTAATCCAACGGCAATTTTGGCAGCCATTTTGGCAATTGGATATCCCGTTGCCTTCGACGCCAGTGCTGACGACCGACTAACACGTGGATTAACTTCAATAATGTCATAATGGGCGCTATCGGGCGCCAAAGCCATTTGAATGTTAACCCCACCTTCAATGTCTAACGCTCGAATAATCTTCAATGCAGCATCTCGTAATAATTGATAATCATAGTCCGATAGTGTTTGCACAGGTGCTACCACAATTGAATCGCCGGTATGAATACCAACGGGGTCAAAGTTTTCCATCGATGCAACAATCAAGGCGTTATCAGCTGAATCACGCATTACCTCGAATTCAATTTCTTTATATCCCGCAATTGACTCTTCAATCAACACCTGTGTAACTGGCGAAAGTTCAAGCCCCCGGGTCGTAATATCAACCAACTCAGTCTGAGTTTGGGCCATACCGCCACCTGACCCACCTAGCGTATACGCAGGCCGCACAATTACTGGATACCCATGTTGCTCAGCAAAATTTACCGCGTCATTAATATCTTCAGCAATCACAGAATCAGGTACTGGTTCGCCCAAATCAGCCATCAAATCACGAAATAGTTCACGGTCTTCTGCGGATTCAATCGCCGCTAATTTCGTGCCCAACAACTCGATTTGTAACTCGGTTAGCAACCCACTTTCTGATAGTTCTTTGGCAAGGTTCAAACCCGTTTGCCCCCCTAAAGTAGGTAAAATAGCATCCGGCTTCTCTTGTCGAATGATTTGAGTCAGTGAAGCCACTGTTAACGGTTCAATGTAAACACGATCTGCCATTTCCTGATCAGTCATAATCGTCGCCGGATTTGAATTTACCAGGATAACTTCATATCCTTCTTCTTTCAGCGCTAGGGATGCTTGCGAACCAGAATAATCAAATTCGGCGGCTTGACCAATGACAATCGGCCCAGATCCAATCACCAGAATCTTATGAATATCATGTCGCTTTGTCATTGTGCTACCCCTATCTTTTCTTCAGTCATCATTGTCACAAACTCATCAAACAAATACGCCGCATCGTGCGGTCCTGGTGTCGCATCAGGGTGAAATTGCACAGAAAATGCAGCACGCCCCGGCAACTTCACGCCTTCAACGCTACCGTCATTAATATCTTCATAAGTGACCACCAAATCAGTAGTTGCCACACTATTTTTATCCACCGCATAGCCATGGTTTTGCGACGTAAAATAAGTCCGTTGACTGCCAAGTTCCCGAACAGCATGGTTAAATCCACGGTGTCCATATTTCATTTGATAGGTTTTCGCGCCATTGGCAATCGCAAATAATTGGTGACCCAAACAAATTCCAAAAAGAGGCTTCATTTCCTGTAGCTGCTTAACTTTTGGAATAAAGTCCATAAAATCGACTGGATCGCCCGGCCCATTTGATAACAGAACACCATCGGGATGGTACGCTAATATTTCAGCCACGGTCGTTGCCGGTGAAAATACAGACACCGTCACCCCACGATGATTCAACGATTGAATAATTGCATTTTTCAAACCAAAATCAATTAGTGCCACATGTAAATGGCTATCCGGTGCATCGTATGTGCGCGGTGTTTCACCTGGCTCATACCGTCTTGGCGCCGTTGTGATTACCGTTGAAACCTCTCCTGTATCAGCAGGCAATTGATCAACCAAATTAGCCTTCATCGTACCAAACTGTCGTAATTCTTTCGTTAGCGCCCGTGTATCAACCCCGGTAATACCTGGCAGATCCATCATTTCAGCCCATTCCGGCAAAGACCATTTCGACCGCCAGTTACTTGGTCGCTCAGCCAAGTCCGCTGTTATAATCGCCGTTGCCGCTGGTCGATGCGACTCATAATCCAGGTCATTAACACCATAATTACCAATTAATGGGTATGTGAATACAATCATCTGTCCCAGATAGGATTGGTCCGTAATTGTTTCCTGATAGCCAGTCATCCCCGTCGTAAACACTAAATCACCGCTAACATCACCAGCTGCACCAAAAGCCTCTCCTTCATAAACTGAGCCATTTTCCAAAATTAAATATCTTTTTTTCATTTCATTTCCCCTAATAAAATAGCCTCCCAAATGCTGAGGCACGGGAGGCATTATCATCTATTACATCACAGCATTTTCCACCCTTGAACCATTTGAATCTCACAGAACTCAGTTAAATCATTCAATTGTATGGGCTATTGAATCACCATGGTTTGCGGTAAAAAGAGCTCCCCCAAAGTCGCTGCCATTACAGCTTTAATCGTATGCAAGCGATTCTCAGCTTGCTGGAATTGTTTCGCATACGGCGCATGGAAAACATCTTGCGTGATTTCCATCTCTGTCAAACCAAACTGCTGATGCACCGCCTGAGCCATGGTCGTTTCTAAGTCATGAAAGGCTGGTAAATCATGCAGAACAATCGTGTCTGCTTGCCCGGTTTTCATAACCGTCGTCATATTAATTTGATATGGTTGCAACAAGGCAATGCGTTCAGCCCATGCCGCTTCCTCTCCCATTGACGCCCAAACATCGGTGTACAAGACCTGTGCTTCTTTCACGCCTTGATCAACATCATCGGTTATCACCAGTTCTGCACCGGTTTCAGTAGCAAATGACTGAGCTAACGCTTGCACCGCCTGAGTCGGTTGCAATGCACTTGGGGCAACCAAAGTGATGTCGACGCCCAGCATAGCACCGGTTACCAACAATGAGTTAGCAACGTTATTACGGGCATCTCCCAAATAAGCCAACTTGATACCCTTTAAATGTCCAAAAATTTCATCAATCGTCATAAAATCTGCCAGCATTTGGGTTGGATGCCAACTATCAGTTAGACCGTTCCATACCGGCACCTGACTTTCTTCGGCCAAAGCTTCAACCATCTGTTGCTCATACCCACGATATTCAATTGCATCAAACATTGACCCTAATACACGAGCCGTATCGGACAACGATTCCTTTTTTCCAAATTGAATATCATGACTGCCTAAAAACTCGGCATGTGCGCCCAAATCATTGGCTGCAATCGTAAACGATGATCGCGTTCGCGTTGAAGTTTTTTCAAATAGCAACGCAATATTGCGTCCCTTCAAATATTCATGCGGAACTCGTTGCGCTTTCAATTCCTTAAGATGCTCCGCCAACTTAATTAAGGTGTATAGTTCAGCCCCGGTAAAATCCTTTTCAGCCAGGAAGGAGCGACCGTAAAATATGTTCTGCATTTAGAATTCTCCAATCGTTTCTAAAATCGTGACGATCCCCGCATGTAAGGTTGCCTGGTCCATTGTTAATACTGGTAGTAAACGTAGCGTGTTCCCCTGCGCCGACAGTGCTAAAATCCTTTTTTCTCGTAACTTAACCAGCACTGCGTTAACATCCACGTTTAATTCAATCCCAATCATTAGCCCTGCGCCACGAACCATCTTCACCTGTGGTAAATTTGCGCTAAGCTCCTCAATTTCATGACGAATAAGCTCACCTTTGTGCGCAACGGTTGCTAAAAATTCGGGAGTTAACGTTTCTAACACAGCAATAGCACTCGCCATGACAATTGGGTTACCGCCAAAAGTTGTCCCATGGGCCCCTGGTTGAAAAGCACGGCCTAAGTCAGACCGACCAATCATTGCTCCCACTGGCAGCCCGTTTGCTAGCGCCTTAGCAACCGTCACGATGTCTGGTGTAATTCCAAATTGCTGATAGGCGTAAAGCGATCCAGTCCGGCCCATCCCTGACTGTACTTCATCAATGATTACCAGCACACCAAGTTCATTTGCTTTTGCCACAAGCTCATGAAGCCATTCCTTCTGGGCAACATGAATTCCGCCTTCACCCTGTACTACCTCAAGAATCACAGCGGCAAAAGTACCATCTAACGCTTCAATGGCTAACGCTTGATTAAAGGGCAGTGTCACGACATCTTGATCAACACCATACCCTTCTTGATATGCCGTTACGGGGGTCAACGACAAGGCCCCATACGTCCGCCCGTGAAACGCCTGCGAAAAGTTCATGATTTTGTGCTTTCCTGTATAGCGACGCGCTAGTTTTAATGCAGCTTCATTTGCTTCAGCACCTGAATTAGCGAAAAAAACTAATTGATCATTTTCCTGAGTTAGTAAGTGAGCTACTTTTTCTTGTAGCGGGCTTTCATATAGATTTGATGTATGCCAAATACCTTTGAGTTGCTGTTCCACAGCTTCTTGTATCACCGGATGATGGTAACCAAGATTCATTACGCCAATGCCAGCCCCAAAATCCAAATAGTCATTGCCTGTATCATCGGTAACGTAAGCATCGTGGCCATCAACCAAAACCAAATCAGCGCGTGCATAAGTATTAAATAAATGACTCATTCTTATTCTCCCAAAATTAGTTTTGTGCCCGTTTCAAAATCTTTCCCCAATCGAATATCTGTTACACCCGCTCTAATTGCCGCGAACGCAGCTTGAATTTTGACAAACATTCCATCTGTCACAATTTGTTGTTGCACTAAATTGCTAGCGTCAATCGGTGTTAAATTAGAAACCACTTCCTGTTGTTTATTAAGAACGCCATCTACATCTGTCAGAAAGTACAAACTATCAGCCATAAAATGACGGGCGATAGCTAACGCAATCTCATCCGCGTTGACATTCAGTAACTCCCCTCGTTCATCAGGAACTAATGGTCCAATGACGTATAACTGTCCCGTAACCATCTCCATTGCAACGTTTTTTATTTCCCCAACGCGACCGTACTCCCCCTCGGCTTTCAAGGTAGCCTGAACTCCCTCAGTTAACAGATTCGCCGCCATGTGGGCTTGACCTAAAACGTGCTGTAGCATCGGCCATACTTGTGCCTGCACAACGTCCTGCATTATCGCTAGCGTCCGTTGGTCCGTATAACGTAGCCCATCTATTTTTTTGACGGGCAGCTTGGCCCGCGTTAGCGCTTCATTTACCATTGGACCAGCACCATGCACCAATATGACGGGTTCCCCAATCGCTAACCAGGCTTGCATCTGGTTTAGGATTTGAATATTCAAATTTTTTAATGCGTTGCCGCCAATTTTAATTACTTTCATGTTTTATGTGTGATAAGCCGCGTTAATATGCACGTACTCATAGGTCAAATCACTTCCCCACGCCTGACCCTGTTCATGTCCGATTCCTAATGAGATTGCTACAACAATTATTTTTTCCTGCATTACCTGCGCAGCTATTCCGTCATCCACAACCGCCTGTCCATTCAAAATAATTGGCGCTTGGTTAATGCTGATTGATAATGTATTTGCATCAAACACTTCACCAACATTTCCAATCGCATCGACAATACGCCCCCAATTTGGATCGGCGCCAAAAACAGCTGTTTTAACTAAGTTTGATCCAACGACACTTTTTGCAACCTTCATCGCGCTAGCTTTACTACGTGCTTCCGTAACTCGAACGTCAATTAGCCGGGTGGCACCTTCTCCGTCACTAGCAATCGCAATCGCTAATGTCTTAAGTACCTGTTGCAAATTAGCTTTGAAAGACTCATAGGCGTCCGTACCAGCCTTGATTGCATTTGACCAATCATCCCCATTGGCCAAAACCAAAACCGTGTCATTTGTAGAAGTATCCCCGTCTACCGTGATTTGATTAAAGGTCACATCTACTAGCTCACGTAATAGCTGTTGTAATAATTGCTGATTGATGGTGGCATCGGTCGCAACGAAACCAAGCATCGTTCCCATATTAGGATGAATCATCCCCGACCCCTTTGCGACACCGCTAATTTGATAGTTTTCGGTCGTTACTTGGGCCGTTTTAGTTGTGGTATCAGTCGTTAGCATTGCCTTAGCTAGGTTCATAGGGTCACTCTCTGTTAACCGACTAATACCTGCCTGTATTTTATCCATCGGCAATTGTTCACCAATAATACCCGTTGATGCAACTAAGACTTCAGATTCGTCGCAGTGCAACCGTTCCGCGACTAATTCTTGCGTTTTCAGCGCGTTGTCCATACCAACATCTCCCGTAAACGCATTAGCATTCGCAGAATTTACAAAAATCGCATGGACTGGCTTATTCAAACGAATAATCGTTCGATCTAATTGCACCGGTGCGGCTGGGAATGTATTACGAGTAAAAACACCAGCCACGTTAGCCGGTTTTGTTGATACCAACCATCCGATATCCGGCTTGTTCGGGTTACGACGCAAATGGCCGTGAATACCATCACTATAAAAATTTTTCGGCCAAGTAAATGTCATCGTTCCCTCCTACACAAAATCTGGCAACTGCGTTAAGCCCGCAGTCTCAGACAATCCAAAATATTTATTGAAATTTTGAACAGCCTGTCCAGCTGCTCCTTTCATCAAATTATCAATTACGCTAACGACGGTGACCACCCGAGTTACCGGATTGTATGACCAACCAATTGCAGTGAAATTACTACCGGCAATTAAACGTAAGTCAGGTATTTGATTATCCATAATCTTTACAAAAGGTTTATCCATGTAAGTCGCTCGAAATGCCGAAGCTATAACGTCATCAACATCACTAACCTCATCCGAAATTTTGGCGTATATCGTTGCCATCAGCCCACGCTTAATGGGTAATAATCCTGTCGCAAATTGAATCGGTCCCATATCGGGTGCCCATTCCCTAAGTTGTTGCATGATTTCGGGAATATGTTGATGTTGATTAACCTTATACATTGCAAAGTTTTCATCAACGTCAACAAAATGCGTGGCACGACTTAATTTCTTACCAGATCCCGTCACGCCTGACTTGGCATCAACAATCACCGAGTTCAAATCAATCAATCGTTCCTGTACCAACGGCGCAAGTCCCATCAGCGTTGCGGTTGCATAGCAACCTGGATTTGCAATATAAGTTGCTGTCGCCGCCGTAAATTCGGTTAGCCCATAAGTCACCTTTGACAATGTTTCATGTGAAACATTTGGCTCTTGGTGGTACCACTTTCGGTATTGATCAGGGTCTTTCAGTCGCAAGTCACCAGACAGGTCAATTACCGGGAAATCATTATTCATTAGTTCCGCAGCATATCCACCTGTGACACCAGCGGGTGTTGCAAAAAATACTGCATCATTGTTGGCCATAATATCAGCAACATCAAATTTAAAAACATTTATCGATTGATCACTCACCCAATTAAATTGCTTAGATACAGCTGTCAAATCTGACTGCTGTGTGTATATGTTTACTCGCTGAATATTCGGGTGTTGGTTTAGTAGTCGCCATAAAACGGTGCCACTATATCCGGTTACCCCGACAATTGCTACGTTCATGACCCTTCCTCTACTTTCTCTTGATAATACTTAATTTGGTTGCGCACCTCGCTAACGGCTGTACCACCAAACGATGTTCGACGATTAACGGCCGTCATGGGGCGCAAGACATCAAACACATCTGAATCGATTAAAGGACTTGCTTGCTGTAAATCAGCCAATGACATCTCCTGCAGGTTTACGCCAGTTTGAATGCCCAAAAGAACCAACTGCCCCACGATGGCATGGGCATCTCGGAACGGCACCCCTTTCGTAACAAGATAATCTGCTAATTCAGTCGCATTTGAAAAATCATCGTGCGTACTCTCAGTCATGGTTTGTTGATTAACCGCCAACGTCGCAAACATTCCATTGAATATATATAGCGCATCCATCATCGTGTCATACGCCTCAAAGACACCACGCTTATCTTCTTGCATATCTTTGTTGTATGCTAACGGTAACCCTTTCATAACTGTCAGTAAGCCGATTAAATCACCGTAAACACGCCCCGTCTTGCCTCGAGTTAATTCGGCAAAGTCCGCATTCTTCTTTTGTGGCATGATGGATGATCCCGTTGCGTACGCATCGCTAAGTGTCACAAAATTAAATTCATGACTTGACCATAAAATAATCTCCTCACTCATACGTGAAAGGTGCATCATTAGCAATGACGTGGATTGCAGAAATTCAACGGCAAAGTCACGATCACTAACTGCATCCATCGCGTTATGATAAATTGCATCAAATCCTAGGGCAGTAGCAACAAATTCACGGTCAATTGGGAATGTTGTCCCCGCCAAAGCAGCTGCTCCAAGCGGTGATAGATTGGCATGCTTGATATTAAATTCAAACCGTTCAACATCTCGCTGTAACATCCCAACATACGCCAGCAGATGATATCCAAATGTAACGGGCTGCGCATGTTGTAAATGTGTATATCCAGGCATCAAAGTCGCTTCATGGACTTCAGCTAGATTTAGCAACGTTTTTTGAAAACTTTTGATTGCGCCAATAACATCGGGTAAACGCTTAGCAACCCAAAGATGAAAGTCTGTCGCTACTTGATCATTACGTGACCTGGCAGTGTGTAGCTTGCCAGCCGTTGCGCCAATCTTTTCGGTTAACAATACTTCAACGTTCATATGCACATCCTCATGTGCAACTTGTAGTGTGACCTTATTAGCAGAAAAATCAGCCCAAATTTCATGCAACCCAGCTACAATTTGTCGTGCATCTGCATCATCAATAATGCCTTGTCGGCCTAGCATCAATGCGTGAGCAATCGAGGCCTGAATGTCTTCTTGAATCATTTGTCGATCGACGTTGATTGATGCACCATACTTCTGTGCCCGTTTAGATCCCGATTCAGTAAAACGGCCACCCCATAATTTTTCAACCATTTGACATCCCCGTTTCTGAATGAACGTGATTTACTTGTTCGAAAACAGTATTTCCCAATGTCCACAGCTTGATAAACCCAACTGCAGATGCCTGATTGAACGATGAACTAGCTGTATATGTTGCCAAATCTTCGTCATACAGCGAATTAGTTGCTGACTGACGGGCAACCGCAATCGCATTTCCCTTGAACAACTTCATCTTCACGTCACCATTAACAACCTGTTGTGTTTGCTTAACAAATGACTGCAACGCATCGAAGAGTGGTGAAACCCATTTTGCGTCGTAAACCAGATTAGCTAGTTGTTGTTCAACAAAGGGCTTGAAGTGGGCCACATCTTTCTCCAAAGTTAAGTCTTCCAAATCCTTATGTGCGGTCATCATAACTTTAGCGGCTGGCGCTTCATAAATTTCACGTGACTTAATACCAACTAGTCGGTTCTCAATATGATCAATTCGTCCAATCCCATGCTTACCGGCAATGTCATTCACATGATTAATAATTGCCGGTAGTGGCATCATTTCACCATCCACAGCCACAGGAACCCCCGCTTCAAAGGTAAGTGTCATAAACTCTGGTTCATCGGGAGCAGTTTCAATCGACTGAGTCAAGGTATAGGCTTCTTCTGGCGCCTCGTGCCAAGGATTCTCAAGAACCCCCGCTTCAATCGCACGCCCCCAAATATTTTCATCAATGGAATATGGTGATTCTTCACCTACAGGAATCGGCACATTGTGCGCCTCAGCGTAAGCAATTTCTTCTTCACGAGACCATTGAAAATCTCGAATCGGCGCTTCGATTTTCAATTCCGGATCAAATGCATGAATCGCTGCTTCAAAACGCACTTGGTCGTTACCGTGTCCCGTCGATCCATGCGCAATCGTAGTAGCACCAATTTCATGTGCAATCTCAACTAACTTCTTAATAATCAACGGACGAGACAACGCCGATACCAATGGATATTCACCTTCATATTGCAAATTACCTTGAATAACCGGCACAACGTAGTCTTGGGCAAACTCTGCCTTCGTATCTAACAAGATTGACTTCTCAGCCCCTACTAGAAGCGCTTTTTCCTTAATGAAGTCCAAATCCTTACCGTGTTGTCCAACATCCAAAACGACAGCTGTTACGTCGTAACCCTTTTCCTTCAGCCACGGAATAGCAACCGACGTATCTAATCCACCTGAGTAAGCCAAAACCAATTTTTCTTGCATAAATATTCCCCTTTTTGCATATTTGATTATTCATCAATTGTAACTATTTATTCAAAATAAGCAACATTGTTTGTATTTTTATTCCAAAAACGCGAATTAAGGATGTTATTTAACACATGTGTTTTAGTTTTTTAAATTACATTTGTATACAAAATAAATGTTTAAAATATTTTTATTGAATGTTTTGCAAGATTGATAGCGGCCCTATATCTATTTTTTTAAAATTGTTTCATTTTTGCATATTGAATAATTGCACAAAAAAAGCTGTGATGAATATTTCATCACAGCTTTTCGCTAACATTAGTTTTCAGGTGTGTCTGGCACCTTGATGTCGCCAGCAATAATCTTTGCCTTTGCATCTTCAACAGCCTTCTTTTCGTCTGCGTTCAAGTTGTTAGTCGTAACACCAACACCCTTTTCCTTCAAACCGTAGTAGACCGTCTTGCCACCAGGGAACTTATCCTTTTGGGCAGCTTCAGTAACCAATTGCACACCACGACCGATTCCAGTCAATGATGATGTCAACGTCAAGTTATCAGCCTTGCCATCCTTTGTCTTGTAGGCACCCATGTCAGTTTGATCCATGTCGACACCGATAACCCATACCTTATCCTTAGAGTCGGCAGCCAACGTTGCGTCTTGATCCTTCGCAGCTTGGAAGACACCGTTTCCAACACCACCAGCGGCTTGGAAGATGATGTGCTCACCTTGTGCAATCTTAGCCTTCGCAATCGTTTGTCCCTTGGCAGGGTCTGAGAACGTACCAGCATACGTTGCATCTACCTTGATATTAGGGTCAACTGACTTCACGCCGGCTTGGTAACCAGCCAAGAACGCCTCGATAACCGGGTTCTTCATACCACCAACGAAGCCAACTGTGTTGTCGCCCATCGTCTTAGCCTTCGTAGCTGCAGCCACACCAACCAAGTATGATGATTGCTCTGAACGGAACATGACTGACGCAACGTTCTTGTACTTAGCACCAGCAATTTCGTCAACCAAGACAAACTTCGTGTCTGGGTACTTCTTTGAAACAGTTTGAACTGAGTCCTTAAACGTGTTTCCGATTGCTGCAACAACATCGTACTTAGCCGTTGCGGCTTGCGTCAATTGCGTGTCGTAATCCGCAACTGTCTTAGGTTGGAAGTAGTTGTATCCGTTTTGGCCCTTTTCCAAGCCGTTTTCCTTACCCCACTTCTCCAAACCTTCCCAAGCGCTTTGGTTGAAGCCCTTGTCGTTAACACCGTTCGTGTCTGAAACAACTGCTGCAGTGAACTTATCGCTTGAACCACCGTTGCTTCCTGACGTTGCTGCGTATGCAATTCCTGCAACCGCGACAAGTGCCACTCCACCAATAATTAAGTTACGACGTGAAACCATTTTTCCTAATACCTCCAAGTATAAAATCCCTCGACCCGACCACTCGTTTTGCCGGCCAAAACTGGCCAACTCAGAGTCCATATAAAAATTTAATTTTTACCACTATAAAGGTCTATTTAAGATAATGCAAGGGCTAAGTCATTACAAAAATCATCAGTTTTGAATTATTAAAAACGATTAACCAGATTATCAACGTATGAACCCTTTAAAATAAGTATTTTTCGTCAATAACTTATTTTTAGTAACTACGATTATGAGAACATTGTAATATGTGAACAAATTACGAACATTCCCAAAAGTTATCATTGATAAATATCGACAAGTACGTATAATTAGAAACAACTTATTAATGGGGGACATCATGGGAAACACACAAGCACACGACAGTATTCTTGTTTTGGACTTTGGATCACAGTACAACCAACTCATTTCACGACGTATTCGCGAATTGGGTGTGTACTCAGAACTAAAGCCACACACTTTGACGGCAGCCGAGATTAAGGAACTAAATCCTAAGGGACTTATTTTCTCTGGCGGACCAAACTCGGTTTACGAAGACGGCGCCTTCACAATTGACCCAGAGGTGTTCAACTTGAACATTCCTATTTTGGGTGTCTGCTACGGTATGCAACTCATGGCACACGTTTTACCAGGGGGAAAGGTTGCACCAGCTAACGATTCAGCTGAATACGGCGAAACTGAAATGGATGTGACGGATGATAGCGCGCTATTGTTCGGCAACACGCCTGAGACGCAAACAGTTTTGATGTCACACGGAGACTATGTCGAACAAGTCCCTGATGGCTTCAAGGCGGTTGCAACGTCAGAAAGCACGCCTATCGCTGCAATGGAAGACACATACCACAACTTCTACGGTGTACAATTCCACGCTGAAGTACAACACACTGAATACGGGATGCAAATCTTGGAAAACTTCGTCGACAAGGCTGTTCGTGCTGAACGTAACTGGTCAATGGATGACTTCATCGACGAACAAATTAAGCAAATCCGCGAAACGGTTGGCGACAAGAAGGTCTTGTTGGGACTTTCTGGTGGTGTTGATTCATCAGTCGTTGGTGTGTTGTTGCAACGCGCCATCGGTGACCAATTGACATCAATCTTCGTTGATCACGGTTTGCTACGTAAGAATGAAGCTGATGAAGTGATGGCATCACTTGGTGGTAAGTTCGGTTTGAACATCATCAAGGTCGACGCCCAAGAACGTTTCCTATCTAAGCTTGCCGGTGTTACTGACCCTGAGCAAAAGCGTAAGATTATCGGAAACGAATTCATTCGTGTCTTTGACGAAGAAGCTGCAAAGCTTGATGGTATCGACTTCTTGGCCCAAGGAACGTTGTACACGGACGTTATCGAGTCAGGAACTGATACTGCCCAAACAATTAAGTCACACCACAACGTTGGCGGATTGCCTGAAGACATGCAATTCCAATTGATTGAGCCTTTGAACACGCTCTTCAAGGATGAAGTACGTGCTTTGGGTGAAAAGTTGGGTATGCCACACGAACTTGTATGGCGCCAACCATTCCCTGGTCCTGGTCTTGGAATCCGTATTTTGGGCGAAGTCACTGAAGACAAGCTTGAAATTGTGCGCGAATCTGACGCTATCTTGCGTGAAGAAATCGCCAAGCACGGCCTAGACGGCGCAGTTTGGCAATACTTCACGGTATTGACTGGCGTTCGTTCAGTCGGTGTCATGGGAGACGGTCGTACGTACGACTACACCATCGCTATTCGTGCCATCACGTCAGTCGACGGTATGACGGCTGACTTCGCAAAGTTGCCATGGGATATCTTGGAAGAGATTTCTCGTCGCATCGTAAACGAAGTCGACCACATCAACCGCGTCGTCTACGACATTACGGCTAAGCCACCTGCAACTGTAGAGTGGGAATAATGCTCAAATAAACATCAAAGCCCTGTATCAAGGCCATTTCCAAACCTTGATACAGGGCTTTTACTTATTAATTCTTACGGTTATAAACCAACACTGTTAGCGGTGCAAAGATTGCAACCACCAACACACCAGCACCTAGTACAATCCAGGCTTGGTTTGACCAAACACCTTGGTTTAGCATGACACGTGATGCCTTAATGACATACGTTACCGGGTTTAGGTTTACCAAAAATTGCATGGCATGTGGCATCGTCTTAACAGGTACGAATGCACTTGATAGGAACGTTAGCAAAAGCATCGTGATCAATGAGACACTTTCGACCATCGTTGAACTCTTGGCAACCATACCGTACAAAGCGAATACCCAGCTCAAGGCCCATCCCAGGAACACATCTAACAACACAACGACAACTACCCAACCAAATCCGGCTGCTGGACGCCATCCCATTAGGAATCCCGTCGTCAATGACGCAATTGCAGCGATAAACAAACGCAAAATATCTGCGAATAGTTGTCCGGCCAATGGTGCAATGTGGGCGATTGGCAATGACTTCAAACGATCATAAATACCTGAATTCATGTCGTCACTAATTTGGGTACCGGAACCTGATGCAGCTGAAATCAACGCTTGCATAAGAATTCCTGGCACAATCGTTGGCAAATAAGCATGCACGTTACCTGCAATCGCCCCACCAAATAGGTAACCAAACATCAACATGAACATCACAGGTTGCACAATCACATCCAAAAACTTGTCTGGGTTGTGTAACGTCTTTAGCAAATTACGGTATGCCATCGTAGCCGTGTTCGCAATAATATTTGTCTTGTGTGCTTGTACATCCATCATGATTCTAACCTTCTTATTTCCCTTAATTCTTTCCAACCGTCAACGCAAAGAACACATCATCCATAGATGGTTGTTCAACGGCCATATTCGTCATTGTGAGCCCCGCTACAGTTAGTTGGCTCAAGATACCCGCAACCTGATTCGTATCGCGTAGTGGCGCTGTAACAATGTTATTGGCCACCTTTACTTCTTCGTGCAACGCATCAGTTACGATTTGCTTGGCCTGGTCAGCTTGTTGTGCATCTGCCATTTCCAAACGTAGCTTTGCGCCCCCAACTTGGGCCTTTAACTCGGCTGGCGTGCCGAGACTGACCAACTTTCCGTGGTCAATCAACGCGATGCGATCAGCTAATTCATCAGCCTCTTCCAAGTATTGGGTCGTTAGGACAATTGTTGAGCCTTCTGCAACCAACTCGCGAATGGTATCCCACATTTGCGTACGTGTGCGTGGATCAAGACCGGTCGTTGGTTCATCCAAGAAAATCAACGCTGGTCGTGAAATCAGGCTAACTGCCAAATCCAAGCGACGACGCATGCCACCTGAGAAATTCGAAATCGCCTTATCAGCTGAGGCCACCAATGAAAACTCGGTCAATAATTCTTCTGTACGTTCCTTAGCCTCGCGTCGTGACAAACCATTTAGGCGTGAGAAAATCATCAAGTTTTCGCGAGCAGAAATATCCTCATCAACCGATGCGTATTGACCAGTCAAACCAAACAACGAACGAACCACCTTCGGTTCCTTCTTAACATCGTGACCGAAAATTTGAATCGTTCCTGACGTCGGTTTTAGCAACGTCGTCATCATGCGCAGCGTAGTTGTCTTACCCGCTCCGTTTGGTCCAAGCAAACCGAACACCTCACCACGCTTGATGTTAAACGACACGTTATCAACCGCCGTTTGCGTGCCAAACGTCTTAGTCAATCCTTCAATTTCAACTGCATACTCTTCACTCATGATATTGCCTTCTTGTTTTCAAAATTAATTATCAGGGTACCTGATGAAAACAATAATAAGGTACCCTGATTAACATGTCAACGATTTTGTTCAGGTACCCTGTGTATTTTAGTTCATATTCGTCACGAACCCTGTTATACTGGCATTAGTAGAAAAATTAAAGGACGGCAAGACACATGGCTGATTTGATCGAAAAGCACCAATTAGCAGCAAAACTATTTGAATTTACATCACTTCAGCACTTGGCTGATGAACAAGTTGAACGTCACTCACCCGTTTTCCGTGGGCAAAATAAAGTCTTGGTCGCATTAAGTGAAGGCGATAATATTTCTCAAAAGGACCTCGCTGATCGCTTGGACATGAGTGTGCAATCAACAGCTGAATTCGTCGCTAAGCTAGTTAAAAAGGACTTTGTCACTAAGACAAAGTCCCCAACTGATGGTCGTATTCAATTAATTCAGCTCACTGAAAAAGGTCGCCACGAAGCTGAAAAGAGTTTGTTTTACATCCCCGAATACCTCGATTATCTAAGCCCAGAAGAATGGACGCAACTCGCAGCCATGCTAGATAAGATGAACGATGGTATCCGTGATCACTTGAAGCTTGATGGTATCCAAAACCTTGGTACCCGCATTATGTTGAGCCAGTTGAATCGTAAAACAGAATCTGAGAATAAAGCAGACTGAGAATGCCGGCGGTTTTAGTCCAACGGCTGCTGTAATAAATAGTTTTTTAATTTTGCTAGGTTATTTAAAACGATATATTCGCCAATGTTTCATGTGAAACATTGACACCAAAATTAACAAACATATAGTAAATCAGCCATCCCCCAACACAAGTTGAGAGATGGCTGATTTTTCATTATTTAAGCGTCTTGTCTAACCATTCAAACATGACGGTCAATCGCGCATCGCGTAAGTTCGGTAAGCCGTTACGAGATACACCGTGCCACGATTGCGGGAAACGCACCATTTCAACCGGCGTATCCGTCAACGTCTTCACCGCTGTGAAATACATTTCCGTCTGCGCAATCGGTGTCCGTAAATCATATTCACCATGCATCATTAGAAGTGGCGTTTTAACCGCCCCAGCGTACGTAATTGGCGAGCGCTTAATCAATTCTGCTCGACCAGCTTCCGTATATGGCGTTGCACCCATTTCGTCAGCGACAAAGTTATACCCAATGTCACTAGCGCCCGTTAGATGTAGCCACTCTGTTACTGGTCGTTGTGAAACAGCCGCTTGGAATCGATCAGTATGACCGATTGCCCAAGTCGTCATAAAGCCACCATATGACCCACCAATAATGATTTGTTGGGTAGCATCAATCTTATCTGCATAGCGTTCAATAGCCCTATCTAAGCCCGCTAATACATCGCGATAATCTTGTTCACCATAATGGTTTACTACTGCATTGATAAATGCTTGGCCGTATGTCGTTGAACCATGCGGATTCGTAAAGACAACGTTATATCCCGCTTCCGCAAAGCGTTGGAATTCCCAGAAGAACGCATCCCCATAAGCACCATGAGGACCACCGTGAACATATAGCACAACTGGTGCTGGCTCCTCTGAATGCGCTGGCAAGAACCAACCATCCACATCCGAACCGTCTTCACTAGCAAAAGTGAATTTGTCGGCTGCCGTAAACGACAACGTCGGATTGGCATCATAACGCACCGTTTGTGCATACGTGTCTAAATCGACTGTAATCAAACGGCTTGGGTGGCTCGTATCTTGTTGCGCAATGACTAATCGTCGATCAGTAATCACAAAATCAGTTAACAGTTGTGGCTCATCAAGTAGTCGCGTAATCTCACCAGCTACCGTTCCATGATAAAGACGCGTATGTCCGTGATAGCCAGTTTCAAAGATGTACGTTTCTGAATCCAACCAACGCACATGGCGGCCTTGTCCCTGTACAATGACATCGGAATTAGGTCCTGCTAACAATTCTTCGTCATCAAAAACCAATCGTGTTTGATGACCATCATAATAATGCAGGCTCACTGCGCGTCGATTAGGATATTGATCATCATTACCGAGAATCAAAATTTGCGTTGCATCTGGTGCAATTGTCGCTTCAAAAACTTGCGCTAAGTTCGTTGGCACGATTGTCTGTGTCTGCGCTTCAAAATCAATCGTACGCAACTCAGAGCGATATTCATGGGCGTCTTCATCATTCGTTTGCACAATAACCAACGCCTGCGTATCAGTCGCATCCGCAACCTTAACCGGCAACGAGAACGTGCCCAATAAACGTGTCACCCCTGAAGCCGTGGCTTGATAAATCTCAAAGCGACGTTGCTCATCGATAAAGCCGACCCCATCATCCTTATAATGACGCTTCGTATAATAACGCACCGTTGGTCGCTCGCTGACGGCATTAAACGATGCTTGTGTTTCAAGCTGAACGGCAAACACAACACCCGCCCCATCAGGTGTTGGCGCAAAACTCGTGATGTGATCACTTTGATGCGTTAATTGCACCGTTTCACCATCACCAGTGCGACGATAAATTTGACCATCATGCTGATAGAAAATCGCCCGTGTCGTGCCTTGCAAATCGGTCGCGTCATTTACCAACGTGGTCGTATCCGTCTCGTTCACAATCACCAAATTCGTTTGATAGCGATTTCCAATTTCCTCCGCAACGCTTTCTGTCGCATATAGCGCTTGACCAACAATTGTTGGCCGTGCGATTCCCCTGATGTTTCCTAGTGCTGTTGCCATTCAAATCCCCTCGATTTTATGATTAGTTTGATGATGCAGATGATGCATCGCTAGCCGTATCGGCCGTCACAACCGTAGCCTTAGGTGCACCCTTCCAAGCTGCGATTTCCGTACCGTTGTTGTGGTCGTTGATGTATTGCCCAACTTCCTTCGTTTGGTATGACTTTACCAAAGCCTTGATGTACCACTTCTTAGCATCGTCGTGGCGCGCTGCGATGATGTTCACCCATTGGTGTGATTGCTTGTTGTTGGCGTTCCAAACGTAGATGGCTGAGTTCGGGTTGCGACCAGCGGCTTCAACGAATGTAGCTGAGATAACGGCAGCATCAACTGAATTCAAGCTAGCCAACGTTTGATCGGCTGCCAATTCCTTCACGTGCAAATTCTTAGAACTTGAAACGATATCACGAACCGTTGGACTTGTAACGCCTGCCTTAATCTTAATCAAGCCAGCTGCTTGCAACAAGAACAAAGCACGCGCTTCGTTAGTTGGGTCGTTAGCAACCGCAATCGTACCACCATCTGGAATATCCTTCACTGACTTGTACTTATCTGAGTACAAGCGACCAGGTCCCAATACCGTCTCACCAACTGGTTGCAAATCTGCCTTGTGCGCTTTATTCCAATCTGACAAGAAGGCATAGTGTTGGAAGGCATTCGCATCAATATTCCCTTGCTTCAAAGCCGCGTTTGGTTGGTTGAAGTCCGTAAAGGTAATCAACTTAATCTTGATACCGCGCTTTTCACCATTCTTCTTAACGATGTTCCAAACGGCCTGATCTGTCTTAGATGGTGAATTGATTCCCACCTTCACCGTCTTCAATTCCTTTGCTGATGCCACAACTGATGTCGCTGGGATAACCGCGCCGGCCACTGCCAATGCTAGTACTGCACTTGTAATAATCTTCTTGCTCATAATTTCTACTCTCCGTTTAAACCCAATTTATTAACCTATCTTTGATGGCTGTTTATTTGGCCGAATAAACAAAAACCCGGGGACCGTGTCTCATGACACAATCCCCGGGACGAAATGACTCGTGTTACCACCCAGTTTTCTTATCTAGTTACCCAAATAAGCTTACACGTACGCCTTCAAGCTGGACTAGTCGACAGCCGCCGGAAATACGTTGGCGCTATAACGGGCGCACCCGGTAACCACTTACAGAAGCTGCTCGCAGTCACGCACTAACTCAGAGACCATTTTCACGATTTGCCAATCACTAGCTTTCACCAAACGCTAGCTCTCTGCAGATTTTTCAATCACTACTACATCTCGTCTTCGTTGATGTTGATTATGATATGCTCATACTTTTAATTTGTCAACAACTTTTGTCATCGTTTTCTAATTTTAGTTATGGTACGATTTACAGAAAGAAAGTTGGAACCAAAAATGACATTTGAAGAACTAACTAACTTAGCAAAAGAAAAAGTGAATCCTCGTGAACTAACGCCAAATTGTTATGTTGCCTCCGTCGCATGTGCATTAGAAACAGAGGACGGCCGCGTGTACACTGGTGTTTCAATTGATTCCTCAAGTAGTTTGGGGTTTTGTGCGGAACATGGTGCAATCGCCGATATGATTCAGCATAATGAATCTCGCGTTGTTCGTTGCGTCGCAGTCCATCAAAGCGGGAAAATTTATGCGCCATGCGGGCGTTGCCGACAATTCTTTTATAATATTAATCCAGATAACTTGGCAACTGAATTCTTATTACCAGACAACAGGACGACAGATTTGGCCACGTTATTACCCTACGTAAACTAAAAATAAGGTGCTCAAAATTTTGAGCACCTTATTTCATTTAATCTATCAAGCCATGCTGCTTCAAATAATCACGCGCAACATCCCCAGCCTTTTTATGCTGAACCGTTACTTCATAATTCATTTGAATCATATCATCTTCTGAAATCTTGCCCGCCAACTTATTCAAGCTCTTTTTAATGCTTGGATACTTCTGCAATGTCGCATCGTTAACCAACGGGGCACCTTGGTAAGGTGGGAAGAATTGCTTATCATCCTTCAATGACACCAAATCATCCTGCTTCAATTGCGGATCCGTTGTATAAGCATCCGTCACATCAACCTGCTTATTGGCAACCGCCTCGTAACGTAAACTTGATTCCATCGTCACGACCTTACTGAAGTTCAAGTCGTATGCCTTTTGCAAACCAGGATAACCATCAGACAACTTAGCGAAATCTGGGTCGAAGCCGGCTGCAAATTGGGCATCGACCTTCTTCAAATCAGATGTCGTTTTCAAACCATACTTCTTAGCGTCAGCCTTACGAACCGCCAAAGCATACGTGTTTTGATACTTCATTGGTTGCAAGTAGTCCAGATTGTCTTGTTGCTTCAACAACTTCTTACCACGCTCATAAGCCGTGACAGGGTCATGTGGAATATGACCATCTGTCTTAACCAATGATTGCAATACCGTTCCGGTAAACTCGGGATAAATATCAACCTGACCACTCTGCAACGCCTTATACAAGAAGGTTGTCCCACCAAAATTAGGCTTTAGTTGCACCTTCAAACGTGGATTATCCTGCTGGATCAAATCCTTGTACATGTTAATCAAAATTTCAGGCTCACCACCCAATTTTCCAGCAATCGTAATCGTACCGGCTGGTTGAGCAATTGCACGATAACCGGCAACCCCACCAAAAATCACAATCAAGCTTGCTATCACAATGCCAATACGCTTTAGTGACAACTTACTTAGCAACTTAATACCCCAAGAAAATACCAACGCCAGCAAGGCTGATAAGATGGCACCCAACAACAATTCAGCATTGTTATTAGTTTGAATTCCCAACATGATGAAGGTTCCCAAGCCACCGCCACCAATCAAGGCTGCCAAGGTTGCGGTTCCGATAATCATCACCATCGCAATACGCAAACCTGACATAATCATCGGCATCGCCAATGGTAACTGCACGCGGAACAGTTTGAAACGCTTCGATAATCCAAACGCATCGGCTGCTTCTAACAACGTTGGATCAATTCCAGTCAAACCAGCATAGGCGTTTTGAAAAATTGGCATAATAGCATACAAAACCAACGCAATGACTGACGGCACCGTTCCGATACCCACAAACGGAATTAACGCTCCTAGAATCGCCAAACTCGGAATCGTTTGAATAACCCCGGCAATTTGAAGCACCCACTCACCGGCACGGCGATGATTCATCAAGCCGATAGCCAATGGCAGGGCAATGATTGCTGCAATCACAATCGCTAACAAAGAAAGCAGTACGTGTTCACGCAACGCCGTCAATATATCGCCAGATTGTGTTGTCAGCATGTGTAACATATCTGCTAACATCCCCACACTCTACTTTCTTTAAAACGCAGCCAAATACTGCAACAAATCTTGCACCGTCAACTTGGTTGTCCCATTGACCACCACGGCTGGATGATCGACCAATTGCTTCGATAATTCAGCCAAATAATCGGTTGCTTGCAGCTGTGGTTCATCACTTAATTCAGTGATTTGTTCACCAAATCCAGCATCCAAAATCGCTTGAATCATCGTTGCTGGGCGCTCGCTAAACATTGCTTCGACCAGCTCATTTGCTGGGTGTGTCGTGACCTCCGTTGGTGTACCAACTTGTTGCAAAACGCCATCATACATCACACCGATGCGGTTTCCCAGGCGCGTTGCTTCACTCATATCGTGCGTCACAAATAGAATGGTCGTGTGCAAATCTGCGTGCAATTCCAAGACCAAATCTTGTAGCGAACGACGTGACAATGGATCCAACGCGCTAAATGGCTCATCCATCAAAATAATATCTGGCTTTGTCGCCAAGGCACGCACAATCCCAACCCGCTGTTGTTCTCCGCCCGAGAGCTCATTTGGCATACGGTCTGCATATTGCGTCGCTGGCAAGCCAACGCGATCTAGCAGTTCGTAGACGCGTTGCTTACGCTGATCTAGCGACACCCCAGCCGCTTCTAACTGAATACCAGCATTTTGAAAAATCGTCATATTAGGGAACAAGGCTGAATTTTGGAGCACATACCCAATCCCTCGACGTAGTTCAACCAAGTCATACTCAATCGCGCGCTTACCACGCACATACGTATCCCCATCAGTTGGTTCAACTAAACGATTAATCATCTTCATTGACGTGGTCTTCCCACTACCACTTGGGCCAACCAAGACAAATAATTCACCGTCAGCAATATCCAACGTTAGGTTCGAGACCGCTGGCTTACCTTGATAAATTTTCGAGATATTGCGAAATTCAATCACGTCTCTCACCATTCCTTACTTTTTATTATTGTTGCCATATTAACGCCATTTGCCCATATTAGCCAGACACTAGTCCGAAAAACAGAAAAGCCTGAACGTGAAGTCCAGACTCTCCCTTTACTTTGCTTCGGCAATTGCCGTCTTAACTTCGGCTACCGTACGAATTTTCCCTAGGCGTGGGAAAATAACATCGACAGAAGCGTTGTGACCTTGCTCCGTGCGATCCGTCATTGCTTCTGGGATAAACACGAGGTTGTAGCCACGTTGAGCTGCTTCACGGGCCGTTGTATCAACACCAATTGACGTGGCAATTCCCGTCAAAATGATGGTGTCGATGCCACGACGACGCAATTGCACATCCAAGTCAGTACCGTAAAACGCACCCCAGTTGTGCTTGTTCACAACAATCACATTTTCAGCTGTTTCGTCAGTCGCAATGTCCAATGATAAACGCGTTGCCTCAGCTGACATTGGTTGCGCTGGTGTGGATGGTGCGTCAGTTACAGGATTAAACCCTTCTGCACCATCATTCTTAACGCGCACCAACACAATTTGCGCTGCCGTATTCTTCAAAACCGCCGCCAACTCGTTGTTGCGTGCCACCAATTGTTCCGGCGTATTAGGTGTCGCTGCGCCCGAAAACGCAATCCCATCTTGCACATCAATCACAACCAAAGCTGTGCGTGCCAAATCAAACGTCAAGTCCATCTCAAAACCTCATCTCATGCTTTCGTATTAGTGGACTAAGCTTACACCAGTTTGATTTAGTCCTGCAACTTTGGAAAATTAGTTCCACGTGAAACAGCGTTTAGACGTAATTGTTTTACGGCTGCATCCAATTCCTCTTCTGAAAACATTCCCAGCAGAAATGCACGTTGTTCGCTAATCGTCGCCTCCAACTCATGAATACGTTCCTCCAAATTCACCAACGACACAGCCGCTTTCTCAATTGGCGTCATCATCGGTTGCTTCGGCTTCATCACGTCAAAAATCGTTGGATTATCGGCAACAAACTTTTGTGCCAATGGATCGTTATTCTTCGCACGGTTCCATAGTTGCGTGATTCGTTTCCTACGCGCCATCGAACCGAACATTCCCTTACCCGTAATTACTTCCATATCCATCATCAAGCTTACCGTTGAAGCTTCTTGCATTGTATCTGTCTTAATCGTTGGCATTACGATTACCGTCCTAAAAATATTTTGCATAGCAAAAACGACACCTACAAAACCAGTAGGTGCCGTTATCATTAGCACCTATCCGTTACCAGTGGAGCACCTTGCATCGCTGTAGGTTGCTGTCGGGTCATCGTGTGGTATCACTCACCGAACTCTTGATAGGTTATCGTATTTGTATGTGGCTTTAGATTACACGAATCCCATTTTGTCGTCAACACTTTAAATTGCTCAATGTGGTAAACTGACAGCAAAAGCATCTGGAGGAACACCTTATGAAAGTATCCGTAACGCTTGATAATCAAGGCTTGTTGCCTGATAAGTACGCCAAGTTTGCACCAGCGGAATATCGTTTAGAAGATAATCCCGTTGTTAATTTTCCAATCGCCGTTAGCGACGTGCCAGCTGGCACTGAAACACTTGCGATTGCATTCATTGATTATGACGCCATCCCAGTTGGGGGATTTCCATGGATTCACTGGACAGTGGCAAACCATCCTGTTGATGATGTGCCAGAAAATCTAGTGACCTCTGACGTGTCATTTGTCCCTGGTACGAACTCAATGTACAGCATTTTCAAGCACAGTAAGCCTGAAATTACACAATCATACATTGGACCAATGCCACCTGATCAAACGCACGATTACACGTTAACGGTTTACGCCGTTGATACAACACTCGATTTAGCCCCCGGCTACTTCTTTAACGAACTTCGCAAAGACCTCGTCGGCCACGTATTGGCAGAAGCCAGCGTTGAATTGCCAGCTCGAAGTGAATAATTAAAAAACGGCTGTTGCTCATTTTTTCGAGCAACAGCCGTTTTGATTATTAAATGCCAAAAATTACCAGCAAAATTGCGGCCATGACGAAGTTCACAACCATGAACAACTTCATGAATGACTTAGATGAGTCTGGTTCAATTTGACGGAACACACGGAATCCAATCAAATTGGCCATTGAAGCAACAACCGTTCCCAATCCACCAATGTTTGATCCAATAAACAATTCACGCGCATGATCGGTGAATGTTGAAATCAAAATCGTTGATGGTACGTTTGAGATGAATTGGCTCAAGAAGAACGTGCCGAATAGAACGTGTGCCTTAGTGTCAAACAATGAGCTGACCAAGTTACGAACCACTTCAATGTGCGCCAAATTGTTTGTCGCGATGAAGAAGAAGAAGAACGTGATTAGCAAACCGAAGTCGACCATCTTGAACATTGAGCGATTGTAAATGAAAAATGCAACCAGAATCAATGGCACAACAACGTTAAATGGCGTCCAACCAAAGATTGTGGCAACCAAGATGAGACCGGTAATGGCCAAGAATACAAGCGAGCCATGGTTTAGCTTATCAGCCGGCTTCAACTTGATTTCCAATGGCGTCGCACGCACAAATCGCGTAATGATGAACATCAAAACCAATGATGCCAACGTCAATGATACTGACCACTTGAAGAATTGACCAACACTGACGTGATAGAACCCATACATGTACAAGTTTTGTGACTTACCAAATGGGAATAAAATAGCCCCAGAGTTAGCTGCCATGATAACCAACGTCGACCCGATAACCTTCAATCGAATTGAAAGATCCTTAGCCAATCGTAGATAAATTGGCATCAACGTCAAGATGGCAATATCGTTTGATAGGAACATCGCTCCGAAGAACGATAGGAATGTGACAGAAGTCATCAGCGTTCGCGCATGGTGACTACGGCTGACCAGCCAAACTGAAACAGCGTGCAATACGCCTGCTCGTTCCAAAAAGCCAACCCAAATCATCATCGACATCAAACTGAAAATAGTATGCCAGTTAACAGCCCCAAAATCAGGCGTTACAAAGAAAGACGTCCCAACAGCAAGTATCATACTAACCGTGAACATGACGTCATCTTTTAGATACGTTAATACACGATTAATCATTTACTTGCTTCGCTTTCTCTTCTAATACTTTTCCGTTCGCATTTGCTAGCCGAATCATTTCATATGCTTTCGCTGCCATAAGTGCTGTTAGTCCTGCGGAAATTACCATCGCAGGAACCATAGCAACTGCCAAGCCCCCCGTCGTTAATTGACGGTCAGCTTGTGTGTGATGTGACATGATGTCATCTCCTCCAAATAGAAAAACTCAACTTATCTATTATCAAGAAATCTTAATGATTTAGCAAACATTGAAATGTAACATAAAACCCCGCGAAACATAGGTTCCGCGGGGTCAATCAGTTAAAGTCGTACAAGGACAAATGTCTGTTTATTATTATGCGGGCAATGCCGAACTTCACTTGTAATTAACGCATAAAAAGTTAGGAATAACGTCGTAACAATCTTTACAATTATTATGTCTCAAATACGCTATTTCCCAACAAAATTCATTAGCCAATCAGCACCGTAAAGCATCCCCAAACTATACGCAAGTATTGAAAGTGGCTTTCCGAGCAAAATAATCAATGTAAATTCACGCCAAGTCATTTTCGTCAAACTAGTCAAGAGAACCAATGCATCGTCCGGTGCGACTGGCGCCAAAATAAGTAGCGCAAACGTAATGTGCCAGCCTTTTGAATCCAATCGATGCATGTATTTTTCCAAAGTCGCCTCGCTGACAAAAATATCAATTATGCGGTGTCCGAATCGTCGACCTAACGCAAATAGCGCGAGGGACCCCAATACAATACCAATATAATTGTACAAAAATCCCCACCAAGGGCCGAACATCAACACACCGGCAGCTAACGATACACCACCAGGTAACACTGGAATGACCACTTGGATAATCTGAATCAAAATAAAAACAATTGGCGCCAAAATTCCATATCCTTTTAGCAATTCGATTAAGACTTTTGAATTGCTAAAAGCGCCCATCTGATAAAGTTTAAAAACCGCCCAAATCGTTAGTAAGATACCAATGACTGATAGGCCCTTTAAAATCCATTTTACGTGATATACCTTCATTGCCTTCCCCCCAGAATTAAATTAAACCATGTTTTCGTGGCTTTTTCATGACTCAGTTTCCATTATTCGATTATCAGCCATTCTTTCATCAGAAATATGGGGTATACTGCAAGTAATCAATCGAAAAGTATAACAACGTTACCTTTGGGGGAGGATAAATAATACATGTTAGCTGTTCTAAATTTTAAAAACTTGGTTGATTTTGAACTTCAAAAGCAATTTCTAACTGATTTAGATAATGCCGAAGTTCAAGTTGACTTAAAAATCGCGCCAACACTACCCGTTGAAAATAATCACAACAACTTCGAGGTGATTAGTCAGAATTTGACAATTAAGGAGCGTACAGTAGGCGAAATTTCGCCTAGCGTGTTGCGTTCACTTGGCATTACAACGAGTTTCATCGGTCACTTGGAACGTCGAAAGTCACTTAATGAAGGCCTATTAATCGTGCGTAAGCGTCTCGAAAATGCCTTGGAAAATGATATCAAGCCAATCATCTCAGTCGGTCAATACAGTAACCTGGAAATGGTCACTGAAGAGCTCGACATTCTGCTTTTGGATCAAAAAATCACGAAGCCAATCATTATCGCGTATGAATCATTAGCTTCTACAGAAATGGGGCGAGCACTTTATTCAATCGATGAAATTCGCGATGTTCACAATACGATTCGTGCTTTCATGAAGAGTAATTACCCAGCCATTGATTATCAATTGATTCTAGGTGGTCACATGGATGAAGTGGGTTCACCAATCGCCAGCGCCATTGGCTATGACGGTGTGTTAATCGGTGATCGTTACCACACTCTTGAAGCGTTCCAACCAGTGTTGGATGTGCTAAATAATCTCAGCCGATAGTTGCTGTAATAAAAAATAAAAACCAGGATGCGCAGACATCCTGGTTTTTATTTTTTAGAGAGAGTATTGAGTGAGTAGAAATATATCAAAATATTTCCCGTAACAAAATCATCTGTGAAGATTCACTTGTGATCACACAATTATCGCCTTCGCAGATAGGCACCATTATCATTCACTTGAAATTGAACAAACCCCAAAAAGTCACTGACTTTAATTGTTCGGTTACAAGTTTGGCTCCCGCAGAAGAGCACGCTCGAATGACTGGCAAAGATAATATAGCGTCCCTTTTCTCTTGCACATCATTTCTATTACACTGTTTATGATAAAGGCTCCTCGTGAGATTTGCTTGTTATTTTTTTGTTTTTTTTAACAATAAAAAAAACGTTAATTTACTGGGAAACGCAACTTGATACCACGCTCTTTTTCAAATTTTTCCACCTTCATCTCACTCAAACGACGACGCAGTTGCTCGAAGTCTAGTGATGTTGGCATCGTCGGCCAAATAAACGTATTCTCTTCCGGAATCTGCGCATGATTAATATCAGATATCAAAATATCGGTATCATCATCAATGAATTCCGACACTTCGACGTTCATAGCACGTAATCCTAACAACATATCCGTCAGAATAGCCTCAAGCCCAAATTGGTAGTTAATATCAATCGCGACCTTAATCTTTGGGAAAACACGGTGCATGTCAAACACTGACGCAAAACCAACATACAAAATTTCAAAATACGCATTTCGTGCAGCCGTCACGTCAAGGTGACGACGCTCTGCGATATCATCAATCAGGTTCAACGTAAAATCAGCCATCAATGGGAATTGCTCATATGCGGCATCAAAGCGCACCACCATTTGACGATCGTCACTCGTCGGACTAACTACTGCCCCAATCAACGTGCCGAAGAACACTTCTCGAAGAAGATCCCGTTCGCGCACTGTTAATTGATAGCCAAAGAAACTGTCATAATGACGGTCGACCAAACGAATAAATCCTTCAATCATTCCTGCCGCTGATGGCGTCAAATTCTCATACCGTCCCACTTCGTAGCCGACATCAATTGAAAACAACGCAATCAGCGCATAACGTGCTTCTCGATGTAATTGTTCATTAGTAATGTCCGGCACACGAAGCTTCACTTGCTGTTCAAAATACGCAATGAGACGTTGTGACTTTTCGTTTAGTTGTTCATTCGGTAACAACAAATCATCAATTGCATCATCTTCCACGAAATGGCCTAATTGCAAACGCTCAAGCCAAATGGCGGTCGAAAATCGCAACGCAATTCGCTTACTCTGACGAATGTTTGTTTCGTCAGGTGAAATAATTTTGATGATTGCCTTAATCGCTTGATTTGATAGGGCCAACTCTTCATCTGAAAATGGAAAAATACGGTCCGCAAAGTACTTTACAAATAGGCGGAAGTATACTGCTCGTATTTCAGCTTCATTCCCGGCCAAGGTATAATCCTGCGTAATTTTAATACCATGTTGCTCGAAGAATTCATCGAGTTGTAGCTTTCCGTTACGGGCTGAAGAAACTGTCGTCAAATTACGCACCGCAAAATCTTCATATGAATGCATGGTTTCATTAAACGTCTCACGCATCAGCTGCCACGGAATTGACTGACGCATGTATTGCAACGCGAAAACATTCGAATCAACATTGCGATTCTGCGTCAATTCAATCATTTTTTCATCCGCTGACAATTTAAAAAACGATGGTTCCTCACCATAAAATTCCTGCATGTCATCAAACAAGCCACGAATTGTCGAAAGCACCATATACTTTGACCAGCCAAAATATTCTTGGACCATCTTTAGTGGCAATTTAATCTCGGGACGCGAAACCAAGTAGCGTAATAACTCTACTTTTTGGCGATCCTTTTTCTCAATCATCCACTCCATAATTTTTTCACCCTAAAAAATCGTTATTTACTAAATATACAACCTCTTACATTGAATGTCATTTAATACTCCTAAATTAAAAACTGCTCACGCGAACGCGAACAGTTTTGTGGAGTAAAATTACTTAATTTTATTAGTTAGCATAAACGCTGGGACAAACATCAAAATAACAAAGACCGTGCCCCAAGCAAATGCATATTGGTATGCACCCAACAATTGAGATGTTTGAACAATATGATGTGTGCTTACAAAACCGGCAACCAACGTGGCTAGGACGGCTGAACCGAAAGCTGAGCCAACTTGTTGAAACAAATTAGACCCCAATGATGCCTTACCGGAATCAGAACGTTCGATGCCAACATATGCATCGGCTTGAATGGCTGATTTTACCGCTGCACCACCGACACCGCGAACAAACATCACAACAGCGATTAACCAGTAGGCCGTCTGGGCATCAAAAAATACAAACGGCAACGTACTAATAATAGTAAGTACTGTACCCATAATGACAACCCAGCGAGCACCAAACGTATCAATCAACTTACCAATTGTTCCACGTGAAACTAGCATGCCGACACTCTGTGGAATGAGTGATACCGCGGCCATAATGACGCTTTCGCCACGAACATCCTGGAAAAAGAGTGGCAACAAAATCATTGGTCCACTAGTGATAAAGCCGGCTAGTAGGTTACCTAGCATGGCACCTGAAAAATTGCGGTGCTTGAAAAGACGAAGTGGCAACACTGCCTTATTTGGATAACGCCAAGCGTACACTAGGTACCCGATTAAAATAACGACTGTAATCGCACCGAAGCCAACCGTTAGATGATTGTTAAACGATCCCTTCGTACTGGCTTGCACCGTACCATAAACAAACGTTACTGACAGTGTGACCAACAGCCCAACACCAACACCATCGAACGTGGCGGTTGGATTTTTAGGTGCAATCGCTGGCACCTTCTTATATAGCATCAAGGCTGATAGTAACACAACCGGTACGTTAATGAAGAAAATCCAGCGCCATGAAATCAATTGGATAATCAATCCACCAATAATTGGTCCGGCCATCGGACCTAATGTCATAGGTACACCGATAATTGACATCACACGCCCCATTTTGTCACCACCAAATAGATCAACTAACAGTGTGAACATAACTGGCATAATCATACCAGCAGCAAAGCCTTGCACAATGCGTAGGACAATTAGCATTTCAACATTCCCTGATAGCCCAGCTAGCAGTGACGCAACGCCAAATGCGATTTCTGACCAGAAATAGACCAACTTGCCAGAAAAGTGATCGACCAGCCAACTTGAAAATGGCACGGCAGCTCCCATCGCCAAAATAAAGCCAGTAACGGCCCATTGAATCAACGCCAAACTGGTACCTAAATCGATTTGTAATTGATTAACAGCGATATTCACCATCGTTGAATCCAGCATAGGTGCCATCGCACCAAGAACTAGCAACCATGCAATGCTAACTAAATTAGCAGGTAGCGGTTCGGCTTGCATCGTCTTTGAATGAAACATGTAAATAAACCTCGTTTAATTGTTATGAATAAGAAGCACCGATTTATTCGGATTTTCTTTTTTGTTTCCTTGTCAACAAAAATAGATATTAAACTCATTTTGTTTCCTTGTCAACAAAACGAAGAGATTAAAAAACTGCAACCAGTTTAAAACCAGTTGCAGTTTCATGTTTATTCTTTTGTTTTTGCAATTTCAGCATCCAAATATTGGCTGTAAGTTTGGGCGAACGCAATCATCCGTTCAAGGTCTGCTGAACTCACTGAATCGAACACCGGCTTGTCCCGATTAAAAAACTCGTTATTCAGTGATTCGTGAATCTCATTCACTTTGTGCCCCTTGTCGGTCAGTGTAAAATAACGTTCCTTTTTGTTTTCAGGCTTCTTATAATCAGTGACTAGCCCTTTTTCAATCATTTTGTTCGTAATCTTCGTGATTGCACCACGTGTCATATCAGAATATTCCGCCAACTTTGTGACGTTCGCATCGTCCGGATGATTCGCAATGAACTCGACCGTCTCCACTTCCGGGTGACGATAATCAGCAAGCTTTTCGCTCATTTGCGATTGATTCAAGCCGACTAACTTACTCATTAATGACATATAACTCTGAATGAAAACGCGTTGTTGGTCCATAGCAAAACCCTCCTATACCAAATTCATTATATGCGGGTTTTGTTTCCATATCAACAAACGCCCACAGAATAATGGCTATCATTTTGGTTTTCATCATTCCTGCTGTAAACTTGAAGACAGTATTTTTCAATTTAACGTAGGAGAACAGATTTATGAAATACGTTGCAATCGTTGGTAGTAACAGCAAGAACTCATTAAACCGTGTCTTGGCTAACTTTTTGGCCAAGCGTTATGGTTCTGACGACCTATCTATTGACGTTCTTTCTATCAATAACTTGCCATTTTACAGTGTAGATGATGAACTAACACCTTCACAAGAAGTTGTTGCATTCAAGCAAGCTGTCAAAGAGGCTGACGGTGTTATCTGGCTGACACCAGAATACAACCACTCAATTCCAGGTGTCCTAAAAAACGCCATCGACTGGTTGTCACGTGTCGACAAGGTTATGATCAGCAAGCCATCATTAATCATGGGTACCACACCTGGATTTTTAGGAACGGTTTATGCGCAAATGCACTTACGCGATATTTTGTTCGCCTTACAATCACCCGTTTTGATGGGTAATGATACGCTAGTTGGTGCCGGCCACCAAAAGTTGAGTGGCTCAGATGACGTCACTGATGAAAGCACAATCGCCTGGTTGGATACGGTCATGCCAAACTTTAAGGCATGCGTCGAATCTCACTAAAACAAATGGGCAGGGATACCAAAATTGGTAGCCCTGCCCATTTTTGTTTCACATGAAACAGTGTTATTAGTGATTAGTTTGTAGCACGTAAACGAAGCCGATAAAGACAACTGCTAGTGCATACATAATTGGATGCACCTTCTTCCCACGACCAGTTACGATCATCAAGAATGGGTACACGATAAACCCAATGGCAATTCCATCTGAAATTGAGTAAGCCAATGGCATACCAATAACCGTCAAGAATGACGCAGCAGCAATTGGGAAATCTTCCCAGTTAACAGCAGCAAGATTTCCAGCCATCAACACACCAACTACAATCAAAGCTGGCGCCGTCACGTGAGACGTTACAACAACCAACAATGGTGAGAAGAACAATGCCAACAAGAAGAAGAATCCTGTAAACACTGATGTCATTCCCGAACGACCACCAACGGCAATTCCAGTTGATGATTCAACGAACGCCGTTGTAGGTGACGTTCCCAACAAAGCACCACCCAACATTCCAATTGAGTCAGCCATCAACGCCTTACCCGCACGTGGCAATTCGTTGTTAACCAAGAACCCACCAGAGCGAGCGATTCCGACCAATGAACCAGCCGTGTCAAAGAATGCCACGAGCAAGAACGTTAGGATAACTGGAATCATCTGCATCGTAAAGACATCGTGCAATCCGAAGATAGCTTGTCCAAACGTCGGTGCCAAACTTGGCACACCAGCTACAATGCCAGATGGCGCAGGAATCAAACCTGTCACCAAACCAACAATTGACGTAATCACGATACCAATGAAGATAGCGCCTGGAATCTTACGCGCGAACAACGCAAAGCTGACCAAGACACCAAAAATCGTTAGCATCACTTGTGGATTGCTCCAATCACCCCAACCAATAATCGTTGACTTGTTGGCCGCGACAATCCCACCGTCGACCAATCCGATCATGGCAATAAACAAACCGATACCACCCGCAATGGCAGCCTTCAAATCAGCTGGAATGGCGTTGATAATCGTTTCGCGAATGCGGAGAACTGTCAAAATCCAGAAGATGACACCGGCGACGAATACGCCTGCCAATGCCGTTTGCCATTTAACGCCCATTCCGATTACCACACTGTAAGCAAAGAAGGCGTTCACACCAAGTCCCGGTGCAATGGCGAAAGGATAACGTGCAACGGCACCCATAAAGATGGTTGCAATCGCTGCGATTAATCCAGTTGCCGTGAACACGGCCCCTTTATCCATCCCCGCAGCGCCCAAAACAGATGGGTTAACGAAGAGAATGTAGGCCATTGAAACGAACGTTGTCGCACCGGCCAAAAATTCCGTGCGCATCGTCGTCCCAAGTTCAGACAACTTGAAGTAGCGTTCAAACATGAAGCAAAACTCCTTATAAAATGTATTCACTTTTCTAAAAACAACTTAACTATTGTCGCACATTAAAACGATTAACACAAAGGTTTTGCAAACAATAAATAAAAAGAGGCCGGAAACGACCTCTAAACACGAACATTACATTGATTTTTCCGAACATTCACGTTACTTAAATTGATTTGTTGGAATGAAACCAAAAACGAACGCAACGATGTTGAAAATGATACCTAGCACACCCCAGACAACCACATGCTTAACACCTGTGTCGCGCACGCGTCGCACAATTAAGGCGTACATCGGAATGATAATCAACAGTCCAAATACAAAAGTTGCGATTCCAAACGGTGCCGTCCACCAATGACTGCTTTGTGGTCCAGCTAGCAAAGCTAGGACAAATAAAATAATGACATTTAGAATATATGGCACCCAAAACTCTAGTCGTGTTGAGCGTCCTGAAAAATTAAAATAGTTACGCCAAAAAGCCCCATAAGCACCCATAATTAAGTCCTCCTAATAATAACCCTTTCATTTGTAACAACATTGTAACATATCATCATTAATAAACCATTCAAAAAGGCCTGACAGTTATTTTATTCGTTAAAGCATACTGTTAGAATGAAAACAGAGGTGAATGACGATGTATAACGAAAACGGACAGCTGCGCAATTTAAGCAGTCGTGAAACAGGACTTTATTTTATTGCCGGATTGCTCTTTAACGCTGTCGGTAACGGCTTAACAGTTGCCACCAATATGGGATCCGCGCCCTGGACGGCATCTGCAGCCAATTTGGCCAATGCAACTGGCCTATCAATCAGTGTGTTTTTGTTTGCATACGGACTTATCGCCGCGATTCTCAGCTGCATTCTATTGAAGAGTATTGATTGGCCACGTGTGATTGGTAATTTGCTATTCGTCTTGACGTTTAGTGTCATCATCGGCTTTGTTTCATCATTCTTCACTGCACAAGGTATTGGTGATTTACCAATGCCCACCCGCTTGTTGATTGATTTGATTGCCATCGTTTCAGTCGGTTGTGGGGTTTCAATTACTCAACGCTTGCAATTTATTTTGCATCCCCTAGACGACTTAACAAACCTAACCCGTTTCATGTTCTTCAAGGGGAATGCTGGCGTCGCGCAAATCGTTAATTTCGCCATCCCAATGGTCATCTCAATGGCTGTTTGGACCTTCACTGGTAACCTTGTAGCAGTTAACATCGGAACCTTGGTCTCATTCTTTTTCCAAGGAGTCGTCATCGGTTATGCCGATAAAATTGTTTTTTGCCACTTAGACCACAAATTAAAGTTAAATAACTAGTTGACACTAACCGGTTTGTCCGTATGATTAGTATCAACAAATCAACGCCGATTTGTTCTTTCAAATCGGCGTTTTAATTTTTTCGCGCCCATCATACTTATATAGGAGAAGCCAACGATGCACCCTGAAACGCTTGTATCACCGCGCCGTAATTGGCAAGATTTCACATTGAACGTCTTAAATGGTAATAGCCTCGGCATTATCATCGCTCTGTTACCCCCTGCTTTAACGAGCCAGGTCTTACTCCTTTTCGGCCAACATCCTTGGGTTCGCCTCATCACTATGATGACGAATGTTTCACAAAGCATGTTGCCCATCATTGCCGCGTTTGCCGTCGGTTATTTCCTTCGACTTAGTACGTTGGCTTCCGCGTCAATCGGTCTAGCGAGTGTTGTTTCGGCCGGGGTTGTGACGATCAATCCGAATAACACCTATACTCTCGCCGGAACTGGTGCAATCCTAAATATTATGCTGGTTACTTTTATTTCGGCATTATTGGTGTTGGTATTGGAGCCTCGCCTTGGTCAATTAAAAATTATCTTCTTACCAACCATCACCTTGTTGATTGGCGGTGGTATCGGCTTGGCGACCCTGCCTTGGATGATTCGAATCCAAAATGCGATTGGTAATGTCGTTGCGGTGGCAACCCATCTTTCACCTTTACCGATGGGGATATTCCTCGGGCTGGCGTTTGCAGCCTTGATTGTCTCACCTATTTCATCAGTCGGTATCGCGACTGCTCTTGGCATTAGTGGCGTCGGATCTGGTGCAGCAAATGCTGGTATTGTTGCTGGTGCGCTGACATTAGCCTGGATGAGCGCTTCGGTAAACCCAATTGGTGGCACAATCGCTCACGTTATCGGCTCTCCAAAAATTCAAATGGCTAACATGTTGCGTAAGCCGTTGCTATTTATTCCAGTCATGATTGCCGCTGGAATAGCCGGTGGTGTCGCAACACTCCTATCAATTAAAGGAACGCCCTTTTCAGCCGGTTTTGGGGCATCCGGTCTAATCGGCCCCCTAACCGCCTTGCAAGCCTCTGACGGCCCCTATATTTGGCTAAGACTGCTTGGTTCATACATCATTGCTCCTGTTATCTCAGCTTGGCTGATGAATCTTATTTTCGTTAAGAAAACCAGCCTCATTCAGCCTGAACGTGATTTAAAAATCCCATTGTAGACACAAAAACGGTAGGACCTCATGTTCTACCGTTTTTTCATATCAGATTACATTGTGACAGCAACCGCTGCTTTACGACGCTTGGCAATTTCCCATGGTGTGTACATGATGACCCATAACAACGCCAAAAGAGACAGTACTACGGTAATATACAAGCCGCCATGTCCAAACGCTTGCTGCAAAGGCTCTAATGGCGATCCTGGCGCTGCGACGTTTAGGAAGAAGAAGTTCGTTCCCAAGTGTCCGTTTACCCAAATGACAAACGGCACGACAACCACCAGGAATAATACTGGGCGCCACAACACACGCCAGTTTGGCACCATTTCGCCACTGACCATCAGCATCATTGGGTAAGCAATCAACAATGCGTGAATCAAGAAACTTTGCAACGCCCATTGATTCATAATTGGATAGTACGCCCAATCTGGGAAAATTTCAGCCGCAAAGGCACCCCAAATCGTTAAACTATACAAAATTTCGCGGGTCGTTTTGTTGGGATGGATAGCATCCACCGCAATCATCATCAACCCAAAGCCACATAAATGTAGCGGCAACAAGCTCGGTTCCCATTGGCCAGTCACAGCCAAATAGCAATCCTTAAATAATTCCATCGTCCAAATGGCAATCGCAATCCCCCAGCGTACGTGGCGACGACGATTATCAGTTGATGCACTATAATAACGCACAAGATAATAAATCAAGCCCGCCATTAGCAAAAGCATTGTGCCATGGGTCAATGAAAATTGTCCAAACCCAATGCCCGTTGGGATCGATGGTTCATAAGTGAAATAATACTTAAACATCCGGTTCCCCTTCGAATAAAAAATAGTTGAATAATTCCGTTACATAGCAATTTAGGCTATGATATTACATAAGATTAATCGAAAATTAGGGAGAAACAATGAAGACCTACGCAATTGTCGGAAACCAGTTCGAGGGCCTCTACACCAAGCCATGGTCTGAGGTTCAAAAGTACACCCACACAAAGCCAGCACCAAAGTACAAGGGCTTTGCAACGCGCGCTGAAGCACAAGCATGGTTTGACGATCAAACCGGCGCTTCGGGTGATTTATCACGTAAATACGAAACTGCTTACGATGGTAAATTTGATGCAAAAAGTGAATATTATTACATCTTCACGGATGGTGGTAGTCGTAACACTGGTAACGTAGCTGGTGGACACGTACGCCCAACTGACAAAGCTGCCTGGGCGATTGCTGTTTATCGTGGATCAGATATGCAGACACCCGTCTTCTCAGATAGCGGTGCATTTTACGGGCGCACGAACAACGAAATGGAAATCCTTGGTCTAATTAACGCGCTTTTGCAAATGGCCAAGGTCTCCGAACCAGTCACGATTGTCAGTGACTCAAAGTACGTCCTAGATACTGTTACAGATTGGATGTACAACTGGCAATCAAAGGGGTGGCGTAAAGCTTCCGGCGAAATCGCTAACTTGACTGCTTGGCAACAAGTCTATGATTTGGTGCAACAAGTAAAGGATCGTTTGTCATTCATCTGGGTGAAGGGTCACGCAACCAGCGCAGGTAACATTCTGGTAGACAAATTGCTTAACGAAGCAATGGATAATCTCAAATAATTGCTAAATCGCCGTCATTTTTGACGGTGATTTTTTGTTTTCTGTCGCTCTTATCCCTTGATACAACTGTCTTGTGAAACAATTCACTACCACCTTTATAAAATCTAAACCTTTTGTTGTGATGTTATTCACAAATAACGTTTAGTTGTTTGTATCATACATTTCGCAGGTGTTTTTTACAGTGTCTTCAGCTGCCAATTTGCCTGCCGTTACCGGCAACTTTTGCAGCGTTTTTTCTTTAAAATCACCGGTTTCGGTTAGTACACCAACACTTTTCAACGTATAAAAGGCGCCATATAACTTAATTAATCGCTTCATCTTGGCAACAATCTGTTCATCAGCCCCTAAAACATCGAATCCAGATCGTTCTTTTGGTTGTTCACCATCATATACAGTGCATGATACCCGTTGTGCGCCAACTTTAAATATCATATATGCCATGATTATTCCTCCTTGAGTTTCGATGCGAACAAACATTTAACTTCATCTTTAAATTTTAAATCAACAATGTTACTGGTTTGTGAACTTCACAAAGTCGTTTTTTGAACGTCAAGCTGGAGGAAGATTTTCGTATACAAAAATACGTTTCTATATGCATAATTTTGCATATTGAAACGTATTGTCGTCTTATTATTTATTTAATAAATTTTCCAAAGTCGTTAAAACTCCGTCATGGTTATTATCCGCATCCGCAACAGGGTAGGTCGCAATTAACGTTTTATCACCATTTGGCATCGCAAATGGACGCTTCGCTTTTGCCAACATTTCAGCATCATTCAACCCATCACCAAAGGCAACTAAATCTTGCTCCAAATCAAGGCCATAATGCTTCGCAACATACGCCAATCCATTCGCTTTATTAACATCCGGCGCCACAATATCAACCGAGCCATAACCTGATGTCGTCACATGGGCGCGATCGCCCAACGCTTCACGCGCAGCAGCAATAAAATCCATCATTTGATGCTCAGCATACGTAATCGTCACCTTCAAAATCGGTTCATGAATCTCATCTAACGAATCAATCATCTTAACATTTGAAAACATCATCAAAACCAGTGATTGATGAGCCAAGTTCAAGCGACCTTGATCACGCAGCATGTAAACTGCCTCATGCCCAGTGAATAGGGCACCTTGGCGTGGGTCGAACGGCAAATCAGCAACAACTTGCATCATCGTTTCGACCTCTGCTACGGATAGACCGGATACGTTTAACAATTCACCATTGGCTGTTCGAACGACTGCACCATTATCGGCCACAACATCATAACGCCCAACAAATCGCTTAAATTGCTTATGGATTTGCTCTTCATCACGACCACTCGCAATCACAAAGTGCCCACCAGTCGCTTCGAGACGCTTTAATATTTGGTCAAAAAAGTCCTCGTTAATTCTTTTTGTATCACTCAAAAACGTCCCATCTAAGTCCGTTGCTACCAAATCAACCTTCGTCATGATTTCCCCCGTTAGTAATTCCTATGTTTAAGACTATTGTATCCAGAATGCACAGAAAAAGCACCGACAAAATATTGTCGGTGCTTGATGTTTAACCAATAATGATTTCTTCAGTTGGGTATTGGAAACTCGTTGGCTTTTCACGAATGTTCATTACCGAGAACATAACCGTATACAAACCAACACGGCCGATGAACATCACAATCATGATGACAACCTTACCAAAATCGGTTAGGTGAGGAGTGAGTCCCATCGAGAAACCAGTGGTTGAAAAGGCTGAGATAACTTCAAAGACGATGTATTCAAGACCCTCGCCCTTAGGAATCGCTTCCGTGATGGTTAGCAACAATGATACACCAACCACGAATACGCTGGAAATAACGGCCAACATCATTGCTTTAATCACAATCTTTTGGCTAAAGCGACGACCACCGAAATTAACCGTTTCTTGGCCTCTGAGAGCTGCCATTGACTGCAACCATAAAATACCAAGCGTGGTCGTTTTAATACCACCAGAGGTTGATCCTGGCGTTCCACCGACGAACATTAGCAGCATGATAATCATCAAACCGGCCGCCGAGATTGAACTAAGTGGCACAACTTCAAGCCCCGCCGTTCTGGGGACAACCGCCAAGAACAGTGTATCCATCACACGATGCCCAATTGAAGTTGTGTTAGCTAATGGCGCCAATACTTTCTCAGTAAACAGGAAGAACAAGAAGCCAAGTCCAGTTAGCCATGCCGAGACGTGTAATGCGACACGGGTGTGCAAACTCAACCGACGCTGCTTGTAGAACAAGAGCAAATCGCGCCAAACCAGGAATCCGAGCGATCCAGCTGAAATCAACAACATCCAAACCAATAAGATGTATGGATCATTGCGCAAGAAGAATACCGGTTCATCGAAAAATGTAAATCCGGCATTACCAAAGGCCGAAATTGATGATGCAATACTCAAATAAATTCCGTGTGTCCAACCGAAGCGGGGAATAAAATCCGGCATCATCAATGCAGCACCAATTACTTGGATGATGGCAGATAGCGAGAAGACATATCGCAACACGCTTTTAACATCCGCTAAATTGCGCAGATTCAACGCTTGTTGCGCCATCAAACGGGCTTTCAAATCCATGCGTTGCCCGGTAATTGCAAATAGCAAAACCGCAAACGTCATAAAACCAAGGGCCCCGATTTCAATCATAATCAATAGGATGATTTGACCGAACAACGACCAAGTGGTTGCCGTATTCACAACTGTCAGTCCCGTAATCGCAGTTGCTGATACAGCTGTGAATAACGCATCCATAAAACTAATGTGAACACCCTCTTGATGTGAAATTGGTAGTGTCAAAATCAAGGCGCCAGCAAAGATAATTGCCAAAAAACCTAACGTTAAGACTTGTGGCGGTGTTAAACCACTGAATCGTTTTTTCATAATATTAAGTATCCCCCAACTTGATTTATTATACAGGATGCGGGATGAAGGTTTTACACAGAATTTTGTGGATAAATAGGGGATAACCGCACTCTTTTCCCCACAACCTGTGGATAACTTGTGGATAAAATGACCATTTGTGCAATGAAACCCACTACCTACGGGGGAAAAGTCAGTGTGGAAAACCTGTGCGAAACTAATTGTCACATGCAATACCCCCAAATCTAGGCATTTCTAAACCGTTGTTAAGTTTAACCTTAATTAAATTCGGTGATTTTAGCTGATTTCTGAATTCACATGGCGAAATGTACGCCTTTTATCGGCAAATATCACAATTTCAATGTAAATAATGTTAAATAATCCTGTTTTCCGAATATTACAAACTTACATCCTTTTCATACTTTGTATTCGACTCTTTCAGGAAAAAATAGGGTGTGCAAAACTGTTTTTACTCCAGAATTTTTTGTGGCTTAAATTGTGAAAAATTATGATCAAATGCCGAGTTTCTAACGTTTCCAGAGTTATCCACACGATTTTTGCCCATCTGTGGATAAATGTGGATAACTATCCACGTAAACCCTATGAATCTTTGATATAATAACGTTTGTAGCCAATTCACAACCTGTTAGTAACATGTGGAAAAGGTAGTAATTGCAATTTGTTTAAACAGTTATCCACAACTGTTAAAAACTATGATGAAATCAATAAATTTCTTAAGAAAGGTTTAAGACGGATGAATATTAAAATCATTGGTGTCGGAAAATTGAAAGAAAAATACCTGAAAGATGGTATTGCAGAATACGCAAAACGTTTGCAAAAGTTTGCAAAGTTCGAAATAATCGAGGTTCCTGACGAAAAAGCACCCGAACAATTGTCACAGGCCCAAATGGACCAAGTTATGGGCAAAGAAGGTGAACGAATCCTGTCAAAGATTAAGGATAAGGAATATGTTTTCGCCTTGGCCATCAAGGGAAACGAACGTAGTAGTGAAGAACTTGCTGCTGAAATCGATAAGTTGGCGCTTCGTGGTGATTCAGACATCACTTTCGTCATCGGTGGATCACTTGGTTTGGCCCCTGAAGTTTTGCAACGCGCCAACACGCAAATTAGTTTTGGTCGTTTTACTTTGCCACACCAATTGATGCGCCTGGTTTTGACTGAACAAATTTACCGTGCATTTATGATTAACGCCCACAGTCCTTATCACAAGTAATTTAGAGGAATCGTTCATGCCTGAGAAAATCACGATTACAATAAGCGAAGAAACAGCTAACGCATTGCCTGATTTGCTTGGTACAACCGACTTAGCTGACGGAATCGCAAAGCATCTGGCGTCCTTGGTTACAAACGCTGGCGGTCCAAAAAAATCGGCAAAAGCGCAGCATCGTTTTCAGCAAGCCTTTGCCGATGTGCCATTCTTCATTGACTACAACGGCGCAAAGGCCACTGTTACTTGGCGCAAGCGTGATGAAATGGTTATCGCTGCTGGCGCCACACTGCAAAGTGATATGCCACTAAATAAAGATGGATCGGTTGGGTTTGCGCAACGATTCGCTTTAACATTACGTGAAGAACACGCTGATGCCATTTCGAATGGTCATACTACCAAAGACGTGGTTTTGAAGAGCGCTAATGAAGTTGGCCATTTTTTGTATTTTGCCGGTACAAACACTTGGCTTCAGCTAATAGATGATCAGGGCAGAACTTTAGACGAACTTTCTCGTGCTTAGACCATAAAAATAGACGAATCGTAAAAATGCGATTCGTCTATTTTTTTAATATTCCGTCATTAACTACATTGAAACTTGGTGATAAACAGGCGCCGGTAACTGATACGCCACCGTTTCTTCTGCTGATGCAACCTGGCGTAAATCCATACCTTGGCCATCATTGGTTGTCGCAACAAAATCGCCAATGGCTGCGTCGTAAACAAAATTTGCATAATCCAATGTACTATAACTAAACATAACGCGGTCCTCCATCTAGTTCAAAAATGCTTTTCTGCTATTCAATAACTTAATCCTAGTTTGAAAGCCTTAAAGAAATTTTTGACGAAACTTGTTCAAACTTAAATAAGGGCCTTATTAAATCCGTTTTTTAACGGCTGCGACAAATTTATCGCTAGTGATTTGCTAATAAGTATGTTGTAATGACACATATCTTTACAATCTGGAAAGTAGGGTGGGGGTTATGGACGAAACTTACACATTCAAACGGGGCGTACTAGATGCTGCGCCAACCATGCTGGGTTATTTGAGCATTGGGTTAACGGTTGGGATTCTGGGTGTTAGTGCACATTTGCCGATTTGGTTCATTGTTGGTATGTCGATTTTTGTTTATGCTGGTAGCGCGCAATTTTTGATGACCAGTTTGACTGCTTCCATGGCACCGGTATCTGCGATTACTTCCTTAGTATTTCTAGTTAATGCCCGTCACTTATTGATGTCACTATCAGTGGCTCAAAAATTTAGCCACCAATCTTTACCCTCTGCGATTGGTATGGGTTCCCTGCTAACTGACGAATCTTATGGTGTGTTTGCTAGCAATCACACTAACGCTAATATCACAGTTGGCTGGCAACACGGTGTAAATATCGCATCATATCTGGCATGGATTATTGCAACCTTTGTCGGGGCCTTTTTCGGTCAATTTATTCCCAATCCGCAACAATTTGGTTTGGATTTTGCCCTAGTTGCTATGTTTGCAGCCCTTTGGTATTTTCAAGTCGACACCGCCAAAGTCATCACAACTCGCCGTTTAATCATCACGACTGTTGGTAGCACAATTTTGATTTATCTAATCATGGCGCCATTTTTCGGCAGTGCCAGTGCCGTTCTAATTGCTACTATTGTCGCTGCTGGACTAAGCGCATACTTGAACGCCAAACGCCCAGGAGGTTTTTTATGACAAGTTATTACGTCATTGTGCTGATTACTGCCGGATTAGTTACCTGGTTGCCTCGTATCTCACCATTTGTTTTAGTCCGTTTTGGTAAATTACCAAATTGGCTACAATCATTTTTAGCATTCATTCCACTAAGCCTGATGACAGCTTTATTTTTTGAAAATCTAGTCGTGATTAAAGCCGGGCAACTCCCTGGCATTAATTGGCTAGCCGTTTTCGCAACGATCCCAACATTACTTACAATTTGGCGCACGAAATCGATTATGTGGACAGTCTTAGTCGGTATTATCAGCATGGCTATTTTGCGTGCTATTTAAAAAGCAGGCGGATTTGATGTCCGCCTGCTTTTAAAGTTTGCAGCTTAACGTTATTTCCTGATCTGCTTGCTTCAAAAAAGTCACAAATTCTTCTGTATCAACTGCAGCCGCCAAATGTACATAGTGTTTATCCATCTTCTTCAGCAATTCATATGGCAATACGAGGCGCTTATCTTCGATGTCGTAGTATAAGTTGCCCGGTACTAAATCACGTGTCGTCAAATCATCAGATGAAAAAGCTTCTGCCAAGTCACCTTCGTACAAGCGACCATAATGATCCAACATCGTGACTTTCAGTTTCTTTTTACTCACTAATTCGTCGATTACCTGACTATCCGCCAGCTCAAATTCAAATGTATCTAAATTTAAATGCATGGTCACATTCATACTGCTTACCTCATTCACTATCAGTATTAAGTGACGTGATTGTAGCACCGTTAGCAACTAGTTACCGTTGTGCCAACTTGAAGTCAGAATTCCTTAACCTTTTTTGAAAAAAGCGGTCGCATATTCTCGTGCGACCGCTTTATCTTTATTTTGTATTCATCTTATCTTCCAAACGACTCATCCACCAACCAAGCCACGTTCCAAGTACCAACAATAACACTGAAATGATAACGTGAATGATTGTAAAGTCGTTAAAATCATTCGGCACAATCATAACTGTTGACGCTAAAACAATTCCAAAAATACCATGGAATAGTTTTGCATACGCAACCTTGAAAATGTAGGTCATGAACTTTGAAAGCAAGGCAATGATAGCAACCAATCCAATTAAGATTGGCACCAAAACACTTAAGTCACCATGCTTAATACCATCACTCATACCTTTGTATAATCCCAAGTAAATCAAGAAATTAGATGGGCTAAGACCGGGCACAATTAATCCAAGACCAATTAAGGCACCCGCTAAAATCCAAGCCCCAAAACTTGGTTCAATTTCCGAAAAGAGTGGGGCGCCAAACAACAAAAAGGCCAGCATCGCAACAAACGCCACAATCATAATCGCCACATCGACTTTGGTACGTCCTTCCTTGGCAGCGTCACGCCACAACGACGGCAACGTTCCAACGATTGCACCCACGAAGAACCAAAGGGCAACGCTTTCGTGCTTACCAAGAACAAAACTAATCGCAAATGATAGCGCGAAAATACCTAAAATCGCACCGATACCAACTGGCAAGAAAAAGAAAATATTTTCCTTCAGACGCTTAAATGGGTGCGCCAAGAAGTTGATAATTCGCTCATATAATCCAAATACAGCAGCTAATGCGCCACCACTAATACCGGGTAGAATAAACCCAGATCCAATCAGTGCACCTTTAACAGCACGGAAGATCCAATCTCCTGGTTGTTTTTGCATGTCGAAACCTCATGAATTTCATTTGATAGTATCAATTCTAACTGAGCCCCACACCAACAACAAGTTGGCTGTCCAATCTGTTGTCATCTTGATAACAAATCGACATCATATTTCGGCTAGAATAGCCTATTATGTAAGAAACAAACCTTTTATTCCGAGGAGAAGACTTATGACGACTTATACACGTCGTGCGCGTTTGTCAGACTTAGACGCCATTAGCACAATTATTGACCATGCCATCGCCTTTTTGGCCGAGCAAGATTCACCACAATGGCAACATGGAGATGGGCCTTCTCGAGCAGAATTTGAAACAGCCATCAATGAAGGTATTGCTTATGTGCAAGTTTACGAGGGCAAGGTATCTGGCATCGCCAAGTTGATTCCTGGACCAGAAGGACCTTATGAAGAAATCGACGGTTCATGGTTAGGGGATGCCTCGCAATACATGACTATTCACCGCGTGGGGATGGACGGTACCATTCGCGGTAAAGGACTTGCTCAACAATTCCTCCAAGATTTGTTAGTTATTTCTTTGGAACACGGCTTTAATGATATTCGCATGGATACATACCCTAAGAATGTCATTATGCAAAAAGTGATGACTAACCTTGGCTTCGATTATCGCGGCATGGTTGAAATGCCCGTTCCTCACGGTGAGCGCATGGCTTACCAACTCATTCTGGACTAGCCCTTTTGCAACCACTATTTTAATTTTCTGTGCTATTATTTGCACAAGAAAATGAGGTGGTAACAATGACAAATGTACTAGTACTTGGTGCAACAGGAAACGTCGCACAGTATTTTATCGATAACTTTGAAAACGTCGCGCCAAACGATATGCAATTGACATTGTTAGCGCGTCGCCCACGTGGCCTAACGCGTGACCAACAAAACAGTTACCAAGTCTTTCCTGGTGACATGTATGAGTCACAAAGTTTGGTCGAGGCCGTCCGTGATGCTGACATTATTGTCAGCTTCGTTGGATCATCACCAATGCCAACGTACGCCCAAGCACTTTTGGATGCCATTGACCAGTCTGGCACGGACGTTCAACGTATTTTGTGGTTGGGTGCCGGTGGCATGAACCAAGAAACCACCGGTCGTGAAGGTGAGCTTTGGAAAGCAATGCCCGGTTACTTCAGCCAGCAACGCCAAGCAGGTGAGATGTTGATGAATTCACCATTTGACACAACAGTCATTAGTCCTGTTATGTTCCATGGTGGTGCGGCGGGAAAGGCGATTATCACAGATAGTCACGAAAAGACGCCTGCACAAACTGTTTCACGTGAAACAGTTGCCCTTGTCTACTTGGAAGCCTTGCTACAAGATAAGTGGCACAATCAAATGATTACCGTTGGTGATCGTAAATAAGCAAAAAAAATTGGCAGCTCGCAAATTGCGAACTGCCAATTTTTGTTATTACAATGTTTGTTGCTTATGCTTTGACCAAAGTGTATATCCACCAATCATCAAAATGAAGAAGATGATCGTAGCGATAACTGACACTTGCGTTGCAGGACTCAAAACCAAGATAACCAAAACTGCCAAGAAGAAAGCAATCGTCAAATAGCTCGTTGCCGGGAACAATGGCATCTTGTATGGATTAGTTTCTGATGCTGTCGTCTTCTTGTACTTGATGTGCGCCAACATAATCAAAATCCAAACGAAGATAAAGCTAATTGTTGCCACACCAGTAATCAAAACGAAGATTTGTGATGGGAAGAAGTAGTTCAACAACACAACCGCCAAGAAGATGATTGATGATGCCAACATACCCGTTACCGGCACCATGTTCTTAGAAATCTTTGCCAATGAGTGTGGTGCTTGCTTGTTCTTTGCCAACACATACAACGTACGTGATGTTGAGAAGATTGCTGAGTTTGCGGCTGACAAGGCTGATGTTAGCACAACAAAGTTAACCAAATCAGCGGCAAACTTAATTCCCATACCCGCAAACACTTGCACGAAAGGTGATTGTGATGTATTGATGTCATTCCAAGGATAGATTGCCATAATAATTGCAACCGCACCAACGTAGAACAAACCAACACGAACTGGAACGGCGTTGATTGCCTTTGGCAAATCACGCTCTGGATTTTCCGTTTCACCAGCCGTCAAACCAACCATTTCAATTCCTGTAAAGGCAAAGATGACCATTGGGAATGCCATCAAGAATCCTGAGAAACCTGTGGCGAAGAAGCCACCATGGTCAACCAAGTTAGCAAAGCTTGCTGTGTGACCACCAGTGTGGAAACCAGTTGCAATCAAGCCAAGACCTGCAACAATCAACGCGATAATTGCAATGACCTTAATCGATGCAAACCCTGATTCCAATTCACCGAACCAACGAACATTCACCAAGTTCAACGCTACCAAGACCACGACCACAATTAGTGGCGTTAACCATTGCGGTAGGAAGGGGAACCAGTAACGTAGATAAATTCCAGTTGCTGTTAAGTCCGCCATTGCCAAACTTGCCCAACTTAACCAATAGGCCCAACCGATGGCAAATTCCCATTTATCACCAAGATATTCACGAACAAAATCAATAAATGATCGCATCTTAGTATTTGACAACAATAGTTCACCAACCGCTCGCATCATCAAGTAAGCAAAGATACCCGTGATAATGTACGCCAAGATAAGTGATGGACCAGCGGCCTTGATTGCCGTTCCTGATCCCAAGAACAATCCCGTTCCGATGGCACCACCAATGGCGATCATCTGAATGTGCCGGGACTTCAAACCACGTGACAATTCACGTTGCTCATTTTGATTTTCCATAATAAACCCTCACTGCATGGGGTATAAAAAAAGTCCCCATGCCAAATTAAATTTGACATAGGGACGTTCATTAACGCGGTTCCACCCTAATTCTCAATCGATTATGACTGAGCAACTTAATTACGGTCAATTGAAAATCTCTCCAAAAGCGCCATCCCCAACGTTAACACACTCGCTTCCACCAACCGCGAGCTCTCTTAAGTCGTTAACTTTAGCTGAGAACCTCTTTCTTCATCAAGACGACAATTAATAATCTTAACTATAATAACTTCTTATTTATTAGTCAAGTATTCCGGCTTACTTCACCTTTTCAACGAGTGATTCAAAGTGCTTCACATCAACGCTCTCACCAACCACTGTGAGTACGTCACCAATTTGAATCATCTCTGATGATTCTGGCGCCACAACAACGCGCCCTTGCGACTTAATCGCAATCACATTCAAACCGTAGTTCTTGCGAATATTCAATTCTGAAATTGTTTTATTCGCAAACTTTAAATTCGCAATCTTGATTTCACCCAATGAGTGCTTATCGCCCAAATCAATGTAGTTAATCAAGTTCGGTGTCATGATTTGTTCAGCCAAACGTTGCGCCATTTCGTGTTCAGGTCGTACCACTTGGTCAGCACCAACCTTGTCTAGCACGCGCGCGTGTAAGTTGTTTTCGGCTTTTGCAACCACGTGGCGCACACCCATGTCCTTCAACAAAATCGTTGTCAAAATTGAAGCTTGTTGATTGTGTCCAATCGCAACAATCACGTGATCAAAACTAGGTAAGTCCAAATCACGCAAGGCATCTTCGTCTTGGGCATCAGCAATCACGGCGTGGGTTGCGACGTCCATGTAATTTTCAACCAAAGCTGGATTGTTATCAATCGCAAGTACTTCTTGATCGGCCGCAATTAAAGATTCAAGCAATGAACCACCAAATCTTCCCAACCCAATGACTGCAAATGTTTGTTTCATACCTAATAACCATTCCCCAAATATAATTTTATGTTTTAATTTTAACACTTGCACACACAATTCCTAAACTTCGGAATTAAACTTGCATTAAATCTTACTATCTGCATAGAATGGTAAAAGTTAAATTGTGAACTTTCTGTGAATTTTCTCAATCGCTATTATTTCGGGGATTTATTTTATTTTTTAGGAGAACGATATCAAGTATGAGTAACTTATCACGTACTGCTTCATTGTTTTCAACAGCCGTTTTGGGCGGCATGCTGTTGACAACATCAATTACCAGCGTTGCAACTGTCACATTCGCTGCCGAAACAACAGCAGTTACTAGCACATCTAACAAGACGACCGCCGACGCAATTATCACGGCGGAAGTTCCCATGGAAGCTAGCGACGGTATGGATCGATTCTTTAACGCAACGGCTAAGTTAGCAGTTAAGGGAGCGACAACTGACGTCACAATTTCTTTCAAGGATTCAGTATCTGGCATGTTGGCTATGATTCCAGAACTGACGTTTGATGGTATTACACAACAAGTAAACGGACAACAAGCTATTACATTCACCATCCCAACTGATGATTTGAAGCCAGAATCAGGGTCAAAAGTGACGTTAGCCTCTTTCACTAGTGTGCCTATGAGTCCTAGTAAAGGCTACAAGTCAAATCTAACATTTGATATGTCGTCACTTTTGCCTAGTGCAGCTGTCACAACCGGTTCTTTTGATTTGCCGGTATCGGCTGATGGCGGGATGGGGTCATGGTTTGATAAGACTTTCTCAACTGAAATTGGTTGGTTAACATCTAAGGTCACAGTCAGCTACCAGGCATCTAAGCAACCAATGCTTGGCATGATTTCTGATTTGACTTTCGACAACATTACCAAACCAGTTAACGGACAACGAACGATTACTTTCGATATTCCAACCAAAGATTTAAATCCAGATGCTGATGGCATTGCCAAAATCGACTCATTCACGGGCGTGCCTATGAGTCCTTCAAAGGGATATAAGTCAACTTTGTCATTTGATATGACCAACGCACCTGGTGAGTCAGCTCCGACAAATCCAGTCGTACCGGAAGTGCCAACCACGCCTACACAACCGGAAATCCCAAGCGAACCGGAACCAGAGCCAGAAACACCAAGTCAATCAGTACTAACGGACGGTGTTTACACGGTTCCATTAACCAACTACAAGACTGGTACAACAACCGCTTCAAGTATGAACAATTACTTGAAGACGCCAGCCACCGTCACGGTTAAAAACGGCCAAGCGACCATCGATATTGAAACTAGTAATGCTGCCATTATGGGAATGATGTCTAACTACCGCTTCAACGGTGTTAAGGCAACCGCCACTGGTACTCACTGGTTGGTGACATTACCAGTGGCTGATTTGAATAAAACCGTTGCAACTAGCATGACAATTTCAATGAACGGTAACATCATTGAGCAACCAAAGGCTGATATGCTATTTGATGTTGAAAATGCGGTTCGCCTAAGCGATGCACCGACGGATTCACAACCAACGACACCAACAACTCCTGACAAGCCAGCAGGGGATAAGCCATCTTCAACGCCTGACAATTCAAACGTTGTTGCACAAGATTCAACATACGCCTTGAACATTTTACAAGCTGATAAAAACGAAAAATCAATGGCCGCAACATACATGCTACCAACGATTAAGTTAAGCAAAAATGCTGATGGCACGTACTACGCTTATCTAACGACACACACGCCAGCCATGATGGGACAAAATCCAATTCGTTTTAACGATACCAAGCATGCGGCTAAGTTAATGAGCACTAATCTGGTAAACGGGTATTATCAATCCGTTTTCCGTCTAACACTAAGCGAATCTGAAATTACGTCACCAATTTTGACTAACATTCACGTGCAATTTACATCGCCACTCGTTTATAACGAAAACTACGACATTCGTCTGGTTATCGGTGATCAATTGTCTGGCGAAACATCAGCCAACAACCAAAATAATGATCAAACGCAACATGAAATTTCAGATACGGCGATTGTTCCACGTGAAACAGAAACAACAGCAACGACTTTTGATCCTGCACCAGTTGCATTCACTACTGTTGCTTCATCAGTACCAATGGCACCAACTACTTTGGCAACGACTCATCTAATTGCGTCGCCACAAACAGTTACCACGCCTCAAGCACCGACATCTGATAAAAAAATCAAATTAGCACCGACAAAAGAGCAAACTGTGGCTAAAAACAAAACGACCAATTCTGCCTCAAAACCTAGTCAATCTGCCGCAGCACCTAAGCAGTCTAAAATTGTACGCGCAACAATGATTGGAGCTGGCGTTGCGATTACTGCGGCGGTTGGATTTGTTGGTGCCTCTCTTGCTTTGAACGTTTGGAGAAAGCACTAATGATGAAGATTAAATATATATTGTTAGCACTAGCCTTTGGTTTAACTGCTATTTTTGTACCAAGTCAAGTTGCTCAGGCCAATAGTTACACAGTTCCTATGCAAATACTGGAAAATGGATCATCAAACACTTCATATGCGGCTGCGTATTTTGCGGGATCCGCAACCGTGACACCGAGTGATAGCGGATATACGGTCACCTCAACGATTACAACTGATACAAGTTTAGGTAACTATCCTGTTCAGATGCTTAGCGTTGATGGTTCAGGTGTTTCGGTTTCAAAAAGCCAATCAGGTAATAATCAAACGATTACGTATACCTTCCAGACAAACAATCTTGATGCACGTCATAATGCTAATATTCGAGTTGACGTTGATAGTATCAACTATCACCATAACTACACAGTTGGGTTAGTTATTGATAGCGCATCCGTTCCTGCGCCACAAAAAGCAACTGTTACTGCGTCATCTGTCGCTCAAAGCAGCACTACTGCACCAAGCGAGGCCAACGCAGCGACTGAAACAAGTACAACGGCTGCATCAGTCGCTTCAACAAGCTCAACTGATGCTTCAAGCCAGTCTGAATCATCAGCAACAATAAGTAGCAACTCATCATCAACTAGCTCACGCGAAAATAAAAAAGCCACACCGGCTAAAAAATCTGCGACACCTAAGCCAGTAGCTAGTGAAACCCCTTTGCCAATTGCAGCGATTATCGGTGGCGGATTGGTAATTGGAATTGCCGGTGCAGTTGCGCTAAATCTACTAAAGAAGAAGTAAATCATGTCGAAAAAACAATTAACGGGGTTAGGAATCCTATTTGTTATTTTGGTTATTATAACCGGTGGATGGATCTGGTTAGCGACGCAAAAAAACACTAACACAGCATCATCCCCAACAAAACGGATAATTGTCACCACCAATGCGCAAGCACAAGTATTTGATCAATTAGCCATTCCCTTAGTCGGGGTGCCCACGCCCGGTGAGCAACAAACATTGCCAAAACGTTATGCTAAGTTACCTCAAGTTGGTAATCACGTTGCACCCAACCTCGAAAAAATGTCGTCACTAAACCCCGACGTGGTCTACTTAGATAGCGCATTAGTCGATGACTACCAACAAAAATTAGACAGCGATCACATCGCGTCGCAGACATTAGATTTTTCAACACTTGATACGTTAAAAAGTAGCATCACAACTGTCGGGAAGCAATATAATAAGCAATCTGAAGCAAACAAGTTAGTTAAACAATTGACGATTACGCCAGTTAAACCGGCGTCACGACCAAAAGTCGCCCTCCTAATGGGCATGCCCGGTGGGTCTTTCTTGGTTGGGACCCAACACAGCTATGTTGGTGATTTAATTAATAAAGCAGGTGGGGATGTTATTGGTGCAGGTGACTCAGCGTATACAAACTTGAATGCTGAACAAATCGCGGCCGAAAACCCCGATGTCATTGTTACCATGGCGCATGCAATGCCTGACAATGTTTTCAAAAGTTTTGATGCTTTGTTTGCCCAAAACAATTGGCAGACCATTAATGCTGTGAAAAACGGGCATGTCTATCAAGCCAAAGAACCCATTTTTGGTATGACGGCTAATCTAAATGCAATAAAAGCATTCAATCAAATCAAAACTTGGTTAGGAAATTAGAGGTGCCGACTATGAAACATCTTTATAATTGGGTGCTAGTTGGTTTGCTAGTCATCAGCGTTATCATCGCCTTACTGGTTGGTAGCACTGGCCTACCAGTCTTTTCAAATAATGATGCATGGCACCTCATCGTGACTTACCGACTACCACGTATTATCGTGAGCATTATTGGTGGTGCCATCATTGGCGCCAGCGGGTTGCTACTACAACTCGTCTTACGCAATCGGTTTGTCGATGCCTCGATTTTAGGTATGATGAACGGTAGTCAGTTTTTCATAACGGGCGCATTGGTTTTAATTCCAAGCATGCTAGCCAACAATGTTATTGTCGGGGCATTTGCTGGTATCGTAATCATGATTGGCTGGCGTCTAGTGATGCCGACTAATCGCGGTAATTTACAACTCATTTTAATTGGTATCGCAACCGCGATGACATTTCAGGCCGGCACAAGTATCGCCAGCGAAGGCTTTGGTCTACCATTACCTACACTCAGCACTGTAACTTGGTTGCAAGTTATCCAACTAGTCATCAGTGGGGTAGTCGGCAGTATCTTATTAATCTTGGTTTGGCATCATTTAAAATATTTTGCATTATCATCGCAGCAAGTTCGTCTGCTGGGAATCAATGAATCACGCACAATGTGGTTTGTCTTAATCGCCATTGGTATTTGGATTGGTGCTCTGACTAGCTTGATTGGCGTCGTCTTTTTCTTAGGTGCAATCCTGCCACAAATCGCCCGGTTAATGTCACCAAAAGCGAAATCACAACAGCTAATCGGTTCGACCGCTTTGTGGGGCAGCTTACTATTATTAAATGCTGATACCATCGCCCGAACTGTTTTAGCGCCGAAAGAATTGTCTACCAGCGCTGTTTTGCTCGCAATTAGTGGTCCATTATTCGTTCTAATGCTCGTCCGAGGTGGTCGCCATGCTTAAACTTAATCATGTTTCATTCAATCGTAATAACAAACATATTCTGAATGATGTTTCAGCATCTCTTGCACCCAATCGGATTACGACATTAATTGGTCCAAACGGTGCCGGTAAAACAACTTTATTGCAATTAATAACCAATGACCTAAATCCGTCAGCCGGTTTTATCACGGAACGGCCAAAGAAAATTGCGTTGCTCGCACAAAAAAACGAGTTGTTTGAACCGCTAACTGTACGCGATTTATTAACGATTAAACAGCCATCCTTGGATGAACACATCATCAATGATTTAAAACTCGAAGAATTGCTTGATCAAAACATGCTGACGCTATCTGGCGGGCAACAGCAACTCGCTTGGCTGGCCTTTGTACTCCATCAAGCACCTGATTTACTGATTCTTGATGAGCCAACCACTTATTTAGATTTGCAATACCAGCAAATCTTTCTAAAAACGTTGCAGCGTGTCCAAAAAGAACGCCACTTAACGGTGATTATGGTGCTACATGATTTGAACCAGGCATTTGCATATAGCGATAATATCTGGTTACTTAATAAATCAGGTGAATTAGCAACTGCTGAGACACCTACATTACTTGATGCAGAAAAATTATCCGTGGCTTTCCAAACACCACTTAAAATCGTGTCCGTGGATGAACAAACATTAATCTTACCGGCATAAAAAAATGCGACTAGCACTTTGCTAGTCGCATTTTTCATTACTTCTCAAAGAATGTCTTCCATTGTGTGTTAATGTTGGCCTTCTTTTCTGCGTTACCCCAGAATGGCACCTTCACAACACCCAAAACCTTGTCTTCGCTGACAAATCCCCAATAACGTGAGTCATTTGAGACTGTACGGTGATCACCAAGGACGAAGTATTGTCCCTTTGGCACCTTAACCGTCTTTTGACGTTGCCACCCCATGTGGTCACCAAGTTCAGTCAAACTTGACCAGTTACCAACATTATTAACCGTATTCGTTGCTGTTTGCTCAGATTCAGGAATAAAATCTTGATCAACAACCTTGCCGTTAACCTTGATAACACCATTCACAGCACTAACTGTGTCACCAGGCATACCAATTACACGCTTAACGTAATCCTTGTGACCATCAACTTCTGGATCTTCACCATAAGCATCAAATACCACGACACTTCCTCGGTGAACTTTGTCTGGCTTCAAGACAAATACGCGTTCGTTGTTAGTCAAATTGGGCTCCATTGAAGTTCCATCAACACGGACCAACGTAAACCAGTAAGACTTAATCAAGAGCGCAATAATTAATCCGATAGCAATCGGAATAACCCAAGACATAATCTCGCGAAATGCTTTCATGGGTGTTCTCCTATCATATATGTTTCCTATCCCTAAGTTTAGCACACCTACCAGGAAAAAATGTCCCAATAACAAGCGCCTTTACAAAACGTTCAGATTTTTTCAAGTTTCATTCACTGGTAATAAAAAAGACACCGCATAATGCGGTGTCTTTAATGGTTAACGCTTGTGGCCACGCTTTGCCTTACGGATTGCACGTTCGCGATCCTTTTCGGCACGCTTCTTAGCTTCACGCTCACGACGAATTTCAAATGGGTTTTGAATCGTCCATGTTTGTGCAACTTGGAAGGCATTTGAAACCACCCAGTACAATGACAAGGCTGATGGTACATTAATGGCAAAAATGAAGATCATAATTGGCATAATGTACGTCATTGACGTTGTCATGCTGTTCTTTTCAGGTTGTCCCATCATCACAAGGTATGATGAAGCAAACGTGAATAGGGCAGCTAAAATTGGCAAAATGAACAAGTGGTCGTGTTGACCAAGTTGAGCCCACAAGAAAGTTCCCGTTTCCAATTGCTTCGTTGTACGAATAGCCGTATACAAGGCAATCAAAATTGGCATTTGAACAATCAAAGGCAAGAAGCTTGCAAATGGATTTACACCAGCTTCCTTATAAAGGGCGCTTTGCTCAGCTTGCATGGCAGCCATTGACTCAGTATCACGATTTGGATACTTGGCTTGAATAGCCTTCAAGGCAGGGGCAACTTCTTGCATCTTACGCATTGATTTCGTTTGATAAACCATCAAAGGCAAAATCAAAAGACGAATCAAAATCGTAAAGGCGATAATTCCCAAACCATAGTTATTACCAAACCAAGCTGACACACCCAAAATTGAGCGTGAGAAGTTGGCGATGATAACACCATGCCAGAAACCAGTTCCTGAAACCGAACCCTTAAACATCACACCAGCAATAATCATAATGATTAAAGCGATAGCTGCGGTAACTGTAGAACGCGTTGAAAATACTTTCTTAGCAGACTGCATCGATTTTCTCCATATAATATGTGGTTTTTAGTTTTCGTCTTGATCGACAAACAGATTTGCCAACTTGAAGACGTGTTCCAAATTCTTCTTGATGATCGCCATGTCTTGGTCATGAGCTGATGGACGGGCAATCACTAGGATATCGACGTCTTGGCGCAAGTTTGGCTTAAATTCCAAAACGCTTTGACGAATACGACGCTTAACCCATACACGCTCATGACCACGCAACCCAACCTTCTTAGAAATAGAAATTCCTAGGCGGAAGTGGGTTGGTTGTTCACGCTCCATCGTGTAAACAATAAACATTTTGTTTGCGACCGAGTGATGTTGATCGAAGACTAATTGGAAATCAGCTTCCTTTTTAACACGGTAACTCTTACGCATATGTTTGCTCCAGACTTTTTTGAAGACAATAGAAAACGCGTGATTCAGCCAAAATGGCCGAACCACGCGCGATCGTTATCAGTAATCCTAATAGAAGGCCTGACCTAATTAGGCTGACAATACCTTGCGGCCCTTTTGGCGGCGACGTGCTAGCACCTTACGTCCGTTGCTAGTGCTCATGCGCTTACGGAAGCCGTGTACACGCTCGCGGTGACGCTTCTTAGGTTGGTATGTACGCTTCATGTGAATACACCTCCCATTCGTAGTTAGATTTGGCCTGCGGTTGGCAAGGCCAAACCACAATTCGTATTTCAGTTTATCACGTAACTATCTACTTAGCAAGCTTTCTAAAGCACTTTATTTATTTTTAATAACTATTAAGAAAAGCAGCTTACAAATAGTTTATCTAAAATTCACAGATCCGCCGTCAAATTCTAAAGCGCTTAACAATTTCTTTAAAAAATTTAAATTTAAACCGTGTGCGAGTTTTCCAAAACCTAACGGAGCGTTATGTTGATAAAAATCGCCAATGTAACAGCCTGTTAGTTTAGTTTTCCCCAATATCCACATTTTTTCCACAATCTCCACATGGTTGTATAATTTACCCAACACCCCCTTGTGAATATGTGGAAAACTCCTGAAAACCTTGCCTCGTATGCACTGGCTTTTACACAAATCCTTGTAAATAACTCAATTTTAGCTAGTTTATCCACAGATTTCCACAGAAACACCATTTTCAAAATTCACACCAAGTTGATAACCTAAATTTAGATTTCCACAGGGTGTGAATATCACAAAATGTTATTGAAAATTGCGGTAACCCTTGATACATAGGCAATATTACTTGTGGAAAACTTATCCACAACCTGCTAAAATGGAATTTGTCGAATTGCGTCTTAATTATTTCATTAATTTTGACGAACGTATTGTGGAAAACTTTCCACCCAAAGATTCCGATACCGTTATTTGTTATTTAAGGAGGTCGTCCAAATGGATCCTGTCCAACTTTGGAACGCCATTAAAGAAGAACTGCGTGCCACAATCGCACAAACTTTTTCCTATGCTAACTACGTTGAAACCTTAACGCCCGTTGCAGTAATGGAAAATGAGAACAACACGCTGACTTTACAACTTGCTACAAATCACGAGCAGGTTGCTGAAGAATGGCAAGATACCAGTAGTTCTTATAATCAAGCATTCATTCAAGCAGCAATGATTGCGACAAACAAATTGAATGGCACACCAACATTTGTCATTCCATCTGTTACGTTCCTAAAGCCACAACCAACCTCATTGTTTGAGGAAACACCAACTGCGCCAGCTGCTGCACCGCAATCAAATGTTGAGATCTCAGCATCTGACTTTGTTACACAATCAATTTTGAACCCAGAATTCCGATTCGAAACGTTTGTGTCTTCAGATGAAAACGGTGAAGCCTACGCTGTTGCGCAAGCCGTGGCCGACAATCCTGGTACACAATGGAATCCACTTCTTATATATGGAGGAGTAGGTTTGGGGAAGACCCACTTGATGCAAGCCATTGGTAATAAAGTTTTGGAGCGCAATCCAAGTGCCAAGGTAAAGTTCATCACGACTGAGGACTTTATCAACGACTTCACGGATGCGTTGCGTCGTGGTGCGAATGCAACTGAAGCATTCAAACAAGAATACCGTTCAGCTGATCTTCTATTAGTAGACGATATTCAATTCTTAGCTGATAAGGACAAGATTCAGGAAGAATTCTTCCACACGTTTAATGCGATTACGCGTGAGAATCACCAAATTGTTCTAACATCTGATAAGTTGCCTAAGGAAATTCCTGGTCTTGAGATGCGTTTGGTTACACGCTTTGCTCAAGGTTATTCAGCAAACATTACGAAGCCTGATTTACCAACCCGTGTTGCAATCCTTCGTAATAAGGCCGAACAAGAAAACCTCAACATTCCTAATGATGTGATTGATGAAATCGCAGCGGCCGTTGATACGAACGTCCGTGATTTGGAAGGTGTTTTCAATCAAGTTGCTGGTAAGTTGCGTTTCGCAACAGCGCCTGTCACGGTTGAAACGGCGCGTGATATATTGGAGACCATGAACTTCAAGCGTCAACGCGCGATTACGATTCCAATCATTCAAGAAACAGTGGCTAAGTTCTTTAATGTCACGGTTCAAGACTTGAATGGTAAGAAGCGTAATAAGGAAATTGTGGTGCCACGTCAAATTGCGATGTACATTGCACGTGAATTGACCCAAGACTCATTGCCACAAATTGGCCGTGCTTTTGGTGGTAAAGATCACACGACAGTTATGCACTCAACTGAAAAAATTGAGAATGCAATTGAAAATGATGCCGTGTTGGCTGGCCAAGTTCAACAAATTCGTGAAGAATTGAGCAATTAGTATCAATACCTATTGTGAATAATTCACGAAGTGTCTAAAAGTTTTCCACAGGTTTGTATACATAGACCAATCCTTGGTGTAATGGTCTAGTTTGACCTTTTCCACAGTATGCACACCCCTTATTATTATTATTATCTTTTTGTTTATAAATAAATCAGTCATTAAGGCGACGCATGCGCAGTATGCCGAGCAAAAAAGCTTGAGGAGATTATCATGCAATTTACAATTAATCGAGCTGTTTTCATCAAGGCTATGAATAACGTTAGCCGTGCTATTTCATCTCGTACATCAATGCCAATCCTAACGGGTGTTAAGTTGGTTCTCGATAACAACGGTTTAACCTTGACTGGATCAGATACGGATATCTCAATTGAAACTTTGATTCCAGTTACAGATGATCAAGCATCACTAACAATACAAGAACCAGGTGCATTGGTTTTGCCAGCTGCCTTCTTCTCAAATATCGTTAAGCGTTTGCCAGGTGAGACATTCACGTTGTCAAACACAACTGGATTCCAAGCAAAGATTACGTCAGAAAATTCAGAATTTGATATTAATGGGCAAGATGCTAATAACTACCCACATTTGCCAGAAATTGAAGTTCGCAACAATTTGACTTTGCCATCAGAAACGTTGAACGAAGTTATTGGTCAAACGGTTATTGCTGTATCAAAGCAACTTAGCCAACCAATCTTGACTGGTGTGCACTTTATTTTGGCAGGCGGAAATTTGACGGCTGTTGCAACTGATCGTCACCGTTTAGCACAACGTACTGTCGCTTTGAACGAATCAGATGTTGATGCTGATATCATCGTGCCAGGTCCTTCATTGAACCAATTGCAAGCAATGCTTGATGAAGTAGAAACGGTTGATGTCCGCGTGGCTGAAAACCAAGTTATTTTCCAATTGGGAGCAAACACAACGTTCTACTCACGTTTGTTGGAAGGTAATTACCCAGATGCCTCACGTTTGATTCCAACTGAGAAGCGTACGACTTTGACGATTAACGCACGTGACTTGTTGCAAACAATCGAACGTGCTGCTTTGTTGAGTCACGAAGGTCGCTCAAACGTTATCCAATTTACGGTTAGTGATGAGAAGTCATTGATTTCTTCTAACTCACCTGAAGTTGGTCGCGTTGAAGAGCAAATTTTCGCTGCTGAAACTGCCGGTGATGAATTGACGATTTCATTTAACCCTGACTACATGCGCGAAGCGTTGAAGTCATTTGGTGATGAACAAATTCAAATTGGCTTTAAGACAGCCTTGGATCCATTTACTTTGGTGCCAACTAACAATGAAACAAACTTCATTCAACTAATTACGCCAGTGCGTACTTACTAAAATGATTTAAAAAGCCGAAAATCGCCGTTTAACGAAAAAACAGCGATTTTCGGCTTTTTTGTTTGATTTTATCTTCAACCGCTCAGACGCCCTCTGAAGCCGGAATTACATTGAATAATGCTAGAAAATAGCGTATAATAAATTTACTTATGGAGACATTTCTCAGCTGAATTTTTTCAGCAGAAAGGACAATGCAATTGGCTACTGAAGTGCATATTCAAACGCCCTTTATTACACTAGGGCAACTATTGAAGGAAGAAAGCATTATCTCAACGGGTGGACAAGCTAAGTGGTACCTACGTGAGAACACGGTGCTTGTTAATCAAGAGCCTGATGATCGTCGTGGTCGCAAGTTGTACCCTGGCGATATCGTGGCGGTGCCATCTGGTGAGCGCTTTGTGATTAACGGGATGGGTGCTGAAGCAGACTAATGGAACTGCTTGAGCTAAAACTGAATAATTTCCGGAATTATCAAGATTTAGAGGTGACATTTTCGCCTGGTGTAAATGTATTCCTGGGACCAAATGCACAAGGTAAGACAAACTTACTTGAAGCAATTTATGTTTTAGCTTTGGCACGTTCACACCGAACAACTTCTGATAAAGAGTTGATCGGTTGGGAAGGCAAAGAAGCAATGGTTTCCGGAGTTGTACAACGTCAGTACGGAAAAGTGCCGCTTTCATTAGCTTTCACTAGTAAAGGTAAGAAAGCGCGCATGAATCACTTGGATCAAGCCAAGCTAGGTACTTATATTGGTCAATTAAACGTTATTTTATTCGCGCCAGAAGATTTGGCGTTGGTAAAAGGGGCACCCACCGTGCGACGCAATTTTATTGACCGAGAATTCAGTCAAATGAGTCCAAAGTACCTATATATTGCCAATCAATACAAAGTTGTGTTGAAACAACGCAATCAGTATTTGAAGCAATTGCAATCCAAGCAAGCCAAAGATGTCTTGTATCTGGAAGTTTTAACAGAGCAATTAACTAATTTTGCTAGCGAACTAATCATGCGTCGCCAAGCACTCATTAAAGAGCTTGGTAAAGCTGCTGCGCCAATTCACGCAGATATTACACAGGGTGGCGAAACACTTTCAATTGCTTATGTGTCACAACTATCTGAAGAAGAGTTGGTTGACGAACAAACAGTTAAGTCAGCTATGATGAAGCGTTTTGAGCGGTTACAATCACGCGAAATCATGATGGGAACCACAATGCTAGGGCCACACCGTGATGATTTACGTTTCGACGTAAATGGTCATGACGTGGCGACGTTTGGTTCACAAGGACAGCAACGCACAACCGCGTTGGCAGTTAAGTTGGCTGAAATTGATTTGATGAAGCAAGAAACCGGTGAATATCCGATTTTGTTGCTTGATGATGTGCTATCAGAATTAGACACAAATCGCCAAACACATTTGTTGACGGCGATGCAAAATAAGGTGCAAACCTTTATTACGACGCCGTCACTAAGCGATGTGGCCCGTCAATTAATTAATGAACCAAAGGTCTTTAATGTGCGAGCCGGGCAACTGGTTGAAACAAATGGTTTAGGGGAAGAAGCTAGTGCAGACTAGTGGTATTTAAGGAGGAACTCATGGCTGAAGAAGATGTAACACAAATGCATACTGACGCAGATGATTACGATGCCAGTCAAATCCAGGTTTTGGAAGGATTGGAAGCCGTTCGTAAGCGTCCAGGTATGTATATTGGAACGACGACGAGTCAAGGATTGCACCACTTGGTGTGGGAAATTGTCGACAACGGAATTGATGAAGCACTAGCAGGTTTTGCTGATCACATTACGGTGACAATTGAAAAGGACAACTCAATTACGGTTACTGACAACGGTCGTGGAATCCCCGTTGATATCCAAGAGAAGACGGGGAAGCCTGCTTTGGAAACTGTCTTCACTGTCTTGCACGCCGGCGGAAAGTTCGGCGGTGGCGGATACAAGGTTTCTGGTGGATTGCACGGTGTTGGTGCGTCTGTTGTTAACGCTTTGTCTACTGAATTGGACGTTATGGTTGTCCGTGATGGTCAAGGTTACGCAATGGACTTCGAACGTGGACACGTTAAGACGACGATGCACAGTGCACCAGTTGATAACGCACCTGTTTCACGTGGAACAATTGTCCACTTCTTGCCAGATCCAGATATCTTCCGCGAGACGACGACATACGATTACAAGATTTTGATGAATCGTGTCCGCGAATTGGCCTTTTTGAACAAGGGACTACGTATTTCAATCACTGATAACCGTGCGGATGAACCTGAAACAGAGTCATTCCACTACGAAGGTGGTATTAAGGAATATGTTCGCTTCTTGAACGTGAACAAGGACGTCATTTTTGATGATCCAATCTATGTTGAGGGAATGGAAAATGGCATTGAAGTTGAAGTATCACTCCAATACACGGACGATTACCACAGCAACATGTTGTCATTTACGAACAACATCCACACGTACGAAGGTGGAACTCACGAAACTGGATTTAAGGCCGCTTTGACGCGTGTAATCAATGATTATGCACGTAAGAACGGTCAATTGAAGGAAAATGATGATGCCCTTTCTGGGGATGACGTTCGTGAAGGTTTGACAGCGATTGTGTCAGTTAAGCACCCTAACCCACAATTTGAGGGACAAACGAAGACGAAATTGGGTAACTCAGATGCGCGTACGGCCGTTGATCGTATGTTCTCAGAGACATTCAACCGCTTCATGATGGAAAACCCAGCAGTTGCTAAGCAAATTGTTGAAAAGGGTATCTTGGCTGGTAAGGCTCGTATGGCTGCCAAGCGTGCGCGTGAAGCAACGCGTAAGAAGTCAGGTTTGGAAATCGCTAATTTGCCAGGTAAGTTGGCGGATAACACGTCAAAGGATCCTGAGATTTCTGAATTGTTCATCGTTGAGGGAGACTCAGCCGGTGGTTCAGCAAAGCAAGGCCGTGAGCGTTTGACGCAAGCTATTTTGCCAATCCGTGGAAAGATTTTGAACGTTGAAAAGGCTTCATTGGACAAGATTTTGGCCAATGAAGAAATCCGTTCACTATTTACTGCCATGGGAACTGGTTTTGGTAACGAATTTGATGTCACGAAGGCTAAGTACCACAAGTTGATTATCATGACCGACGCCGATGTCGATGGTGCGCACATTCGTACGTTGCTATTGACGTTGATCTATCGTTACATGCGTCCATTGTTGGATGCTGGATACATCTACATTGCGCAACCACCTCTATATCAAGTACGCCAAGGTAAGTTTGTTCAATACTTGGATTCTGATGAAGAGTTGGAAGCATTGTTGCCAACGTTGCCTGCGTCACCTAAGCCTGTTATCCAACGATACAAGGGACTTGGTGAAATGGACGCGGAGCAATTGTGGGAAACAACGATGGACCCATCAGTTCGTCGTTTGTTGCGTGTTGAAATGGATGATGCCGTTGATGCTGACCAAGTATTCTCAATGTTGATGGGAGACAAGGTTGAGCCACGACGTGAGTTTATTGAAGAGAACGCACAATACGCTGAATTGGACGTTTAATGTTGTGTTAGCCACAGCATTGAACAACTAGAAAGGAACAAAAATGGCTGAAGAAGAACAAAATAACAGCCGCATTAAGCCCGCTAAGCTTGGCGAGCAAATGCGAACGTCATTCTTGGACTACGCGATGTCAGTTATCGTGGCTCGTGCTTTGCCTGACGTCCGTGATGGATTGAAGCCGGTTCACCGCCGTATCTTGTACGGAATGAACGAATTGGGTGTGACGCCTGATAAGCAACACAAGAAGTCTGCTCGTATCGTCGGTGACGTTATGGGTAAGTATCACCCCCACGGTGATTCTGCTATTTACGAATCAATGGTTCGTATGGCGCAAGATTTTAGTTACCGCTACATGCTAGTTGATGGTCACGGAAACTTCGGTTCTGTCGATGGTGACCCAGCTGCCGCCATGCGTTATACCGAAGCGCGTTTGAGCAAGATTGCAACAGAAATGCTTCGTGATATCAACAAGGATACGATTGATTTTGCTGATAACTATGATGGTACGGATCGTGAGCCGGTTGTATTGCCAGCTCGTTTCCCTAACTTGCTAGTTAACGGAGCCAACGGAATCGCCGTTGGTATGGCAACGAACATCCCACCTCACAATTTGGGTGAAGTGATTTCTGCCATCCACATGTTGATGAAGAATCCCGATGTGACAACAGCTGAGTTAATGGAAGCCGTCCCAGGACCGGACTTCCCAACTGGTGCGATTGTGATGGGAAAGTCTGGTATCCGTAAGGCATACGAGACTGGTAAAGGTGTCGTAACGGTTCGTGCGAAGGTCGAAATTGAAACGGAAAAGTCTGGTAAGGAACGCATCATCGTAACTGAGTTGCCATACATGGTTAACAAGGCTAAGTTGATTGAGCGAATTGCTGAACTTGGACGTGAGAAGCGTATCGAAGGTATCACCGCTGTTAACGATGAATCTGACCAAACAGGTTACCGTATTGCAATCGATATCCGTCGTGACGTTTCAGCTTCAGTTGTTTTGAACAACTTGTACAAGAACACGTTGATGCAAACTGGTTTCAGCTTTAACATGCTGGCCGTTCAAGATGGTCGTCCAAAGTTGTTGGGCTTGAAGGCGATGTTGGTTGCTTATCTTGAGCACCAACAAATCGTGGTTCGTCGTCGTACGGAATTCGAATTGCGTAAGGCTGAAGCACGTGCGCACATCTTGGAAGGTTTGCGTATTGCGTTGGATCACATTGATGCGATTATCAGCATTATTCGTGGTTCAGAGACGTCAGAAATTGCGAAGAATCGTTTGATGTCTGATTACGCATTGTCAGATAAGCAAGCGCAAGCCATCTTGGACATGCGTTTGGTTCGTTTGACAGGTTTGGAACGTGGCAAGATTGAAGAAGAGTATCAAGGCTTGATGACAGCGATTGCTGACTACAAGGATATCTTAGCTAAGCCTGAGCGAATCGACGAAATCATTTACACTGAGCTGCTTGAGATTCAAGAAAAGTACGGTGATGAGCGTCGTACGGAATTGCAAATCGGTGACGTGACTAGCATTGAAGATGAAGATTTGATTGAAGAAGAAGACATTATCGTGTCATTGACGAGTGGTGGTTACATCAAGCGTATGGCACAAACTGAATTCCGTGCCCAAAACCGTGGTGGTCGTGGTGTCCAAGGAATGGGTGTTAACGATGATGACTTTATCGATCAATTGATTGGTACATCAACACACGATACGTTGTTGTTCTTCACGAACGCCGGTAAGGTCTACAAGATGAAGGGATACGAAATCCCTGAGTACGGCCGTTCAGCTAAGGGTATTCCAGTGGTTAACTTGCTTGGAATTGAAGCTGGCGAGAGTGTTCAAACAGTTATCAACGTGCGTGGGGATGCCGCTGAAAGTAAGGATTACTTGTTCTTCACGACGCGCCTTGGACGTGTTAAGAAGACGCCAGTATCTGACTTTGGTAACATTCGTACTCACGGTTTGAAGGCGATTACGTTGAATGACGATGATGAATTGATCAACGTTATGATTACTGATGGTACTGAGAACTTGTTGATTGGTACGCACGGTGGTTATGCTGTTTCATTCAATGCTGAAGCCGTTCGTTCAATGGGCCGTTCAGCTGCCGGTGTCCGTGGTATCACGCTACGTGACGATGACTTTGTTATCGGCGCTGAAGTTTTGAAGGACGAAGGCCACGTTTTGGTTATCACTGAAAAGGGATACGGAAAGCAAACACCAGTCTCTGAATACCCAGTCAAGGGTCGTGGTGGTAAGGGTATTAAGACAGCCCAAATCACTGAAAAGAACGGACCTTTGGCAGGTTTGGCAGTTGTTGACGGATCAGAAGATATCATGTTGACGACTAACAAGGGTGTTATGATTCGATTCACAGTTGATTCAGTTTCTGAAACTGGTCGTGCAACCCAAGGTGTGCGCGTAATTCGTTTGGATGATGATGCTGTGGTGGCAACCTTCGCTAAGGTTGAACACGAAGATGAATCAGAAGATGCGACGCAAGATGGGGTAGCAACTGCACCAGTTGCTGACCAAGCAGGCGCTGATTTACCTGATGCACCAGCTGCTGGTGAACAACCAGCCGAAGTAGCCGAGCTACTTGCGCGTGCTGAAGACGATTCAGATTCACAAGAGTAAAAAGTAAGAGGTATCATACAGCGTTATGTATGATGCCTCTTTTTGTATATATACACCTGTCTACTATTTAGGAATTCTTATTTTTGATTTATAGTTATAGGCTATTATTAACCATATTAATATAATAAAATAGTAGTTATTAATACTAAAATAGTATGGTGTTGACGCGTAGTTATAATCCGAATGTATCATCTGTGGGACAAAGAAGTTTGCATAATATCACACTTACATTATGTATAGGAGTATACTTATGGGTGGTTATATGAGAAAAGTTAACGATAAGTAAGAGGTTTATATGGGTAAGAATCGAGTGCCGGTAGATGCAATTCGTGACGCGATGATTTATTTCATTAAGGAACGAAACATTTCAGTGCCGGTTGTTTTGAAGACAGTTGATATTTCACGATCACGTTTGTACGATTACTTGCAAGGTAATGGAAAAGTCAGTGCAACGACGTTGGTGAATTTGTTGATGACGATTGGTGTGTCATTTGATGAATTGATGCTCCACATCTATATGAATAATCCTGAATTGTTGGATCCAGCAATTAAGGAACTTGGTTTGGACGCGCACTCTGTTACGATGACGCCAACGGAAGACACAGTTTATCGTACACTTTCAATGTATGATGAGACGCGCGATGTCCGTTTGCTAGTTAACTTGGTACGTGCAATTAACTCTCAAGTGGTTGATGAAGTTGAGAAGTATCGCTTGATTGAAATGGTTCGTCCAACAATCGTTAAGTTGCTCTCATCACGTGAATTCTATACGGCAAATGATATGTTGATGTTTGCAAACATCATTCGCCACGAGCCATACAACGCAGCAAAGCTTGTCGTAAAGCAAATGTCTGATCAAGCACGCCGTATGGCTAGCCTTGAAGGATATGGTTTGATGGAGTTGGATAACTTCTCTTCAGCTGAAGTGCGTAATGTGGCGTTGCTACACTTCCAATTGTTGATTATGGCATTGGAAAACAAGGATGATGAAACAGTTCGCAACACGTTGATGTTCTTGCGTGAGTATCGTTTGCCGGCTTTGAGCACATACTTTGGCTTCGTTAAGAAGATGGCACAAGTTGTTGAATTGTCATTGGCTGATGACGATGACGCTGCTGAAGCGTTGTGGAATCAAGCAACTGAATCAGCAAAGTTCTTGGTTGATGAACGTTTCTGGCCAATCTATTCATTTATTGCCCGTCGCTCATACAGTGAATTTTCAATTCCTGTGTTGTCATACCGTCAACACATCAATGAAGGTAAATAATTAAATATGAAAAAAGCACCGTAACGATTAATCTCGTTGCGGTGCTTTTGTCTGCTTTATGAAAGTTTTAGAACCATGTTGCGGTGTTCAATACCAGCATCTAGGAAAATATCGCCTTCAGCCTTGAAACCGAGCTTTTCATAGAAGCCAAGCGCTGAAACTTGGGCACCCAAATCTAGGGTGTGAACACCAGCTTCTTTGGCATCCGCAATAATTTCTTGCATAATTTTCGCAGCGTAACCGTGACCGCGGGCATCAGATAGGGTCGCTACACGTTGAATGTGCCAGTTAGAACCATCTTGATTTACTAGGACACGCGCTGTGGTTACTGCGCGACTTTCTGTAAAGCCAACGTAGTGGGTTGTAGAATCATCTAAGTCGTCAATCTCTAGTTCGAGCGGTACACCTTGCTCGCCGACGAAAACGGTTTGACGGATAGCAAGCGCTTCACGGCTAAGTGCACCAGCACCGTATTCTTTACTTACAATGAGTTCATTTGACATGGACTGATCACCTCTGGGTAAATTCGTGCAACAATACTCAAACTATTTTAGCGCAAATTATGTTAAACAGAAGACTATAAGGTATGAACTTAAAAATTACGCTATAATAGGGCAGATACAGTCTAAATTTGGCTGATTGAAACTTAAAATCTAACGATAAAAAGAAAAGAGTGAAATATATGAGGCATTATGGCCGTTTCAGCTGGTTAAATACCCGCTTGGGGTTTGTATTGCTGCTGGTGGCATTGGTTTGGGCTAAAACACAGTTAGCCAATATCATGGATTTCCACTTGTATTCGGGTGCGTCGCCGGTTCAGTATGTGACGATGCTACTTAATCCGTTAACCATATCAACGTTGTTGATTGGGTTAGCGTTTTACTTCCGATCAGCAAAACTATTTTATCCAGTTGCGACGATTTTATATGTAGTCAACGTGCTGATGATTCAGTTAAACGTCATTTACTATCGTGAGTTTACGGACTTTATGTCGGTGGCCACGATGTTGGGTTACAACAAGGTTAACCAAGGACTGGGTGCGTCAGGATTTGCGCTAACGAATATCCATGATATTTTCTTCTGGATTGATGTGCCGATTATTATTGGGCTGTTCATCTTTAAAAAGATGCGCATTCAAAAAGAGGGCACGACGAAGTTCATGAGTTTTGCGATGACGACATTTTCGATTTTCGCCTTCATGGTGACGTTAACGCTTGGTGAAGCTGATCGTCCACAACTAATTACGCGTCAATTCGACAGTAGCATGATGGTTAAGTATCTTGGTATTGATGCTTACACCGCGGTTGATGCGATTAAGACACATGGTGTTTCTGAAATGCGTAAGTCGGCTAAGAAGTCTGATATTGATAATGTGCTGAGTTATGTAAAGGGACACTTTGCGGATTCAAATCCACAGTATGCCGGTATCGCAAAGGGTAAGAATGTGTTTGTCATTCACTTGGAGTCATTCCAACAATTCTCATTGAATCTAAAAATCAATGGGCAGGAAGTAACGCCAAACTTGAATGCGATTTACAATTCAAACTCAACGATTGCGTTTGATAATTTCTTTAACCAAGTTGGTCAAGGAAAGACATCAGATGCGGAAAATATGCTGGAGACATCAACATTTGGTTTGCCACAGGGCTCATTGTTTGCAACGCAAGGTAATGACCAAACGTTCCAAGCTATGCCAGCTATCCTACGTCAAACGCAGGGTTACTCATCAGCGGTATTCCACGGTAACAATGCTAGTTTCTGGAACCGTAGTAATGTTTATAAGAACATGGGTTACCAATACTTCTTCGATGCAAGTTACTATGACACGTCTGGCGATAAGGCGATGGGTTATGGGTTGAAGGACAAGTTGTTGTTCTATGATTCAATTCCATACTTGGAGCACATGCAACAACCGTTCTACGCCAAGTACATTACGGTAACAAACCACTTCCCATACAGTCTTGATGAACAAGATAAGGATCCTAACTTTGTGACAACGACGACTGATTCTGATGTGGTGAATGGTTACTTTGAAACGAACCACTATCTTGACCAATCAATTGGTGAGTTCTATGACTACTTGAAGAAGTCAGGACTATATGACAAGTCAATTATTGTGTTGTATGGTGACCACTACGGTATCTCAAATTCTGAAAACAAGTCCTTGGCCTCTGTACTAGGCAAGAGCGCTGATAATTGGACTGATTTCGATAACGCGCAAATGCAACGTGTACCATTCATGGTGAACATTCCTGGCTACACAGGTGGTGGCATTAACCACACATACGGTGGTGAAATTGATGTTATGCCAACGCTGCTACACTTGTTGGGTGTTGATACGAAAAATTATGTCCAACTTGGACAAGATTTGTTGAGTACGAAGCGAGATCAGGTCGTAGCTTTCCGTGATAAGGACTTTATTACACCAAAGTACACGGTAATCGGCGATACAATCTATGACAACACGACAGGACAGGTCATTAGTGATCCATCAAAGCAAGTTCAAAAGGAAGTTGCAGCGGCGCGCAAGCAAGTTAATAAGCAGTTGTCGATTTCTGATGACATTAACCAGAAAGACTTGTTGCGTTTCTACACGCCAAAGGGCTTCTCTAAGGTAGATGCTTCTAAGTACAACTATGCCAATGGTTTGGGCAAGCTAGAAAACCTCGAAAACCAAAAGGGTGTTGGTTCAACTAGTCTTTGGACGGAAAACGATAATAAGACGACGCAGTCACTCTATACGACGGATGCGCCCGAAAAGGATGAACCTAAGTCAGATACATCACGTATTAAGCAGGTTAACCCGGACGGTGGCGATTCGACTGATGGTGGGGATGACACGCCAAACCCATAATTGAATAGTCGAAGTATCAAAGACATCCAGAAATTTCTGGGTGTCTTTTTTTGAGAGCAAACAGCCGGCGCGCCTTGACATTTATGTTAAATAACCTGACAATAATAGACGGCAAAATGAGAGGAGGACGAGACGATGACGTTTGTATCAAAGCAACAATTTCATAAGAACTTTTTGAAGTCTGAAGTATTCCAGTTTCGCATTGGTGAGTTGGCAACGATGACAGGTGTTTCGACTCGTCAACTTCGCTACTGGGAGAGCAAGGGCATTATCTCATCGCTTAGTCGTGATGGAGAGCAAGATGCGCGTGTTTATAACTACAAAACATATGTCGCGGTAGCCACAATCAAGAATTTCTTGGATGAAGGTTACACGTTGAAGGCTGCCGTGAAGAAGAAGGAAGAGCTTGAGCAATCATGGAAGGTTTTGCATGATGTTATGAGTCGAGCTGTGCAAGGAACTGCTGAAATTGATGGTATTCCGGCAGTTGATTTGGGATTCTTCGATGCAGAACAAACCCAACGCTTGTTTGCGACGGTAGATGAGCAAAACGTGGTGAAGTACCGCGTACAAACGATTGAAGAATAATGGAAACGGTTTTGGTGACGACGCCAAAACCGTTTTTTACTTTAAACAAGGAAAATAACTGTTAAACTATAAGAGATATTAGAAAAGGAACGTTTAGATAATGGCGGATTGGCACGGCTTTTATAAGTTGTCTTGGCGAGAACGACTAGACAAAACGATTGAAAATAAGCAATTGACTGCTGAGCAAGTAGCATTAATTGAAGCGCAGTACGATGCAGTTGGTGAACAACAGGTTGAAAATTATCTTTATAACTTTGGGGTGCCGACTGGCTTGTTACCAGATTTGCCAGTTGATGGACGATTAGTAACAGTGCCAATGAGTACTGAGGAACCAAGTGTCATTGCGGCTGCAAGTAATGGTGCGCGAATGATGCGCGCTGGTGAAGGTGTTAAAACGACGATTCAAAGTCGCTTGCTACGTGGTCAGGTCATTTTGACGGATGTGGCAAGCGTGGATGCGTTGCAAGAATACGTGGCAAGTCATAACCAAGCATTGTTACAAGCTGCAAATGATGCGCATCCTTCAATGGCAAAGCGTGGCGGTGGTGCTAAGGCGCTAACCGTAGAAGTTTTAGATGAGCAAACAGCTATTGTGAATGTGTTGGTTGATCCTAAGGCAGCTATGGGAGCGAATGTTGTTAATACGATGTCTGAGGCCGTTGCTAAGGAATTGACGGTTGCTGGTTATCAGGTTTTGATGGCGATTTTGTCAAATTACGCGACTGAGGCCCTAGTTAAGGCGCGTGTGGCTGTGCCGGTGGAGGCATTGGCAACGAAGCAGGGGATGGCTGGTACGGAAGTGGCCCGCAGAATCGCAGCTGCAAGTCATGTTGAACAATTGTCACCTTACCGCGCAGTGACATCAAATAAAGGCTTGCTTAACGGGATAGAAGCAGCTGTATTGGCAAGTGGTAATGATACAAGAGCAGTTAACGCTGCCCTGCATGCCTATGCGGCCAACAATGGGCAATATCATGGCCTAACCAGCTGGACGGTACAAGACGATATGTTGTTAGGTGAAACAACATTACCATTGATGCTTGGCGTGGTTGGTGGGTCAATTGGGATTGTGCCAGCGGTTAAGCTAAATCATGCGTTGATGGATAATCCAACGGTTAATGAACTTACAAGCATTGTTGCTGCAGTTGGACTGGCACAAAACTTGTCAGCATTACGCGCCCTTGTCACAACCGGTATTCAAGCTGGGCACATGGCCTTGCAGGCTAAGTCATTAGCGTTGCAGGTTGGTGCCACGACCGAAGAAGTGCCAGCACTAACAGCGCGTTTACAACAACTCGGCCGATTTAACGAAACGGTTGCCCGTGAAGCGTTGGCGACATTGCGTCAAAGTAAATAAAGAATAAGAAAGAGATTATTATGCAATTTTCAGAAGATACAGTTAAGCTCCTAAACCAAGTGAATCAAGTTTACCCAGGTTCAGTGGTCCTTCGCGGTTCAGGTGAAGCAACGGGGAAGTTGACCCACGACCAAGTTTCAACGGATATGTTGGGGACGCGTTTGATGGTTGAAGTAACGGATGCAACTGCACCTGACTTCTCAGCAACGCAAGAATTGTTGAACATGATGTTGACGTTGAGTGGTTACCCACAAGTTTATTTCCAATTGAAGTCAGAAGACATTAATATGACGGATCAATTGATGGTTATGTCAACGTATCTTTACCAACCAGCCTTGCGTGCCATTACCTATAAGGAACAAGCCAAGCATGGTTTGGTGACAGCGGCAGTTGTAAAGGCATTTGCAAATGGGGTTATGTCAACGTTGACGCCTGAAGCAAACAACGATCGTTCAGAAGCAGCGCTACGTTTGTTAACGTTGCTGGATGCGCGCGTCTTCATGAACGCTGTGCCAACTGACATCGATACGGCTATTTACACTGATAGCTTTGCAGATGCATTCCCAGAAGCATGGGAAGCTGCAGGCCACATTTTTGCAACGATGAAGGTTGATGATATCAAGGATCCATTCACGGTGCACCGTGCAGTAATCGCAGCCTTTAAGGGCTTTGATGCGCAAATGATTGCTTGGAACTTGCCTGAATTGAAGGCGCTTGAATTCGCAACGTTGACGCCAGTGCTATCAGAACGCCAATTGCGTTTGCCATTGGCTCAAGTATTCGATATTAAGCACACAGAGATGACAGACCGTAACACGGAAAAGTCAGCCTATGTTGGTTTGAGCAAGTCAGAAGGACAGAACAGTTTTGTTATTTCTGCACCAGATGAGAACCAACCTGAGTTCTTTAAGGCGTTGTATCAAACACCGGTTCGTGAAGTGCTAGAACAAATCGGTCAACCTTTCGTTGTACGTCAGTAATTAATATAGATAGGAGTGCCATAAAATGAGTGTTAATCCAGAAATTCAAAACCTATTTGATAATGCAAAGCAAATTGTATTTCTAACGGGTGCCGGTGTTTCAACCGCGTCGGGTATCCCAGATTATCGCTCAAAAGGTGGCATCTATGACGATAGTGGTGTAGTTGAGCGTCCAGAATACTTATTAAGTACGGATGCATTGGCTAACGAACCTGAGAAGATGTATCAGTTCATGATGGACAATATGTATTTTCCAGAGGCCAAGCCAAATGTGATTCACGAGAAAATGGCGGCGCTAACTAAACAAGGTCGCGCCAAGATTATTACGCAAAATGTCGATGGTCTTCATAAGAAGGCAGGAAGTGAAGCGACAATTGAATTTCATGGATCGCTTTATGATATTTATGCGGTAACTGATGGCAAGAAAGCAACGTTGGCTGAGTACATGGCGAATATGCGCCGAGCCGATGGGGCATTGTTGCGACCTGGTATTACGTTGTATGGCGAAATTCCATTTAATGTGGAAGAAGCAGCCATGTGGGTTAACCAGGCAGACTTAATTGTCATTGTTGGCACTAGCTTTGTGGTTTACCCATTCGCTGGGTTGTTACAGTACGCAAAGGCGGGCGTTCCAGTGTTGGCAATTAACTTGGAACGCATTCCAGCCCCGGATCGAGTGCAACAGATTATTGGGGATGCTACGTCATTCTTTGATGAATTGCATATTTAAAATCACGTAAAACCGCAGTCAGAATGGGTTTCTGACTGCGGTTTTTATTTTATATGAACAAAGTTTGAAGAAAGTGTTGACGAATCGCATAAACATATGTAATATAGATTAAGTTGTTTCAGGGAAACAGCAAAACATATTTAACTTGAATAGCTAATTGATATTCAAACTTCTTTGAAAGAAGTTGTTGACATTCGCTTGAAAGGTTGTTATGATATATGAGTTGTCTGATGAGGCAACGACGTAGGTCATTGAAAACTGAATATCGTTTCGATGAAACAAATGTGTAGGGTCATCAAGCTAAGCTTGATGCAAAAACATTTGCGAAGTCAATTCGCTAGTAAATTCGTTTAACTTCTGTTAAACAACAAAAATTGAGTTATACTCAAACTTCAAATTGAGAGTTTGATCCTGGC